>SOER01000010.1 GCA_021646405.1 Candidatus Loosdrechtia aerotolerans
GTTGGGAAACTCTTAAGACGTTAATTCGATCGTTCAATGGCTTTGTTGCCTCTATGGCTCAGAGAACTTCTGAAGTACTTTCTCGGTGTGTTTCTTATTTGTTCGGTTTCAACTGCTGTTAACTATAGCTTATCAAGTTTGTAATTGCCCAGGTATCGTGATAGTGTCTGTATGGCTCGGATTCTGACAAGTCTTGTGTTTTCCTTTTCCCTCTTATGGAATGCTAAATATTGCTGACCATACTCTGTAAGGGTAGGAGTAACCTTTTTCTTTGGCAGGCTTAACTGGCCTCGTTCCCGGTCTGAGATAAACAAGGCAAATGTCCTTAAAAGTAAGTGATTGCCACTGCTTGTTATCGTCAAAGAACTCAAGATACCACACACCATAGGCTTTGTATTCGCCATTTGATCTCTTAGGCCGATCACCGGGACAATAGCGTTTATTCGGCCGTACTTCTCAGGAAATTGCAAGACTTTTTTGTGACGTCGGTTTAACCTACATCATCTTTTTTTATCTAAGGGTATCACTAGTAGTTATACTCTTAAGGGGTGCCAGTTAAACCGACACCCTTTTTATCTTTTGCTATCTGTTTGTATACTGTTACATCAAGCATCTTTTCTACTGGGACATCAATAGGAATCTTTCCCAGGAGAGTTTTTATATCATATATTTGTGCGGACTTTTCAAAATCCATATGTGGGTATGTGATTGTACTTTTTGGATAGCCCGTGCTCGTTGTCCTTTACAGACCACAGTAACCTTTTAAAGGGGGGTAGGGATGCCCTCTCAGTTCTCAAAATTTTTCAAGTCAAAATCTACATCTGTCAGGTTGATATTCAAATTGGAGTTATAGTTTAATTGTATAGGAATTTTCATTTTTTGCCAGATGACGTTTCATAGAATACCTCCAGTTCTTGATTACCTAGGGGACATAATCCGCTTACCCCCTGTTCTGTTATCCTTCAAATTCATGTCGTACTTATGCCGTACCTAATCATAAAAACATATCAAAACCGATAAAAACAAACAGGAATTAAATTCCTTTGAATGTCCTGGAAATACTGATAAAATCAAAAGAAACAGGAATACATAAAAAGCTATAAAAATGTCTAAAAAAAAGTCATGAAATATAAACTGGTTATTTTCGATTTCGACGGAACGCTTGCTAATACGATTCCGTGGTTTACCAGCGCCCTCAATACTGTTGCTGTACGATATCGATTCAAACCGATTAACCAGACTGATATCGAACGGCTTAGAGGACTTCATGCCAAAGACATTATGAAATACCTGGGGATTCCTCTATGGAAAGCCCCCCTTATCACTGCCCATCTGCGAACTCTTCTGGCAAAGAATCTCCATCAGGTTTCTTTATTTGAAGACGTCGATATGCTCTTAGAAATGCTCGCCCGGAAGGGCATTCGTTTGGCATTGATCAGTTCCAACTCGGAAGATAATGTGCGACACATCCTTGGACCGGCCAATGAAGCACTCATTACCGACTACGAATGCGGCGTCTCGATCTTTGGCAAGACGGCCAAGCTCCGCAAGGTGCTCCGTTCCAGCGGTATCGCGAAGCACGAGGCCATTCTGATAGGAGATGAACTGCGTGATGGAGAATCGGCGCAAAGAGTTCATATTGCGTTCGGTGCGGTAACCTGGGGTTGTAACAGCCGGGACTCACTTACAGCAAGCAAACCCGAGGTGATGTTTACCAGGATAGGTGAGATACTGGAGTACATCCTATAACGTTTCCCAATGATAATGACTGCAAAGCACCTGTATTGATATGATCTATCTGCATAAAATTATTCCGATCCTTCTGCTGCCCATAGGGCTGACAATTCTGTTGGTCCTGACCGGCCTGATATTGCATCGTAAAGTGCTCTGCTGGCTGGGTATTACTGTGTTTTGGCTGGCCGGTACCCCTTTTGTCGCCGATTTTGCCATGCGCACTGCCGAAGGGTGGCAGATGCGGAAGTTGATCGATACGCTTCCAGAGGCAAATGCCATTGTTGTTCTAAGTGGCATGCTGACGCTGGCACCCGGCAATCCCCCTGTGAGCGAATGGGGTGATGCGGCGGATCGTTTCTTTGCCGGAGTTGAGTTATATAGAGCAGATAAAGCACCGCTACTGATTTTTACCGGTGGATGGGTTCCGTGGCAGCCTCATGCTCAGCCCGAGGGCAGGGTGTTGGCCCGTTATGCGACGGATAAGGGAATTCCTCAAGCAAATCTGTTGATAACAGACGAGGTGGTAAATACTGAAGAGGAAGCCTTTGCCATTGCTGATCTATTAGGACAGAATAAGGGAGAAGGAACGAAGTCGCGGGTGTTGCTGGTAACATCGGCTTTCCATATGCGCCGGGCAAAGCTGCTATTTGAACGCGCCGGGCTTGAAGTAGTGTCCTTCCCCGTAGACTTTCGGGTGCCAGCAAGGAGAAAACTCAGTCTGTTAGATTTTTTACCCGATGTGAGAAGTTTGGATCAAACCGAAACCGCATTGCGCGAATTTTACGGAATACTTTTTTACCAGATAAAATGGTAAACACGAATGTTAAACTGCATCTTTAAACGTTATCGGGATAACTTTGCATTGCTTCGCCAGGCAGCAGATCAACTTGGTAAACAGTTTCAAACGAAGTCCTATGCGGAATTAGCTGGTGGATCCTCCGATCAGGTGATGAGAATGCACCGTATCTAACACTTACAAGACCTCCGATTATCAGAAAAAATATCCTTGGCAGACAATACCTGCCCCATATAATCTTCTCGCCTATTTCTGCAATGTGGCAAGTTTTTTGCTATTTTAACAGCTACCTGGAATAAGAACCATATGTTTTAAGTATTTTCCACTTTGCATGTTTCTCCATACACTTATTAGTCGATACTGACATCTATAGAGGAACTGAAAATGGATATGGTATTGAAACTAAAGAATACGCCAAAATTTTTTGCTTTTATTTTTCTGCTTATAACTTTAGCTCACATTATAGTAAAATCTATTGCATATTTTGTTGGCGATCGCCATGTAGTCGGGCTTTATCATTTGGTTAGCCTCTTTGACCTCGATAAAGAGAAAAGTATTCCAACATTTTGCTCTACAATAGCAATATTATCCTGCTCAGTCTTACTTGCTTTTATTGCCTTTACGAAAAAAAAGATCGGAGAAGGTTACTTTTACTGGTTAGGTTTATCAATTATCTTTCTCTTTTTATCCGTCGATGAATTTACCTGCATTCACGAACGTCTTGTCAAACCGTTCCAACATACACTAAATACAACAGGTATTAATTACTTCGCCTGGATTATACCATATAGTATTATCCTGACTTTTTTCTTATTGGCATATACAAAATTTATAATCAACCTTCCAGGAAAAATACGGTTTTTATTTATTATCGCTGGCCTACTCTATATTACAGGCGCTATTGGCTTTGAGTTTATTGGAGGGCGTTACCATGAGTTATATGGTGAGAGGAGTATAACTTATTTAATCTTAATGACTATTGAAGAATGTCTTGAGATGACAGGTATTATAATTTTTATTCACACACTTACGTTGTATATAGATTCACAGTTGAAAAACGCACAACTAAGGATACTATCTTCATAAGGCTTTGTTGTACAGAACCGGCAGAAAGACAGTTTTTCCCTGCATCTTATAACGTATGCGACACCACAGCTTTCAGGTTTCCATATTTTATCATCGCGAATGCTGTTTTTGTGTAAGCTCTTCCGCCTTTACTTCTCCATCAGGAGTGATCTCAAGGTGAACCTTTCTCCACATTCTCTGTCTGGTGTATCCCTGCTGTCTTACCTTCCATTTACTTTCTCTATACACCCTTAATCCACAACTATCAAGAATCAATACCAGCTTCTCTTTACTTTCTTTCGGAAATGGAACCTTTACCATCTCTCCTCTTCGAGAAAGGGTAGAATAATCAGGTACTTCAAGGGGTATATCCATAAGGCTAAAAAGAGATTTCACGAATCCTTCCGTTTGGCGAAGTCTTTGGTAAAAGACCATGCCAAATTGAAGAGTTGATAGTATTGCAAGATCACTATAAAGAGGCTGAGCACCTCTTTTCCCCGTTGGTTTTGCATACCATTTCCCTTGTATACTCTCATCAATCCATATATCAAGGGAACCTCTTTGTTTTAGCTTTTCATTATACCCAGACCAATTCCTTACACGACAGAGCTTCTTGCATTTATTGCTTTTCTGTGATTTTTTTATTTTCTTGTCTTTTAATGATTTTTTCTTTGGTTTTAGTTTTTGTTGCTTCATGCTGATATACTCTTATTAGGTTACAAAAATTATTTATGGCACCCTTTTACTTATCCTAAGTATAATATATCAGATAAAGTGGTTTTACGATAAGATTTATTATGGCAGGCAATACCTGCCCTACGCACGAAATGACTACGATAGATTTATGGCAAACTTTAAGACCTTATTTGGTATAGAGCCAACAGCAGTACAAAAAACCTGTGTTGTTGTTCCTTTTCTCGCTCCAGGGCTTCTTAAGGGACTTGGCATCGGGGCACTGAAGAAAGGGAAACTCTATGCAACGGCTAATACAGATACGTTTACCTTTGTTAAGGCAGGCATTGGCACCTTGCTTGCCGGTGATGCTGTCTTATATCTGGAACAGACGAATTGCGAGGAGATTATCTTCTTTGGCGCTTGTGGTCTAACCCGGGAAACAAATCTATTAAGGATTGGCAGTCTCGTTTGCCCTGAAGAATGCTTATCCTTCGAGGGTTTTACCGATACTCTTCTAAGATACACAGATAAAATTACAACCCAATATCCTGACCGAAATTTGTTTCAATCTTTTTTAGAACATAATCAGAGCAGAGAAATACAGCCAGTGAAAGGGATGAGCATAGGGTCATTGAGGTGTGAGGATCTTTATAGAGGATTTTTTCAGAAAAAAGACATAGAGGTAATTGATATGGAATGCTCAGCCATTTTTAGTGCAGCACAGTATATCCAAAAGAGGGCACTAGCCCTCCTGTATGTAACTGATATCGTTGGTAAAAAACATTTTTTTGAGCCGTTAGAATTGGAAGATACATTACGAATTGATAGTGCGATTCAGACGGTTTGCAAGATAATACGCGGGTTTTGTAAATGGTGACAATGGTAATTCATTAGTAAGCTGTTACCGAGTTACAAACACTTGATTGATTCCTCAAAATACCCCTCAAAGACATTCAGTAGTTCCTTCTGGTTCATGTTTCTATGCTTATCTGTTAAGAGCGAGCATACCTGCTTTTTTATTTCCATTAAGGTAATCCTATTATCATAAATTAACCGGGCTACATCCTGGATTTCCAGGTATGCTTCGAGTTGGTCCTTACCTGGGCTGCTTATAGAACAACGATCATCCCAGCCCAACCATTCCCATTTACAAATTAAGTTTAGTTTCCTTTTAATAAACTTACTAAATACCGCCTGAAACCAGATACGATGATACTTTCTATCAAAAACTATATATGCAGGCTCACCCCAATGACCTTCACATGATGACCACGTGGATATTCCAAGAGAAGAAATAGCTTTCACGAGACGGGCAATAAAAGGTTCCAGATCATATACCCGTATTTTAGGAATATGCCCGCACTTCTTAAACTGATCAAACTTACCATACCAATCCCGTTCCCAATTTAACCGAAAAAGATCGACCGGGATCTCATGTGAAAATAGTTCAATGAGATACTGACTGTTATTTATATCAAACAGTTGTGTATCGATATAATTAAAGTATATATGGTGATTCTGCTGAATACTTTCGTCATCGTGCTTTTCAATTGAGTCCTGATGTAGTTTGTGGTACATCTTTTTATAATGAATATCCTGCAGTATCTCAAGGAATTCACTGTCATCTCTGTGTGAATCATTACTTAACCGTACATTCCCGGAACTACCGTCAATTTCCAATAAAAATCCACGTGCTGAAAAGATCTCATAAAAACGCTCGGCGTGTTCCTTTTTGCCGTAAGTTATTTTTTCAATAAATTTTTCTATAATGGATATGTTCATATACACACCGGAAATATTACCGATATAAACCCTTATTGTTTGTATATTACTTGAGGCCTTTGTTACTTTAACCATAGAGGATAGTGAGATCAGAGAGGTTGTAATTTTTTCTCTGCGGTCTCTGTGGCTACTTTGAAATTCCTACGAGAATACTATATATCAAAGATTGGGAGCTTACAACTTCTTTTACTATAATATTGGTCTGTTTTAGAGTCGCTTGGGTGTGTCCCAGACTAATATATTTTGTAATATTCCTGATTCTCTATGGATACTGCAAAAATCCCTGGTATTGAAGATAAAACAAAGATACGCTAAAGCTAGATCTGATTACGTTCACCGTACAAACTATCAACCACTATCACCTTGAGGGATTCAAGGTTTAACCGCATTCTGGCAATAGCAATAAAACAGAGCAAGAAAAAACGGCCATTGGAGGAAGGAGATAATGGGCGTAGAAGTTGGTCTCTACGTTGAATCACAGGAAGGTACCACCTGGCAGGACGGCGCCGGCTAGCGAGACACGTTGAAATACTTGGCTTTGACTCTCTCGTTTGCTCGGTACATATCCGTCCACTCCTTGCACCAGGAAGATGGACACTTGATCTTTGGCCGGTCATGACCGCACTTGCCCTCTGGACAAAAAGGCTCCGGTTTGGTCCCATGGTCCTGCCGGTTACCTTCTACAACCCCATCCAGGTTGCTCGTATTTTGGCCGGTCTTGATCGGCTCAGCGGTGGTCGGTTTCGTCTCAAATTAGGAGCAGGGCGGGATGCCGGAGAGCATGAGGCCTTTAGCATATCTTATCCTGAACATGATCAGCGGGTTGCAATGCTTGGTGAGGCGATAGAGGTTATCCGCTTGCTGTGGAGTGGTAACCAGGTTTCCTTTACCGGTCAGTGGTACCGCCTGGAAGGAGCCCAAATGCAGCCCGTACCGCAGCACCCGTGGATTGGTATAGGAGGTAACAGTGAGCCTAGCCTCCGTGTCGCCGCATCCAGTTTACAAGCAGCCCGGTTACTTGCCCAAACGGTACTACCCGGCATACGACAAGATAAATGTAAATAGGTTCCTGGACTCATGTACTCTCAATAATTCTCCTAAATTATCAGAGGAAAATTTGCTGAGATGGATATTGCACAAGTTTCACCGGTTCAGCACAATTCAGGGCAGAGCAGAGAACCGGCTGTATATATCTTTAACCTAACCTATCTGCTCTGCCTCTTTCTTCCCTCAATACCTCTGTACTCACCATGCTATTTCATCAGACCTCCCTCATCCGCAAACAATGAGATTTCTCGTCAAACCGAATCTTTTATCTTTTTTCCCGCCTTGAAAGCTACGGTTTTGCTGGCCTTAATTTTTATGGGCTCTCCTGTTTGCGGATTTCTCCCCTTCCTTGCCTTTCTTGTCCTCACTTCAAATGTACCAAATCCGATGAGTTGTACCCGTTTATCTTTCTTCAGACCCTTCTGGATACTACTTATTATGGCATTTACTGCATTTTCCGCCTGTTTTGCCGGGGTCCCCATTTCTTTTGCCACACTATTAATTAATTCTTGTTTATTCATACATCTCTCCTTTTCTGAAAAAGTACAGAAGCCAAAATCTGGAAAACAGACCAGTTATGCGGTTAACACGCTATTTTTATACCACATCCAATTTTCATTTCAAGCATTATTTATTTTACTGAATGTTTCATGAAGGTGCTAAAAATAAACCTTTCGTGGTACACTGCTCCTCGAAACAGAGTTTCGGCGCACATGGTGTTCCAAATAGATGCTTCGGGAATTTCAGTATGTGGTTTGGGAACAAGCAGGAGAGCGGCCCGGCAAACGTTCTGCGAACGTCGGGTAGTGGAGTTTGTTTATCATTCTGAGCCCCCTTTCGACAAGCTCAGGGCAGGCTCCTCGGCAAGTTCAGGACAGGTTCCGTGAGGAACTCTCACTCCAAAAAACAAGACCCTTCGTTCCACCCAGGGTGACGGGGCATATGCATCAAGCTGAGGAATTTTACTGTACTTTTTTGGCATATGGGGGTGAGTGTGACGCAGGCTAAAGGCCTGCGGCTACATGTAGTTGCCTTTGGCAACTGTAACCACATCCCTTTAGGATGAACGTAAAGAGGAGGACGGGTTTCCTTATTTCTTTACAGAGAAATCCTCAGTGGAGCGAATTCGTATGATTTATGTTTTGGTGTTTCTGTGTAAATTAGATGAGCGATTACTTTTCAATAATCAATAACAGTCCGCAATCGGGGCACTCTTTCATGTCAGGATTTACAGAAAAACCACAAGCAGGGCATCTTCCCTGTGATTCCCATTCCTGGGAAGCTTTGATTTCCGGATACTTCTGTGTGTGGAATTCCTCAATACAATCGTGTGCGATTTGTGCATTTTCTTTTAGTGCCAGAAGAAGATATCGGCATCCACACTTTCCCGTACTGCAACCAGGAGCCAATACAATCTTGCAGAAAATATCGTTCCTTGTAAGTAAATCCGATAACTCCCGGACACCCTCTATCCCTTCTTCTCTGATGGTAACCCATTCTTCGTTAAGAGGCATGGCAATATCCGGTTTTTTATTTTTCTCTTTTTCGATCTCTTCAGGCATTACCAAAGGAACGCTGCAGTCAGCGCATGTTAAAATATACGCATAATACTCTGATCCGCATTCCGGGCAAAGTTTTATTTTTTCAGTAGACATAGATAATTATCCAATACTATTTTGCTGTTTTAAAAATGTTTGCCAGTACGATTACCTATAACAATGGGGCAGGATGCGAAAATTATCATTCCGAATGGGGCGAAGCGAAAGATGAATCGTTTGTCTTTCGTAACAATTCCATTCTTGTTGAATACCAGCCCCTTATAAGATTATTTATTATTGCAATGGTTTCCGTCCCTTTTTATAAGACTGCAGACGTTCCTTAATTACCTTATCATATCCATTGTCTGTAGGTCTATAATATTCTCTCCCGGGGAGCTCTTCCGGCATATAGTTCTGGGCTACATACCCTCCAAAACTATGAGGGTATTGATACCCCTTGCCATATCCAAGATTCTTCATAAGAGGTGTAGGGGCGTTTCGAACGTGAAATGGCACCGGCAGGACACCGTATTCCCTGACGTCCTTCAGTGCCTCCAGATAAGCCATATAAGAGGCATTGCTTTTTGGTGCACAGGCAAGATAAGCAACACACTGGGCCAGCGGTATCCACCCCTCCGGTAACCCTACAAAATGAAAGGCATCCCTGGCTGCAATTGCCAATTGCAATGCAGCGGGATCTGCATTCCCGATATCCTCAGAAGCAAAAATAATCATGCGCCGTGCGATGAAAAGAGGGTCTTCACCGGCCTCAAGCATTCGGGCTAACCAGTAAAGGGCTGCATCCGGATCGCTTCCCCGCATAGATTTGATAAAGACAGATATGACGTTATAGTGCTCCTCCCCTGCCTTATCATACAGGAGTACCCTCTTCTGCATAGACTCCCGGGCAATCTCCAGGGTTACTACCCGTTTGCCCTCTTTATCAGGTTTTGCGAGCATAACGGCGGTCTCTAACGTATTTAACATAATACGGGCATCCCCGTATGAAGAGCGTATAATACTATCGCAGGCATCGTTTTGAATTTCAACCGGTAAGTTTCCGAGCCCTCGTTCTTTGTCTGCTAAGGCGTGGGTCATGATTGTTTTCAGATGATCCCCGGTAAGCTGTTTCAGCATCAATACTTTACAGCGTGATAGAAGCGGAGCATTGATTTCGAAAGAAGGATTTTCTGTCGTTGCACCAATAAGGGTAATAGTACCGTCTTCTACATGATGTAAGAAGGCATCTTGTTGTGCCTTATTAAACCTGTGAATTTCATCCACGAAGAGAATGGTTTTTTTATGATAATACTTATGCTGAGACCGGGCATCCTCAATAACCCCACGAATATCTTTCACCCCTGATAGTACTGCTGAAAATGAGATAAAATGGGCATTCATCGCCTGGGCAATAATAAATGCCAGTGTTGTCTTTCCTACGCCGGGGGGACCCCAGAAGATGAGTGATATGAGGTCCTTATTTTCTATAAACCTCTGAAGTATCCTATTGGGCCCGACAAGGTGCTCCTGCCCAACAAACTCGTGTAAACTTCGCGGTCTCATTCTGTCGGACAGCGGTTGTCTTCCTGTACTTTCTGTTTTTGTACTAAAGAGATCTCTTTCAGGTTTTTTAATAGCCACATACTTTTCCTTCTGTAATTTGAAAAACTAACAGGAGTTTTTGCTCTCCCGGGGCGATGTTTTGTTCGCTGGTTTTACTGTTCCTGCCCCTTGTACCCCCGATTCCAATGTCTCTGCCATGCTATTAATGGCACTGGCAAGTTTACCAATTTCGTCGTCCGAGGTATAGTGAATCCTTGTGTTGTAGTTACCGCGGGCAATTTCTAAGGCTTTTTCCGATATATAATGAACCGGTGCTGAGATCTTTTTCCCTAAAAAGAAAGCAACAATGATAACCCCTATCGATACCAGTCCAAAGACAAACATAACATAATTTCGTAACGTATAGAGCGCACCATATCCTTCATCTACATCAATCTCGGCAATCACACCCCATCCATAATCAGGCATCCAGTGCCAGAAGCCTAAAACATTTACCCCCCGATAGTCAGGGTAACCCTCGGTATCAAACCCACCCGAACCCTTCAGGCATTCACGGACCCCTTTTGTCAGCACATTTGTTTTTGGATTAACCACTTTTAGTGCCAGGGCAGACCGCTTTTCTATCCTCCCCTGTTTTCTCAGATTTTCCGTAAACCTGGATTCTGTTAACATGTAGCCATATCCGTTTATCAGATAGGTCTCTCCTGTGGTACCAATATGGATATTCTGCATCATCGTATTTATTTCAGAGACACCGATAAGCAAGGTTACCGTACCGATGGTACGATTTACCATATCTTTTATTGGCTCAGAAACAAACAGGGCAGGCATACCCACTTCTCCTATGCCTGATTCATTTTCCAGAGGAATATCGGAAGATATAATACCGGATGTAAAGGATGCCCCGCTGATGGCAGAACGAAAATAATCTTTTGCAGATATATCCATCCCAACGAATTCCTGCTCTGATGCAATCCTTACAACACCGCCAGGATCAGAGATAAAAACCTCTTTATGGCCGAATTCTTTCCATAGGTAATCAAAATATCCCGTTTCATCAAGTTTTCTGAATAATTCAGTGTGTTCTCCACTTTCAGGGGTTGACTGGACAAGCTGAAGGACAAACGGATTATTAGCAATACGTTGGGCATCAGACCTGCATTTTTCCACCCATCTCGTAACCAACTCAGCCTGTTTACGCGTGGCAATTTCCAGGTCTTTTATAATCTCTCTCTTTAAGGTTTCAAAAGTAATGGGATAAATAACCATTCGCATAACAATAAGAGGCAGGAATGTTAAGATCAAAAAAAAGATGCTGAGTTTACTTTTTGTAGGTTTAAACAAATTCCCCTCCTCATTTTATCATTTTCAATGGTTCTTTTTTTATTTTTTGGGTACCTTTTCCCAATCGGCCAGGAATCTCTTAATTCCGTCATCCGTAAGCGGGTGTTGAACAAGCTGGTCGAATACAGCAAAGGGAATCGTGGCGACATCTGCACCCATTAGTGCTGCGTCGCGTACGTGGATAGGATTCCGGATACTGGCAACGATAATTTGTGTTTGAAAGCTGTAATTATCGTATATTGTACGAATCTCCTGAATGAGATCCATACCTGCCTGTCCCCTGTCATCTAATCTTCCAACAAAGGGACTAACGTAGGTACCACCGGCCTTTGCAGCCAAAAGGGCCTGGTTAGCTGAGAAACAGAGGGTCACATTTGTCTCAATACCCTCCTCTGATAATCTTTTTACCGCCTTCAGACCATCCTTTGTCAGAGGTATCTTAATCACAATATTTTCAGCAATCTTTGCCAGTTCCCGTGCCTCCGTAATCATACCTTCTGTATCAAGGCTAACAACTTCGGCACTTACAGGACCTTGTACAATAGAGCAGATCTCTTCGATAGTTTCACGAAAAGGCCGGCCTGTTTTGGCTATAAGGGATGGATTCGTAGTTACTCCATCCAATATGCCGAGACTATTCGCCTCCCGGATCTCCTTTACATCTGCCGTATCAATAAAAAATTTCATCGTATTTTGTTTCCTTTCATAAAAGTTACATCCTTTTCAAGTTATAATCATAAAACCTGGGTTTGTGCATACTATAATCATAACCGATTATTTTATAAAATAAAGGGGTCAGGTTTCTTTGATACCGTACACCAGGTATCTTCTCTATATATTCCATTGTAAATTTTGCCTCTTCTTCCATTAAAAATTCCCACCGTATTGAGGCTGCTGCGGAGTGTATCCACCATTCCAGTAGTTATCCATTACACACATAATTTATAGATCAATAACTCCAACAATAATTGCATATTACGCGATCTTGTCTTACTCTGTACGTCTGTTTCTAACAACAGCGCGTATTTCTTCATAAGATCATCCTCGGTAAAAAGCCCGACCTGTACAAAGAAACGTTTTGCAAAGAAGGGAATTACTTGCAGTTCTGAGGCAACTTTCGACTCATCCGTTCCCTGACGTAACAACTGTTTGGCCCTCCAGAGTCGTTTTATTTGCCAGGCAAGCAAGCTAATAATCCTTACTGAATCCTCTCCATGATTCAGCATTTGATTGAGGATTTTCAACGACGACAGTATATCCCTCTGCGCAACTGCATCGGTTAACTCAAACACCGTACGATTTCTGTCAATCCCCACAAGGGCTTCCACATCATTTTCATCAATTGTTGGCCTGTCGCCGAGATAGATTGACAGCTTCTCAATGTGTTTATCAAGAATAGCTAAATTGTTCCCTACGTTTTCAGCTACTATCTGGGCAGCTTTTGTAGTAATCGTTTTCTTGTAAAACTTTGTACGGGTACTTATCCAGCCAGGTATCTGGTAGTCCTTCAGTTTTTTACATTCAACGGAAATTCCGACCTTATCAACAAGGGCTGCCAGTTTCATCCTTTTATCCCATTTATTATTCACAAGGATAAGATGAGAATGACGTGCAGGCGATTGTAAGTACCTTTCCAGTAATTGCCTGTTCTTTTCAACGAAGGTGTCCGCCCCCTCTACAATCACCACCTTATTTTTACTGGCAAAAAACGGTATCGTTCTTAACTCATCGAATATTGTTCCCCCCGGGGTTCCACTCCCTTCAAATTCAACTAGAGATATCGCGGGGTCGGTACCCCTGAGGAGGCAGGCTTTTACTGCAGAAAGCGCCTCATGAATAAAAAATTCCTCATTCCCAAAAAATACATAAATGGGAAGTATCTTTCCTTTAAGACGTTGAGTATCCATATAGTAAACTGTAACGATGTGGTTTTCTGAAAATTCTCAACAAGAACCGTACATACTTTTTACCATTCTCCCCATTTCCTCGATTTGCAACAAGGGTGCTCTTACTTATTTTATCTTCTGCGAAATCCCTGCTATTATAAAATAGACATCATCTGCCTCATCTGCAAGAATCTGATTTGCACGACCGGCGACGTCACGGAACAGACGTGAAAGGACGTTATCGGGTACAATACCAAGACCAACTTCGTTCGATACAAGGATAATATCTGATTTTGATTTACGGCATGCCCTGCTCAGCTTATTGATCTCAACAAGGATATGTTCCTGCTTCTGCCTGAGATAGTCCGTATTTAATTTTAAACCGTTGGCGGCAGACAATCCCCCGCCCAACGAAGGGGAAAGGGTTGTTATTTCTCTCTTATCATCTTTCTCAAGGAAAGCCTTTGTGATTTTCTCATCACTGAAGAGCATATTTGTTATATAGAGAGTAATACAGTCAACAAATATAACATCTGCATGTTCATTTATTTCAGACACAGTCTTATGTATATGATAAGGGGATTCTATGGTCTTCCAGTTGAAAGGACGCCGGGTACGATGAACCCTAATGCGCTCACGCATTTCGTCATCTTTCATTTCAGCGGTTGCGATGTAAATTACGTCTCTGTACTTCCTGGCAAGCCCTTCTGCAAATGCAGATTTGCCACTCCGTGCTCCACCGAGGATAAAAGTTATCTTAGCCATTTTACCTGCTTCATTTGAACATAAAATACAATAAAACTATTTTAATAATACAGCGTGTTATTGAATGCCAGAAGACTCAATAAAGACAAAAGTTCACTAACCTCATTCGTAGCCCCTAACGTGTCGCCTGTCATTCCACCGATTTTCTTTTTAATATACCAAATCCAGATAAGACTAAAAATACTAATTATTGCAAATAGCATTATTCCTGCCAGGTTGTAAAAAAACCAGTACAGAAACAATGGAATAAGCGATATAAAAATTACATGTTTTACCGTTGTCGCATCTGAAATAAAACGTCCGGTACCCGGTTCACTCCTCGCATAGGCAGATAGCCCTGCGGCACAGACCTGTCCCCATCTCCCTACAACAGGCATTACAATCAATGCAATACAAACATTCATACGTGCAGGTGAAAAAGAGCAGGAGATGTATTCTGCACATATATAAAAAAACGAGTGATGAGATGTATGCATTTCGCCAATACTCATCAAACTCATATATTTTAGCCCGAGTAAACATATCAGTCCGATAACTCCAAAGCTCCCTATACGGCTGTCCCTCATTATTTCCAGGCGTTTTTCCTTATTCCACCCTCCCCAGATACCATCGCAGGTATCGGCAAATCCATCCAGATGAAATGCCCCTGTAATGATAATATAGATAAGAATAATTAAGGCATGCACCATGTGTAACGGGAAAAAGAGAGAAAACAGCACGAAGAATAATGACAAAAAGACACCAATACACAGACCTACGACCGGGAACCAGCAGACAACGGGTCGGAAGCCATTTCGCGCTCCTTTATCTCCCCTCCCGATAGGGATAATGGTTAGAAATTTGAGTGCCCACAAGAGGTTATTCATTCGCCATACTACGTTAAAACTGATACACTATATCTGTTACCACTACATTGCACAAGCTTATGGATTTTATTAAAAACCGCCAATAAGGAAAATCTTTATTTATTATGAAAATTATGCACAGTATCTGTATTATACCCCTTATCATACTTTTCAGTTTTCCATGGCCCGCATCTCCTCTCTATTCTGACCCTTCTCCAGGTGATGTATTGCAACAGATTATTCAGAACAGTACGTTCACAAGGGTCCAGAAACCTCTTATCATCCGTACGGATAAGGAAACACTGGAATATTTTATGGAGCATGTAGAAGAACTTGTAAAACATGGGAAGGATTTTCGTAACAAGGAATTAATCATTGAAGCAAAAGATAATGGTCTGTATTTCATACAGATGCCTCAAAAACGCATTACAGGCGAATTCTACTTAGCGAATCGGCAACCACATAAAGTAATTTACCTGGGGCAGGGTAACGCCAACACATTTTTTGATTTTTCAGGTTCTGTTGTACTGGAAATTGAATATAGAACAGGAAAAGACAAAACAGGACCATATGAAAAGGTGAAAACAGCCGTTCACTTACAATTCGATAATACTTTTCTTGCTGTCCTGGCTAAAGCGGCAAGCCCTCTCCTCACTCCCCAGTTAGACAAGCTTATTGCCAGGCTTGCCGCGAAAACGAAACGTATTGTAGAAACAGCATATGAGACAAAGAACATTCAATAGTAAACCGCTATTTCTCGGTGGTTTTACAGAGATTATTTAATCAATATAGCCCAGACCCGATAACCTTTTTGCAATCACCGCCTCTTCTTTATCTGAATAGAGATCTTCTTCAGAAGTTATATCAGGAATATATCCTAACACTACCAGCTTTTTTATTATTTTATTCGTAGACTCCTCTACCGTTTCTTTATGGGTCTCAACAATAATCTCAGGGTTGAGTGGTTCTTCATATGGGCTTGAAATTCCGGGAAAAGTTTGAATTTCACCCTGTAATGCCATTCTATACAATCCCTTCACATCCCGTTCAATACATACTTCCAAAGGGCATTTTACATAAACTTCGACAAAATCACCAATCTCCTTGCGAGCCTTATCTCTTGCTTCCCGATACGGTGATATAGCAGCAGAAATAACAGCCATACCATTTGCTGTTAATAATTTACAAACAAAAGCAGTCCGGTGCATGAAAATATCATGCTCTTGTTTACTAAGGCCCAAATCAATACAATGATCTGTCCTTATAACGTCACCATCGAATACTTCTACATTTCTACATAATTCCTTTAGCTTCTTTCCCAAACGGTGCAAGATTGTCGTCTTTCCGGATCCTGATAATCCAGTAAACCAAACAGTAAAACCCCTGTTCACCCTTTTTCATCCTCCTTTTAGATATCTCTATATCTGTAAAGAATTCATTTTCAATAGTATTTAACGATAAGTAAAATGGCTGAAATTAAATAACCTTACCCTCCATATCTTCGGGTGTTTTAACACCCATATAATCCAATATTGTTGGAGCAATGTCATATATCGTAATATCTTTTTTCCGTATGGTACGGCAGGTGTGGCCACCTTTCATAATATATATACCATATTGCGAGTGATTTGCATCATCCGGGCCAATATCATTTCCCCCTGCCCATATACTTCTGTTCCCAACCGTACCAAGAGACCGCCAGGAGAGGTCTCCGTAATATACAATCAGATCCGGGGGTATGCCGTTACATGTTGAATAAATTTCCTCAGGTTTAAATGCCCTCGTGTTAATATTCTTACCGTTCTCATCCCTGAGGTCCTCCAGTCCCTCTATTAATTCATTTCGAAAATGCTCGTAATGTTGTTTTGCAATAGTTCCCTTAGGTTCACGACCTTTTACATTCATGAATATGCGGCCATAGTACCCACCCTCTCCCCAAACTTTTGTATGTTCCCAGTCAACAATAAGCTTGTTGAATGGTGTAACTTCCCGGGGGTATTGTAATAACCGCAGGTAACCGTTCTGGATAAGCCATTCATTAATACAAATCCCCCCCATCATCTTCTTTGCTCCATGATCTGATACAATAAGCACCATGGTGTGTTCATCTAAAAGATTGAGCATATTACCAATCTCTGTATCGAGATATTTATAATAATCAAGGATGGCATTTTGATATTTTGAGCCTGGTATATAATGAGGGTGACTCTCATCAAAATATTTCCAAAAGGCATGGTGTATTCTATCAGGACCCATTTCTACCATCATAAAAAAATCCCAGTCTTTGGACCGGATAAAATGTCGTGCTAATCTGAACCGTTTTTCAGTCATATCATAAATGGTCTTTAAAATGGGATCTTTGTTATCGCTCCGAAATTCTTCCACATCGAAAATATAACCTTTTGCAATATATTCTACTTCAGGTTTTAACTCTGGTGGATAGGTATACTCGCATCCCGGGTCAGGTGTCATAAAGCAGGTAATCATACATCCATTAACCGGCTGGGGAGGGTATGTCATGGGAACACCAATCACTACTACCTTTTTCCCTATTCTCGATAAAATATTCCAGATAGTATCGATATGAATAGTACGTGAATTGGCAAAAAAGAGACCATTATAATCATAGTTGGTACGGTTTCTGAATCCATATAAACCCAATCGGCCGGGATTAGCACTCGTCATCATGGACATCCAGGCAGGACAGGTAATTGCAGGGATAGTACTCTTCATCCCGCCATACACACTCTGAGATACCAGTTGCTTTATATGAGGTAGCTGGTTCAACCAGCGGTCGAACAGAAGCTCAGGAGGCACTGAATCCAAACCTAACACAAATACCCTTTTTCTATTCGTTACCATACCGTTTACTTGTATCAAATTAATCAAGGTTTTATCCCGTTAAAGTATGTTTCATCTCTCTAACTTAGACTGAATATCATTACTAGAAATGTATTGATAGGGTTATGTGTCCTGATGTACTCAATAGTAATACGGAAGGATCAATTCTTATTTAACCCGAATAAAATTAAAAGAGCCCGCGATCGGAGTCGAACCGACAACCTCATCATTACGAATGACGTGCTCCGCCAATTGAGCTACGCGGGCTAAAAATTAAGACATAAAAAATATAATTATACGAAAAATTTTTTTATTTACAATAGCTATTCTCTCTTATTCTCCTGCAGTATGAACAGTATGAACCCTGAGAATAGCGTGAATCTCCAATAACTGCTCAACCAAAGGAGACAAATCCTTCAATGGAAGCATGGTAGAGGCGTCAGAAAGGGCAGTTTCGGGAGTCTCATGTACCTCGAGGAATAGTCCGTCACACCCTGCTGCAACTGCTGCCCTTGCAAGGGGTACAACCATATTCCTTTCACCTCCGGAGACATCCCCCTGTCCTCCTGGTAATTGAACGCTATGGGTTGCATCGTATATTACCGGATATCCCAGCTTACGCATAATAACCAGTGACCGCATATCGCTTACAAGATTGTTGTAACCAAAACACGTTCCCCGCTCCGTTAACAAGATCTGCTCATTACCGGCACTGCATATCTTTTCAACAACAGACTTCATATCCCACGGTGCTAAAAATTGGCCTTTTTTTATATTAACCGGTCTGCCCGTTTTTGCTGCAGCAAGGATTATGTCCGTTTGGCGGCAAAGAAAAGCGGGAATCTGTATTATATCAAGCACTTCTGATGCAATGGATATCTCCTCCTCACTGTGAACATCGGATAGTATTGCGAGATTTAGTCTTCTTTTAATTTCGGATAATATCTTTATTCCCTTATCAATACCCGGCCCTCTGTAGGAATTTATCGATGTTCGATTCGCCTTATCATACGATGCTTTAAAGATAAAAGGAATGTTTTTTTTCTCAAAGAAATCCTTTAACTCCTCTGCTAACCGAAAACAACTTTCAGAACTCTCTATAACACAAGGCCCAGCAATAAAGACCAGGGGTTGGCCTTGACCTATCAACAAATTTTTAATATTTATCATCTTTGTCATTTTGAAAATCATACAAGAATAAGAGAGAGTAATACGTATGATAGACACATACTATAGGAAACTATCAGTATCATGTCAACGAATTACTCTCGTTACACCTGAATAATTATTACCGGTTTCCAAAAAGTAATTGCTCCCTGTCTACTTTATTTGTAAAATAAGGGCTTAGTCGTGTATAGAATAATTGTACAAAATCAGAATACATTTTACGAAAATCAAGTAAGCTGATACCAGAATAAGGTTCGCATAGTAGCTGGATTCTCCCGGGAACCCGAAAGAGATAAGATATATATATGCCTTTTATATTATTTCATTTTAAATGAATTTTAACGCATGAGGTAACGCAGATGAAGAACAAGATCTTTGCTTGTATTTTTGTATTGTGTAGTATATCTTCAATTGCATACGGTCAGATGTATGAGTCTCCATTAATCAGGTTAAAAACAGGCCTTCCGAGTGTATTTGAGGTAGAAGGGGTTCGGAGAATATCTGATACTGATACAGAATCTCTGTTAAATATTAATGTAAATGTGAAGAAAGGAAGAATCGAGTCAGTAAGCAAAGACGGAGGGCTATGGGTTATTACTGTACGAACAAGCGGTAAAGAGGCCTCAACGTATTTAGTAAAAGACAGTAAGTTCAAGATCATAGGAGAGGAATCAAAGAAAGTTACTATTAATGCAATTCACTGGAAAGATGGAAAATAAAGGACATGAAAGTATTTTTTATTGGTGCAGGTCCAGGTGACCCTGAATTGCTAACGATCAAGGGATTAAAAGCTATCCAGCGTGCGGATTATTGTATTTATGCGGGTTCTCTTGTCAATATGGAGTTGTTAAGATACCTTCCATCAGACGCAAAGATATACGATTCCTCACATATGACTTTGGAGGAAATAACCGCTGTTTACGAAGAAGCAATGAAGCACAATATGGATGTGGTGAGAATACATTCAGGGGATCCCTCCATTTACGGTGCAATGCAAGAACAGATGCAAGCACTTGATGAATTAGGAATTTCTTATGAAGTTATTCCGGGGGTCAGTTCTTTTGTTGCTGCGGCAGCAGTCCTCAAGCAAGAATTAACACTTCCGGGAGTTACCCAAACGATCATCATTACCCGCATGGAAGGTAAAACCCCAATTCCTGAAAAAGAGCACTTGAGTGTCCTGGCAACCACCACTCCCACACTCTGTATCTTTTTAAGTATTGATAAGATCGAAGAAATTGTAAAGATACTCATTCCCTACTACAGCAATACCTGTCCGGTAACCGTTATTTACAAGGCAACGTGGCCGGAACAAAGAGTTATCCATTCAACCTTATCAGGGATCGTTGAGCAGGTAAGGCAAGAGTCCATAAAAAAATCGGCACTTATCATTGTTGGAAGAGTATTAGAAAAAGAATTTCAAAGGTCTGTATTGTATCGTTAAAGGAACGGGCTTTTAAAACAGTGACAAATAATCCGGAAAATACTTGATTCAGATGTTTGTTTCATGTATCCTACCGCGAACTTACTGTACCTTTTGTAAACCATCATAAAAGGAGATTAACGGATGAACAAACAGGAGTTGGTTGAATTGGTAGCGAAGGAGTGTGACATGTCAAAAGCACATGGAGAAAGGGCTGTAAATGCTGTTTTAAATGGTATAAAAAGTGGTGTTAAAAAAACGAAAGAGGTTCGCTTAATCGGATTTGGTAGTTTTTCTGTAAAAACCAGAAAGGCACGAAAGGGGCGTAACCCGCAAACAGGTGATGTCATTAATATCAAGGCCAGCAAAACAATAAAATTTACTCCGGGGCAGGATTTTAAGAGTGTTGTAAACAAATAAGCAACTATACACAAATCATACAACAAAAAAGCAGGTTTTAAGACCTGCTTTTTTGTTGTGTTTTCAAATACTTTTATTATTTTAGAAATAAGGACCGTGTATTTTTTCTATATCTTCTCTCCGGATGTCGTAGCCGTTTCTAAAGATTGTTGTTGTCTACGGGTGATTTTACGCTGATTCTCTGTTAAAAGCTTCTTTCTAAAGCGAAAGGCATTTGGGGTAATTTCTACTAATTCATCATCTTCTATGTATTCCAGGGCCATTTCCAGTGAAAATTCCCTTGCTGGGGGAAGCTTGATTCCTTTTTCAGCCGTGGCACATCGAATGTTGGTAGCCTTCTTGGCACGTATGACATTTACGGTGATGTCATTCTGCTCACAATGCTCACCTACAATCATACCTTCGTATACCGGGTCGCCCGGCTTTATAAACATTATCCCTCTGTCCTGTAGTCCATCTAATGCATAGGCAGTCGCCACACCTGCAGCCATAGAGATCAGTACTCCCTGTACGCGGTGGGCAATATCACCTTTATAGGGTTCGTAATCATAAAAATTATGATATATTACAGCCTCTCCGCGGGTGGCACTCATAATACGACTCCGTAAACCAATCAGGCCACGAGAGGGAACTTTAAATTCAAAATGAGTGATATCCTTATCAGTATCCATGCTGAGCATTTCCCCCTTCCGGGTACCTAACATAGAGATAACCTGCCCCTCATACTGCTTGGGTACATCAATCACCACAAACTCTACCGGCTCTGCTTTTTCTCCATGTATGTCCTTGAGAATTACTTTGGGTTTCGAGACCTGCAGCTCATATCCCTCACGGCGCATGTTCTCAATTAATACAGATAAATGCAGGAGCCCTCGACCAGAAACGCAGAAGGCATCAGGCGTCTCGGTATCTTCTATCCTGAGAGCAACATTAGATCGAAGCTCCCTGGAGAATCTTTCTCTTAAATTTCTACTGGTAACATATTTACCATCTCGACCACTAAAAGGTGAATTATTAATTGAAAATATCATTGAAAGGGTAGGTTCGTCAATGTTAATCCTTGGCATTGCCTGGGGGTTCTCAACGGAAGCAATCGTATCACTGATATCAAGATTCTCAATTCCGGTTATTGCAACAATATCACCTGCACCAGCCGAGTTAATAACCTGTCTTCCTAAACCTGAGAATGTATATAACGTATTTATTTTGTGTACTGTATGTTCATTATCCCGGCTAATTCGTGTTATATGCTGACCAGTATGAATTGTACCGGCAAAGATCCTGCCAATCCCGATTCTCCCTACATAATCATTAAAATCTAATGAGGTTATCTGCATTTGCAATGGTGCATCAGGATCACAATACGGTCCCGGAACATGACACAGAACGGCATCAAGAAGCGGGGTGATATCTTTATGTGAGTCTTCTAAAGCAAGCTTTGCAAAACCATCCCTCCCACTGGCATAAATTACTGTGAAATCTAATTGCTCATCAGTTGCATTCAGTTCCACAAAAAGATCAAAGACTTTGTTTAATACTTCAACACAACGGGCATCGGGTCTATCGATCTTATTAATAACTACCAGGGGTTTCAAATTATAACTCAGTGCCTTACGAAGCACGAATCTCGTCTGGGGCATAGGCCCTTCAGCTGCGTCTACCAATAATAAGACACCATCAGCCATTTTAAGGACGCGTTCAACTTCTCCGCCAAAATCAGCATGACCAGGGGTATCTATAATATTAATCTTTACCCCCTTATAATTAATAGCAGTATTCTTTGCCAAGATAGTAATACCTCGCTCGCGTTCGAGGTCATTAGAGTCCATAATTCTCTCTACATTCTGAATCTGTTGATTGGCACGAAATGTACCGCTCTGTTTAAGTAGCTGGTCTACCAGCGTAGTCTTTCCATGATCAACATGGGCAATTATCGCCACGTTACGTATATCATCTCTTAATAATTGTGTCATAGTACTCCTCAAACGCCTCTGTACGAGAAATGCAACTTGAATTCAAAGATTGCTTATAAATAAAAAAAGCCGCAACGAAAATAGAGCGGCTTTCTACATAAATTTTCTTAAGTTTATTAAGCCTGGCAAATGCACGCAATTAGCTCTAATCTGCAATTATTACAAATAAACCTTTTCATGTCAATAGAAAACGTTTATCCGGAGTAAATAAAACGGGCAGGATTTTATCTTGTCCTCTATTCTTACAACCGTTAATATATAGTTTATGAGTATTGTTGCTGGAATTGATATTGGATCGACAACGACAAAAATAGTATTAATGTGTGGGAATAAGATTCTCGGTTCAAAAATATCTTCTACAGGGGTTAATTGTAAAAAGACAGTAAAGGTACTGCTGTACGGGATGCTGGAAGACCATGATATAAGGGAAGAAGATATCCATTATACCGTTGCAACAGGTTACGGCCGCAGGATGATATTTGCCAACGAGGTTATCACCGAGATAACAGCCAATGCCAAGGCTGCCAGATGGCTTATGCATGAAAATGTACCGGTAAGAACTATCATAAATATTGGTGGACAGGATTGCAAAGTAATTTCACTGGACAACAACGGTATTATGACAAACTTTACTATGAATGACAAATGTGCGGCCGGGACAGGACGATTCCTGGAAGTTATGAGTCGTATCCTTGAGGTAGAATTGGATGAACTCGGTACACTATCCGATAACGCAGAGGATATACCACATATCAATAGTCTATGCACCGTATTCGGCGAATCAGAGGTAATCTCACTACTGTCACAGGGCAGGCGGGTAGAAGACATTATCGCTGGCATTCATAAATCAATTGCAAAACGAGTAGGGGCTATGGTCAAGAAAATCGGCGTTAGGGAGGCTGTATTTTTTGATGGAGGTCCGGCCTTTAACAAAGGATTAAAAAGGGCATTAGAGCAAGAACTGGATGTTGAACTTCATATTCCACCTGACCCCCAAGTTACCACAGCGCTGGGTGCAGCTATTATTGCATCTGAACAATTCTTAAGACGTGCAAAAAATGGTACATAAATAATAAAGAGATTAGATAAATTTTAAAATAACAGTTTATCTACTTATTGCGCTTCTTTAACAGCCTTTCTTCATATTTCAATATAGTGTCTTCCTGTTCTTTCGTTTCAATTGAACCAGGTCTTTTTTTACGCACTTCCAGAATAGCCTTCCTTGCATTGCAACCTTTACTTACAAGATAACAAGCGAGCATCGTGCCAGTTCTTCCAATTCCGGCATCACAATGAACGACAATCCTTTTTTTAGAAGAAGTGAGGTTACTTACAAAGAATAAAAATTCATCAATTTGTTCCTGTGTTGGTGATGTAAGATCAACCACAGGAAGATGTTTATATTCGAAACCAAATTCTTCTATTAACGTTTTATGAAGTGGTTTTTCTGTTAAAGATACAATCGCTTCAATACCAATATCTTTAAGGAACTCAAGATCTGCTACTATAGACATGGGTCTTCCCATGCCAGCAATTTCATCCTGTATTAACCAACTAAAATTTCTAGGCATTTTTATCATTCTATAAAAAAATTAATCATTTTTTTTACTATTTCTAATGGTAAACCGACTGCGTTTGAATAACTCCCCTCTATCTTTTCTACGAATTTCCTTCCCTCACCCTGAACAGCATATGCACCGGCTTTATCCAACGGTTCACCAGTTCTGACATATTCATCAATTTCTTTCTCCGTTATTCCTTTAATTTTAATATGTGTTCTCCCAAATCGCAACATTTTCTTTCCGGAAGGTACCTCTAGTATACACACACCGGAAATAATCTCATGTCCTGAACCTTGCAGTATCGACAGCATCCATTTCGCATCCCTTGTATCTTTCGGTTTACCTAAAATACCATTGCCATAGACAATAAGGGTATCGGCTGCAATAATAATTGCATTATCCACCCTTTTGCTAACATCTCTTGCTTTGATAAAGGCAAGATGTTGAGCGAGGTCCGTAGGGAGAATGTCATGAAAAATTGATTCCTCTATTCTATGCGGTATGATATCAAAAGAATATCCCAGTGATTTTAATAGAGCGATACGCCTCGGTGAATTTGAAGCAAGTACAATACGTTTTTTTAACATGCTCACTATCTAAATAAAAAGCCCTTCTACTAACATTTTAGTAGAAGGGCGTGTATGTAATCTTTCAGGTAATTCTGTTATTTTTCTTTTGCTGTAACAACTTCCGGTTTAACCTCTTCCAATGGTTGAATCTCAGCACCTCCCTCAACTAATTCAAAAATAACTCGAGAGGCATTATCGTTGAGTCGCCTTCCGAGCATACGCAATTTTCTGTTCCTACCCTCCATGTTATACTCAAGCACCGGTATCTTTCCTACCGTACTTCCGGATAATGCACCCAACCGGGTTCCTGATAGTTTTAATATCCTGGTATATCCACCATTCCGGTTGAAATACCGTTGTGCAATACCACCTGTTTCACGCCATTCTCCTTCACCAAACATCTTTTTTACAACGTCGGCGTTTCCTAGTCTTGCAAGAACCTGACGATAACAATGGACATATCCAGGCCTATCAGTATCTTTTTTTAACAATCCTTTTTTAGCAATCGTAATCACCTTTTCAGCAAAGGATTTCGTCTCTTTTGCTTTTTCAACTGTCGTAATAATCCTCCCGTAGGTAAAAAGGCTATTCGCAATATTTTGCCTTAACGCCTTCCTGTGGGCAGCGGTTCTCGATAAATGTCTTCCCCTCATTCTGTGTCTCATAGAATTACCCTTTCACTTTTTCTATCTGTTTCGTTGGCAGAGGCATTCCTATCGATAAATTCAGCTGCGCTAACTTTTTCTTTACCTCTTTTAACGTTGTTTTACCAAAATTTTTAATCCTGAGAAGTTGATCCTCTGTCTTTGAAATAAGATCTCCCACAGTTACAATGTTTGCAGTTTCAAGACAGTTGGAAGCCCTTACCGATAAATCTAACTCACTGATTGGCATATTAAGCTTTTTATTAAGCTCCTCTTCGGATATCTCCGGAGAAAATTCAACCCCTATTCTCTTTTCGACCTGTTGCAGTTCTCTGCCAATTTCAAAGTACTGGATAAACGGATTTAAATGTTTCCTCATGATCTTTGCAGCCTCAACAATGGCCATTTCAGGTGAAATTACGCCGTTCGTCCATACCTCCATAATTAACCTGTCATAATTTGTCCGCCTACCAACGCGTGTCTCTTCTATAGAAAAACGGACATTCCTGACAGGAGAGAATAAAGAATCAATTGCTATTAATCCGATCTCCTGTTCCTCAGGCTCATACTCCTCTACTGTCACATATCCGCGCCCTTTCTGTACATGCATCTCTACGTTAAAATCTACATCTTCAGAAAGTGTTGCAATATGCAAATCTCCATTCATGATTTCTACGGTAGCATCGGTAATAATATCTTTTGCCTTCACCTCACCCTTTTTATTTGTTTCGATCCTTACCACTTTAGGTTCATCAGTGTGAAGTTTAACAACAAGATTTTTTATATTCAATATTATATCCGTCACGTCTTCAACAACACCGGGAATATACGTGAATTCGTGACTGATATTATTTATTTTAACAGATACTACGGCGCTTCCCTCTAATGAAGACAACAAAACTCTTCTTAAGCTGTTCCCTATACTGGTACCAAAACCACGTTCAAAAGGAGCAGCTATAAACTTACCATATTTATCGGTCAGAGTCTCTCTCTCCACATTTAAACTGACTGGAAGCTCAAGACCTCTCCACCTTATCCGCATATTTTCCCCCTAATCCATTAATAAGGGATTAAAAATAAGTTAACCATCCGGTTTGAATATTATAAAAAATATAATTCCGCGAGGCTTTTTGGGCTATACAACTGGGAATGAACATATAGACATATTTTTATTTGGAACACAACTCTACGATTAACTGCTCTTGAATAGGGACTGAAACATCATCCCGATTAGGAAGTTGTGTTACTACTCCCCCCTGTTCATCTCCTCGGAAATCTATCCAAGCAGGAATATTTCGGCCTCTGACTAATTCGATATTCTGTTTTATTATGTTCAAACTTGATTCTACGTTCCTCGGCTTTACAACGTCCCCGGCTTTTACCAAATAAGAAGGAATATCCACTTTTTTATCATTGACAGTTATATGACCGTGCCTGATAATTTGTCTTGCATTTGCTCTTGAAGGGGCAAATGAAATTAAATACAGAACATTATCTAACCTTCTCTCGAGCATATTTAGCAGATTTTCACCGGTATTTCCTTTTTGCTTTTCAGCTTTCTCATAATAATTTCGAAACTGCCTTTCCAGAATTCCGTAAAAACGTTTTAGCTTCTGTTTTTCCCTGAATTGAAAACCATATTTCGATAATTTTCCCCTACTCCAGCTGCTTTTGCCGGGCGGATATTTACGCCTTGTAACCCCGCATTTCACTGTCTCACACCGGATTCCCTTTAAGAATAACTTTTCACCTTCTCTTCTGCACAATCTGCATTTTGGATCTGCGTATCTTGCCATATTGTTCCTTTCTAGAGCCTCACTTTAAATCTAATCAAGTCCTGCTCATACCCTGCGTTTTTTCCTCGGCCGACAACCATTATGAGGAAGCGGAGTAACATCTTCAATCGCTTTAAGGGTCAATCCTGCCGCTTGAAGCGCTGTAATTGCAGATTCTCTACCAGGGCCTGGCCCTTTAACCCTAACCTCAATTTCTTGGATTCCATATTTTCTGGCTTTTTCAGCTGCACTGGCAGCTGCCTTTTGAGCTGCAAATGGAGTACTCTTCCGCGATCCTTTAAAGCCAACCGTGCCTGCACTTGCCCAGCATATTGCCTCACCATTGATATCGGAAATCGTCACGTAAGTGTTATTGAATGTTGCTTTAATATTTGCAACCGCCCGTACGATATTATGCCTAACTTTTTTCTTAACAGCCGCCGACATAGCTTTTTCTATCCCTCTAATAATAAAACATTTATTGTGTTAACTTTAATACTTTTTTCAATTTAATTCAAACTCAGTAAAATAATTTTCCAAAATGAAATTTGCATGAAATATCTCGTTGAGCTTTTTATACGTATTCATATTACACTTTGCATCACCTTTTTTTTTACGCGCTATAATCATGAGATTTTTAGGTGTAAACTTAGGTGATGCAACTTCGGTCAATTTCACATGATAACCGGCACCCGTCAAAAACTGTGCTCTCAAAGCTTCTGTTAAAATATCAGCAAAGCGATATCTCAACAATCCAAAATCTGTTATATCAACCAAGGGATGCCCCCGCTTCAAACGTCCCCTTACCTGGCCTTCACAACAAGGGACAACAACAATGTGTTTTGCTTTCAGCTTAATTCCTTTAGCAATAGCTTCATCGGTTGCAATATCACATGCATGCAATGCCAAAACCACGTCAACCGGCTTCTCGGGCTGGGCGTCAATAATCCTGCTCCCGACGAATTTCATATTCTCATAACCAAGAGTATCCCTGATCTGATCACACTTCTCGATTAACGTTTGGTTGAAATCTACCCCATAAAAGAACGTATTTATCTGAAATCGCTTTGAAAGAATATAATTTATAGCAAAAGACAAATATGACTTGCCGCACGAACATTCCAAAAACACAACTTCCTTATTTGCCGGATAGTTTTGAACGATCTGTATAACCTGCTCGCAAAATCCAACCACTTCATTAAACTTCTTTATTCTCCGCTCATTGCCTAACTGCTCTATGTTTAGGGCTATAGCTCTCAAAAACTCTTTATCTGATCTTAACTCTTCTGCTATAGTTTTTGTATACCCCATATATTTTCTTCATAACTTATTGCTTAATAAAGCAGATTAACCGAGTTCTTTAACACTCTTCTTACCAGCAACTGTTTTCTTACGTCCTTTTCTCGTGCGTGCATTAGTCTTCGTCCTTTGCCCTCTTACTGGTAAACCGAATCTGTGGCGCATACCTCTATAGCTACCAATGCTCTTCAAACGTGATATATTCTGTGTTTCCTGTCTGCGCAAATGACCTTCAATTGAAAAATTTCGTTCAATATAAACACCAACCGAACTAAGCTGGTCTTCATGAAGATCCTTTGCGCGAATCCCTTCATCGATATTCAGGTCTTTCAATATCTTCTGGGATAACGACCTCCCTATTCCATAAATATAGGTAAGTGCAACAACTATCCTTTTATCTGCGGGAATATCAGTTCCTGCAATTCTCGGCATTTATTATATTCCTTTCTCTATAGAACAAAAACCTATAAACACAATTATCCTTGTCTTTGCTTATGACGAGGATTAGAGCAGATTACACGGATAACGTTTTTCCTTCGTATAATTTTACAATTCTCACAAATTCTTTTAACAGAAGCCCTTACTTTCATAATCCATTATCCTGTCAAATATGTAAATTTATATCTATTATTATATTTGCCTATAAACAATTCTGCCCCTATCAAGATCATAAGGTGACATTTCAATAACAACTTTATCACCAGGCAAAATCTTAATAAAGTGCATTCTCATCTTACCTGAAACATGTGCAAGTACTTTATGTCCATTCGGCAACTCTACCCAAAACATTGCATTGGGAAGCGCTTCTTTCACAACTGCTTCAACCCTTATCGGCTCTTCTTTTGCCATAATCTACCACTTACCCTAGCATTTTTTATTTTGTCAGAATATCTGCCCCTGCCTCAGTAACAACAACTGTATGTTCGAAATGAGCGGATAACTTTCTATCTTTCGTAACAACAGTCCACTTATTTTTAAGAACCTCGGTATCAGGCCCCCCCATACAGATCATCGGTTCAATAGCAATTGTTACCCCCGACATCAAAATCTCATCTGCTTCTAGTAATGATTTATTCACAAAATTTGGCACTTGGGGGTCCTCATGCATACACCTACCAACTCCGTGGCCTGTATAATTTCTTATAACTGAATAACCGTTCTTTTCAACATAGTCCTGTACTGTTCCTGAAATTACCGATAATTTTACATTTGCCTTAAGAGCCTGGATCGCTAAAGAGAGCGATTTTTCACAAACATCAATAAGCCTTTGAGCCTCAAGACTAATTTCTCCTATCGGTATAGTCACAGCTGCATCCGCAATGTACTTTTTATATCCAACACCAACATCAACACTAAGGATATCACCATCCCTTAATTTTCTTTGGTCTGGAATACCATGAACAACCTCTTCATTAACGGATGCACATATGCTTTTGGGAAACCCCCTATACCCCTTAAAAACAGGAACACCGCCATGCCCCAGAATATATTTTTCAATCTCATTATTTAAAAAATCCGTCGTTATATCCTTTTTTGCAATTTCTTTCGCTAGTTTTAATGCACCTGCTGTAATTTTCCCAGCGGCCCTCATTAGCTCTATCTCTCGGGGCGATTTTCTTATTATCAAATCACGCTACTCCACCATCATAGATTTATTTCTTACAGTGATCATTAATGGTACTCAATATATTCTCTGTTATTTTCTCAATACTTTCGTCGCTCTGTATTTCCTCTAAAATACCATTCTTTCTGTAATACGCTATTAAATCTTCTGTTTGTTCTCGATAAACTCTCAATCTTTCCAATATTGTTTCCGGTTTATCATCTGCACGCTGGCTCAGAACACCGCCGCATTTATCACAAACTCCCTCTTTTGCCGAAGGGACATATACCATATGATAGTTTGCCCCACAATTACCACATGTTCTTCTACCAGATAAACGAAGGACAACATTTTGCTGTGACACGGCGAAATAAAACACAAGATCTAATTTATTACCAAGTCTTTCCAGCACTTCATCCAGAACTTTCGCCTGAGAAAGCGTTCTGGGAAATCCATCCAAGATAAACCCGCTACTACAATCGTTTTTTACAATACGGTCTTTGATAATATCAACAACAATCTGGTCGGGTACCAGGAGACCTTTTTCGATATGGCTTTGGGCTTTCACTCCGGTCTCAGTACCACTCTCCACCGCTTCGCGCAGTAAATTTCCAGAAGAAACATGTGGTATTTTTTTTTCTCTGCTAACCGTTTCCGCTTGTGTTCCTTTACCAGCCCCCGGAGGCCCAAGAAATACGATCCTCATCCCATTCTTCCTCTGATCCTTGCTCCTCCGCTTAAAAAGCCACTATATTGTCTCATAACCATATGCGACTCTATTCGCTGGACCATATCAAGCGCCACACCAACAATGATAAGTAATCCTGTTCCTCCATAGAAACCAGCAATAGCCCGGTTAAGATCAAACCCTCCGGCTACCAGTTTGGGCAAGATAGCTATTAACGCGAGAAACGCCGCCCCGGCCAAAGTAATTTTACCCATAATACCCTCCAGGTACTCTGCTGTTCTATGCCCAGGCCTAATGCCAGGTATAAAACTTCCGTAATCTTTCATATTACTCGACATCTCTCTCGGATTAAATTGTATGGCAGTCCAAAAATAACAGAAGAATGTTATCAGCAAAATATACAGGATTACGTAAACCACACCATCCTGCAGAACGTCAGCAAGGCGAGAAGTTATCCAATAACCAAAAGTTCCAGGTTCCAGCCGTGTTTGTATACCTTGCATAATGGCAGCGGGAAAGATTAATAACGATTGAGCAAATATAATGGGCATTACACCGGCCTGGTTTACCCTTAGAGGTAAAAAATGTCTTTGCCCTCCGTACACCTTCCTTCCACGGGTATGTTTTGCTTGCTGAACCGGTATTCTCCTTTGACCCTGCGTAATATATACAACACCGCCAACTATTGTAAGAAACATACCCAGGAGAACTATCAGTTTCACAATGCCAATTTGATGTTCTGCTGGTGTTACTGAAAAGGTAAAGTTTTGCATTACTTGAGAAAAAGCCCATGGTAAGCGATCTATAATACTTATCATGATTACAATCGATATACCACTCCCTATACCATACTCTTCAATTTGTTCACCGATCCACATCAATGTCATTGTTCCGGTTGTTAAGAGGAGCGCTGCCATCATCTGAAATCCTATGCCTTGTATATGCGTAGGAATAACAGGAACTCCGTTAAATTCAACCGCATATAATGTCCTCGTCATTACAAATGCCTGAAATAGGCAGAGCCCGACAGTCGCAAGACGCGTATACTGGTTAATTTTTTTCCTACCAACTTCACCCTCTTTTTGCAATCTTTCAAGATATGGTATAACACCCACCAATAACTGGAATATAATTGATGCACTTATATAGGGCATAACCCCTAGACCAAATATCGCACCTGAAGCTAAAGCACCACCAGCAAACATATCAACCAGTCCTAATAACTGACCAACTCCTGTTTGTGTAAACTGGTTAAAATATGATTTTAGCACTGTCGTGTCAATCCCTGGAATAGGGATGTAAACGCCAACCCGGCATAACGCTATCAGCCCGAGGGTAATCAACACCTTCCTGCGTAGCTCTGGGATTCTAAAAATGTTTCCAAACTGTTCAATCATGATAGAACCTTTACTTCTCCACCTGCCGCCTTAATCTTTTCAATGGCAGACTGGCTAAATTTATTTGCAATAACGGTTAAAGGATTCTTAAGTTCACCTTCCCCCAGGATTTTAATACCGTTCTCCCGGACCTTTTTCACTAGACCGACTTCCTTTAACTTCTCTACATTCACAATGGTACCTTTTTCCATATCAGTGAGGTCTTTTAAATTAATTATTGTATATCTTTTCTTAAACGGATTATTAAACCCTCTTTTTGGTATTCGGCGAAACAGCGGAGTCTGCCCCCCTTCAAATTGTATACTCGTTTCATTACCCGATCTTGCAGTAGCACCTTTACCACCTTTTCCTGAGGTTTTTCCCATACCAGACCCCCTACCCCGCCCTACTCTTTTTTTATGCTTTCTCGGGTAAGGAATTGCTTTTACATCATTGAGATTCATTCTATCTTCACTCCCCTTAATTCCTCAACTTCATGTTTCGTCCTTAAAGCCTGCAATCCCTGAAGTGTTGCTTTTGCTACATTTAAGGGATTTCTTCTCCCAAAACATTTTGTTAAGATATTTTTAATCCCTACTGATTCAAGCACGGCCCGAGCCGAAGCACCAGCCTTAATTCCTGTTCCCGGCAAGGCTGGCTGCATATAAACATTAGCGGCCTTATATTTTCCCCATATTAAATGGGGTATCGTATCTCCGACGAGAGGAACTTTAATCATCTGTCTCTTTGCCTCTTTAACCGCTTTGCTTACGGCATTTGGCACCTCACGGGCTTTACCAAAACCTATACCAACACTACCTTTCTTATCACCGACAACAACAAGGGCGCTAAAACTCATTGATTTACCTCCCTTGGTTACTGTGGTGCACCGGTTAATCCTCACAACCGTTTCTTCTAAATTAACAGGTTCTTCCAAACGTCCCAAGTGATTCTCCTTGTAAGAACAAATACTTATTTAAAACTCTAAGTTATTCTTTCGTGCACTTTCAGCTAATGCTTTTATTCTTCCGTGGTATTTACTACTACCTTTATCGAATACAACTTTTGTAATTCCTTTACTCCTCGCTTCCTCGGCAATCTTCTTTCCCACGATATCTGCGGCTGCCACATTCCCTCCGCATTGAATTTGCGATCTGACATCGGGACTGAGTGTTGATGCAGATACGATGGTTTTTCCTTCAATATCATTAATAATTTGACAATAAATATGCTTTAGGCTGCGATATACGCTTAGCCGAGGCCTTTCACTCGTTCCCACAACCTTACGCCTGATCCTTAAATGCCGTCTGGTCCTTTTACGTAATTTTTCTTTAATTCGATCCATGGTTAAACCTATGTATAAGAGATAAGATATTAAGCACCGCCCGATGTTAAAGCCTTTCCGGCTTTTCTTCTAATAACCTCATTTTCATATTTGATACCCATACCCTTATAAGGCTCTGGTGGTTTCGTCCTCCTAATTTCTGCAGAGAACTGCCCTACTATTTGCTTGTCAACACCAGAAACAGTCAGCCTAACGGGATTCGTAGGGTTTTTAATTTCTACCTTTATCCCATCTGGAATCGCTAATCGGTTAGGATGTGTATACCCTACCGATAGAACAAGGTCTTTGCCCTGTACCTTCGCTGTATATCCAAGCCCAACAATTTCTAAGTTCTTGGAATAACCAGTTGTAACACCTTTAATCATGCTTGCAACTATTGAACGCGTTAAGCCATGTAAAGCTTTATAAAATTTTTCATCCGACGATCTCTTTACAAGAATTTGCCCATTATCTGGGTTAAACGTTATGCAAATTTCAGGATGAAAAGTCCGACTTATTTTCCCGCCTGGCCCTTCAACGTTCAAAGCGTTATCATGAAGCACTATTTTTACATCTTTTGGAACTTTAACAGGTTGTTTTCCGATACGAGACATACAAAATCCTCTCTTGAGAGCTACCTAGTATACCACACAGAGAAGCTCACCGCCTATATTTGCCTTCCTACAATCTTTATCACTAACAATCCCTTTTGACGTGGAATATATAGCTGTCCCCATGCCACCAAAAACCTTACTGATATTCCCTGCCTTTATATAGATCCGCCTACCCGACTTACTTACCTTTTCAAGATGGTTAATAACCCTCTGCCTTAGAGGACCATATTTCAGATAAACCCTTACGGTATTCTTATTATTTCCGATGGAAAATTCTTTATAATCTTTTATAAAACCATCCTCTTGTAATACTCTCAATATTGCCAGCTTCAGCTTTGAAGATGGTATATCGACTGATTCCCATCTATTCATATTCGCATTTCTGATACGTGTAAGCATATCAGCAATTGGATCTGTCATAGACATATACTTTATTCCTTACTATAACGGTATATTATACTTTTTATTATGTAACAGATTTTACCAACTCGCCTTCTTGACCCCGGGAATTTCGCCCTTAGAAGCTAAGTTTCTAAAACAAATTCTACAGATTTGAAATTTACGGTAGTAAGCTCTTCCACGCCCGCACAGATTACATCTGTGATATTTCCTTGTTTTATATTTGGGTTCTTTTTTTGATTTTTCTACCAGACATTTCCTCGCCATTCATACTCCTTATTCTGACTTTAAAGGCATACCTAATAATTTTAACAATTCACGGGATTGTTCATCAGATTTTCCAGTTATTACCAAGGTAACATCCATGCCTTCGACGGATTCGATATTGTCTATATTTATTTCAGGAAACACACTCAGTTCCGTAAGACCAAGGGTATAGTTCCCGTGTCCATCAAATGATTTGGGAGACAACCCCCTGAAATCTTTTATTCTTGGCAACACAATACTGATCATACGATCCAGAAATTCATACATCCTTTTTTTACGAAGAGTTACTTTGCAGCCAATAGGAATATCCTTGCGCAGTTTAAAACCAGAAATCGCTTTTTTTGATTTTGTAACTAGCGGCCTTTGACCAGTAATAATTGATAAATGTTTTACAGCCTCTTCGATAATTTTCTTATTATCGACTGCCTTACCAAGTCCCATGTTAACAACAATTTTTTCCAATCTTGGCACTGAAAATCTATTCTTATAATGAAATTTATCGATTAACTGTTGCATTACTTCTTTTTGATATTTTTCTAATAACCTTGCCATATCTCAAAAGCCCCAAAAATCATTCAGTCGATAATATCTCAGAGCCACAGAAAGCACAGGTGCGAACCTTGTTACCGTTCTCCAAGATTTTTTTTCTTATCCTTACGCCTTTCCCATTTTTTTTACAATTTTTATTTTGACAAATCGGCAATACATTCGAGGCCGATATAGAGGCCTCTTTCTGGATTCTTCCACCTTGAGGATTATTTTGGCTAGGTTTTGTGTGTTTATACACCAGCTTTACCCCTTTAATAATAACCCTCTTCTTGTCAGGTAAAACCTTCATTATTCGTCCGGTTTTACCAGCCTCATTGCCAGCCATAACAGCAACTAAATCGTCTTTACGAACATGCATAATATTCTCCACACGTATTCTGTATCTTCCTTGCTATCTACAGAGTTAAACCACTTCTGCTGCCAACGATATAATTTTCATAAAATTCTTTTGTCTTAACTCTCTAGCCACAGCGCCAAATATCCTCGTTCCTCTGGGATTCCCGTCATTATCAATAATTACAATAGCGTTCTTATCGAACTTCAAATAGGAGCCATCATCCCTTCGTATATTTTTTTTGGTGCGAACAACGACGCCTTTTACGACATCGCCTTTCTTTACAACTCCATCAGGAATTGATTTTTTCACCGCAGCAACTATGACATCACCGACACTTGCATATTTTCTACTCGTTCCACCCAGTACCTTGATACATTTAGCCACCTTAGCACCACTGTTATCGGCAATTTCTAATTTCGTCTGTTCCATTATCATCTGAGAAGATCCTCTCTTATATCATAGTCCTATTTTTTAAGAACTCTAACCAGCTTTGAGTTTTTTGTCTTGCTTATCGGCCTCGTCTCAATAAATTCAATCTTATCACCTACTTTAGCTTGATTATTTTCATCATGCACTTTATACACAGAGGCCCTTTTAATATACTTCCCATATTTCGGGTGCTTTAAAAGATTAGTAACCTCAACAACTATCGTTTTTTGCATCTTACTTCCAACTACCGTTCCTATAAGTTTTTTCCTTTTTCTGCTTTTTTCTTCAGTTTCCATCTTAAGCCTACTCCTCCTTCTTTTCAGGACCTATGTTAAGCTCTCTTTCTCTCAGAACGGTTAACAACCTTGCAATGGTTTTTTTGACACTGCTCCTTTGCGCAGGGTTTCTCGTTTCTCCAGCCTGCCATTGGAACCGGATGTTGAGCAGCTCCCGTTTACAAGCATCGAGTTCATCCAAAATCTCCTGCTGAGATTTATTTCTTATTTCATCAGCGTTCAAATTATCTTTCTCCTCTGCACCAACCTTACCTTAACAGGCATCTTGTGAGCCATTTTATTAAACGTAGTTTTTGCCATTTCCTCGTTTATACCACTAAGCTCATAGAGAACTGTTCCTGGTTTAACAACGGCAACCCAGAACTCCGGCTCACCTTTACCTTTACCCATTCGAGTCTCAATAGGCTTTGATGATACTGATTTATGAGGAAAAACCCTTATCGTCAATTTCCCTTCCCTTGGAAGTGTATGTGAGGCCGCAACTCTTCCAGCTTCCAGCTGTTGAGCAGTTATCCATCCAGGTTCTAATGATTGCAAACCAAACTCTCCAAATGCAACCGTATTACATCGTGTTGCATTTCCTTTGATTTTGCCCCGTTGTGACTTCCTATACTTGACCCTCTTTGGCATCAGGCGCATAATTTACCTCCTTATCGGGAATAACTAATCCTTTGTAAATCCAAACCTTCACTCCAATCACACCATATGTTGTTTTTGCCTCAGCAAAACCGTAGTCAACGTCAGCCCTTAACGTATGCAAAGGGATACTTCCCGATGCCATTTTTTCGGTCCTTGCAATCTCAGCCCCGCCCAGTCTACCGGATACCTGAATCTTTACGCCCTTAGCACCGACACTTAATGATGACTCCATAGCCTTTTTCATTGTTCTTCTGAACGCTGCGCGTTTTACAAGCTGTTCTGCTATATTTTCGGCAACAAGCTGCGCATAAAGCTCCGGTTTCAAAATTTCCTTTATTTTTATGACAACATTGCGGTTAATTAGCTTCTGGAGCTCATCTTTAAGCCGATCAACCTCAGCACCTTTCCTCCCGATAATTAATCCCGGACGTGCTGTATGTAACGTCACCCTTGCATCTTGCCGGGTTCTTTCTATATCTATAGCGGGAATACCAGCAAAACTATAATTCTCCTTAATTATTTTCCGTATCTTCTGATCTTCAACAAGCAAAGAACCAAAAGACCTTTTGTCTGCATACCACAGAGATCTCCATCCCTGGGTAATTCCCAATCTTATGCCAATTGGACATACCTTTTGACCCATTCTCTCTCCTTACTTATTTTTGCCTTTAACGCCCTTTGTTTTTTCAGTTAATATAACAGAAATATGGCTCGTTCTTTTTAAAATCCTTGCCGACATACCACGAGGCCTTGGGCGCTGCCACTTCCTGCTTGGCCCACCATCTACTGTGGCCTGTGCTACATACAATGACTCAACATCTACATCAATATTCTCATTCGCAGCAGCCACCGCCGCTCTTATAACTTTATCGACCATATAAGACGCACGCTTATGAGTTAACCGTAAAATTCTTAATGCATCGTCAACCGATTTCCCCCGAACGAGATCAATTACATACCGGGCTTTTCTCGGCGATATCCTTGCATATCTGTAAGAAGATTTGAATTCCATTAGTGCAACAACCTTTCAATGCAATATAAAAACAATTCTCTTTACCTAACCGCGAGGGGCTCCCTTCTTCTTCACACCCCCATGAGACTTGAAAACCCTTGTAGGTGCAAATTCCCCTAATTTGTGCCCAACCATATCATCTGTTACAAAAAGCCTTTGAAACCCTTTACCATTATGAATCATAAAAGTGTGGGATATAAATTCCGGTACAATGGTACAACTTCTGGCCCACGTACGTATCGGCTCCCCACCCTTGGCATCTTTTTGCTTTAACACCTTCTTTAATAACTTTTGATCAATATATGGTCCCTTTTTAACAGAACGACTCATAACATCTCCCGCTACTAACCCTATAGTTTATAAATTACCCCGTGCACCAGTCCTTCTTTTCCGCAAAATAAACTTATTACTCAATGCCCGTCTTTTTCTCGTTTTTCCACCTTTCGCCAATAAACCAGTCCTGGAACAGGGATGCCTTCCACCACCACTTCTTCCCTCACCACCGCCGAGCGGATGAGAAACCGGATTTTGTGCTACGCCCCTTACATGCGGCCTCCTGCCCAACCAGCGGCTCTTTCCTGCTTTTCCCAGTCTGGTGTTCATATGATCGGCATTTCCGAGCGCTCCTATCGTTGCCCTGCAACCTTCAAATATCATTCTTACCTCACCGGACGGAAGCGTAATATGTGCATAGTTCCCTTCTTTCGCCAATAATCTAGCGGAAACACCTGCCGAACGGGCTAATTGCCCTCCCTGCTTCTCGCGCAACTCTATATTATGAACATTCATACCTAAAGGAATATTCTTAAGAGGCATGCAGTTCCCAACCTCCGGCTCTACCTTTTCGCCCGACACCACCATCTGTCCAACTTCAAGTTTTTCAGGCGCCAGTATATATCTCTTCTCACCATCAGCGTAATGTAGCAGTGCTATGCGCACGGAACGGTTAGGGTCATATTCAATACCTGCAACTTTTGCGGGAATATTGTCCTTATTTCTTTTAAAATCAATAATCCTGTACTGTCTTTTGTTTCCGCCGCCTCTATGTCCCGCAGTTATCTTACCATCGGTATTCCTACCACCCGATTTCTTTAAAGGCTTTAGCAGAGACCTTTCGGGTTCTTTTTTCGTAATCTCAGAGAAATTTGAAACACTTGCCAGTCTTTTCCCTGGAGTTACAGGTTTATAGTGCTTAATACCCATAATAGTATTTATTATACCTCTTGAATTTATCTATAATTAATAGCCAAGATCAATCGTATTTCCTTCCTTTAATGTAACAACAGCCTTCTTCCAATCTTTCGTTCTTCCAGGACGAAACCTGACCCTTCTGATTTTACCCTTTCTTATCAACGTCCTGACGTCATCAACTTTTACATTAAAGAATTTTTCCACTGCTTCTTTTATCTGGATCTTGTTAGCTTTGAAATCAACCTCAAAATGATAAGAGTTTGTTGACTCCCCGTCTACAACACTCTTTTCTGTTCGCAAAGGCTTTTTTATTACCTGATAACTATCCATAGATGTGTATCTCCTAACCTATACTACTTAAAGCTTCCCTTGTCAATAAAATCTTCTTTGGTTTCAGAACGTCATATGCGTTCAACTCAGCACTCGTCATAACATTCAGGGAAGGAATATTCCTTGCGGATCTCCAGACCACTTCATTTGGTTTTTCTATCACCAGCAAACAGCTGTCCCGTTCGATCCCAAGCGCTCTTAATATTCCGACCATTTCCTTCGTCTTTGCCGTGCTGATATCCAAATTATCCAGAACAACTATTTCATTATCCCGAGCCTTTGCCGCTAACGCAGAAAAAAGCGCTAACTTTTTCGCTTTCTTTGGAATTGTATATGAATAATCTCTGGGTTTAGGGCCAAAGACAATCCCTCCCCCCTTCCAAAGAGGCGAACGTGTGCTGCCTGCCCTCGCTCTGCCAGTATGCTTTTGTACCCACGGTTTTTTACCGCCACCAGCAACTTCACTTCTCCTTTTCGTTGAAGCGGTTCCCTGCCTTTTATTAGCCTCATACATAAGCACAGCATCCCGTAGCAACTTAGTGCGAATAGGGCCACCGAACTTCTTTTCATCCAATTGCACACTGTCTACCTTCTCACCCTGTTTATTGTACACTAGTATATCCATAACAATCTCTTATCTAATTTATTTATCCAACCCTACTCTTATTTACAATAAGGTAGCTTCCTTTATACCCAGGAACGGCACCCTTAACCAGCATTACATTTTTTTCTTTATCTACCTTAATAACATCAAGGTTTTTTATCGTCACCCGCTCGCCTCCCAGCCTGCCTGCCATTTTCTTACCGCGGAATACCCTCGAAGGATCTGTGTTGGAGCCAATAGATCCCGGAGGCCTATGCCTGGTAGAACCATGGGTCATATTACCTCCTTTGAAGTTCCATCTTTTCATCACACCGGCAAACCCTTTCCCCTTGGTTAGACCAACCACATCTACCGCTTTAACCTCCCGGAATACATCAGCGGTAATCACCTGCCCAGGTTTAAGATCTGCCTTAACATCTGATTTTACTTCTCTTACGAATCTTTTCGGTTCTGTAGAAGCTTTTGCAGCATGACCAATTTCCGGCTTTGTTGCATTTTTCTTTTTTTTACTATCAAATCCCAGTTGAACAGCTGCGTATTTATCAGTTTCAACGGTCTTAACCTGCATAACACTACACGGCCCAAGTTGAATAACCGTAACAGGAATAAGCTTACCATCCTCAGCGTATACCTGCGTCATTCCCAATTTCTTTCCTAAAAGACCATTTACCATCCTACATTTACCTCAATTATAATTAAATATCTCTGTTCTTAACTTATGCTTTTATTTTTATCTCTATACCCGCGGGCATATTTATCTTATTGAGTGCATCCATAGTTTTCGCTGTAGGCTCAACAATATCAATCAGCCTCTTATGTGTTCGTATCTCAAATTGTTCCCTCGACCTTTTATCTATGTGTGGTGACCTCAGTACAGTATACCTTTCGATACGTGTAGGTAACGGTACCGGACCAAACACCTTAGCCCCGGTACGCTTTGCCGTCTCTACAACCTCAAGCGCCGATTGATCTAATATTCTATGATCGTAGGCCTCCATCCGAATTCTTATTTTTTGATCCAGCACAATAGTACTCCGATAATGAATCTAACCAAGTTTAATTGCAAATTGCCAAAAGTTTTATAATATCATTAATTATTTAAAAGTCAATAATAAATTGAAGTTTATTCAACAATTTTCGTAACGACACCGGCACCGACGGTTTTTCCACCTTCTCTGATAGCGAATCTCAAGCCTTCGTCCATTGCCACTGCCGTCAATAATTCCACATTCACCCTTACATTATCACCAGGTATTACCATTTCCGTTCCGGACGGCAGGGTTACTACCCCCGTAACATCTGTTGTTCGGAAATAGAATTGGGGTCGATATCCCGTAAAGAACGGCGTATGTCTTCCACCTTCTTCCTTGGTTAACACATATGCCTCTGCTTCATATTTCTTATGAGGGGTTATCGTTCCCGGCTTTGCCAGTACCTGGCCTCTCTCTATATCTTCCTTTTCCACACCCCTTAGCAATACCCCAACATTATCACCTGCATGACCTTCATCCAGGGTCTTATTAAACATCTCCACTCCCGTTACTACTGACTTCCCAACCTCAGGCTTTATCCCCACAATCTCTACCTCATCGCCTACCTTTACCTTTCCGCGCTCTATTCTCCCCGTAGCAACAGTCCCCCTGCCCTTTATACTAAACACATCCTCTACCGACATCAGGAACGGCTTATCTATCTCCCTTACCGGATCCGGAATATACTCATCCACCGCATCCATCAACTTCATAATCTGACCGCAGTACGGACATGTCTCTGAACCACATCCACACTCCATCGCCTTCAACGCCGATCCCCTTATTATTGGTATCTCATCCCCGGGAAAGTTATACTTGCTCAACAATTCCCTTACTTCCATCTCAACAAGATCCTGCAGCTCCGCATCCTCCAGCATATCAATCTTGTTCATAAACACTACAATCCTTGGCACTCCTACCTGCCTTGCCAAAAGAATATGTTCCCGCGTCTGAGGCATCGGACCATCCGGTGCACTTACCACCAATATCGCACCATCCATCTGCGCAGCACCCGTTATCATGTTCTTTACATAGTCCGCATGACCGGGACAATCCACATGCGCATAGTGCCTCCTCTTCGTCTCATACTCCACATGGGCTATCGCTATCGTAATCCCCCTCTCACGTTCTTCAGGCGCCTTATCAATCGTATCAAACGCCCTCTCCTTGGCCAACCCCTGTTTTGCCAAAGTGTGGGTTATTACCGCCGTCAACGTCGTCTTACCATGATCTACGTGACCTATCGTACCTACATTCACATGTGGCTTCGTACGCTTAAATACTTCTTTCCCCATTTCCGAGACCTCCGATTCTCTCTAGTAAAGTTATGCAACGCTACTTAATACCTTAGCAGGCGCTGGCCTGTATTCCAGCGGTTCCATTGTAAATGTTCCTCTTCCCTGAGTGATCGATCGCAAGACAGTCGCGTATCCAAACATCTCTGCCAGTGGAACATCACCTTTAATTATTTTCAGGTTACCTCTTGTATCCATCTCAAGAATATTTGCCCTGCGGCTCGTGATTTCACTAATCACATCACCCATATACTGTTCCGGAACAACAATCTCAAAAGACATTATTGGTTCCAGTAATATTGATTTTGCCATCTCAACACCTTTTCTTAACGCAATACTTGCTGCAGTGTAAAAGGCCAAATCAGATGAATCTACAGGATGTGTCGAACCATCGAACAAGGTAACCTTTATATCTATGAGCGGATATCCACCTGCTACCCCCGTAGCACAGTTCTCCCGTATCCCCTTTTCCACAGACCTTACATACTGTTTGGGGATTTTACCACCAACAATTGCATCTTCGAAGACCACTGACTCTTCACCTTTAAATGGCTCTAGTGTGATCCATACGTGCCCATATTGCCCGTGACCGCCAGTCTGTTGAATAAACTTACCTTCAACTTCTACCTTTTTGCCAATAGTTTCACGGTAAGATACTTTCGGAGCGCCAACATTGGCATCCACGTTATACTCACTCAACATTCTGTTCTTTATTACCTCCAGATGCAATTCACCCATACCGGAAATAATTAACTGCCCGGTCTCCTGATCCACCTGCGTTCTAAAGGTAGGATCCTCCTTGGCCATTTTGGAGAGAACCACCCCAAGCTTCTCTTTTTCTGCATCAGACTTAGGCTCAATCGCCATAGATATAACTGTTTGAGGAAACTCCATTTTCTCAAGAACTATAGGGTGATTGGGATCACAAAGAGTATCTCCGGTCACCGTATATTTCAATCCAATTACAGCAGCGATTTCGCCTGCAGTAATCTCACTAACCTGCTCTCTCGCACTTGCGTGCATTTTATAGATACGGCTGATCAACTCTTTTTTATCTTTGCCAGAATTTACCACCCTTGATCCGGATATTATTTTTCCTGAATAAACCCGTATAAAGGTAAGGTCACCGTGTTTATCAGACGTAATTTTAAAAGCTAGAGCACTAAAAGGCTCTGTCGGAAGAGGTTTCCTCGCTTCCTGTTCCCCTGTTTCTGGATTCGTCCCCACAATCTCTTTCTTATCGAGTGGCGATGGTAAATAGTCACATACGGCATCAAGTAAAGGTTGTACCCCTTTCCTCTTGAAAGCAGAGCCACATAATACAGGCACAAATTTTAAGTTAATCGTTCCTTCGCGTATTGCCTTTTTTAACTCATCATCGGTTATTTCCTCATTGTTCAAAAACTTTTCTGTCAACCAATCAATTTCCTCGGCAACCGCTTCAATTAATTTTGCACGATAATTTTCAGCATCTTCCCGGTATTCCTCGGGAATCTCCTCTACTGAGAAATTAACCCCTAGTTTATCGCTGTCATCTGAATATACGAGAGCTTTCATAGTTACAAGATCGATAACACCCTTAAAATTCTGTTCTTTACCAAGAGGAATTTGTATAGGTATTCCCTTTGCTCCCAGCCTTTCATTGATCTCCGTAACAACCTTTATAAAATCAGCACCGATACGATCCATTTTATTTACAAAACAGATCCTCGGCACATGGTATTTATCAGCCTGTCGCCAGACCGTCTCTGACTGCGCCTCGACACCACCTACACCGCAAAAAACACAAACAGCTCCGTCAAGGACACGAAGAGATCGCTCCACTTCTACAGTAAAATCAACGTGACCAGGTGTATCGATAATATTAATTTGATAATCGTTCCAGGAACACGTAGTTGCTGCAGCCGTAATGGTAATTCCACGTTTTTGCTCCTCTTCCATCCAGTCCATTACCGCAGTTCCTTCGTGAACTTCGCCCATCTTATATAATTTACCTGTATAATAGAGAATACGTTCCGACGTCGTTGTCTTACCAGCGTCAATATGTGCTGCAATACCAATATTTCTCATCTTTTCAAGACTTATACTCATATTATCAAACTTCCTAACGTTAAATAAAATCTTCTTTAAAAAATTACATCTCTATTACATTAAAATCGTGACCATGCAAAGTGCGCAAACGCCTTATTCGCCTCAGCCATTTTATGAGTATTCTCTCTCTTCGTCATAGCAGCACCCTGCTTTTTGTACGCATCCAGCAACTCATCGGCTAAACGCTGATACATCGGACGTCCTTTTTTGCTATTTGCAGCATCTATTATCCAGCGAAGGGCCAGTGATTGTTGCCTTTGTTTTGGCACCTCTACCGGCACCTGATATGTTGCCCCCCCTACACGCTTTGATCGAACTTCTACTAACGGTTTCACATTGTTTACTGCGTTTTCAAATACTTCCAGGGGTGTAACATCCGGTATCTTTTTTTCTATTGTTCCCATCGCCTTATAGAAGACACTCTCAGCAACACTCTTCTTACCACTTCGCATAAGACAATTAACAGTTTTTGAAACTAACCTACTTTTATATTTTACATCTGGTTCTAAGTATATTTCTGTACTTCTATATGCAAGCGCCATAAAATACCCTCTCTTTCAAAAATTCTCATTTGGGAGTTTTTGTCCCATATTTAGAACGAGAACGCCTTCTACCATCGACACCTGCGCAATCCAGTGTTCCCCGTATAATATGATATTTAATACCAGGCAAATCTCTTACACGCCCCCCTCTTACCAGTACAATCGAGTGTTCCTGTAAATTATGTCCTTCTCCCGGAATATAAGCGGTTACTTCTTTACCGTTGGATAACCTCACCTTGGCTACCTTCCTTAAAGCTGAATTAGGCTTTTTCGGCGTCCTTGTCATAACCTGAAGACATACCCCCTTTTTTTGGGCACATCCTTCTAAATCAGGACTCTTGCTCCTCTTTTTCGCTTTTTCTCTACCCTTTCTAATTAATTGATTTATTGTTGGCATATCTCTTTTTACTCCTTATTGATTCGATGTAATTAACTCTTTACCCTGAGATTTTTCAACTTCTTTTGCAACTGCTTCCGTCGGCATAGCAGAAAGCGTCAGATAGGTTTTGTATCCTGTGCCAGCAGGTACCAGATGTCCGAGAATAACATTCTCTTTCAAACCAACTAAACTGTCTACCTTTCCTTCAAGTGCCGCTTTCGTTAAAACCTTCGTCGTCTCTTGGAATGATGCTGCAGATATAAAACTCTCTGATTGGAGGGATGCCTTTGTTATACCCATCAATAAGGACTTTGCCGTTGCTGGTTTTCCGCCTTTTTCAATAATTGTCGTATTTTCGCTCTTAAATTTAAATTTATCAATGATCTGCCCTGGCAAGAAATTCGTATCTCCAATATCTTCTACTTTTACCTTTCTCAGCATTTGAGCAATTATAATTTCAACATGTTTATCGTCAATTGGTACGTTTTGGGAACGATAAACGTTTTGAACCTCTTTCAACATATATGTCTGTAATTCTTCTTCGCCGCTTATTCTCAAAATATCCTGTAAAACAAGGGGTCCTTCCACAAGCGGACTGCCAGCCCTAATGCGATCACCTCTGTGTACTTTTAAATGCTTACCTCTGGGCACAAGATGCTCAATTTCCATACCAGACTCACTCCGTACTATAATAGTACGTTTCCCGCGCCGTTTTTCACCAACTTCTACAAGACCGTCTATTTCACTCATTACGGCGGGATCTTTCGGTTTCCTTGCCTCAAAAATTTCAGCAACCCTGGGCAGACCACCCGTAATGTCTTCAGTTCTTGTGATTTCCCTTGGCGTTTTTGCAAGGAGCGTCCCTTCCGCTACATGTTGCCCCTCTTCTACCTCAATATGTGCCTTCTCAGGGATCGGGTAAAGTCCCAGGATCTTACCCGTTTCATCTTCTATAATAATTTGAGGATGTAAGTCTCCTTTATGCTCCATGATTACCTTACGTTTAACACCCGTCGTAATATCAGATTCTTCCCTCATTGTCTTACCAAGGACGATATCTTCAAATCGTATTTTACCAGACATTTCAGTTAAAATTGGAATCATATGTGGATCCCATCTGGTCAATACCTGATGAGCAACAACACTATCATCTTCCTTCACCAGTATTTCTGCACCGAGTATTATGGTATGTTTATCAATCTGCCTTCCTTTGGAATCAAGAAGTAAAAGTTCTCCATTTGCGTTGATGGCAACATTTTTTCCTTCCGGATTTTTTACTACGTGCAAATTGCTATATTTTATAATTCCTGCCCGCTTAGCTCTTACCTCAGATTCTTCTACTGAACGTGTAGCAGTACCACCGATATGGAATGTTTTCATGGTTAGCTGAGTGCCGGGTTCACCTATCGATTGCGCCGCAATAATTCCGACAGCCATTCCCTCTTCTACTAAATTTCCTCTTGATAAATCCATCCCATAGCATTTGATACAAAGCCCCAAATGCATTTCACATGTCAAGGCTGATCTGACTTTAATTTTCTCATACCCCAGGGCTTCTATTCTTTTTGCTTTTTCTTCGGTTATTAGCTCATTTTCCCTGACAATTATTTCATCTTTTACTAAATCAACAATATTATTTCTCGCAACACGTCCTGTAATTACCTTGCTCAGAGGAACCTCTACTTTTTCACCGCGGTATACAGCACTTTTTGTAATTCCATTTGTAGTACCGCAATCCAGGCCTGTTATTACCACATTCTGGGCAACATCAGCTAACTTCCGAGTCAGATAACCAGAATCTGCAGTCTTTAATGCAGTATCTGCCAATCCCTTTCTCGCACCATGTGTCGAACTAAAATACTCCAGAACCCTCAAGCCTTCCCTGAAATTTGCCTTAATAGGTGTTTCAATAATCTTACCGGAAGGTTTGGCCATCAGACCACGCATACCCGCAAGCTGTCGCAACTGCTGCGAACTACCCCTTGCACCAGAAGCAGACATTAAATAGACAGGATTTAAATATAACCCGTTATCACGAATATCAACCCTTAATTCAATCATCATTTCCTCTGCAACCTTTTCACTGGCGTAAGTCCATGTGTCTATAATCTGGTTATATCTTTCACCCTCTGTTATAATACCTTTCCTGTACAGCTTCTGTACCTTTTCAATTTCTTCTTGTGTTTTCTCTAAAATTTCCTTCTTTTTAGAAGGCATCTTTAAATCGGTTATTGCAAATGAAAGTCCTGCCTTGGTACATTCTTTGAAGCCAATTTCCTTTATATCGTCTAACAAAAAGATTGTTTTTTCCCTGCCGAGTATCTTATAACAATCCTGTATTATTCTACTAAGACCCTTTTGATCCAAGGTAAAGTTATAATACGGCATTCCTTTGGGGAGTATACTATTAAAAATAACCCTCCCGACGGTAGTCTTGCACAGCCCGTTTTTGGGCTCTTCTGTACCCTGTTTATCTTTAATAATTTTCGTATGTGCCAGTCGTATTTCTATTTTTGTATGCAGATGTACCTTCTTTGTAGCTAATGCATAAACAACTTCCTCTGGCCCCATAAATTTCTTGAGATCTCCTTCACGCTCATTCTGTACATCTGTCGTGAGGTAATAGCACCCAAGAACAATATCCTGGCTCGGGGTTATAATCGGGTCACCGGAAGCCGGTGAAAAAACATTATTTGTGGCTAACATTAAAGTAATGGCCTCTGCCTGTGCTTCAATCGAAAGAGGCAGGTGAACAGCCATTTGGTCACCATCAAAGTCAGCATTAAAACCACGACAGACCAGAGGGTGCAGTTTAATTGCATTGCCCTCTACGAGGATGGGTTCGAAAGCCTGAATACCCATTCTGTGCAGTGTTGGCGCCCTGTTCAGCAATACTGGATGGCGGGTAACTACTTCCTCAAGAATATCCCATACCTCCTTATCTTTGCGGCTAAGCATCTTCTTTGCACTCTTAATGGTATCTGCAAGACCCAGCTCTTTTAATCTGCGGATAATAAATGGCTGAAATAACTCTAACGCTATTTTCTTTGGCAAGCCACACTGGTGCAATTTTAATTCTGGTCCCACTACAATTACAGAACGCGCAGAATAATCGACCCTCTTTCCCAATAAGTTCTCTCTAAAGCGCCCCTGCTTGCCTTTAATCATATCAGTTAACGATTTTAAAGGCCGGTTGTTACTACCGAGCACAGGGCGTTTGCTTCTTGTATTATCAAACAACGCATCAACGGCCTGTTGCAACATCCTTTTCTCGTTTCGTATGATTACTTCCGGTGCATTTAAATCAATTAGCTTTTTTAACCGGTTATTTCTATTAATAATCCTTCTATAGAGATCATTAAGATCCGATGTTGCAAAGTTCCCGCTTTCCAATAAAACAAGTGGTCTCAAATCTGGAGGAATAACCGATATAACATTCAACACCATCCACTCTGGCCTGTTACCTGAGTCTCTAAATGCCTCTACAATTTCTAACCTTTTAATTATTTCTTTAGCCCGTTGTTTAGATTTTGTCTGGTTCAGCTCTTCGCGCAACTCGGCCGACAGGGTAACCAGATCGAGTTTTTGCAATAGGGTGCGTATTGCCTCTGCCCCCATTCCAGCCTTGAAGGAATGCTCCCCATACTTCTCCCTGTTTAGTTTAAATTCATCTTCACTCAGCATCTGGTATTCTTTAAGTGGTGTTCCACCGGGATCAATCACTACATAATCTTGAAAATAAATAATTCTTTCCAGGGATGTGGTTTTCATTCCCAAAAGGGTCCCCAAACGGGAAGGCATTGCTTTAAAAAACCATATATGAACAACAGGTGCAGCCAAATTAATATGTCCCATACGCTTTCTTCTTACACGCGAATGGGTAATCTTAACGCCACACCGGTCGCAAATAATCCCTTTATGTTTTATTCCCTTATATTTTCCGCAGAAACATTCCCAATTACGTTCTGGGCCGAATATACGTTCGCAAAACAAACCGTCTTTCTCTGCCCTATAAGTACGATAATTAATCGTTTCTGGTTTCTTCACCTCACCATATGACCAGCTACGGATCTCATCAGGCGACGCCAGCGATATTTTTACCGAACTATATTCGTTAACTTTATCGTACGCAATATCTGTCATATTTACAGTCCTTCACTACTCTTTCAAAGCTTCCATTTTTTTCTTTTCTAGTTTTAAACTTAAACCGAGACCAGCAATTTCATTTGCCAGTACTTCAAAAGAAGCTGGTGTTCCAGCCTCTAAAACATTTTCACCTTTTACCATGGATTCATAGATTTTTGTTCTTCCTTCGACATCATCGCTCTTTACCGTAAGCAGTTCCTGCAAATTATAAGCAGAGCCATATGCCTCAAGTGCCCAAACTTCCATTTCACCAAATCTTTGCCCACCAAATCTTGCCTTTCCGCCGAGCGGTTGCTGAGTAATTAAGGAATATGGACCCGTTGCCCTCGCATGCACTTTTTCATCGACAAGATGGTGAAGCTTCAGCGTATACATATAACCAACGGTAACTTTCTGTTCAAACGGTTCTCCTGTTCGACCATCATACAGGACCGTTTTACCATCTTCAGGCAAACCGGCTTCTTTTAGACATTTCTTAATCTCTTCTTCAGTAGCACCTTCAAAAATAGGCGTTACTGCGCGGAAATTTAGTTCTTTTGCTGCCCATCCCAAATGAGTCTCTAAAATTTGCCCCACATTCATCCTTGAAGGTACCCCTAACGGGTTTAGTAACATTTCCACCCGGGTTCCATCGGGCAGAAACGGCATATCTTCTTCAGGAAGAATTTTAGATATAACACCTTTATTACCGTGTCTACCAGCTATCTTATCGCCAACAGATAGCCTCCTTTTTGTAGCAATAGATATTTTCGCCAATTCTAATACACCTGTGGGTAATTCATCTCCCCGCTTCAGATGATTTATCTTCCTGTCTCTTTCATCTTTTAATTGGTCAATTCTCTCTAAATATTCTTTACTGGTTTCAACCGCACTTTCCCTTTTCTTTTTTGAGCTAAACTCAATGTTTTCTATATCAAAACGGTCTTCCATCGAAAGGATCGACTTGGTTGTCGCACCACGTTCAATAACGTATACCTGACCGGTCTGAATATCAACGAGTGGCTCATCAACTTCACTATTTACCGCTTTCAGCATCTTACTGAATTCTTTAGCAATATTCTCGTTATACTTTACTTCAATATCATTTATTTCCTGTAATATCTTCTGTCTCTTTTCCTCAGAAAGATACGATTTTCGAGAAAAGACCTGGGTGTTTATAACAATACCTTCCATACCAGACGGAACTTCGAGTGATTCATTCTTTACATCTTCTCCGGCACGGCCAAAAATGGCGTGTAATAGCTTTTCTTCGGGCGACAATTCAGTCCTGCTTTTCGGAGCAACTTTACCTACCAGGATATCCCCGGGTTTTACCTTTGTCCCTATTCGTATAACACCATTTTCATCAAGATTTCTCAATGCTTTTTCCGAAACATTGGGAATGTCCCGGGTAAACTCTTCCCTCCCCAGCTTTGTTTCCCTAATCTCTACTTCGAATTCTTCTCTATGAATAGAAGTAAAACGGTCATCTTTGAGTAAGGCATCACTAATAACAATTGCATCTTCAAAATTATATCCATCCCATGTCATGAAGGCAACCCGTACGTTTTTACCCAGACTTAACTCCCCATTATAAATTGCAGCCCCGTCAGCAATAATCTCTCCTTTTTTCACCTTTTGACCTTCAACAACAATTGGTTTTTGATTCAAACATGTACCTTCATTCAGTCCAACAAATTTTCGTAACGTATAAATATCTCTCTCATCAATTACAATTTCGCCAGCGGTCACTTTTGTTACTGTTCCGCTATTTTCTGCCTGAACTGCCATGCTTGAATTCTGAGCTACAAACTTTTCCATACCTGTACTAACAATAGGCGGTTCGGTTCTTAAGAGAGGAACAGCCTGTCTTTGCATGTTAGAACCCATAAGTGCCCTGTTTGCATCGCTATGCTCAAGGAACGGTATTAGACTCGCAGAGACTCCCACCAGCTGTTTCGGTGAAATATCCATATAGTTAACATCTTTAATATTCACCGAGTGGAAATCGACATTGTACCTACAAAGTACGTTTTCCAGTTTATTATTATCTTTCACTAAAATATCCGCTGGAGCTATTAGCTTATGTTCCTCTTCATCTGCGCGAAGATACGTTATTTTATCGGTAACCTTTCCTTTTTCAATGATACGGTATGGCGTAATTAAGAAGCCGTATTCATCCGTTGTTGCATAAATACTTAAAGACGCAATTAAACCAATGTTCGTACCTTCAGGGGTTTCAATCGGACAAACCCTGCCATAGTGAGATACATGAACATCTCTTACTTCAAAACCTGCCCGTTTTCTATTTAATCCACCAGGCCCCAGGGCGCTAAGCCTTCTTTCATGAGTTAGTTGTGCCAGCGGATTTGTCTGATCCAGCACCTGTGATAGTTCACTTCTACTGAAAAAGTAATCAATCGCAGAAAAAATAGTTTTTGAATTTATGAGAGATCGGGGCGTTAACTGTTCAGAGTCCTTTACACTCAGCCTTTCCTGGACCGTTCTTCGCAATTTTAAGAACCCTTTACGCAGCTCCTCCCCCGCTAATTCATCAATAGTACGCAGCCTCCGATTTCCCAGGTTATCAATATCATCTATAGAGGCACCAGACTGACCCTTTCGCAGTTTCATTATATATCGGATAGCTTCTACATAATCCTCTTTCTGTAAAGTCATTTCAGCTTCATTTATATTATGTCCCAGCTTCCTATTTAGCCTAAACCTTCCTACAGATCCGAGCCTATATCTCTTAACATCAAAAAATTTGTCGTAAAATAACTGCCGAGCCTTCTCTAACTGTTGGGGGTTACCAGGGCGGAACCGAGCATATATTTTCAATAGTGCGTCTTCATGAGATTTCGTAAAATCTGAGTCCAAAGAGTTTAGCAGGAGCAGATCGTCCATCTTCTTAATGACTTCTATTTTCTTAATACTGAAATCAACAATTGCCTTTACCGTTGTATCAGAAATCTGGCGCCCAGATTCTAATACAACCTCTCCTGTTTCCGGATTAACTATTTTATCGACTGTATATCTGCCTCTTAATTTTGTTACAGAAGCGTAGTCTGTAATTTTTACTACTTCGGTCTCATAAAATAGCCTAATAATATCTTCATCGTTTGAATACTCTTCAGAAAGCGCTCTCAGAAAACAGGTAGCAGGCAGCTTTCCGCTCTGGTCAATCCGTACGGTAAGAATATCCTTCTTTCCAACCTCAAGCTCAATCCAGCTTCCCCTTTCCGGAATAATCCGGCATGAATGTAGCCTCTTTTCTGCATGAAATTCTTCAACAAAATCTATCCCGGGAGAACGGTGTAGCTGAGTTACGATTACTCTTTCGGTACCATTGATAATAAATTCACCACCGCCGATCATATTCGGTATTTCCCCCAGATAAACCTCTTCTTCTACAGGCTCGGCTTTGTTCAACCTTAACCAGAGCCGAAACGGGCGGCCGTATGTTAAGCGCAACTGTCTGCATTCATCCTGCGTATATCGTGGTTTGCCTAACTCATACTTAATGTAATCAAGCGACATTGTCCCGTCATAATTACTGATGGGAAATATCTCCCTTAATATTGCTTCAATACCGAAGTTCTTCCTTTTCGAGGTTGGTACATCTGCTTGCAAAAAATCGCGATACGCCTTTGTCTGGATATGTACAAGACTTCGGACATCCAAGATATCCTCTGACTTTCCAAAATTACGTATTTTCATAAATTTCCTAATATTCTTACATTTAGAGAATAAATTACTACTTTATTTCCACGGTAGCACCGGCAGCCTCGAGTGATTTCTTAATCTTCTCTGATTCTTCTTTGGAAACACCCTCCTTAACAGGCTTAGGGGCAGCCTCAACGAGGTCTTTTGCCTCTTTTAATCCCAGATTCGTTTCTGCACGCACCGCTTTAATCACCTGTATCTTATTAGCACCGGCATCTTTCAGGATAACATCAAAAGATGTTTTCTCTTCTACTGGCGCTACAGCCTCGGCTGTCTGTGCTGCAGCTGGTACCGCAGCTACTGCAGCGGCTGAAACACCAAATTTCTCTTCAAAAGCCTTCACGAGCTGTGCAGCCTCAAGCATTGTCATTCCCGCAACCAGATCAAGCACCTGGTCAATTTTCTTTGAAGACTCAACGGTCTTTTCCTCAGTTACCTGAGCCATTTTATTCCTCCTACCTTTTTACAAAATATCCTAAAACTATCCACCACTTTTCTCTTTTTTATCTTTTACCGCCTGCAATACGGTTGCAAGGCCACGTAAAACAGCGTTAAAAGCACTTACGACACCAACAATTGGTGCATTCATACTTGTAACAATTTGAGTATAAAGTACAGGCATCGTCGGAAGCTTTGCCAACTCATTTACTTCATCTGCAGATAATACTGCCCCATCAACATATCCGCCGCGTAACGTCAGGGCAGATATCTTTTTTGACCATCCTACCGCCTCTTTCGCAGTAACTACGGGATCTTCCATGCCTGTTACGACAGCAGTAGGCCCGTTTAATAAACCTACAATCCCTGTAGCCCCCATCTGTTTAAATGCAATAACCATTAGTGCATTTTTAACTACATCCAAATGAATTTCCTTCTTGCGTAAATCACTCCGCAACTGGTCGAATTCAGATGCCTTTATTCCTTGATAACCAACTATCAAGTAATTATTTTTGTTTTGATACTTGGAAATCATTTCCTTTACGATAAGTTCTTTTAATTCATTTGCCATTGCTCTAAATACTTCCCTTCATAATCATTATCGTTTTTTATTAAACTTGTAATGGTATTCCAGGGCCCATTGTTGTAGTTATCGAGACATTCTGTAAAAAAACACCCTTCGCTGAAGAAGGACGGGAACTAACAATATGTTTTATAAATGTATTAATATTTTCTACTAAATCTTCGTCAGAAAATGTAAGTTTTCCGACAAGAGCATGCACATTCCCCCCGGCATCGGTCCGATATTCTATTTTACCTGCTTTGAACTCCTTGACGGCTTTCTCAACATCGTCTGTCACTGTACCTGATTTCGGAGAGGGCATTTTTCCCTGCGGCCCAAGAACCCTACCTAGTTTTCCTACCAGTTTCATCATATCCGATGTCGCTATCGCAACATCAAAATCCGTCCAGCCTCCCTCTACCTTTTTTACCAACTCTTCTGCATCAACCTCGTCTGCGCCTGCCTTCTTTGCTATTTCAGCTTTCTCCCCGGTAGCAAAAACAACGACCTTGAGGCTTTTACCGATACCCTTAGGTAAAGAGATAGACCCCCTCATCAGCTGATCTGATTGCCTTGGGTCAATGCCTAGCTTCATTGATACTTCTACGCTTTCATTAAATTTCGCTGGTTTATAGGACTTAAGCAACCGAACAGCATCTTTCAACTCATATTTTTTCCCGGGATCCACAAGTTTAGCGGATTCCGAATATCTTTTCCCTCTTTTTGCCATCTGACCAATTTCCTTTCAACATCCGAACACGTGTTCAATAGAAGTTAATCTACCACCTTAATTCCCATAGTACGGGCAGTTCCTTCTATTATCTTAACAGCAGCATCTATATTATCGACGTTTAAATCAGCTAATTTCTTATTTGCTATTTCCTTTAATTGTTCATGGGTTACCTGTCCTATTTTTTGCTTATTTGGTTCCGAAGACCCTTTTGCAACCCCAGCTAATTGTTTTAATAGTATAGAGGCAGGAGGCGATTTTATAATAAAAGTAAACGTTTTATCTTTGTAAACAGTAAGCTCAACAGGTGTCAGAACACCTTGCAAATCTTTCGTTCTATCATTAAACTGCTTAACAAATTGTCCTATATTCACGCCATGCTGCCCCAAAGCAGGCCCTACAGGCGGCGCAGGTGTCGCCTGGCCTCCCGGACACTGTAATTTAATCTTTGTTAAAACCTCTTTTGCCATTTTACGCTCCTACTATTATCAAATTGGCTCAACCTGCCAGTATTCTAATTCAACAGGTGTTGCCCTACCAAATACCGTAAGCATTACCTTAACCCGTCCACTTGCCGGCAACACTTCTTCAACCACACCGTCATAATTCTCAAACGGACCTTCCTTTACCCTTACTTTTTCACCTTCTCGAAATTCAATTTTCGCACGTGGCTTTTCTTCTCTATGCTCTACCTCAGACAACATTTTCTCTACCTCATAACCACTCATAGGGACAGGCTTGTTTTTTCCACCTATAAAATCACCTGCACCAGGCGTTTCCCGGATTAAAAACCAGACCTCTTTCGGTATTTGACCATTTTCATCCACTTCAACCTCGACCATCAGGTACCCAGGATAAATCTTTCTCTCCATTACCTTTTTCCTGCCACCTTTGATCTCGGAAACCTTTTCACTTGGCACCAAAACCTTTGTCAACAGATGTTCCAAGCCCCGAGCTTTAATAAGTTCTAAAAGGCTATTTTTTACCTTATCTTCCTTGTTGCTCTGCACTCTCAATACAAACCATGTTTTAGGCATTTAACGAAACCTACCGGAAAAAACTCCAAAAGCCCTCTGCGATTATACAACAATAAAAACATCTTAAACAATTATTAAAATAAGCCACTCGGAAGGAAAAGGAACTAGAAGAATTGATAGTTCTGAGGAGTCTCTTTAATCCAACTGTCACTACTGTTCTTTTATCGATTATCCTTACATATCGCTCAAGATTGATCTATATTTACAGCACACCGATATATTTCATGATCCTGGATACAAACCAATCAACACCCAATATAAATAAACCGATAACGATTACTGAAACAATAACAACCGCCGTCGAACCAACTAGCTCGTATTTTGTGGGCCAGGATACCTTTTGAAGCTCACCTTGCGTGTCAATCAGGAATTCTACTGTTTTTTTACCACCAGAATCCAGCGGTTTAATCCCTGTCTCTAGCCCGGCCACAAAAATACTTATAAAAAAACCCAAGAACACAAAAAGCGAAAAAGCACAAATCAATCCCCAAGACAACTCGATATCAACGAGTGGTATTTTAGCATTTTCCGCAACATTAGGCAAGCCTATTAGCAAGTTGTATAAAGAGATAGAAGCAAATAGACTGAGAACGCCTAAAGCAATACCAACTATAACTCTACTATATAAACCTTGTCCTTTTCTATACGCTTCAAAAAATGACATTTTTTATCTCTTCTATATAAAATATGGCAGGTCTGGAGGGACTCGAACCCCCAACACCCGGATTTGGAGTCCGGTGCTCTACCAATTAGAGCTACAGACCTTTAATATCAAACACGAAACCAAGCCCATACAAAAGATACCCGGAATACAATTTTTCCGCTGAAAATTTATTTCTTGTACTCTTTATGATCCGTATGTTTCCTACAGGACTTACAAAACTTCCTCAATTCCAGCTTTTGCGCCCGCTGTGTCTTTCTCGGCGTTCTATAATTTCTATTAGAACACTCTTTACAAACCATCGTTATATATTCGCGCATACAAGTATTCCCAAGTATATCTATTCAACAATTTTCGTAACGACACCGGCACCGACGGTTTTTCCACCTTCTCTGATAGCGAATCTCAAGCCTTCGTCCATTGCCACTGCCGTCAATAATTCCACATTCACCCTTACATTATCACCAGGTATTACCATTTCCGTTCCGGACGGCAGGGTTACTACCCCCGTAACATCTGTTGTTCGGAAATAGAATTGGGGTCGATATCCCGTAAAGAACGGCGTATGTCTTCCACCTTCTTCCTTGGTTAACACATATGCCTCTGCTTCATATTTCTTATGAGGGGTTATCGTTCCCGGCTTTGCCAGTACCTGGCCTCTCTCTATATCTTCCTTTTCCACACCCCTTAGCAATACCCCAACATTATCACCTGCATGACCTTCATCCAGGGTCTTATTAAACATCTCCACTCCCGTTACTACTGACTTCCCAACCTCAGGCTTTATCCCCACAATCTCTACCTCATCGCCTACCTTTACCTTTCCGCGCTCTATTCTCCCCGTAGCAACAGTCCCCCTGCCCTTTATACTAAACACATCCTCTACCGACATCAGGAACGGCTTATCTATCTCCCTTACCGGATCCGGAATATACTCATCCACCGCATCCATCAACTTCATAATCTGACCGCAGTACGGACATGTCTCTGAACCACATCCACACTCCATCGCCTTCAACGCCGATCCCCTTATTATTGGTATCTCATCCCCGGGAAAGTTATACTTGCTCAACAATTCCCTTACTTCCATCTCAACAAGATCCTGCAGCTCCGCATCCTCCAGCATATCAATCTTGTTCATAAACACTACAATCCTTGGCACTCCTACCTGCCTTGCCAAAAGAATATGTTCCCGCGTCTGAGGCATCGGACCATCCGGTGCACTTACCACCAATATCGCACCATCCATCTGCGCAGCACCCGTTATCATGTTCTTTACATAGTCCGCATGACCGGGACAATCCACATGCGCATAGTGCCTCCTCTTCGTCTCATACTCCACATGGGCTATCGCTATCGTAATCCCCCTCTCACGTTCTTCAGGCGCCTTATCAATCGTATCAAACGCCCTCTCCTTGGCCAACCCCTGTTTTGCCAAAGTGTGGGTTATTACCGCCGTCAACGTCGTCTTACCATGATCTACGTGACCTATCGTACCTACATTCACATGTGGCTTCGTACGCTTAAATACTTCTTTCCCCATTTACTTTTTATTCTCCTCTATCCATCCTGCCAATCGCTTCTTTAACCATCTCAACCCTTTTAAGGCTTGTATTATAGTCTTCAAAGCTGCTGATGGGATTTGAACCCATGACCTCGTCCTTACCAAGGACGTGCTCCGCCCCTGAGCTACAGCAGCAAAATGCTATTTTCATAAACAATTTCGATTCTTTTAGTATAACACGAAAAAAGCAAATGTCAAATCTTAATATTATTTATTTTAAATTAAAATTAAAAAGCGGGCGATGGGAATCGAACCCACACAACTAGCTTGGAAGGCTAGGGCTCTACCATTGAGCTACGCCCGCAACTTAGTTTCGTCTTTCGTCTGTTAAGATGAAAGAGACATCAGGATATGGTGGGTGGAGGAGGATTCGAACCTCCGAAGGCTAACGCCAACAGATTTACAGTCTGTCCCCTTTGGCCGCTCGGGAATCCACCCTACCGATCTACTTTTTCTTATTCCTACTGTTTCTAAAGCTAGCGGTGGGACTCGAACCCACAACCTGCGGTTTACAAAACCGCTGCTCCGCCAATTGAGCTACGCTAGCAGAACAAAAACCCTTAACACTAAAGTGAGATTTGCTTGACCAGCACTAACAAAAAGCACAGAAAGGTTCTCGCCTTTTGTGTTTTCCGCATAACACTTTCTTATATATTATTTTATGCACAATTTTATTTCTCTTACGTAACTTACTAGATGTAAGTTACAGAAAGGAATATATTATCAAAACATTAAGATTATTCAAGTAAAATTTGTAATTATCTACGAATGGTTGAGATGTATCCATCATAATTACGTTTTACCTCGTCTATACTATCTCCGCCAAATTTCTCTAGCAGTGCCCTTCCAATCTCAAAGGCAACCATAGATTCACACACAACAGATGCGGCAGGAACGGCACACACATCGGATCTTTCATAAGAAGCTGTTATTGGTTCTTTTGTTAATAAATTTACGGATCTTAATGGTTTTATAAGCGTCGGAATAGGTTTCATATATGCTCTCACTACGATTGGTTCTCCGTTACTTATACCACCTTCTATCCCTCCGGCGTTGTTTGTATACCTTTGGAACCCACCGGTTAATGATTTGTCCTGTGAGGATTGGTTATAAAAAATTTCATCATGTACCTCCGAACCAAATTTATTTGATACGAGGAAACCCAGACCTAACTCGACTCCCTTAATCGCCTGTACAGACATTACAGCATGGGCTAATCTTGCATCCAGCTTCAGATCCCATTGGGTATGATTGCCCAATCCAACAGGCAAACCATGTGCAATTACCTCAATAACCCCCCCAAGGGAATCACCCTTTTCTGCTGTTTGTTTAATTTTTTCGATAATATCCCTTTCTATGTCCTGATCAATACAATATACCTGGCTTATCTCCCGATTTTTCTTGGCAATATCCATATCTTTAATGATTTTATCTGAATTAATGCCGCCTATTCCTTTTACATAACCAAATACATCAATTCCAAACCGGGAGAGTAAAATCTTTACTACAGCACCAACTGCAACTCTTGTAGCTGTCTCTCTGGCACTCGCTCGTTCCAGTATATTTCGCGCATCTTCCTGACCATATTTTATAATACCTGGTAAATCCGCATGACCAGGCCGAGGCTTCGTAACGGCATGTAATTCATTAATTGTATAATCACTATTTTTGACCATGAGACAAATCGGGCTGCCAAGGGTTATATTTTTTCTAACCCCGGAGAGAATTTCAACACGATCTTCCTCTATTTGCATTCGCCCACCCCTGCCTAATCCACCCTGCCTTCGCTTCAGTTCCTTATTGATAAACTCTTCATCAATAAATACACCGGCAGGAAATCCTTCTATTATCGCAATGAGACATTTACCATGTGATTCCCCTGCTGTTTTGAAATATAACATTCCTGCCTCCAAAATGAATAAATTTTAATTTTTATTTAATTGCCTCTAAGAATTTAGTTATGTTAGAATTGTAAAATTATATACTTAACATTACAGAATGACAATGTAAAATCCCGATATTTATGTATAAACTTTTCATCAGCTTACGCTATTTACGAAGTAGAAAAATATCCTTTTTTGCCGTTGCTGGAGTTGCCGTAGGAGTAATGACCCTCATTGTCGTTCTCTCTGTAATGAATGGATTTGACCGGGAACTTCGCAGCAGAATACGAGGTACCCTTGCACATATTATTGTTACAAAAGGTGGCATGTATGGTCTTGATAATTATAAACAGGTTATCGAAAAAATAAAAGATTTTGATCACGTAGCTGCCTGTGCTCCTTATGTGGAAGGTCCGGCTCTTATTAAAATACGAGGGAGAAAGGAATTTGTTTATTTCAAAGGAATCGACCCCTTTGCAGAATCGCACGTAAGTGATTTTGAATCATATATTGCTCCTTTCGGAAACCAGCCTGGTGATTTATTAGAAACTCATGGTGAAAAACATACTGCAAGTGCTTTTGGCGGGACCGAACTATTAAGGATCGGACCAGGAGATCCAGAAAGTTCTCCCCTGAGTTTTATCCAAAACGGCGAACAAATTGTACTCGTCACGCTAAAAGATTGGGATAAAATCAGCGTAAAGGCATTTATTGTTGCAGGAAAATTCAGGTCAGGGATGTATGATTTTGATAAAAGTTACGTGTATATTCCCCTTGCTGTGGCACAAGAGCTTGTCGGTACAAAAGAAAAAGATGCCGTAACCGGAATTAGCGTAAAATTAGATAATTACCACTACGCTCCTGAAGTTAAAGATCAATTACAGGCGGCATTAGGTTTTGAATATTTTGTGCAAACATGGGAAGACGCGAGAAAAACCTTTTTAATTGCTGTTATGATGGAAAGGCGTGTAATGGCATTTATCTTATTTTTTATCATCGTTGTCGCCGGCTTTAATATTCTGGCTATCTTAACAATGATAGTCTTAGAGAAATCTAAGGATATTGGTATTCTCAAGGCCCTGGGAGCAACAACACAGGGCATTATGTCTATATTTCTCTTAAACGGGCTCCTCATTGGGTGTATCGGTACCTCTATTGGTGTTGCGATCGGTTTACTCATTGTTTATAGGATTAACTGGTTGGAAAATTTCCTGTATAATGTTTCTGGCTGGAGACCTTTTCCACCTGAAATATATTATTTTAATCAGATACCCACAGAAGTAAATGCCCTTGGCATTATACTTATTGTAAGCATCGCTATTGCAAGCAGCGTAATATTCAGTATTTATCCAGCTTTAAGGGCTGCACGACTCGACCCTGTGGAAACATTACGCTACGAGTAATCTATCGCTAAGCGATTTTTATGAAACCTATTGACAGATTACAAAATTGCTGGTAGCATTAACCTTACAAGTTCTTGTTTTTTAATTTTATGATCATACTATGTGAGTGTTAACTTACAGGAGGGTGTAAATAATGATGAGAATTAAGGGAAATGCAATCTCTTTAAATCAATCATCACCAGGAAGTGCTCGTTCCGCTTACTATGGTAAATGCCACCCTTTAGGTAGTTTTCTATTAAAACAATCATTCATAACATTTATACTCTATAAGAAGCTTAACAGTGGTAAATTATTACGACATTCTCGAAGTACATCATGAAGTAAGTAAAGAAGAGATTAGACGCTCATTCAGAGCGCTTATCAGAAAATACCACCCCGATATTTATAGTCAAAACAGACCCTGGGCCGAATCAAAAACGAAGATTATCATACAAGCCTACAAAACGCTCTCCAATACAACAACCCGTGAACAATACGACCGGTTGTATAAACACCATTTTCAATCAAAAAAAACACAAAAGGTCAAGAAGGAAGAAACAACTACAACCAACAACACCCGGGTACGGGTACGTACTATCCTTACTGATTTATTAGATGGTCGTATACATAACGCGGTTAAAAATTATGAGCATTTATTAAAAGAGAACGGCAACGCTAATTTTCTTTTAAATCTAAATCACAGGGATTATACAGACTGCAAAATCCTTCTTGGAGAGGCATATGAGAAACTCGGGAAATACGAGCTTTCTCTTGAATTCTATGAGTTTATTCTTGAAAAAGAGAAAAGCAGTGCATACCGCCAGCACTTTCTTACTGAAATAAAAGAACGAACAAGAAATATTTATTGCCGTAAATTAGCAAAACGCGCTTCGCCAGAAAAGGCTTTGCAGATTTATAGAAGAGTTTTAGAGCTTGAATTATGCAAAAGCCAGAACGCCTTTATTTATAAAAAAATGGCCGAGTGTTATATGAAACTTCATGATTACGAAAAAGCCCTGCAACACCTTACCCTTGCCTTATCGTTAAAACCTAATCTTCAGGGCACTAACAAGCTTAAGATGCAACTAAAACAATATATTCCGAACCTAACCATATAAATGCTATGAATACAACACCCCTTCTCACAACACAAATTCCACAACTCACATTTTATAATCGTGGTAAAGTACGGGATATTTATGAGGTTAATGATTATTTATTAATCGTTGCCACAGACCGCATTTCTGCATTTGATGTTGTTCTGCCGGATGGTATTCCATATAAAGGAATAGTACTCACAGAGCTCTCTGCGTTCTGGTTTCACTATACTTCCGATATTACGGAAAGCCACTTTATAACCAACCAAATCAAGCTTATGAATAATGATATCGTTAACAAATATAAAGAAATCCTGCAGAGACGCTCTATGCTTGTGAAAAAGGTAAAGGTCTTTCCCGTAGAATGTGTTATTCGTGGTTATTTAGCAGGCTCCGGGTGGAAAGAATATCAGGAAACCCGGTCAATTTGCGGGGTGAAACTACCAGCAGGCCTTAAAGAATCTGATAAGCTTCCAGAACCTATCTTTACCCCGGCTATAAAAGCGGCAACGGGTCACGATGAAAATATTCCTTTTTCAAAGGTTGTGGACCTGATCGGTAAAGAACGAGCCGGGGAACTGAAGGAAAAAAGCATGAAGGTTTATCTCAGGGCCAGTGAATATGCAAGGGATAAAGGCATTATCATCTGCGATACTAAATTTGAATGGGGTATTACGGAGGATAACAGAATACTACTGGTTGATGAAATCCTTACCCCGGACTCCTCACGTTTCTGGCCACTTGAGGACTATAAACCTGGCAAATCTCAGCCGTCCTATGATAAACAGTTTATCCGTGACTACCTTGAATGTGTTCGCTGGGATAAGAACCCACCGGCACCAAAACTTCCTCCGGAAATTATCCAAAAAACATCAGAAAAATATCTCGAAGCCTATAAAGTTCTCACTGGTAAAAGCCTGATTTAATGACAATGAATACGGATGACTTGCAGAAATACCTTGATGTAGCAACAGAGGCCGCCCTTCAAGCAGGCATTATCCTGAAAGATCATTTTGGTAAGGTTTGCCCCTCAATGATCGATGAAAAAGCAAAAAATGATTTTGTTACTGATATAGATAAAAAATCAGAGGAAACTATAAAACGTATTATCAGATATCATTTCAAAGACCACAATATTCTTGCAGAAGAATCTTCAGCAGAAGAACGTACATCACCTTTTCTATGGATTATTGATCCCCTTGACGGCACGTCCAACTACATCCACAACCTTCCCATCTTTGCCGTCTCCATTGCCCTGGAAATTAACGGTGAACTGACAGTAGGTCTCATTTATGAACCTTTACGGGAAAACATCTATTCTGCTCTGAAGGGTAAAGGGTCTTGCAAAAATGGTAAACGAATGAATATCTCACATCCGAAGGCAATAAACACCTCTTTAATTGCTACAGGCTTTCCCTTCAGGATCAGAGATCTTATTGATACCTACCTGATGTCGTTCAAAGGGATGTTCATGCAGGCATCCGGTATCAGAAGATGTGGTTCTGCCTGCATGGATCTTGCATATACAGCAGAAGGTATTTTTGGTGGATTCTTCGAATGCGCCTTGTCACCATGGGATATGGCAGCAGGTGCCCTTTTGGTTACAGAGGCTGGCGGTGTGGTTACCGATTTTAACGGCAGGAACCAGTATTTGAAAACAGGTAATATTATCGCCGCCAATAAAGGGGTTTATCAGGAAATGTTAAAAATAATCCAGGAGAATTTCATATAAGAGGCAGATAGTTCTATTGCTTGCCGTATGTTTTCGATCAAAAATAAGGGGTTCAGGTTATTAACCTGAACCCCTTATAGGTACTGTTGTGTAAAGATTAATTTCTGTACTTTAAAATGAAATAAAACGAAAGCATAAATAACATAGTGGCAAAAAGGTACTATTTAAACATGCATTATCTTTTTAGGTATTTCCAAAAAACATGAGGTTATTGCAAGATTACCGTATCTGTCCCCATAGTGCTAGCACTACGGTTCCCATCTGCATCATACCAAATGTCATCAAAATCTGTACCATCATAATACCCGCACGTCTGGGTACCTTTCCACTCCACATGACCATCAATATAAAGGACATTTTGTCCTTTCTGGGCATGGTTATCCGACAAAGTAGCACCGGCACCAAGTGCATCAGCAGCTATAGCAACCCCTGGATCATCGGCAGTTGTATGATTATCATCATAACCATAACTGCATCTTGCTGCCGTAAAAGTAGTAACTGACCCGGCTTCTAATTTTAAAACTTCCGCTTCTGAAACACCGGAATCACTTGGGCATCTGAAGACCTTTCTTTCAGTAATGTATGCGTCAAAAAGCTTTCCCAGCGAATATCTTTCTTGTTCTGCTGTAGTACTGTTGATCGCCTGTGTACCAACGTTGCCTCCTGTAGGAAAAGACTCACCATTTTCACTAGCATGCATACTCATGGCTAAACCAATCTGTTTTAGATTTGAGGCGCACTGGGTCCTGCGTGCCGATTCACGTGCCCTGCTCAATGCCGGTAATAAAATGCCTGCCAGAATACCAATAATAGCAATAACAACCAACAGCTCAATCAAGGTAAAACCCGAACTTCTCCTTTTCTTCATTTTCATACAACCCCTCCTTTTAATAATGTTTTTGAGTGTGGCCATCTACAATCCTGCAAAAACCATGTTTTTGATCGTCCTACACTGTTAAGAGAGATATTCTAAATGAATCTCTTTCATCAGGGATGAGACCCTTCGCTTCACTCAGGGTGACAAATACAGGGTGCCGTCCTGAAATCCTTTATTCCATTCCTGATGGGATGTCAGCAGGGAATCTGTCATTCTGAGCGACAGCGAAGAATCTCGTCCTTTCATGGTGTTAAGAGAACACCTTATACTGAACAACGGTATTTGTACTCCTTTGATGGAGGGCCGAATGAATCTTCCACCCCTTCACCTCTCCTGCCTTCACATACCCTTTATTATACCTCTTCCCACAAACCCGCTTACAGAAAACGAAAATTCCTGTACAATTAAACTAATATCTTATTGCGTATACTTTTAAAAACAAAAAAACCTTACTCCAAAAATATCTATCATTATTAGAATATTTTCAGCAGTAAGGTTTTCTTTTTTATATCGTACATACATTTTCGGTAGCAAGGCTATCTTTATAATATATCATTTTATTATAGAGACCCTTTCCTTTGCGTCCCTCAATCACTTGAGGTTTGCCTTTATCGGGATGCACACCTATATAAAATTTAGCAAGATTTCTGTAAACCCTTTAACATTTCCAGGAGCTTATGTCAATATAATATTCAGAACATTCTTAAGGCAAAAACATCATATTCAGTATATATCTATAAAAACAACGGTCTATTCTCTGTCACAATGTGCCCGCATTATACCATTAATAATACTCCCGTCAACAAATATTTTTTCTGCAGTTCTCATTCAAGCATTTAAGACTTGAATCAAAATACTTGATAGGGTACACAAAAAACAGTAAGATTACCTTTATGGTTACGAAAAAACATACTGTTTTCGCAGGATAAAGATTATGAAAGAGGCAATGTTTTTTGAGAAACTCCAGGGTACCAAAGTAAGGTGTTATCTTTGCCGTCATTACTGTATTATAGGAAATGGGAAAAAAGGGTTCTGCCGGGTTAGAGAGAATCGTGATGGCACGCTCTACACCCTTGTTTACCGAAAACTCATTTCTCAGAATGTTGACCCTGTTGAAAAGAAACCATTTTTTCACTTTTATCCCGGTTCGACCTCTTTCTCTCTAGCCACTGTTGGATGTAATTTCAGATGTCTGAACTGCCAGAATTATGAGATATCCCAATTGCCAGGGGACTATGAATATATTGCAGGTAAGGATGTTGCCCCCGAAAAGATCGTTGAAGAGGCCCTGAATTACCGTTGTACAAGTATTGCTTATACCTATACAGAACCTACGATTTTTTTTGAATATGCTTACGATGTGGCGAGAATAGCATATAATCATTCCATAAAAAATGTATTTGTAACAAATGGCTATATAACACGGGAGGCGCTTGCAACCATAAAACCATACCTCAATGCAGTAAATATAGATCTAAAAAGTTTTTCTGATGAGACGTATAGAACGTTATGCAGTGCGCGATTGGAACAGGTCATTGAATGCATCCGTTCCTATAAGGAAATGGGTATCTGGATAGAGATCACCACCTTGATCATTCCAGGAATTAATGATACCGCTTCTGAGTTGAGAGAAATTGCAGCATTTATAAAAAGTGTGGGACCCGAAATTCCCTGGCATGTGAACCGTTTTTATCCGATGTATCGATTGATTGAAAAACCACCAACACCATTAAAAACAGTGAAAATGGCACGGGAGATTGGTTTGAAAGCAGGTTTACGGTATGTGTATGAAGGAAATGTCCCCGGGGATGAAGGAGAGAGCACCTACTGTTACAATTGTAATAAAATGCTGATAAAACGATATGGATATCAAATGATCGGGAATAGTATTACCAATTCAAAATGTCCAGCATGTAGCACGAATATCGATGGTGTCGGTATCTCAGTATAAAAAGATTAAGGAGATTGTATGATTGTATTAAAAAAGATATTATGTCCGGTAGACCACTCTGAATATTCATATTTCGCACTAAAATATGCTATTTCTTTGGCACTAAAGGACGAAGCGAAATTGTATCTGATGCATGTAATAGATTCACGCCCATACGATTCAGAGATATACAAATTTAGTCCTTATAAGATTACTGAATCCGATATAGCGAAAACTCATTCAGATTTAAGAGACAGTTTGCCGGAAGGAACAACAGACGTATTAGCGGTAGAGACTATTGTAGTAGAGGGAATACCCTTTCAAGAGATTATCAATACATCAATAGAAATTGGAGCAGATATCATTGTAATGGGCACACACGGCAGAACAGGACTCTCCCATATCATGATGGGTAGTGTGGCAGAAAAGGTTGTACGCAAATCCCAATGCCCTGTACTTACAGTTAGAATGCCTTCACCACCTCCTGTTTCAACCTAGGCCCTATTTAAGACTTTACTTTTAGAACCAAAATATTTATTATATTTACCGGGACTTCTTCCCTTACAAATAAAAAAGCCACTGCAGTATAAGTATACTACAATGGCTTTATCTGCGAACCTTTTAGGGAAGAAGTCTTCCTTTTTTAACGAACAGAATAATTTCCTGTATGTCTGTCATGTAATTCACCAATCTTTGATTTATTCCAGTTAGATACTCTGCTATAATACCCTACAATTCGGGTAACACCGTACAGACGCACCAATGTTCCAGTCTCAAGTGCATTTATGACTGAATCGAGGTTTTGACGAATGATCGCATCAATGCTAATGGAAAAAGCACACTCTAATTTATGATTGATAATCTTCAACAGATGCTCTTCTGAAGTATTACCTTCGATATCTCCATCGATTTCCAAAAACTCATGCCCCTCAATTGCAGCATCAAAGGCTTTCAACTTTTCTTCAATAAGAAACTGTACATTCTCTTTCCCGTTGCTGCCAATCCTGCCTGTTACCACTGGATTTTCCAAAGTAACTGTTGTCATTCTTTATACCTCCTTTTCCTTAATAAACCTTAAGAAATCCTCACTATATACCATACAAATAACCTTAACCTTCATGAGTCACTTGAAAAACAGAAAACCATATAAGCGACTTTTACAGTTCTCATATTATTTTCAGCCCACCTCCTTTTCCTCTCTAAATCCGATCCTATATTAATGCACAATATAGAGAGATTAATACGCATTAATCACTCTATATTGTGTATTCCAACAACGCCATATCTAACCATAAAAACAATCTTTGTCAAGAACAAAAACACAATATTTTGTACATACCGCCAATACACCTACAACATGTTGAAATATAACTATATCTTTTATAGGAACTTATGATTAAATTGGAGGGGTTAAAAATAATCAACTTGTTGTACTTGTAAAAATTGCGAATTTAATATGTTTTTTCATTGAAAGACATAAACAGACTTAGTAAAATCCATTTCATGAAGAAAGCGGCAATTTTTGATATTGACGGAACGATAATCAGAAACATCTCATCCGAGAGGGTATTCTTCCGCTATCTTATCAATAAAAAGATAATCACCTCTAAAGACCTGTTGCGGCTTGCAAATGCATTTGTTAATAAACTCTTTTGTCTAAAAGGGGTATATGTCAGAAAAAATAAATACCACCTCAAGCATAAAGAATATGAAAGAATAGTCTCGGTTATACATGAGTGTTTTCGGGAACACGTTTCTCCATACATTTCAAAAACAGCGCTACAGGAAATCAATAGGTTAAAGGACCGCGGTTACCTGATAATATTATTATCAGGAACGCTGAGTCCCTTCGTGGAGTGTTTCAAAAGATCCTGTAATGCTGATATAGGCATCGGAACAAGGCTCGCGATTGATACCAGGGGTATACTTACCGGTGAAATAGACGGTATTCATGCATACAGTAGTGGAAAGGCGAAGATTATGAATCAGCTTGTGGCGGAATACAATATCGATCTTGCATCATCGTATGCCTATGCTAATCAATATATGGACGTAAAATTCATGCGTATGGTAGGATATCCGGTAGCAGTAAATGCAAGCCCTATGCTTCGGCTCTATGCAAAAATTAACCGCTGGAAGATCATGGAATTTTAAACAAGGAAAAAGGTATGAGCATATATGAAGTTATACAAAAAAGACGAAGCATCCGTTCGTATAAGCCAGGTCCCGTTGAAGAAGAAAAGTTGAACCGAATATTAGAGGCTGCGAGACGAGCCCCAAGCGCTGCTAACAGGCAACCTGTTTGTTGTATTGTCGTTAAGGATGAAAAAATAAAACAGCAGTTAAAGAAGGTCTATAGCGAAGAATGGTTTTATACTGCTCCGGTAATTATTTGTGTCTGTTGTATACCGGAAAAGGCATGGAGGCGAGGCGATGGAAAAAATTATGCAGATATAGATGCAGCAATCGTAATGGACCATCTTGTTCTCGCAGCAACGGAAGAAAGTCTGGGTACTTGCTGGATTGCTGCTTTTAAAGTACCCCTCCTAAAATCTATTTTAAATCTCCCTTCAGGGGTTGAACCCGTAGCAATAACACCGCTTGGGTATCCACTCAATATCCCGGAACCGGGCTATCGAAAACCGCTGAACGAACTTGTAAAATTCATTTAACTTCTGCAGGTTCTCGTAATTGTTCCCGTAACTCGCTGGCATTATTCAGAACCTTTTCCCTGAGTTCTTCGGCCGGTATGTGCTTTAGAGGTTCTAACTCATAATAAAGGTAATGTTCATCCTTGAGTTTTACAGGAATCAATAATTCGGAAAAAAAATCTAAGGGGAAGATCTGATACACAGGCGGTTGAATCTTTTCATAAAAAACCTTTCTTTCATAGAGAAGCCTGCCCTCAGAATCCGTTTTTTCCAACACAATTTTTCGCGTGCCATAGTAGGTAAATGTAGTGGTAACCGGTGTCTCACCAATTAATTCATTATCTAAATAAACCATTGCACCGGAAGGTTCAGAATCGATAGTAAGCGACCGCAATACACATCCGCAAAACATCACAGAGCTGAACAAGCTCAGGAGACCAGATATGAGAATTCGTTTAAGAAATTGTTTTTGCACCGCCCTGCTTTAATCCGGAGATACCCTGAAAGGTCTATAATTTTCTGCACGAAATGTCCTGATGCCTAATCAGAAACATACTGGGGATAGTTATATCACAAATTTTATCATCGTTCAATATAATTCAATAGAGTGGTTTTCTTTTCCTAACTCTGAATTTTCCATCCTTAGAAAAGGGGGATTCAGGGGTTGTCCGTTTATACCATTAAAACATACACGTGAACTGTTAAACCCTTAAGAATGTATTTTGCATTTTGCATTTTGCATTTCTATGCCCACCTGCACAAATGATTTGTAATGCGCTACTTTGTTATTGTTTCTACTATGGATATGTCTTTTTTTATCCATTCATTTACTATTGTAGTAACCTCAACCCCCTTTTCCTTTGCGAATTTTGTTAGCACTTCCATCATCTCGGGCTCGATGTAAATAGGCAGATACAATTCTGCATCTGGACGATAAAACTTACCTCTCTCACCTTTGGAAAAATCGTATTCCTTTTTCATTTATTTTCCTCCTGGTACTGTTTTGATTCTTTTCTGGTCGCCTTCCGGGCAGAAATAATTCTAATTTTGCAACAGTCGGCATCTAACTGCTGGAAAGTGTGTACTACAACCAACAAAATACCATCACAAAGCCAACCCTATGTTTCTTTCGATTTGCTTTTGCCTTATTGGGATCCCAATCAAAACAATAACGCACTTACTTCTCCCGTAATTATTTTAATCCACTATTCTATCATCTTTAAAATATTTTCTGCAAATTTCCATTAATTGATTATACAATTTTTCATTGTCAGTTACACACCATTCTTTTGAGCATTCATCATCCATAAAATATATTTTACCAACATCCCATCCATATAACTCCTTAAATTCTTCCTTGTTTTTCATTCCAGATCCACGTTTTTTATTATCTACCCTTTAAGAGGTACGAGATATTGACCTATCCATGTTAAGCCGGTTGTTCTGTGCATTTGAAAAGATCTAATCTCATTTCCAAGGTTTCTGGCCAGGGCAACCTATTTCCTGAAACCAGAATTGACACATTAGAGCGTGTTATGCACTTTAAAATATCACCTCAGCAAATCTTCTGAGCATGAGTATGGCGAAAGCAAGGAAATGAAGACCAGACAATACTTCAGAGGCAGTCGCTCATAATCCCTTACGAGCCTTCTGAACCTGCTCTTCCAAGCACAGGAAAGGGATTCTTCGATAAAACGTCTCATTTTAATACCTCAAAGTAATGTTCACCACGAAGAACACGAAGATCACGAAGAACTATAAGACAAAACGTTTAATTCCGTTTTTCAAGACTGTTTCATTAAAATTCATTAATAAGCCCACCCTTATATTCGACAACCTCATATAGGTGAGCAACTGAGCTTCATGAACCGGGATAATCTTGTCAACGCTTTTCAATTCAATGATTAATTTATTCTCTATTAGCAAGTCAATCCGATACCCACAAGAAATAAGCACATTTTTATATTTTACCGGCAATTCTAATTCTATTTTTATTGCTAGTACTTAATTAAGTATGGTCACCTGGATATGGTAGCTGGTATGAGGTATTTTATCCCTTTATTTCTACAACGGGCGAAATACGCTTTAGATGACGATTTTTAGGGGGGGGTAAAAGTCATAAGTTATTGTTATCACACAATCTTTATGGCGGAGAGGCCGGGATTCGAACCCGGGGTAGGGATTTTGTCCCTACAACGGTTTAGCAAACCGTCGCTTTCAGCCGCTCAGCCACCTCTCCCCGATTTCTTTGTTTTTCTTATTACAACATACTTAAGAAACAAAATAACCACGGATGCCCTTCTTATTTAAACGAAATCCGTGGTTATTTTGTTAACCCACATTGTATTGCATATATTTCCTAACAGACTTATACATGCTGTAAAAAACGGAGGGAGTAGGATTCGAACCCACGGGAGGCTTTCGCCTCCAGCAGTTTTCAAGACTGCCGCCATAGTCCACTCGGCCATCCCTCCTGTTAAATGTTATACTCTGGTTTACAAACCTCTTCCAGAACCTTTTTCGCTACGAAAATTGGCGTATTCTTCAACATTGCTACTGCAATTGCATCACTTGGCCGGGAATCAATTTCTACGGTGGAACCGTTCTGCTCTAACACAATCTTTGCATAAAACGTATTATTTCTTAAATCATTAATAATGATCTTTATGATCCCTGCACTCAAACCTTCTATAACATTACCGATTAAATCGTGGGTGAGGGGACGTGGAGTCGTGATACCTTTAACAGCCCTGTCAATTGCCCATGCCTCATTGAGACCAATAACTATCGGGAAACTGCGCTGTCCCTCTTTTTCCTTTAAGACAATAATCTGGTGATCGCTTGTCTCAGTAATGATAATCTTTGAGAGTTCCATAAGAACCATACACAATCCCTCTCATTTAAGCACAACATGGTTAAATGTATTCGCCATTGCAACCTATGTACATTGACAAAACTACCGAAATTTTAACACATCGACCTCTTTTGTCAAACATTTTTTAGTTTAAAACCTTGTTATGAATATTTTCCATGATTATCCTGCAGAGATTATGAAGAGGTTTTTTTCTATTTACCTTCTCTTTTATAGATCAGGGCCGGTGTTATTCTCACTCCAGGTGAGCTTTTGAAACTTAATTGACACCTTCTCTATTGACCTGCTATACTAAAGTCTCCCGATGGACAAGTGTATTAGATCTTACATCAGTTTTTAAAGCCTTTATGGTATCAAGATGTTAAGCGAGAAGGGGAAAACCGCATCACTGTATTCTGTGGCTCACTCCCAAATGCAAATGCAATAATCAATGAAGCCATATTTTCACCGTTCCAGGGGCCTTGCCAATAGCTTTTTATTTATTCTACCCCTCCTGATTTTCTATGAAATAGGGATTGTAATTCAGGGTTCGAACATTAAAAACACCGCTGATGTTATCATAAAAACCCCTTTCATGGTTTTTGGTAAAAACAGCTCTCTGATTTTCAACCTCCTGATAATCATTTTCGTTATTGTATCACTATTCTTCATAGAAAAGAAATATAAACTGAGTATCTTAGTCTTTGCCCCGATGTTCATAGAAAGTGTATTATATGCTCTTCTCCTTGGTTATGTGCTTGGGTTTATCGTTTATCAGATATTGTTTCCCTCTCCCCTGGTCCATCTATTCTCTATGAATATGGTACCTCTATGGACGGAGATTGTTCTTTCTGTTGGTGCGGGGGTTTATGAAGAGATTGTTTTCCGGTTTCTTTTGCTAACATTGTTCTATTTTACCTGCACGGTCCTTTTTAAGATAAATAAACCTTTTAGCATTATCACCAGTATTCTATTTACATCCCTGCTATTTGCCAGTATACATTATATAGGGATCTTAGGCGATCACTTTACTTATACCAGCTTTATTTTTCGGTTCTCAGCCGGCGTTGTACTATCTATTATTTTCATGCTTCGTGGATTAGGTATCGCTGTATATACACATGCCATTTATAATATACTTCTCGTGTTACGATCTTTTCAGGTATAGGAGAATACGTGTTATGGATAATATTATCGTTGGTATCACAGGTGCGAGTGGAGTTATCTATGCCCAACGATTACTGCAAATACTGAACATGCAAAAATACAATATCCATCTGTCGGTATCAGATGCAGGTGCTATGATTATCAAGCATGAATTAGGAACCGATTTCAATAGTTATCAGCCAAACCTTACAGATTTCCTTGGTTATACACCGGATACGATCACTTACCATCATAATTCAAATATTGGAGCGACCATTGCCGGCGGTCAATATCCTATAAAGGCAATGATTATTGTTCCATGCAGTATGAATACCCTCTGCTCTATCGCATATGGTATTTCAAACAATCTCATTCAACGTGCTGCAGGCGTAACGATTAAAGAAGGTCGAAAGCTTATACTTGTACCCCGGGAGACTCCCCTCTCTTCAATTCACCTTGAAGCCATGGTAAAATTATCATCTACAGGAACCTGCATTTTACCAGCTATGCCCGGATTTTATCACAATCCGAAAACGCTGGAAAATCTTATTGATTTTGTTGTAGCCAAGATATTAGATGTATTAGGTATAAAGCATTCTCTCGTTACTCAATGGCATAGTGAGGATTTTATTCATAACTATTCAACAGGAGAATTCACAAAGGGTACCGGTTAAGGATCAATGTATTGTGATCCATTTTCTTTATCATCCCTTATTTGGCACGAATTATTCTATTATTAATTTGAAATTATAAAATCAAAAGGTATTATGGAAACAAGTGAGTTTTCAAAAGTTTATAAAGAAAACGATTACGGAAATATACAACCGAGTGTATAATAGGATCTCTTGTCTTTGTGAGGAAACATAACAACTATGACAGATATGCACTATAATGTCCCCCCACCTACCTTTGTTAAAAAAAGTAGAGGCGCGGGCTTTTGGGTTGCAGTAGGATTTGCTATCTTCTTTTTCTTATGTACGGTATTTTTATTTGTCATCTTTCTTGGTTCTCTCTTATTAGGAAAGGCATTTTTGAGCGCAGCACCAGAAACAGGGAAATTCGTTTCTGAAACGTTTGTGGAGGGAAAGGGAGACGATAAGATCGCTATCATACCGATCAAAGGTGTGTTAACAAGTGAATCAACGGAAGGTTTATTTATTGAAAAACCCAGCACCGTGGAGGTCGTAAAGCAAAAACTCGAACAGGCCACTCAGGATACACATGTTAAGGCAATCCTTATAGAAGTAGATAGCCCCGGCGGGGGTATTACCGCCAGTGATGTTATTTACAACCGGATTATGAAGTTTAAAAACGATACGAAGAAAAAGGTTGTGGTATACATGCAGGATATCGCTGCATCTGGTGGATATTATATTTCTTCAGCTGCCGATGCTATAGTAGCACATCCGACAACAATTACTGGCAGTATTGGGGTCATTATGCCATTAATAAATGTTGCAGGACTTATTCATCGATATGGTATAGAGGATAATTCAATCACTTCGGGTAATATGAAAGATATTGGCTCTCCGCTAAAACGAATGACTCCGGAAGAAGAAGCTATATTAAAAGACATCATTGATGAAATGTATATGCAGTTTGTAACAGTGGTCTCTGCCGGCAGAAAATTAGATATTGAAACGGTTAAGAAGATTGCTGATGGAAGGATCTATACCGGTAAACAGGCCATTGAAAATGGATTGGCCGATAAACTCGGTTATCTGGAAGACGCAATTGATTTAACCAAAGAGTTATCAGGACTTACAGAAGCAACGGTAGTACGATATAAAAGGCCCGCCGGACTAGCCGACATATTCGGTATAATGTCGGAAAAATTTTTTCAAAAGAATATAATCAGGCTGGAATTCCCTCAATTTCATGATCCAGGCGATATAAAACCAATGTATCTGTGGACCGGGTATTCCTGGAACACCATACATAATCAGTATCAGTGATCATAGTATTGGCACAGATTACGATACGTTTTACAAATCTTAGTTAACTTCTTATCTACATTATTACAATATACTGTAGTTAACAGGAAAAAATTTTTTTTTATTTATACTACATTGTAAATACATTTATGATACGTGTCCGTTTCGCACCTTCACCTACAGGTCTCCTCCATATTGGTAATGCACGTGTAGCCGTTTTCAACTGGTTGTTTGCTAAACGCTATAACGGCACCTTTATCTTAAGAATCGAAGATACCGATGTTGTACGGTCTGAACAAAAATACATAACACACCTCATAGAAGACCTGCATTGGCTCGGTTTAACGTGGCAAGAGGGACCCGACGCAGGAGGCTTATATGGTCCTTATCTTCAGTCGGAGCGTTTATCTACCTACGCTGATATCTGCCAAAAGTTTTTAAAAGAAGGCCTGGCATACCCATGTTACTGTACCCCGGAAGAGCTCAATGAACGCAGACATATTGCAAAATTAGTCGGAAGGCCTCCCCGATATGACAACCGCTGCAGAGATCTGACAGAAACGCAAAAAAGGGCATTTGAGGCTTCAGGAAGGAGTCATACGGTTCGTTTTAAAGTGCCTGACAAATTCATTGCCTTTGACGACCTGATTAGGGGTACCTGTCAGTTCGATATGGGTTTGACAGGGGATTTTGTGATCATGAGACCTGACGGGACACCATCATTCCATTTTGCCGTTGCTGTAGACGATACCCTCATGCAAATTACCCATGTAATCCGGGGAGAAGATCATTTATCAAACACCCCATGTCACATACTGCTGTTTCATGCCTTAAAGCACAAACCACCGCAGTTCGCACACATCTCACTCACGATGGGTGCTGACCGTACTTTACTGAGCAAGCGGCACGGGGCGTTCTCTATTTCTGAGTATCGCGCACAGGGTTATCTTCCGGAAGCTATTCTCAATTATATGATGCTGCTCGGATGGTCACCAAAGGATAAAAGGGAAAAATTCACTGTCGATGACATCGTTCATACATTTGATATTACGAGCATGAGCAGGGCACCATCGGTATTTGATCAGCAAAAACTGGACTGGCTAAGCGGACAATATGTACGGGAGGCAGACCTGGAAAGGCTTACCAACATGGCCATACCTTATCTGCAGGCAGCAGGTCTCATCTCTGCAGATGAGGATAAAACCGATGTTGCCAGATTAAGGTTAATTGTCGATGCGGTACGAAGTACTATACCCTGCATGTCTCGTATTGTACAGGAAGCGGACATCTTCTTTAAAGATATTGTAGTAAACAAAAAACATACCAAATTCCTGTTATCTGAGGGGCCACAAGCTGTACTTTCATCCTTTTTCGCAGAATTACAAAAACTGAACACCCTCTCCCCTCGAATTTTGCAAGATGTTTTAACAACGGTACAAAAACAAACAGGAGCAAAGGGTAAAGGGCTTTACCTGCCTGTCCGGATTGCTTTAACTGGCCGGGAACATGGTCCTGAGCTGTATTCTATTATCAACATCCTGGGCATTGAAACGTGTAAAAAGCGGATAGAACGGTTTCTTTTCGTACGGAATACGTAATTATTGGGATACGAATTGATACAAATTACTCATAAAAAATGATATATAGTTAATAACAAATGAAACCGAACAGGAAATAAAATTGTTTAAAAGGATACTTCTGTACGTTATGAAAGTTTGTAAACAAGTTATACGAGGAGGTATCCTATGCTTCAATTGGATCCGAAATGG
>SOER01000011.1 GCA_021646405.1 Candidatus Loosdrechtia aerotolerans
CTGGCCAAAAGCCGGGAGAGTAGGTCACCGCCGGATTCTTTATCCACAAAAAAGCCCTGGTTGCTTATCATGCTGCCAGGGCTTTTTGTCTTTATTCAGCCCTTACCTTTTCTTCCAAACGAGCTTTTATCATTATTGCTTTTCTTGTTGTAATTTAAGTTCAATTATTTATAATTACAAAAGCTTTTTATCTATTTTTATAATGATAACAGCGTTGCTTGGCTATTAGCTAATAAGGAAGATGAAAATTCTGATTTAAAACTTCCAGCGTTAGATCTTATCGGTTCTTCATTATATTTTTCTACGTAATAAAAACTAAAATTGTTTAAAAAACTTTTTTTTATCATTGGTATTTTATTATTATTTTTTTCTCCCATATCCATAGGCTATACACAGCAATTACCTACGTTTCTTATCCCACCTACAGATTTTAGGGCATTTGATACTCCTAATGATGCCGGTGAATCAATATCGTTAACCTGGTCATCTTCTCCTAGCGACTCCCCTGATGTTTACTACATAATCTATATCGATAAGAATAAAAACGGCACCTTTGAGAAAGAAGCTGTTCGGATAAAGTCAGATACGAATTATCGAAGCGATGCCCCTGAATTGTTTGGTTATAAAAAAGAAAATAGCAATTATCATTATGTTCATATCTTCCTGAGAAAGGTTTTTAATGGAGAGAAATTCGAGAAGAATCAGGTCTATTATTTTAAGTTAGCAATGGTGACTGAAGAGAATAAAATCGTTCTGGACACCGTTGCTTCTGCTTCAGCATATAGTAATTGGATCCATACAAAAAAGATAAATAACTTTGCAATTATGATTATTCTCTCTACTATTATTCTTTATTTTATTGTCCATGCACGGCGGAATCCTAATTTGTTTTTAAGAAAAATAGGGGGATTGGATGCTGTGGATGAGGCCATAGGCCGTGCTACTGAAATGGGGAAGCCTGTACTTTTTGTTCATGGATTAACTGGCATGGGAAGTATATCGACTATCGCGGCGACGAATATCTTAGGAAGGATTGCGCGAAAGATTGCCGATTATGATGCAAATTTGAAGGTTGTTAATAATGATCCTATTGTCATGTCAGTTAGCCAGGAGGTCGTGAAGGAATCCTATTTGGAGGCCGGCCGTCCTGACGCTTATAATCCGGATAATGTTTTTCTCGTTGCTCCAGAACAATTTCCTTACGTGGCGGCAGTGGGTGGTATCATGACCCGTGAAAGACCTGCAGCTAATTTTTTCATAGGGTATTTTTATGCAGAAGCACTTATTTTAGCTGAAACAGGTGCTACTACGGGGGCAATTCAAATTGCCGGTACGGATGCCTATACCCAGTTGCCATTCTTTATTACTACCTGTGATTATACGTTAATTGGGGAAGAGTTGTATGCTGCCAGTGCATATCTGTCCAGGGAACCTATGCTCATGGGTACGTTAAGGGCACAAGACGTAGGAAAAGGATTAGTCATCGTTATCCTCTTGCTAGGAACTATGCTGGCTAGTTTTGGATTTAAGTATGTAACGTCCTGGTTCGGATCCTTTTAAAGCTTATTCTGTCATAAATTGATTTGTATAAATTCAATATTTTTGTGGTGAAATTTTTTAGAAAATTATCAATATGAATTTCCTCAAACGTACTATTCCGTTAATTATTGCTTTTACTATGGGTGTGCTTATGACCCTGCAGTATTATATTCCCCATAAATTATCACAGGATTTACTAGAAGTGGTAACCAGATGGGATAGAATTATAGCAGGGTTTGCCGTATTTATCGGTGCCTATAGTTTATTTCATCTCCATTGGACGAGGATTAAAAGGAAGGTAGAAGGCTGGGGGTACAGTGTTTTCGTTTATTTTGGTGCTATCATTACCTTAATTTTCGGTTTAATAAACGGCGGTAAATTTTTCTGGAATGATAAACAGGAAGGTACGATGTTCGATTGGCTTTATTACTATATCCAAGTGCCGGCAGGAGCTACAATATTTTCTATCTTAGCGTTCTTTATCGCTTCTGCTGCTTATCGAACCTTTCGTGCCCGTACCAGGGAATCGACAGTACTGTTAATTGCCGCTGTTATTGTTATGCTTGGAAGGGTACCTGTAGGAAATTATATCTCTTTGTATATTCCTGCCATAGCTGATTGGATTATGGCAGTTCCAAACCTTGCCGCAAAACGGGGTATTCTTTTGGGAGTGAGTTTAGGGGCAGTCGCAACGTCGATAAAAATCATATTTGGTATTGAACGGTCTTATCTTGGCGGAGGTGAATAATGGAAAGGTTCTTACGAATAGACCGCCGTATAATCTTTGCAATCATCGCTGGAGCGGTTATTATTTCTCTCATTTTGCAATTTGAGTTACCAATACCAGGATCAAAACCTGTTCTGGCTGTTTATAAAAAGATAGAGTCGATACCAGAAAACTCTCATGTTATGATTGCTTTCGATTATGATCCATCATCTAAAGAAGAGCTTCAGCCTATGGCTGTTGCCTTTCTCCATCACTGCTTTAGTAGAAATTTGAAAGTAATTGCTATGACCCATTACCCTGGTGCGCCAGGTCTTGTAGAGCAAGCCCTGAATGCCGTTGCCGGTCAGTACGGGAAAGAATACGGTGAAGATTATGCCTTTCTTGGATATAAGCCAGGAGGTGCCTCTCTCATTATCAATATGGGAGAAAATCTTTATACGGCCTTCCCAAAGGATTTTTACGGAAATGATACTATCGCGTTACCTATATTACAAGGCATTGGTTCATTAAGAGATATCGATTATTTATTTGATCTTGCAGCAGGTACGACAATAGAGACCTGGATTGTGTATGGAAAAGAAAAATACAGGTTTGAATTTGGGGCAGGGTGCACTGCAGTTATGGGTCCCGATATGTATCCATTTCTTCAATCAAACCAGCTTAACGGATTACTTGCCGGTCTTAAAGGAGCTGCGGAGTATGAAGCATTAATAAATAAGAAGGCTTTTGCCGTGAGCGGAATGCGTTCTCAAAGCGTAATACATGCAATAATTATTCTTTTTGTTCTATTTGGTAATATCATTTACTTTATGTCTCGAAGGACTCGACATGCGTAAGGATACTGACTTTTTTATACTTGTCTTTTCTGTTGGTCTATTCGTCTGCACTAATATTTTCTTGATGGCCTCAGGGAAGCTGCCTATTTCCTTCAATGGTTTCGGAATCGTTCTTGGTGCAGGTCTTACTTTGGCTATTTATAGTTTCCTTTATAAGGATAATCCGGCATTCAAAATTGCCGAGAATCTTTACGTTGGTGTTTCTTTGGGCTATACGATCATCATTGTCTGGTTTAACTTTCTAAAGCCTGATCTGTACGACCCGCTCATTGTGCCATTCTTCTCGGAGGCAGCAAAGACTCCGCAATATACATTATTAGTTCCTTCCCTGTTAGGCATCTTTATGCTTTTGAGGTTTTCAAGGAATTTAGCCTGGCTAAGCCGTTGGACATTTGCATTTGTGGTAGGTCTTGGTGCGGGGATCAGCATTCCTCGGGTTATTTCAGCGTTTATCCTGGAGCAAATAAAACCCTCCTTACGTCCTGCCTTTACTGGTGGAGAAACCATTCTTTCTAGTATTGATACACTACTTATTCTGTTAGGAGTAACATCAGTACTCATTTATTTTATCTTCTCCCTGGAACATAAGGGTACAATTGGAAAGGTATCAAAGGTTGGAATATGGTTTTTGATGATTTCTTTCGGTGCTTCCTTTGGCTATACTGTCATGGCAAGGGTATCGTTGTTGATAGGTAGAGTCCAGTTTTTGCTAAAGGATTGGCTTGGCATCTTACAATAATCTCAAAGGTTGTAATGGCTCCTTAAGGATTAATATCAGAAGTATCAGGTAGGCGTTATGAGTTTTGTTTCCTGCTTATGTATGAGCTTATTGACAGCCTCTAAAACAGGTTCTTTAGAATCATGAAACTTGGCAATGGGATTGACAATTGCCAGACCACGATAATAGGTAACAAGCCCCTCGGCAATTTCTGTTATAACTTTATTAAAGGTTGTTCGCTTCTTGGCTCTTGCAAGCTTTACTTCCGGGCCTCTATCACCTGTAATCGGGATTCTTTCATAACTGCCAAAATCCATCCTTAATATATTAATCATACCACCCTGACCGGACAACTGATTCACAATTTCTGCTGATGGCAGTGAAGCAATATAAGCTAAAGGATAGGTATAATCTTTATATCCTTCTTTATTTACATAAAAATCATTTCTTATCTCTAGGGATTCAAAATATGCCTGTACTTTTGCAAAACATTCTTTATTTACCGTTTTTTCATCTATTTCTTTCCTATGTTTGTTGTTTGTTTTTAATCTTCCGAGAATAACAGCAGTTGCAACTGTCTTATCCTGTTGATATGTTTTAACCTCAATTTGTATATAATCACTACTTACGAATTGCCATAAGAATAGACTACATGTTCTTTCATTATAAAATGCAGAAGCAGTAAATTTTATGTTCAGGGAGGATATTTCTAATTCTGGAATGAGGATCTCAAGAGGGAGAATGATTTTGGATATAGTCATTGCCCCAGGGACAATGTTCCCTCTCCGGTGGATAAGATTACTGTCATTTGTTATATCAACAAAACGTTCACCGTACTGTTTAGGAATTCTATATTCGTGCTTGATTAAAAATTTATCCCATACCAGCAATTGGTCTCCATGGTAAGGAGTATTCTCCAACATTAAACCAGGATGTGGTGTTTGTGCCTTTGCATCTCTAAAACAGATTTTATCAGTTAAAAAACCTTCCGTACGTTTTAATGGAATTTGAAATAGAGGAGTTCGCTCTTTACTCATGTAAATTGCCGATAATAAAGTTTTCTCTGAAAAATTTTGTTGATTGTATTATGTTAATTATCTTAAGTCAAGGATATAAAAATTTTTTCTCATATGGAAAAGAGGATATCGGGTAGCTAAAAATGTTAAAGGCATATGTATACTTGACAAAAGTTGTAAGTCCAAGTATGCTACGGACATTTGATAATTTGATAATTATAGTGTTTCCGTGATGAGACCGGACATCACTGAGATATGGAATGCATTCGATATTTATAGGAGGTATATAAGTGCAACACGTCTGTATTTTTGAAGATTATCATTATTTACAACTCATACCCCTTATATACACAAGGGCTGTTTTTGAGTTGAGATGTGGTTTGCTTACTTTTTTAGAGAGGATTTGTAAGTATTACTCCGGCGCTACAATTACCCTTTTTTGTAGAGATTATTTATTCAATGTATTACAAGAAAAATATCCTTACCGTATAAATTCTCTTTTTGTAACAGATAATACTTATCTCTTTGTAAACGGTCGTGCAATTTTTTCAACCTCTATACCTATAGAAGGTGAGGAGGAAATTGGAATTCAGGATAATACGATCATTTATGCTAGATTAAAGGGCGAAAACCTTAAGAAGGTATCTCCTGATACTTTCCTTACAAAGAATGGAATCGAATTATTCAAAGGGATTATCCCGGTTGTTAACATTCAGGTACCCATGGTTCACTATTTTTGGGATATTATTAGTCTTAACAGATCACAGATAGAAAAGGACTTTATGATATTTGTTAAAGAGGGCTCCATTTCTGGAAGAATATACGACGGGGCTTATTTTATGAATAAGGATAAAATTTTCATTGGTAGAGATAGCCAAATTAAGCCGGGCTGTGTGCTTGATGCTGAGAACGGGCCAATTTATATAGGTGATCATGTTACGATTGCTCCAAATACAACTATTGAAGGCCCTGTTTATGTAGGTAATTATTCTACTGTTCAATCAAATTCAAGATTGCGTGGCGGAACAAACGTAGGAGAGTTTTGTAAAATAGGAGGAGAAATCGTTAATACCATTTTTCATGGTTACAGCAATAAACAGCATGATGGATTTCTCGGTGATTCTTATGTTGGTTTATGGGTAAACATGGGAGCGAGTACAGTAAACAGCAACCTACTGAATACGTATGGAAATATAAGGATTCAATTGAGGAACGATACAATAAATACGGGAAAGATGTTTCTAGGTGCAGTGATAGGTGATAATACGAAAACGGCAATCAATACAGTGATTATGACCGGCAGTGTTTTTGGTTTCGCTTGTAATATTATTACTTCGACATATCCACCTAAATACCTCCCGTCTTTCACATGGTGTTCATCAAATGGATTAAAGGTGTATACATTAGAAAAAGCACTACAGGTTGCAAAAATCGTAATGAAAAGGCGTAACAAGGAGATGACCCAAGCAGAAGAAACTCTTTTTAAATTGGTATTCCGGCTTACAGAGAGTGAGAGGAGTATTTGTAAAGAGGCAATGTATGGAAAAAGATATTAGGCAGGAACGAATTATTATTGATACGAGTATTTTTACTAATCCTGATGTTTATCAGACATTTAGCGTAAATCCAACAGAGGCGCTCCGTACATTTTTAGAAATCCTCGGAAAAATAGAAGGGCCAACCTTTTATATGCCTCCATCAATTTTTCAGGAACTGCTCAATTTTGTTGAGATTCACGATATTCCTATTGACTGGCAGATTCGAATAATCCAGAAACCACCTAAACGTTATGAATTAGTAGTGCCAGCTTTTTTATTATACGAACTTATTGAAGACGTACGCCTTAGGATTGATAAAGGTTTGCGGGTAGCTGAAGAGGCTGTGAGGAGAACATCACCTGAACCTGAAGCCATAGCCAATTTACGAAAGAAATATCGTGCGGCACTTCGTGAGGGTATTATCGATAGTAAGGAGGATGTTGATTTAATACTCTTAGCAAAGGAGATGGATGGTATTGTAATGACTGCTGATTTAGGTATTGTCAAATGGGCTGATAAACTAGGTATCAGATATATAGATCCCCGTAAATTACGTGATATCCTGGATAAATTAATGGAGACAACAGATTGATACAGGAAAATATTTCTGGTTGGGTTTTATTTCCATCCTCATATGAACAGTAAATCAATCTACATGGGATGTACCATCCAGATGTTTTTGGAGAATTTCATATGAGGCATAGCACTTTTTGGCAAATGTAACATGCCAGTAAATACCCTTTTTCTCTTGAGATAATATGTCACATTTTACTCTGCATTTATATAAATGATCTATCATACGCTGAATATTTTTCTCTTCATGAAAACGCAGTAAAAATTGTTCTTCGATTACTTCTTTTTTTGTTGCCTTATCGACACTCTTATGGAGGGGTTTTAATAACGCATCTCCTAATTGAGTGAAGATCTCCGGTTCTAAAGTGTGAACATGTTCGTGGATGTACATTGCTGCACGAATAATCCGATGGGTAAAAAAATCAGGTTGCATTTCTGGCAACAGAGGGGCAGTAACATGGATATCTCGAATACAAGACCCTAGTGTTACATATTTTAAGGTCTTTTCATCAGGATCGGTTGGTTTTATAAGTATTCCTTCGCACCCTGTCTCATTGAGTTCTTGAATAATCTTTTTCAGTTTTGAAATATCAGAGGGAGCAAAAAGCCCGAATCTTCTTACTGTAGGCATATTATAAGAATCAAAAATACGGTACCGTTCTTTAATGGGAAGACTATTCGGTTTGTTCATCATCATTAAATCAAACGTAAAAAAACGGACATCCTCCTTAACATAAGGGAGATGTTCAATATTATAAGGATTATCGGGTCCGGCAAATTCACCGCAAATAATCAATTCTGGGTTATCGTTAAATATCTTTTTTATATCCAGGAAGTCAACGATACGGTCAGTTGAAAAGGGACAAACATAGGCGCCTCGTGAAAAGGCCAGTATGCGTCCTTGAATACAGGCTATTCTTGTATTATAGCCGTCAACCTTCTCCTCAACATAAAATGGTTTGGTATAAGCTTTACCGATGCCATTTTGAAGGTGCATTATTCTTGCAATGCGGGGGAAATCAAAAAGGATACCATCCGGTGTAACAACAGATCCTTTTTCCAAAGGGCCAACTTTTTTTGTTACCCTATGAAAACAAATACCATCAAATTCATCCTGAACAACATCATGCCTTTCAACGGATTCCCGCCATACAAATTCTGGTATACCAACTTGTTTAACTATTTTATGTATTTGCATATGGAACAATTCTCTATGAGAGTATATAATTCCTGATAATGACCTCTTTGACAAAAGGTTACTGATACTATCTCAAAGTCTTTATCCCTAAATAATTTTTATTTGTTTTCCAATATCCAGGATTATGACCTTTATCTGATGTTACATGAAGTAATCTTTTCATTTCAAGCTAAAAACGAGCAAATAAGCTGTCATGCCGTCAATATTATAATAATTCTTCATATAACTTATGAATTTACATGAGGTTAAAATTGATATAGGTTTCTTTTTTGGTATTGACTTCAAAAATGTGTAATCGTATAATAAAATGCCTTGATTTTTTTGAATTAAAATAAGATTCCTTTTAATAAGGTATAGTTAGATGTATATAATTCTCGGTTGCGATGATACTGGGTATGCTTTAGCTTTGAGCTTAAAAAGAACTGGAGAGGAAGTACTTGTAATTGATAACAATGAGGGGGCTTTGCTCAGATTAAAGGAACATAATTTTCAGACAATTCTGGCAGATATCAATACATTAAATTTTGATTCTTTACCAATACAAGATACTATCGCTTTTATCCTCTTACAAAAAAACTATAAAGATAATCTGTTTTTAGCAAAAGGTATAAAGAGGTTATTTCCTGATAAATTTATATTATCAAGGGCATCTGAAGAAAAAGAGGCTTCAGAACTATTAGAAAATGGTGTTGATCAGGCAATACAGCCAGGTAAAATTATAACAAATACCATATTAGGTGAACTAGAGACGGCAAAATTAAAACAATCTGTTTTTCGTTTAGTAAATGTTATTAAAGAGGCTGTTAATAAGGGCTTAGCTATTTTTTTACAAGACAATCCTGATCCGGATGCAATTGCAAGTGGGCTTGCGCTTAAGCGTATTGCTGAAAAATACGAAGTTAGATCCAAAATCTATTATGGTGGAAATATTGGTCATCAGCAAAATAAAACATTAGTAAATTTGTTAGAGACCGATTTTACCCGATTAAAGACGACAGATGAATCACTGGATATAATACATACAGTCGACAAGGTCGCACTCATAGAAGCGTCTATCCCTTCAAAAAATAATATACTGCCAGCTAATATAATCCCTAATATTATTATTGATCATCATCAAACAGATTTTAGCCTTGTAAAGGGAGAATTTATTGAAATATTACCTAAAATTGGTGCTACTTCAACTATTCTCACAAGATATCTGAGACAGCTGGATATTATACCTGATCCCCCTCTTGCAACAGCACTTCGTTATGGGATTAGAATTGATACTGGTGGTTTTACAAGAAACACAACGACGGAAGATCTTGACGCCGCTGCTTATTTATCATCACTCGTAGACGTGGGATTGTTAAACCAAATTGAGAATCCACCTATGAGTGCAGAAACCATTGATATTATTGGGAGGGCAATAAGGAACCGGGAGGTGAAGGGATCATACCTGATATCTTGTGTGGAGTTTATAACTGACCGGGATGCCTTACCACAGGCAGCCGAATTATTACTGCAGATGGAAGGGATTTCTACGGTACTTGTTTTTGGGATTGATAAAGATAAGGTACAATTATCAGCGCGGAGTATGGATTCGAGGGTTAATCTTGCGCTACTGTTACAAAAGGCATTTGGGTTTATGAATGCTGGTGGACATGCAACTATGGCTGCGGGTACTATTGATCTGGGTATTTTTGGAGATGTGACGGATAAAAAATCACTATTAAGAATTACCCTGGATGCAGTACGAAGAAAGTTTTTTTCTGCAGCAGGAATAGACATAGAAAGAAGAGAGATACCAGATGAGTTAGAATTGATGGTTAATAATAGTATCAGGGATTAATCGTAATGATTGTTTCGTAGATACGTGAAAAAGGAGAAAAATTATGGGAAAAGGATTTTGGGGTATAGGCTTGATATGTCTTGCGATCTTTTTGTGTTCCTGTACCACTACACGGACAGAAGTGAGGGAAATGAGAGAGCATGAGTTAAGAGAAGAAAAGGCTGCACCTGTAGAACCAACTCCTGAGGAAGCACCTTCAGTGCCGGGAATACCACCAGAAGAGATAGCACCTGAGGAGGAACCAGAAGAAATACCGGAGGAGACCCCTGAGGAAGCACCTTCAGTGCCGGAAATACCATCAGAAGAGATAGCACCTGAGGAGGAATTAAAGGCTGAAGATATAGGGCGTTACTATGAAGAAATGGAATCTATGGACGATCCATCTTTCCAATGTACTACATGCAATGAAGCAGTTGGTGAAGGACATATTTGTGGTCTTACTACCTATTGTCAGCAATGTTTAGAAGAAGTAGGATCCGGGCATGTTTGTGACTTAACATTCTTTTGTTATGATTGTAAAAAGGAAGTTGGAGACGGTCATATTTGTGATATTACAACGTTTTGCTTGAATTGTGAAGAAGAGGTTGGGGAAGATCATATTTGTGATGTGACGTACTTTTGTTATGATTGTGAAAAAGAAGTAGGAGATGAGCATATTTGCGGTGTTACTCAATTCTGTTCTGTATGCAAGGTAGAAGCGGGAGAAGGTCATGTATGCGGAAAGACTTACTTCTGCTTTGATTGTGAAAAAGAGGCCTCTACGGAGCATCAGCATGAAATTCAATAAAAGCAACTTTATTCGTGAAAGACTAAAAAGGGCATGTTTTTTAAACATGCCCTTTTTACAGAGTACATTTAGGTTATTCGGCTACCTTAATTACATATCTGTTAATGAGGCTTGCCTCTATGCCCACTAACATGGTTTCAAAGGGTTTAGTACTGTTTTTAGGGAGATCTGGTATAGTAAACACTTCTTTTTTAACTAATACATTACGGTCATCGTACATTTCTAGTATAAATTTAATAAAGCGATAATTTTTTTGGGATTTATTCGCTATTTTACCAGTAAAAAGTACATTTGAGCCAAATTTTTCAAAACGTATATTTCCTGCGAAAAGTCCATTTCCGATTTCTTCAAATCCTTCCATGTGAGGGTATTTTGAAATATCTTCACTAATAAATGTATCCTTTGTTATTCCTGGCAAAGGTTTCTTTTCTAATTCGTTCACACGTTTTTCCAAGGCTTCAACTCTGGAAATAAGATTTGAAATAACAATCTCCAGCATATGTATCTTATCTGATGTATCTTGAGCGAATAGAATATGCTTATTGATAAGAAGTGTTATGGGAAGTATGAATATAATAAAACTAATAAAGGATTTTCTCATTGCTAACCCCATGATAAAAAATTTGGATAATTTATATTGATGAAGAGAGGGGTAATTTATTTTTTGAACCAAAATAACCCTTTCTAAAACATCAAATACTATCATATTTTCCAGGAGTAATGCAAATGTAATTGGTTGAAAGTTATCAAATACCTTCTGATTAATACATACAATCACTTGACAAAATGTAGTATTCTTGTTACAGTAAGGTGATATTCCGATAGTATTTATCTAGATTACTTCGAAAAATCTCCATGCGATATATTGTAACAGTCCGATATGGTATTCTAAAGAACACATCAAATTTTTATACTACTCTTGACTCATATAAAAAAGGTGATCAGGTTATTGTACGTTCAAACCGTGGTATAGAGTTTGGTGAAGTTATAGCAAGGGTTAGGGATGTGCCTGATGATGCTCTGCTGGAGAATCATGGGGAAGTCTTGCGTAAAGCTACTATCGAGGATAAAGAAAAGCAGAGAAAGATAACCGATGAAATAATCCCAATAGAATTTAAGTTTTGCCAAAAAAAAATACGAGAGCACAAGCTTCTCATGAAGCTAGCTAGTGTGGAACACTTGTACGGAACGAAGAAGATTATCTTCTATTACCTTGCCAGTGGACGCGTTGATTTCAGAGAACTTGTAAAGGATTTAGCAAAAGAATATCAGGCACGCATAGAAATGAAGCAGATCGGTGTTCGGGATGAAGCTCGGTTGTTAGCTGATTATGAACATTGTGGACGGGAACTATGCTGCCAATCATTCCTCAAGAATCTTGAGCCGGTTACTATGAAAATGGCAAAGAACCAGAAAGCAACACTGGATCCTTCTAAAATCTCTGGAAGATGCGGTAGACTTATGTGTTGTCTTCGTTATGAAGACAAGGTATATGAAGAATTGAAGCATAAAATACCAAAGAAGGGAACGATTGTTAAGACAGCAAAGGGTGTTGGAGAGGTTATTGGTCATGACGTGCTGTTGCAGCACGTTGTTGTTGAGCTGGAAAATGGAAGTAAAACTAATATATCAGTAAAAGATATTACTGATAAGATAAGAGATCCGTTGAAACAAAAAGAGATACCGTGTAATCAAACCTGCGAGAAGGATTGTGACTTTTGAATAAAAATACCTTTTATCTTACAACGCCTATTTATTATGTTAATGATATACCACACATTGGGCATTCTTATACAACTATTGCTGCTGATGTCCTGGCCCGATATAAAAAAATGAGAGGCTTTGACGTTTTCTTTTTAACAGGAACAGATGAACATGGACAAAAAATACAGAAGGCGGCACAGGCATGTAATAAGACCCCTATAGAATTTGTAAATACGATAGTTGATAAGTTTAAGGTTTTATGGAAAGAACTGAGTATTTCCAATGATGACTTCATAAGGACAACAGATGAACGACACTGTTGTCGTGTGAAAAGAATCTTTCAACGGATTTACGAGAATGGAGATATTTACTTAGGTGAATATGAAGGATGGTACTGTGTCCCTTGTGAGAGTTTTTGGATTGAATCGCAGCTTTTTGAAGGTAATAAGTGTCCGGAATGCAGGAGGGTTGTAGAAAGGGTAAAAGAACAAAATTATTTTTTTCGGTTATCAAAATATAAGGATCGCCTTTTAGAGTATTATGATAAACATCCCTCTTTTATACAACCTGAATCCAGAAGGAATGAATTGTTACAGAGGATTAGATATCAAATCGAGGATATCAGTGTAAGCCGTTCTGTGGTAGAATGGGGTATTCATGTTCCTATGGACCCACGTCAAACGATTTATGTTTGGATTGATGCACTGTTAAACTATATCACTGCTCTAGGGTATGATGATAATATGCAAAAGTTTCAAAAATACTGGCCTGCGAGTGTTCACATTATAGGGAAAGAAATTTTGTGGTTTCACGGCGTTATTTGGCCTGCTATTCTTATGTCTCTCAGGATTGATTTACCCCATAAAATCTTTGCACATGGATGGTGGACTATTGAGGGACAAAAAATATCAAAATCATTGGGAAATGCAATAAACCCTCTCCATATTGTTCGATCATTCGGAAAGGACGCCTATCGGTATTTCTTGCTGAGAGAGGTTCCGTTTGGTTTAGATGGAAATTTTTCCTGCAATGCCCTTATCAAGAGAATAAATTCTGATTTGGGAAATGATCTTGGTAATTTACTGCAACGTACCTTAACAATGATTGAAAAATATTTTCATGGAGTTATTCCTCATATCAATACTGAGGATAATGAATTAAGAGAAGAATCACGAATGACTTACGAAAAAATAGATCGGGAAATGAATGAATTGCAGTTTAGCAGGGCACTTGAGATTATCTGGAATTTTGTAGGCTGTGCTAATAAGTTTATAGAAGATAAAAAACCATGGCTCTTAGCTAAAACGGATGGTGTAAGAGAACAGCTTGCTACTGTTATTGGTTCATTAACTCTGGCGATTAGGGATATCTCCCTTTATATTTATCCATTTATGCCAACAATAGCCATTGAAATCCAACGGCAGCTTGGTATTCTAAAAGATGATCAGCCTTTCAATTTAGAATTTCAACAAGGATTCAGGGAAGGTACTGCTGTACAGAAAGGTAAACCCTTATTTCCAAAGGTAGAGTTCTCAGAGGCTTATAGTAAATAGAGATAAAAATATTTAAATAATGTGCTGAGATGTTTGCGTAATTGTATCGTGAAGTTTGGAGATATATATATGACAAATGCATGGAACAAAATAAAAGAGATTATCAAGAAAGATCCTCGTTATTCTCCAGTAGCGTATCAATTTGTATTCGAAGCGCTTGATTATACTGCAAATATGCTTGGGAAAAATCAACACAGGTTAACAGACCAGGAACGCCATGTGACTGGGAAACAGCTTATGGAAGGTATCAGGCAGTACGCCTTAAAGCAATTTGGTTATATGGTATTAACCGTATTTGAATTATGGGGCATAAAGCAAGATGCAGATTTTGGAAACGTTGTTTTTAATTTAGTTGAAAGCGGCCTTATGGGAAAGACGGAATCTGATTCGAAAGATGATTTTAAAAACAGTTATGACTTTAAAAAAGTTTTTGATGAAGAATTTAAATTGGATGGAAAATGTGATATTCAGCTATCATTAAATGCTCTGGGTATTAAAAAAAGGTAATTATGTAACGTCTCTAATATCTTTAACGCACCGGAAGCCGACATTGTTATCTCTGCCCTCCGGATAACTGCAACTTCTATAGGCACTTTTCAGGATAAAATGATGGTTTACCCATGATCCTCCCCTAACAACGCGAAATTTGTTTTCTTCGTACCAATCTTCACACCATTCCCAAACATTTCCGGCCATATCGAGACAGCCATAAGGACTTGCACCTGCCTGTCGGTTTCCAACAGGTGCAGGGGCACCTGTATTAGGGTCTAAATTGTAAACGGCCTTCGTACTATCGGGTTGTGTATTTCCCCATGGATATTCTCTCCCATCAACTCCACGTGCTGCTTTTTCCCACTCTACCTCTCTTGGAAGCCGTTTACCTGCCCACTGTGCATAAGCAACAACATCGTTCCAGCTAATACCTACAACGGGTTGTAATGGTTTATTAAATCGATTATTATTCCAATAAAATGGTTCCCTTGCTCCCGTGGTTTCGACAAATTTTTTATATTGTGCATTGGTTATTGGATATTTATCAATATAAAAAGCCTCAACATATATAATCTTTCGCTCCTCTCCCATGATAAAATTACCCTCAGGTACAAGAACCATTTCTGCACCATCTTTTTCATTGATAATACTCTCTGATCTTATCATAATTATAGTATCCAGGTATCTTGGTTAAAACACCGTATATTAATACTCACTTCCCGCCCTCCTCATTGTTGGAATCTTTACTCTATCGCCTTCTCCTACATTATGTGTTTTAAACCATCCATCCTTCATTTCTAGTGCGTACATAACCTTTTCTTTTGAGATATGGGTATCTAGACTATAAGGTTTCATTGATTCTATTTGGATAATCCTGCCATCGGCCTTAATAAAGGCTATTGATAAGGGTATGGAAGTATTTTTCATCCAGAATGATAAAACAGTTTCTTTGGGAAAAATGAATAACATACCCTCATTATTTTTTAATGTCGTTCGGTGCATGAGTCCTCGAGTATGTTCTTCGGGGGTAATTGCTAATTCTACTTCTAATTCAATTCCACCAATACTTATAGGCAATACTTTGTTTTTCGACCCATTGCCATAACATACCATATTGAAATTGTTATATCCTATATGGATGCTAAGTACAGCTATAAAAAAGATAATCCATTTTTTGCGCATTGTAAATATTCTCTGGATGATTTTTACGGGAGACCTTCTTTATTGTACAGGAATATTTTACGTGCGCAAAAATTAAAGTCAAACTATTTTCCAAACTTGACTTACTTATATGAAAGGGATATAGTTTTTATAATATGAAACTAAACAGACTCCCATTTGAGATCTTTAAGATTATAAACAGATATAGCCTTATTAAACTACATGATTCAATTGTCATTGGCGTATCTGGTGGACCTGATTCCGTTGCCCTTTTAAAAATACTCCATACTCTTAACATTGTTAAGGACCTTAAGTTACATTTAATAGTTGCCCATCTTAACCACCAGCTTCGAGGAAAAGACTCGTCTGATGATGTACGGTTTGTTGAAAACTTATCAAGAGATCTTTCGCTGCCGTTTTTCTCCAAAAATGTTAATATCCAGGTGCTATCGGATCAGACAAAAAGTTCAATCGAAGAAACAGCCCGCCGAGAAAGATACAAATTTTTCATGGAATTATCTCTGAAGCATAATGCCATTTCTGTAGCCACCGGGCATAACGCTGATGATAATGTAGAAACGCTTCTTCATCGTATAATCAGAGGGACTGGATTATTAGGGCTTGGAGGGATACCAATAAAACGTTCATTGAAAGAAGACCCTCCCATCCAACTTATCCGGCCGCTTCTTTTTACATGGAGAAGAGAAATTATTGCATATCTTGAAAGAGAACAATTCCATTACAGGATAGATAAATCTAATTATGAAACAGGGTATTTCCGGAACAGAATACGGATTGAGTTGATTCCATTGTTAGAGAATAGATTTAATCCAAATATCAAAAATACTCTTATACAACTGTGTCAGATCCTGAATGCCAATAATGAATATCTCTCTTCAGAAGCAGAAAAGATATTAACGGATTGTACCATAGAAAGTACCTCAGATTCATATAGCATTGATGTTAATTTTTTAAGGAAGCAACCAAAAGTATTACAACACGTGGTGCTTCAAAAAATACTGAATACAATGAATGTTCCGTTAAAAGAGATTACTTATAAGCATTATACCAGGATACTTAATGAAATAATCAAAATGGGAAAGGGGCGATATTTCCAATTCCCCGGGAGACTTTATTCGTGGTATGAGCACAGAATACTTTACTTTAGAAAGGGGGCTTTGTTTAAACCTTATAAACCATTAATATCCGGGACTTCTATCCGCATACCGGGAGTAACGCCTATTTATCCATTAGGACAAATAGTATCTGAAATTCAGGATGTTCGGGACTTTTCGCTCGAAACATTTAAGAAACATAAGACAGAATATGAAGAAGCGTTTGATTTACAGAGCATTATAATGCCTCTTGTCGTAAGATCGCGCAAGAAAGGTGATACGGTTTCTCCTTTAGGGATGGATGGTCATAAGAAACTAAAAGACCTGTTTATCGATAAAAAGGTTCCTGTAAACGAACGTGATACCATTCCTGTTGTTGCCATGAGTGATCACCCTATTTGGGTCATTGGAGTATGTATTGACAGGAGAGTAAAGATTAATCCTAATACAAAAAAGATTGTAAAGTTAACCTTTCAAAAATTTTCCTAATTAAGGATTGTACCTTGATGGTTAGGCAGCTCTATTTTTCTGTAGGATATATTCTTATCTGATAATATTTTCAAAATGAGCATTTCCTCTTAAATTTGAGAAATCTGGATTATTTTTTGCTATATTTTTGTATGCGGGGTTTAATTCAATAGCCTTTGATAATGAATATACGGCATCGTCACCATTTAAAAGTAGTGCCTGTGCACAAGCCTTATTGAACCATGCTGCATCGAAATCCGGCTTTATCTGTAAGGCTTTATTATAAACTTCTATTGCCTCTGCATGATTACCCATAGAATCCAGTAAAAGTCCTTTATTGTTTAAGGCGCCGATAAAATCCGGTTTGAACCGTATTGCGTGATTATAAGCATCTAATGCATCTTCATATTTGCCTAGTTCTTCAAATACATAACCCTTATAATTCCATGCCTCAGATATATTACCATTGAGAGTTGTTGCTTTATCAAAGGCGCTTAATGCCTCCTGATATTTTTGTAGTTGTAAGAGAGAAAGCCCCTTATTTATCCACGAACTAAAGATATCAGGTTGTATACGTGTTGCTTTATCAAAAGCTTTAACGGCTTCTTCATAATTTTGTAATTGTATAAGAGCAAGCCCTTTATTATTGAGGGCTTCATGTTTAATTTTTGCCAATCGAGGTATATTTGCTGCCTCTGTATCGGTAATTATTTGCGCTACTTTATCAAAAGACTTAACTGCTTCTCGAAATTTTCCTAATTGTAGAAGTACCCATCCTTTACTATTCCAAACCTGTGGGTAACTCGGTATTAATTCTATAGCAGTATCAAAAGCTTTTATGGCTTCTTCATATTTTCCAAGATGGAATAACGCCTGTCCTTTATTTGTAATAGTCTCGTAAGAATCAGGCTGAATTTGCAACGCTTTATTGTAAACTGAAATTGCCTCTGTATATTTGCCCAAACGAGATAAAGCCAATCCTTTATTTGCCAATGCTCCGTAAGAGTTTGGTTGTATTTCTATCGCTTTTTCGTAAGTAGCAAGTGCTTCCTCATATCGTTCCAGGGCATCAAGAGCGAGGCCTTTCCCGTTCCATGCCCCGTATGAATTGGGTTTCAGTTCTATTGCCTTGTTAAAGGCATGAATTGCGTCATTGTGATTACCGAGGTCTGCAAGGGTAAAGCCTTTATTGGCCCATGCTGCGTGTTCAGCAGGGCGTATTTCAATAGCCCTGTCATAAGCCTCAACGGCCTCTCTGTACTTGCGCAATCTTACAAAGCAATTACCCTTATTAATCCAGGCTTCGTAATATTCCGGATTAATTGCTATTGCCTTGTCATATGCTTCTATTGCCTCGTTCCTTCTTTCCGGAATCTTTGCTAGTGTCAGACCTTTATTATTCCAGGCTTCATATGCGTCAGGTTTTATTTTTATAATTCTATCGTAGGTAGTAATTGCAGAATTGATATCTCCAATATGATCGAGTACATTCCCCTTATTATGTAATGCCATAATATAATCGGGTTTTATTTCCAGAGCTCTATCAAATGCTTTGATAGCTTCAGCGTACTGGCTTGCATGATCTAATGTCCTTCCTTTCATGTACCAAACCTCATAATTATCGGGCTTATACTGGATTGCTTTTTCGAATGCTTTAAGGGCATCTGAATATTTATTGAGATAATCAAGTATAATTCCTTTGTTGTACCAAGCCTCAAAGGCATCAGGTTTTAATTGAATGGCCTTCTCATAAGCCTCCAGAGCTTCCTGATGTTTCTGCTTCCGCACAAGGGTGTTTCCCTTATGAATGGTCGCTTCATAGGTCTCTGCAGCCAGTAACAACCCCATTGACCAAGAGAGGGGAATAAAAAAAACAATGCATATATTTATTATTTTTTTTATCATAACTACCTCCTTTTCCGCTTCCACTTCTTATAAACCTATGGCAGTTAAAAATAGTATGATAGTACTTCGATTCTGTGATAACTATTTCAAGATGATAATATCGCCATCTTCCAGCACATAGGGAGAATTACCTTTACACCATTCCGTTAATTTTCCCGTATAATGAATCGTTTCATTGTCCTGTAATTTTAACATTTTGTTCTTTTTTGACAAACTAACTTTTAATTCTATATATTTATCTTCCTTTTGCTTTATTCCTATTCGTAAGCCGGATGCGACACTTAAATTCTTATAAACAATCTGCCCTATCCAGCTAACATATTTACCTTGGTATTTTTTCCACGCTTCTTCCTTTTCACTATCAGTTAACTTACTTTTGTTACTAAAGATAGCATCAATATCTTCAAATGACTCTACGATAAATATCTTTTTAGGCCCCTGGGAAATAGGCACTACATCGGGACTTTGAGTCAATTTATCGGAACTGAGTGTCTTAGGCGGTGTGTCTTTAATCTCAAGTATATCACCATCCTCCAGTTTATACGGAAATATCTTTGTTACACGTGTATCGAGTTTTCCTGTGTACGTTACCGTATTGCCGTATTTTACTTTTGAAAAACGTTCTTTATTTGCAGGATTTAACTTTACCTCAACACTGGTATCACCATGATTTATACCCATCATCCATCCAGTGACAATCCCCCATCCTATATAATCTACCCTCCCGCTCCACGTAACCTTCTTATCCGTGCAACGATGCCATAGGCTTTCTCTCTGTTCATCAGATAGTTCACTCGCTACTCCGAAAATACGGTTAAACTCTTCAAAATTCATATTGATAGAGTTATCTGTGGTCCCGGTTATATCAACTCCAAAGCCCGATGCAACAATTTGCTCTCCTCCGACGCTCTGAGATTTTTGGGGTGTTGCTGATAATCTATGTTCAGTATTCTTTTCTGAAGAAAGATGGGTTTCTGGAATATCAGGGGTGATTGCCTTGGAAAATAAACGGTCGAATTCCTTCTGATACTTAACCACTATCCTTGTCTCATCCGTAAAAATAGCATTATCATGATTAAACTTACTTACATTTTCACTCCAACAGTATGATCCAGTTGTCAGTAACAGAGAATCGAAAATAGCAAAATTACTATGCATGACACCTTTTTGAATAAGTACCCTGGTGATAAGTTTTTTATTCTTATAAAGGCTCAACAAAGGTTCTTTTTTTAAGGCTCGTTTTCTGTCAACAACGATTCTGATGTGTACTCCCCGTTCTTGAGCCTGTATAAGTGAATGGAGAATATCACGGGAGGTGACATTTGTGACAGCAATATCTATAGATTCTTTTGATTCCTTAATCGCGCGTACGATCTGCTCTCTAATATTGCCGGGGTTGAAATAAGCATCTGCTGAATAAATCTTTTCCTGAACAGAGAAAAGTAAACTTATCGTCGTTACTATACAGAGCAGTAAAACATTTTTACGATGCATAATTTTTCCTTTTCATACATTTCCGGGAACAAATATTTACCGATTCCTGTTTCACCTGTGTGTCAAATATTTGTCTCGTTTTCAAATTCTCATTTTTTAAGAGGAACCTCCAGCTATTCAACAATGTATCTTATATTCTGGATGACTGAATAGGGATAAATTTTGTGGTAAAGTATCTACTAGGTAGCTATATTGCTGTAGCGTATTGAAAGTTTCGTTCCTAATCCCGGGCATTGAATGGTTACCAGTGGATATGCTTCATACTAAACGTAACAAATTTATTCTATCAATGGCAAGGAATGATTGCAAGTATTATAATAATGTCTTCTTAGTTTTAATTTGACAATAAAATAGTTCTTGAATACAATTTCAAATAAGCAAATAGGATTTAAACCTTATATTTTGGAGGAAGCTGCAATGGTTCGTAAATTGGAAAAATTTTGTCTTCGTCCTCTTCTAGTTTTGGGATTTTGCATTGGAATGGGCGTTCATATACCCCATGGATCAGCGCTTTACGCAGGAGACAGCCAGCTCACGGAATCAGATGCCGAAGCGCTCTCTACAGCTCTGCATTTTGAACATGTATTTGAAAATGTTGTAAACCAGGTTAAACCCGCTGTTGTTTCCATTACCTCTGTGAAGACATTTCAACAAGGTTTTCAAAGACAAAGGCAGATGCCAGATGACCGATTTCACCGTAGGCCAGGGCCTGATAGAGATGAGGAGCCTGATCCGTTTCGGCAGTTCAGAGATTTTTTCGGAGACGAATTTTTTGACAGGTTTTTCCAACCACAAATTCCTGAAAGGGAGTTTAAAATACAAGGGCTTGGTTCCGGTATAATTATTGATAGTGAAAAAGGATATATTTTAACAAATAATCATGTAGTAGAAGATGCTGATGAAATCAAGATTACCCTGGGAGACAGAAGAGAATTTATTGGGAAAGTTATTGGTACTGATCCGCAAACAGATATCGCAGTTGTAAAGATAGAAAAACCGGAAGGAGAAGAGTTGCCTTTTGTAAACTTTGGTGATTCAGATACACTCCGGCCAGGGCAATGGGCAATTGCAATCGGAAGCCCCTTTGGTCTAACCCAAACGGTTTCTATTGGGGTGATTAGTGCTACCGGGAGGACCAATGTTGGTGTGGCACAATATGAGGATATGATTCAGACGGATGCAGCGATCAATCCCGGTAATAGCGGAGGACCGCTTGTCAATATCCGTGGTGAAGTAGTTGGTATTAATACTGCCATATTTACAAGGAGTGGAGGTTACCAGGGTATTGGATTTGCCATACCAGTGAATATGGTAAAAATCATTATGAAGGACCTGATAGAGAAAGGTAAGGTTACCCGGGGATGGTTAGGTGTTGTTATTCAGGATATCGATCCTTCACTAGCAAAATCATTCAATGTTACCGTAACTGAGGGTGTTCTCGTAAGTGATGTACAGGAAAATTCTCCGGCAAAGGAAGCTGGTTTTGAACGTGGCGATATTATTATCGAATATGATGGAAAAGCTACTCGGGATGTAAGTCATCTCCGTAATATCGTTGCGCAAACAGAGGTTGGTAAAAAGGTGAAGGTTAAGGTGTTGAGAGATGGTAAAGAAAAAGAATTGATTGTTAAAATCAGTGAACAACCAGCGGAGCTATTTGCACTGAGACCTGGCGCACCAGGTGGTCCAGGAAGGGAACAAGGAGAAAGGGAACTTGGAATGGTTGTGCAAAATCTCACAAAGGAGATTGCTGAAAATCTAGGAATAGAAGACAAAAGTGGTGTTATCGTTTCAGGTGTGCAACCTGGAGGCCCTGCAGCTATGGCGGAGATAAGAGAAGGAGATCTCATTAAAGAGGTAAACAGGAAGAAGGTTAATAATGTGACAGAATTCAGAAAAGCTATAAGTGAGGCGGATAAGGAAAAAGGTATCCTTATGCTCATAAAGCGGGGTGAATTTTCTCGTTATGTTATTATAAAAGGGAAAGAAAAATAACCGTATAACGACATAAATTTTTATATGTAGCATTATAAAAAACCCCCTGGATTGTCTGTTTCATGGACGCCAGGGGTTTTTTATTGTTATTGCAGGAAAAGATTTTCAGAACAGAATGCAATATGGCAAAATTCAATATTATTCTGATAATTCTATACTATATCCCTTATAGAAACTTCAGAAATTTGTTTTCTCTCCTTTATTTCCCTGCCATAAGGTGATATTTCCCTCAGTCTTTTTATGATAGGTGGCAAATACTCAATAATATGATCAACATCTTCTGCACTGTTATATCGACTTAAACTTAAACGTACAGAGCCATGTACTGCGGTAAAAGGAACACCCATTGCTCTTAGTACATGTGAGGGTTCTAAGGATCCAGAGGTACATGCTGAGCCAGATGAGGCGCAGATTCCTTTTTCATTTAAAAGTAACAATATTGCCTCACCTTCCACAAACTCAAAACTCAAATTCGTAGTATTGGGAAGACGGTAATCTTTATGTCCGTTAATCCTGGCATCAGGGGCTCTTTTTAGTATTTCATTTTCTAGTTTATCCCTTAGTGGCCTTACTTGGGTTTGTTCTTCAGCCATGTGTTTTTTTGCCAGCTCACAGGCCTTACCAAGCCCAATGATTGAGGGTACGTTTTCCGTTCCGCCACGACGATTTTTCTCCTGATGCCCTCCTATGACAAAGGGGGTAAACGTAATCCCTTTTCTTACAAATAAGGCGCCTACTCCTTTGGGGGCATGTAGCTTATGTCCGGAGATAGTTAGTAAGTCTATTGTACTTTTTGAGAGATCCAGCGGTATCTTACCTACGGCCTGTACTGCATCAGTATGTAAAATAGAACCTTTTTGTTTTACAATGCTACCAATTTCTTCAATCGGGAAAATTACTCCCGTTTCGTTGTTTGCATACATAACTGATACGATCGCCGTATCTTCTCTTATCGCATCTGCCAATTCTTCTATGTCGAGCATTCCCTTGCTGTTTACACCTAGTTCTGTTACATGGTAACCGTTTTGAACTAAATATTTACATAAATTATAGACGGCTGGATGCTCTACCCTTGTCGTTACGATATGTCTTTTCTGCGGATTTGCCCTTAATATTCCCCAGATTGCTGCGTTATCACTCTCTGTACCGCAACTGGTGAAGACAATTTCTGAAGGATCTGCCTTAACGAGATCTGCAACTTGCTGCCTCGCAGTATCAATTTTCTTAGCAACCTGTCCGCCAAAAGTATGCATGCTAGAAGGGTTTCCATAATATTCAGTAAAATATGGCATCATTGCCTCTACAACTTCAGGTGCAACCATTGTTGTTGCGTTGTTGTCTACGTATACAACCCTCATGAAGTTACCTCCTCGACGATTAAAGTATCAGTTACAAACTCTCTTAACCTGGCCTCCACGGTGGATTTCAGGGTAACCTTTGAGCTAGGACATTCTACACACCCTCCCCGGAAAGAGACCATAACCCGGTCCCCATCTACGTCTATCAATTCGATATCACCACCATCTGCTTGGAGGATTGGCCGGATATCTCTTTCAATAGTTTCTTGTACCAGCTTCATTTTTTGGATGTTTGTTAATTTTTTACCTGATTTTTTGGCCTGCATAAACATTGCCTTTTCCTTCTCTTTTTGCCATATCTCATCCAGGATTGCCTGAATTTGAGGGTGGCATGACCGACAGCCACCACCAGCTTTACAGTAATTGGTTACCTGTTCAATGGTAGTTAGTTTATGCTCTCTCACTGCATGGGCGATTTTATTGTCTGTTACACCAAAACATTTACAGACAATAGTGCCTTCCTCAATTGGTTTATCTATTTTCTGTCCCCGGTAATTAGCAATAGCTGCTTCCAATGCTTCACGTCCCATTACAGAACAATGCATTTTTTGCTCAGGGAGTCCATTTAAATATTCAGCAATATCATTATCGGTAATCTTTGCAGCTTCATCTATTGTTTTTCCCATAATCATTTCTGTTAAGGCACTTGCAGAGGCAATAGCACTACCGCAACCGAAGGTTTTGAATTTTACATCAATAATATGACCTGATTTATCCAGTTTTAGCATCAGCTTTAATGCGTCACCGCAGGCTAAGCTACCTACTTCACCTACAGCGTCCGGATTCTCAATCTCACCCACATTTCTCGGATGAAAAAAATGGTCTTTAACTTTTTCAGAGTAATCCCACACTTCTTATTCCTTTCTCATTAAATTACTTATGGTAAGTTTCATATATAAATATATTCGTTTACCTTTACAATGTCAAGTCTGCCTATTTCTCTCATAGCGAATAAACCGAAAATCTTACTCATAGAATAAGAAACTGCATACCTTTATATGTTCTGCATACCAGCTTGTATTTCCGCTCTTATCCTTCAATAAAGATAGCTTGACAATTGTTGATAAGGGACTTATAATCGCAAGGTACTGTAAATTTTAGAATTAGAACAAGTATGTAACACTCAGGAAGCCTTATGAATATTACACTTAAAACGGGAATTATAGAAAAAGAATTTGCAGAAATAGTAGTTTTTTACTTATATGAAGACTTACAGGCCGTAAGCGGTTCGCTTACCTATTGTGATACTATCTTAAACAATACCATATCTGAGTTGTTAAAGAAAAAAGAATTTATTGCTAAACTTAATAAAACAATTACTCTCCAAACATATGGGAAAATTCCGGCAAGACGCATCATGCTTGTTGGTCTTGGCAAGAAAAAAGATGTAACTGCAGATACCATAAGACAGGCTGCAGGAACTACGGCTTGTATTGTCCGTGATATGGGTATGAGTAGTGTTACAAGTGTAATGGATTCGATTGAAGTAGCTACTCCGGATTCAGATAGATGGTATCAAGCTTACATTGAAGGGTGTTTACTTGCCCTTTATAAATTTCAAAAATACAGGCATGTGTCACCTGAGGAAAAGAAAGAACCCAAAACACTTACCCTTCTGTTTTCTAATAAAGAGGCTTTAAAACCTGCTCAAGGGGGCATTAAGAATGGAAAAATTATTGCAGAGGCTGTTTGTCTTGCACGTGATTTGGTCAATACACCGTCGCGGGACAAGACCCCGACTATTTTAGCTAACACAGCAAAAAAATTAGCAGCAGACCTAAAGATTCATTGCAGGGTATTGTCAATCTCAGAGTTAAAGAAGCTCGGCATGGGTGGTATACTTGGTGTTGCACAGGGAAGTAATCAACCAGCCGTGTTTATAATACTTGACTATAATAGCCGTGCTAAAAACCAGGATACAATTGTATTTGTTGGAAAAGGAATTACCTTTGATTCAGGAGGTATTTGTTTAAAGCCAGCGAAAGATATGGATCAAATGAAGAGCGACATGTCTGGTGGGGCTGCCGTTATGGGGGCCATTCAGGCAATAGCGAAAATGAAATTACCCCAACGTATTATAGGGTTAATTCCGTGTGCTGAAAATATGCCCGGTGGTTCTGCAATAAGGCCTGGCGATATTGTAAAATTTCATTCCGGGAAAACTGCAGAGGTGGTAAATACCGATGCGGAAGGGCGCCTTATTCTTGCAGATGCCTTAGGATATGCTGAGAAGTATAAGCCCAATGCCGTCATTGATCTTGCAACCCTTACCGGAGCTTGTGTAGTAGCCCTGGGTACGGCTGTTACTGGTATGATGGGAAACAGTGCAGAACTTAAAAAAAGGGTGAAGAGTGTTGGGGAGAAAACATGGGAAAGGGTTTGGGAACTTCCCCTTTGGGAAGAGTATTATGATCAAATTAAAAGTGATATTGCAGATATCAAAAACTCTGGAGGGCCTCATGCTGGTGCGATAACAGCTGCTTGTTTTTTAGGTAAATTTACTGAAAAATATCCCTGGGTGCACCTTGATATTGCAGGTACTGCATGGACTGATAAAAATAGTGCCTACATTCAAAAGGGTGCCACAGGTATCGGTGTCCGGCTACTCGTACAATTGATTCAGGACTGGACTCAATTTCCCCAGAAAGATCCACTTAATAAATCCCCCTCTTAAATGTGTCACAGTACAGGTACCATAAGTTTTAATACCTATCAGTGAGAAATCTTTTGAGGTTTTTATCATATTCTTGAAATTCATTAATACCCGTATGTATCGTCACAATGGCTAAAAGAAATACTATTTTGAATAATAATGTTATTACTGTTCGTGGTGCTCGTGAACACAACTTGAAAGGAATTAATATTGATATTCCACGTGATAAACTTATTGTTATTACAGGTGTGAGTGGTTCAGGAAAATCATCCCTCGCCTTTGATACAATTTATGCAGAAGGGCAGCGTCGGTATATCGAAAGCCTTTCTTCTTATGCACGGCAATTTTTGGATCAAATACAAAAACCCGATGTGGAGCTTATTGAGGGTCTTCCTCCTACGATTGCAATTGAACAGCGTACCTGCCCACCCAGTCCGCGATCAACGGTAGCAACAGTCACTGAAATTTATGATTACTTACGTCTCCTTTATGCAAGGGTTGGTACTCCTTATTGTTATCGTTGTAAATGTATCATTTCACGTCAATCTATTGATCAAATGGTTCAACGAATAATGGAATTCTCCCAGGGGACGAAGATTATGCTTCTTGCACCGCTCATTAAAGGCAAGAAGGGTGAACATCGGGAGGTATTTCAATCGATGATACAGAAGGGTTTTGTGCGTGCCCGTGTTGACAATACTATTATAGATCTCAAGACGATTCCCAAGCTAGCACGTTACAAAACACACGAAATTGATGTAATAGTAGATCGGCTTGTTATAAAAGAGGATATTCGGTCACGTCTGTACGATTCTATAGAAATATGTCTCAACTTAGGTGAAGGAGTTATGTTAGTAAGTCAGGAGCATGAGAAAACGTGGACAGATCATATTTTAAGTGAACGCTATGCTTGTCCGCAGTGTGGAATGGGTTATGAAGAATTGACACCACGCATGTTTTCGTTTAACAGCCCTTATGGCACGTGTCCGAGTTGTGATGGTCTGGGAAATACGCTTGATTTTGATCCGGAATTAATTATTCCCAATAAGCGGTTGAGTATAAAGGATGGAGCGATTGATGCATGGCAGAATTGGGGAGCACTGACACAGAACCATTATGATAACCAGATTAAAGAATTTTCCAGAATTTTCCCGGATTCTCTCAATGTACCGTTTTTAAAATTACCGAAGGAGACCATAGATGCCTTACTATTTGGTATGAAAGATTTTGAAGGGGTAATTCCAAATCTTAAACGTATTTATGAGAAAACGACGAGTGATCGTATTTTAAAACGGCTTTCCGGTTATATGAATTACATGACCTGTACAGCTTGTAAGGGGGCCCGGTTACGACCCGAATCGCTTTCGGTAAGGATTAATAATAAATCCATTCATGAGATTATGGACTTAACTGCAGAAGAGGTTCTCCATTTTCTAAAAACGTTAAAATTAGACAGCCAGCAATCGATTGTTGCCAAACAAATCATTAAAGAGATACAAAGCAGGCTTTGCTTTATGATAGATGTCGGATTATATTATTTAACTTTAGGGCGCAGCAGTGATACACTTTCTGGTGGTGAAGCACAGAGGACGCAACTTGCCAAACAGGTTGGATCTGGTCTTGTTGGAATTTGTTGTGTTCTTGATGAACCAACAATAGGACTTCACCCGAGAGATAATGAACGCCTTGTAAAGACGTTACACACGTTACGAGGTAATGGAAATACAGTTATTCTCGTAGAACATGATGAGCATGTCATCCGCAACTCAGATTATATTATTGATTTGGGACCCGGGGCTGGCGAGCGAGGTGGTAGTGTTGTTGCTCAGGGTACAATGAATGAGATTATGAATAACTCTGATTCATTAACCGGGAAATATCTTAAACAGGATCTTAAAATAGAACTTCCTGTTAAGAGAAGAAATATTGAATTGAAGAATTCTATCGAAATTAGAGGGGCCCGTGCCCATAATTTAAAATCTATAAACGTTAGAATTCCATTAAAAACCTTTTGTTGCGTTACCGGTGTCTCAGGTTCCGGGAAAAGTACACTTGTTAATGATATTCTTCACCGTTCTCTCGTTAAACTCCTGTATAACAGCCATGAACTCCCTGGAGAACATGATAAAATTCTCGGCGTTAAGTATATTGATAAAGTTATAGAGATTGATCAATCTCCGATAGGACGTACTCCGCGTTCAAATCCTGCAACCTATACAAAAGCATTTGATTTAATCCGTTCTCTCTTTGCCCAGACCCAGGAAGCAAAGATTCGTGGTTATACGGCTGGGAGATACAGTTTTAATATTATCGGTGGAAGATGTGAAGTATGTAAAGGGCAAGGGATAAAGAAAGTAGAAATGCATTTTTTGCCTGATATGTATATTATCTGCGAGGAATGCGGAGGAAAAAGATATAATAAAGCAACGTTGGAAGTCACTTATAAAGATAAGAATATATCAGAAGTTCTAGATATGCGTATTGAAGAGGCCTGCCAGTTCTTCAAAAACATTCCAAAAATTGAACGTATTTTAAGAACGTTGAAGAATGTTGGTTTAGGTTATATTAAATTAGGGCAATCAAGCACTTCTTTATCGGGTGGGGAGTCACAAAGAATTAAACTTGCCGGAGAACTTTCCCGACAAGCAACGGGAAAAACCCTCTATATTTTAGATGAACCTACAACAGGTCTGCATTTTGCCGATATACAGCATCTTCTCAGGATATTACACCAACTTGTTGATTTAGGTAATACCGTTTTAGTGATAGAACATAATCTGGAAGTGATTAAGACATCAGATTATATTATCGATCTGGGGCCAGAGGGCGGTTCTGAAGGGGGTAGCATTGTGGCTACAGGTACCCCTGAACAAATTACAAAAGTTGAAGCATCTTATACGGGAAGATTCTTAAGAAAGGTATTGTCTTAAATTTCCGGAAATACAAAAATTTAATAATGTATAAACACCATACACCCGTTTTTTGCCGGTATATTTAAATATACTGAAAGTTAATTCCTTACGTATCGGATGATACACGTAATAATTCATCTAAGGTTGTTTCACCTTTGCGAACCGATTCAAGACCATCTTCCCATAAGGTTTTTGTTCCCATTTTTACGGCTTCTCTCATGATCTCACTGGAATCTTTACGCGTTAAAATGAGACGCCGTATGGTATCATTAACGTGCAAAAATTCACCGATACACTTCCTTCCCTTAAATCCCAAGTTATTACATGCGTCACAGCCCTTGGGCCTGTAGAGGGGTTCTCCTTCCTCTAATCCTGCTGTATGACGTAAATCTTCACTTGGTATATATGCCTCATGGCATTTTTCGCAGATCTTCCTCACTAATCGCTGCGCAAGGACACCAATAACACAGGAGGAGATTAAATAATCCTCAATTCCCATGTCCATTAAACGGGTAAAGGCCGACGCTGAATCGTTTGTGTGGAGTGTTGAAAAAACAAGGTGTCCTGTCAGGGACGCTTGTATAGCAATAGATGCAGTTTCCCGGTCCCTAATCTCACCAATAAGAATGACATCGGGATCATGCCTTAACATGGAACGCAACCCGGAGGCAAAAGTTAAGTCAATCTGGGGATTTACCTGTATTTGGTTTACTCCTTCCATGCTGTATTCTACAGGATCTTCCACCGTTATTATTTTTATCTCCGGTGAAACAATTTCTTTCAGAACAGCGTATAAGGTCGTTGTTTTTCCGCTTCCTGTAGGACCTGTTACCAGTACCATACCCTCAGGTTTGTTTATCACACGGCGGAGTTTCTTCAAAAACTCCTGACTGAACCCCAGCGTTTCCAGATCAAGCATAACTGCTGTCCGGTCTAAGATCCTCATTACCACCCCTTCACCGTGACTCATAGGGATGATCGAGACTCTTAAATCCACCTCTTTTCCTGCAACTTTCATCTTGATGCGACCATCCTGAGGCAGCCGTTTTTCTGCTATGTTGAGCTTTGCCATAATTTTAACACGTGAAATAATGGCGTTATAAATCTCTCGGGGTGGTGGTGTTAGTTCACGTAAGACACCATCTACGCGGTATCGTAGCCGTGTATTTTTCTCAAAAATTTCTAAATGTACGTCGCTTGCCCCTATTTCAATCGCTTTTGTTAATATACCATTAACACGACGTATAACAGGCACCTCAGAAGCCATATCCCGGAGCTGCTCTACGTCTTCCATTACTTCTATACTGGAAGTGGCTGCATCCTCCTCTTCTTCTTTGACGTCACCTTCATAAAGGCTTTCGAGAGAAGCTAAAATATCTTTCTCACATCCAGCAAACACTCTAAGCTGCTTGTTTATCGATAATGCAATTGTTTCTATGAGTAATGAATCTTGTGGGTCCGCAAGAGCAATATCTAGTACTCCATCATGTAAATGGAGTGGAAGTACTCGATTTGATATGAGGAACACCTTCGGTATGTTTTCTATCAATGGATAGTGATCATCTTTTTTTTTCTCCCAAACCGGGATATGTAACAGCTTACTATAGGAAAGCCGGAGATCTTCTTCCGAGACGGTTCCTAAATCAATCAGAATACGTCCCAGTTTTTGTCCAGTTCGTTTTTGAACTTCGACGGCACGATCCAAATCAGTCTTTGTTATCTTGCCAATTTCGAGCAGGATATCACCAAGAGTAGAAGGTAAGGTTTGATTCATGGTTGTCTCATTCCCAACTTGCTATATCTTTATTTTCGTCTTCTCCGCCTGGATTATTATCTGCACCATATGAGATGATATCATAGTCCCCATGTTCACCTGGGTATCGATAGACATACATATTTCCCCAGGGGTCTTTCGGGATAAATTTCTTTTTTAAATATGGGCCTTTCCAATTAGGGATTCCTTGTGGTTGTGTAACTAAGGCTTCCAGACCTTGCTCTTGTGTAGGATACTTTGTTGTATCAAGTTTATACATTTCCAATGCACTTGAGAATCCTTCTATTTGCTGTTTTGCAACAGTTTGACGTGATTCGCCTACACGGCCAATCATTTTAGGACCAATTAACGCTGCAAGCAACCCAATAATAATCATTACAATTAATAGCTCAAGTAAAGTAAAACCACCATTTTTTAGAAATCGTATTATTGGCCTATTTTCCATTTTTGAATTACTCCGTAAATTTTACTGAATCTTCAATATTAATTGCTATATCTTTTGCCACTGTATCATAATCTTCTTTTTTATCAATAGAGATTATTTTTATTTCTTCGTCACTGAGCGTGCCGTTTGTTCTCGTATAACGAACCGCCTGATTCATTTCCTCATCAAGCCGGTAATGAATGAGACCCCCTAATGATTCTACCTGTAATACTCCTGTCGTTTTATCACACATGAACCCTAATTTTTCTTCTCTGGCAGTTCCGTTTGGGTAAAATTCAAAAATCTTTACTTTTTCATCCCGTGCCTCGATGTTATCGGTAAACATTTCTATTTCAGGGGATAATTTTACTATCTTTTTTTCCTCATTCCAGTAACATCCTTTATTGAGATCAAGTGCTACATATGCTGTTTCTGCAGTCGACAGGGCTTTAATACGCGCTTCCCTTAGAAAAGATACCAGTTCTGACATTTCTTTTCTAAAGTTTATAGAATGAAAAGAATCTGTATATCTAGGTAATATGATACCGGAAACGATACCTATAATTACCAAAACAACAAGTAATTCAAGTATTGTAAATCCATGCTTTTTACGGTATTTTGTTTTATCTTGCATAGAATTCTAATCAATAGGCCAGTAAAATACAAGTATCTTATGTATAATGATACATCCTTATTCTATGCAACACAATATCATTTAATTGACAAATATGTGAAATCTGGCTTACCATCTGCATAATATTTTTTAATTTGACTTCTTATTCCTTTCCTGATATCATCCCAGATTACCAACAGGGTAACGAACAATAATAATCAATAGCGATAACAATACCCATTATATTCATAAATGGGCGAAGAGTACCTTACCTTTTTACCGTCGTTTTTGCTTTAAAAACATGCCTGATAGTATCGGACAATCTGTCGTACCAGAAATATCTGCGAAAGGGATAACCATTTCTGATGTTGAGAAAGATTTTATATTGAAGAGTATTCTGTCTGAAATTAAAAAAGTTGTTACGGCACAACAATTTGACATATGGTTTTCTTGCCTTAAGGTACACGCTATTACAGATAACAGTATAACGTTTGTTACACCAAATGACTTTATTAAGGAGTGGCTTTCTGGTAATTATACAGACCTATTTTCTGGTGCTGTGTATAAGGTTTTAAATACCCTGCGCGAAGTGGTTTTTTCTACGGAAAATGAGATTTGTGGACAGGCGTTTGCTAATTTTTCTACAGATATTCCTCTTTCGCCGGGTGAAGGTCTTTTTGATGAACCTTATTCAGCCTCGCCAAATAAATATTATAGTTTTGGAAACTTTGTAGTTGGATCGTGTAATAGGTTGGCCCATGCTGCGGCTGTTGCTGTTTCTGAATCTCCCGGATACGCATATAATCCCCTTTTTATTCACGGGATGTCAGGTTTAGGGAAGACGCATCTCCTGCACGCTATAAATAATGTATTATTATCAAGGCGTACATTAAAGACGGTTTATATATCCTGTGAGCGATTTGTCAACCATTATATTTCTACAATACGGTCAAATAATTGGGATGCTTTCAGGAGATTATACAGGAACGTAGATGTACTTTTAATTGATGATATACATTTCTTCGAGAATTCTCAAGGATGTAGAGAGGAATTCTTTCATACATTTAATGCATTGTATAATGCAAGAAAACAGATTGTTATTACAAGTGATTGTCCACCAGAGTCCATAAATTCTTTAGAAGACAGACTTGTTTCTCGGTTCAAGTGGGGACTCTTGTGTGGTATAGATAAACCAGCCGTAGAAACCCGTATTGCAATTATAGAAAAGAAGGCGTTATTATGGGGTATTAATCTGTCTTATGAGGCTGCTCTCTATCTCGCAGAAAATGTACCTGATAGTATCCGTGAGCTTGAGGGAGCTATTGCAAGATTAAGTAAAGAATCGAAAATAACAAAGAATAGTATTACCCTGGAGATGGTGAGAAAGGTTTCCCGTGAAATATCAGGAAGCAAAAAGGTTGTTAATATAGAAGCGGTTCTTAAGGTTGTTTCGGGCAGATTTAATGTAAGTGTATCAGAGCTTCAGTCGAAATGCAGGGCAAGGAGCCTGACATTACCGCGACAGATCGCGATGTATTTATCGAGAAGATTAACAAATATGTCATTAGTGGAAATTGGGGGATACATTGGCGGAAGAGACCACTCTACCGTAATTCATGCAGATGAGAAGATAACAAAACTTGCAAGAAAAGATAAAAATCTTCTTTTTATATTACAAAAACTGGAGAATGAATTGCTGAAGTAATACAAGGATGCAAATTCCATACTATTTTACTATGTGGCTTTTTTCAATTTATCGGATGTGAATCGTAATCGTATGAAGGTAGAAAAAATGAATGTAAGCTTTACTGGTAACGATTTATTTAGAGGATTTAATTTAGTAACTAGTATCATTCCATCTTCATCAGTAAAGAATGTATTACAGGGAATAAAATTGATGGTTCAAGACCAGAAGGTGGAATTAACGGCAACAGATCTGGAGGTATTGGCCCGGTATATATTGCCTGTAAAAGAGTATACAAATGAAGGTAGTATTGTTTTACCGGCAATACGTGTTAATAATATTCTTAGGGAATGGGCAGGTAATGATGAAGTATCTATTTCGGTGGGGGAAAGCAATTGTACGATAAGGTCGAAAGGGGGGTATTTTAAAATAATCGGTGAGAATCCCGAACAATTCCCTGAGGTTCAGGCAAATAATATTAGAGATTTTATTGAAATAGATAGTGAAACTATTAGTGATATGGTTGGGAAGGTTATTTACGCTGTATCAACAGTAAAGGCGCGAAGTACGCTATGTGGTATTTTCCTTAGGATAGATAAGGATGATATCAATATGGTCGCTGCAGATGGTAATAGGTTGGCCAGTGTAAAACGCAAAGTAAATAATGCGGATGATATTTCGGTGGATGGAATTGTTACCGCAAAATGTTTATCATTTTTACAACGATTTGCATCGGAATGCAAGGGGACGTTAAAGCTTGGCATGAGTGAGTCGCAAATACGTTTTATAAGCGAAAAGGGTGAAGTTATATCACAGTTGATAGATGGTAAATATCCAAGGTATGAGGAGGTTATTCCAAAAGGAAATGACAAGAAAGCAGAGGTAAATAAAAACGAATTACTTTCTGCAGTAAGAATGGCATCCTTTATGACAACTGAGGGGTATCGGGTTGTAAAGTTTGTTCTTAAAAAAGGAAGACTCATGCTTTTATCAAAAACTGCTGATGTTGGGGAGACTGAGTTGGAGATCCCGGCTACCTATGATGGAGCTGATGTAGAGATATGTTTCAATCCCGATTATGTCCTGGATGTATTAAAGGTTTCTGATAATGAGTCGGTTGTTATAGAGTTGAATGATGGTGATAGTGCCGCAATATTTCGGCCTGATTACGAACATGTCAATGTTATCATGCCTGTTGAATTAAAGCAGGGGGGAGATTCTCTGTGATAGAGGAACTGCCTGAGAGATATTTCTATCATAAAAATAAAGTTGTGAAAATTGGTCAGATATTGAAAGAGATATTTCCAAAGCGAGGAGGTAAAGGAGAAAGGGTTTACCATCGTGTTAGAGAAGCGTGGAAATGTGTTGTAGATGATGAAGTGTATCGGGGCGCCCATATTGTTAATTTTAAGAATGGGATATTGTATATCAGCGTTGAATCAGCAGTTATGACTCATTATTTGACTAATTTTAAGAAAACTGCTATAATTACGGGATTAAATGAAAAAATTGGTGAGAAATATATAGAAGATATTCGTTTTAAAGTAGGAATTTCAGATGAAAACGGAAGAGGGTAGTTTAGCAATTAAAAATGACACGTACGATGCTACATCTATAAAAGTCCTTGCTGGTTTGGAAGCTGTGAGAAAAAGGCCGGCAATGTATATCGGTGACACTACGCTGAAAGGATTGCATCATCTTGTCGAAGAGGTTGTTTGTAATAGTGTAGATGAGGCAGTCGCAGGCTTTTGTAAGAATATTAGCGTAAGGATACTTATGGATGGGAGCATTACAATAGTAGATGATGGTAGAGGTATCCCTGTCGATGTACATAAAGAAACAAATAAGTCGGCGCTGGAAGTTGTTATGACCATGCTGCATGCAGGGGGGAAGTTTGAGCATAAAAGCTATAAAGTGTCCGGGGGACTTCATGGAGTTGGAGTATCGGTTGTTAATGCCCTGAGTGAGTGGATGGAGGTTGAGGTAAGAAGGGATGGTCATGTATATTTTCAGCGCTATGAGAAAGGTGAGGCAAAGTCAAAAGTAGAGGTAAGGGGTGTTACAAAAAAAGAGGGGACAAAGATTGTTTTCAAGCCAGACCCAGAAGTATTTGAGAATACGGATTTCTGTTATGAGACAATAGCAAAAAGGTTAAGGGAATATGCCTTTCTCAATAAAGGGCTCAAGATAACCTTGACCGATGAAAGGACAGATAAAACCGAGCTATTTAAATATGACGGGGGTATAAAGGCATTTGTTAAGGAATTAAACGAAGGAAAAGTGGTAATCCATAAGGACGTAATCTATTTTGAGCAAGAAGTAGACGGGGTTATTGTTGAAGTAGCAGTGCAGTATAACGATGGTTATAATGAGAATATTTATTCCTTTGCAAACAATATTAATACCCCGGAGGGCGGTACTCATTTGAGTGGTTTCAGGGCTGCATTGACACGGACGCTGAATAATTATGCAAAAAGCAAGGGCATTCTTAATGAGGAAAAGGCACCTACGGGTGACGATTATAGAGAAGGACTTGTGGCAATTGTAAGTATTAAGTTACCGAACCCGCAGTTCGAAGGTCAAACAAAGACAAAATTAGGTAATCGGGAAATTCAGGGTCTTGTAGAGACGGTAGTAAATGAGAAACTTGGAATCTATTGTGAAGAGACGCCATCTACTGCAAAAGCAATTATAAATAAAGGAATCGAGGCTGCAAGAGCAAGGGAAGCTGCCAGAAAAGCGAGAGATTTAACAAGAAGGAAGGGTGCTTTAAGTGGGACGAATCTGCCTGGGAAATTAGCAGATTGTTCTTCGCGGGATTTTGAAACGTCTGAATTGTTTCTTGTAGAAGGTATCTCTGCAGGCGGTACGGCAAAACAAGGAAGGGACCGTACATTTCAGGCCATTCTGCCATTAAAAGGTGTGATCCTGAATGTAGAAAAAGCTCGCATTGATAAGATGTTAGGGAATGAAGAGATCCGTACTTTAATATCTGCTATGGGGACGGGTATCGGGGCGGACGATTTTAATGTAAATAATTTACGCTATTCTAAGGTAATTATTATGACGGATGCAGATATTGACGGTGCACACATAAGAACCCTTCTCCTGACTTTTTTCTTCCGGCAAATGGTAGCATTAATTGAAAAAGGACATATTTATATTGCTCAGCCCCCCCTTTATAAAGTAACGAAACATAAGAAACATGAGTATATCTACGATGACAGAGAACTCCAAAAAACCTTAATAGCACTGGGGGCTGAGGGAACTACCATGGAAATTCAAAATGGTAGAAAAGAAAAATTAGATAACTCAAAACTAAAAAAGTTATTACAACTCCTGACGCAAATAGAAGAATACGGAAAGATGCTGAGAAAGAGAGGTATGTCTTTTGATAAATTTCTGAAGTTAAGGGACAAAAAATCAGGGAATTTCCCCCTGTATAAGGTATTATACAGAGAGGAGGTTGCGTATCTTTATACGGAGGAGGAGTTAGAAGCATTTATTAAGGAGAAACAACGATTAGAAGGAAGGGAATTAGAAGTTCTAGAGGAAGATGAGGTACCTGAAACAGAACAAGGAAAAGAGGGAGGGGTAATAAAGGTTATAGAATATCATGAGAGTAAAGAGATTGAGAAAACGGTAAAAATGATAGAAAGCTATACTCCTCCAGGGGAAGAATATTTTGTGGATGACGGTAATTACCCTAGATATAAACTGATTTCGGGGGAAATAGAAATACCTGCGCATTCTCTTTATGAGGTTTTGTCAAAAATACGGGAAATTGGAAGAAAGGGATTAGAGATACAGCGTTACAAGGGCCTTGGTGAAATGAATGCAGAGGAACTTGCAGAGACTACCATGAACATTAATACAAGGGTATTGTTACGAGTGAAGGTGGAAGATGCAGCAAAAGCAGATGCAATCTTTAGCACTCTGGCTGGAAAAGATGTTCAGCGAAGGAAAGAGTTTATAGAGAAACACGCTTTAGAGGTTAAGAACTTAGATATTTGATCTCTTCATATAGGAGTTACAGTGATTTTATGCAGAAAAAAGAATTAAAACAGATGGAGAATCTCCTTTTAAATAAAAAAAATGTCTTATTGCAAGAAGTTGAGGACCGTTTTAAAAAATACCGGGATGCTAATAGCGGAAGGTTGACAGATATAGCCGAAATTGCCTCTAGTGTTCTTAATGGTGAATTAGAGATACTTGTTGCAGAAGAGGATATAAGAGAATTAAAGCAGATTGAGGATGCACTTGCCCGGATTAAGGCAGGTCACTATGGAGTTTGTGAGCAGTGTGGTAGACCAATAAAAAAGGCGCGATTAAAGGCCATTCCCTTTGCGACACTCTGTGTAAGCTGCAAGGAAGAAGAAGAGAGAGAATGTATTGAAAACACTACTCAAACAAGATATGATTGGGAAGGTAGTTTGGGGAGAGCGGAGAGCGGTGATGTGGAAATGGAGGAAATGGATAAAAGGTATTTAGGAAATAAGCTTATCGAATTTGAGCGCGATGATAATAAAAATTAGCCTTGAGAAATGTTTTTTCTCAAGGCTAATTTTTTCCTTTCGCATTGTAATAAAGACTTACTTAATGATACCTCTGTGGGAAGTAAAGGCTATTTAACGGATGACACTGATTGAGACTTTTTTGAATGTGTGCAAAAAATATGCAAAAAAGACAGCAGTTGTTGATCAAAATGGCTCTGCTACCTATGAGGATATATATCAAGAAGCTGTGCACTATGCAATGTTCCTGTTATCGAAGGATGTTGGCAGGCATATTGGGTTACTTCTTCCTAATTCTAAAGAGTTTGTGGTATTGTTTTTCGGAATATTAATGGCGGGGAAAATTCCTGTTCCATTAAATTACCTATTCTCACCACCACAACTATCATATGTGATTAAGAATGCAGAGATAAATGCTATTTTAACACATAGTGCGTTCAAACCACAGGTAGAAAATCAAGTAAGATATATTTTTACTATTGATAAGGAGGTCTCTTATCCAGCGATTGAAGAGAAAAAGATTGAACGCGGAGACGAAGAAGGACTAGCTGCCATACTCTATACCTCTGGTACTGATATTGCGAATCCAAAAGGTGTTCTGTTAACCCATAGAAATTTTCTCAGTAATTTAGATGGATGTACTTCTGCATTTAAATTTTCAGAAGAAGATAAAGTATTAGGTATACTTCCGCTCTTTCATACCTACCCGTTAACTACAACATTGATGTTGCCAATTCGTATGGGTGCTACTGTTGTTTATCTTGCTCGTTTTTCCGCTGTAAAGACATTCGAAGCAATTGAGAAACATAAAATTACATTAATGGCTGCTATTCCATCTCTGTACAGAGTACTTCTAAAATCCAAAAGGTTAACGGAATATAATTTGAATACATTAAGAATTTGTACATCGGGGGGAGAGCGACTGCCAAGTGATGTCCTGACAGAATTCAATAAGGCATTTCCTGTCCCTTTAATGGAAGGGTATGGATTAACAGAGGCAACAGCAGTTGTTTCTGTAAACACTCCGGAGAAGTATAGGCCCGGCAGTATTGGTTTGCCATTAGGAAATGTAGAGGTTAAAATTGTAGATGATGCCGGCCAAAGCCAATCGGTAAATAAAGAAGGTGAGATATGGGTAAAGGGACAGAATGTAATGAAGGGATACTACAAGCTTCCTCAAGAAACAGCAGAAACCATCACATCTGATAATTGGCTTAAGACGGGAGACTACGGTAAGTTATGCCAAGATAGATTCTTATGGTTTACAGGCAGAAAGAAAGACCTGATTATTATTAGCGGGGAAAATGTTTCTCCTCATGAAATTGAACGTGTCATAAGCGGGTTTGAAAAAGTTAATGAGGTCACTGTTGTTGGCATTTCTGATAGAATTCGTGGAGAGGTTCCAAAGGCATTTATCGTCCTGTACGAAGATACAACGTGTAACCAGGAAGAGATCAGGGACTACTGTTCTCAACACTTGCCCCATTATAAGATACCTAAATATATTGAATTTGTTAAGGAACTGCCGCGAGGTCCTACGGGAAAAATATTGAAAAGGGAATTATTACGATAAATATGTTACATTGCGAAGATGAGGGCATTTATAAAAACAAGTTTTCATTATAATGTGGTTATAGGTAATGATGAATTTGTGATAGAAATCTGGTGGAGGAGGCAAAGAATATGGATCTTTCTGAAGCAATGAATATGGTTGCAGGAGATGAGCGGGATTTACAAGAGAAATATGCAAAACTGGCAGAACAGGCAGCAGACCCTTTTGTAAAGGCGTTCTTCAAGAGAATTGTTATTGATGCGAAGAAGCATGAAAAGAAGGTACACAAGAAATATTCAAAACTTTTGGCTGCTTTAAACAAAAAGACATACTAAATCCTGAATTATTGTCAAAAATATAGGAAATATTTTTTATCCTGGAAACAAAACCTTCCTTTTGAACTGTGTTGTTTATAGTATTTTTATCTTGCATAGCAAAGATTATTATAAATGCTATAAGAACGCAAAACCTACCAAGCTACCTAAAATTAAAATCACCTCAATAAAACAAACCATAAAAACTAATATGGCAAAATATATAAATCAAGAAAAATAATACAATTATGTATGATCGAGAAGTAAATTTTAGTTGAATTTTTTACGTATATATGTTAAATTACAATTTTTAAAGTTATCAAAACTATCTTTTTGATACAGAAATAGAGAGTTGTTGTGGAGGTTAATGAAAAGATGATTAAAGCAGTGGAGGATATTGACTTTGATACGCTATTGGATCCGGAAGCAATATCAAGGGACACTATTATTTATATAAGAGAACAGGTTTATAATTCAAGAGAAAACAGGGAAAAATTAGAAAAAAAGATTGAGGACCTCCGTCTTAATATGAAAAAAGAGTATGATAGTTCTAAGGCGAAGGATTTGATACTTCTTTTAGGAATATGCGAATGGATTATTGGAAACATAAAAGAAGCTTCAGAAATCTTGAAGGAGGTAAAATCCAGGAAAACAGGATCATATTATCTGGGAAAATGTTATCAGGAGATGGGCGATTACAGTCAATCTCTGGAGTGGTTTGAGAAAGCACAAAAAACAGATACTGAAGAGTTCGATATTATCATTGATATTGCTGAGACCAAAAGGATGGCGGGAGATATTGAAGGTGCATTGGATATTATCAAAAGACTTTTGCCGTCACATGGGGATAGTGCCGAATTGTACTATCAATGGGGGCACTGCTTAGACGACCTGGGAGAATATCAGGAAGCTCATAGTAAGTATGAGCAAGCACTTCAGCTTGATCCAAATCATGCAGGGGCTATCTTCCGTACAGCATTTAATTACGATATGGATGGTGAAGATGAAAAGGCTATTGAATATTATGAGAGATGTACTGAACTGAAACCTACTTACAAAAATGCATTCATAAATTTAGGGATATTGTATGAAGATAAAGGTGCATTTGAAGATGCAGTGTATTGTTTTGAATCGGTTCTAGATGCGGAACCAACGAATGAGAGGGCATTGCTTTTCTTAAAGGATGCCAAGTCTTCAGCAGGTATGTATTTTGATGAGGAGATTTCAAAGAAACAAGGGAAAGAAAACGAGGTATTGAATATTCCTATTTCAGATTTTGAACTTTCAGTAAGAAGTAAAAACTGTCTGGAAAAAATGAATATTCATACATTAAGAGATCTTACCAGAATTACTGAGGCCGACCTGCTTTCTTTCAAGAATTTTGGAGAAACATCTCTGAATGAAATTAAATCAATCTTGGTTCAGAAAGGATTACGTTTAGGGCAGGCACTTGAGAATGATGAAGCAGAGTTGTTTAGCATAGAAAATAAAGAAGAAAGGGAAAATCCTGCTGAAGCTATTTCAGACATTGGGCTTTCTGCTCGCTGTAGAAATGCACTTTGGAAGATCGGCGTTGAAGAGGTTGATGATCTCCTGGAAAAAACGGAGATCGAGTTAAGCCAGAATGGTATTAAACAGAATTATATAGATGAGATAAAGGATAGCCTTTCTAAGTTTGGTTTAAGCTTAAGATCGGGTGAAAATATTAATGTTGAGGCAGATTTGGAAGAGAGTTCAACCGCCGAATAGTATATTAAAGCAAAATTTTGAATACCACGATAATCTCAATGAGCGGAGCGACATATATACATGTTGGATTATATCCGAGGGCAAGTAATCACCAAGTCGCCTGCTCATCTGGTCTTAGAAGTATCAGGTATCGGTTATCGGCTACACATCCCACTATCTACCTTCGAGAAGATCCCTGACCAGGGTGAAATTGCCATTTTTACTCATGTATCCGTTAGGGAAGATCAGATAAAGATATTTGGGTTTGCAACAGGAGAAGAGAGGAACTTGTTCCAATTATTGCTATCAGTAAACGGTATAGGTCCTAACACAGCAATTACAATACTTTCTGGTAGTACGGTAGATATTATTCGCAATTCTATATTATCTGGGGATGCCAAAGCTTTAGAAAGGGTTAAAGGGGTAGGGAAAAAAACAGCCGAGCGAATCATTCTGGAATTAAAAGGAGTCATGAAAGAGATTACAAAATGTCTGCCATGTGATACGGATATTCAACAAAGGACGCTTATCTCTGATGCCGTTATGGCACTGATCTCTCTGGGGTATGGGAGACCAATAGCCGAAAAAGCGGTAAGTGAGGCTGTAAAAAAAATGCAAACTCCTGATGATATTGAAGCACTGGTGCGAGAAGCACTAAAGTACAAAATTTAAAACTTCGTATTATTTTAAGCATAGTGGTATAATTTAAGTATGTCAAAAGAAGATATTTTGTCCTCTGCAACAATTGGTGAAGATAAAAATTTAGATATTACATTAAGACCTAAATGGCTTAATGATTTTATTGGGCAGGATCGTATAAAAGAGAATTTACGTATTTGTATCGAAGCTGCAAAAAAGAGAGGAGACTCTTTAGATCACGTCCTATTTTCCGGCCCGCCAGGTTTAGGAAAAACTACACTATCTCAAATTATCTCGAATGAAATTAATACATCAATTACCACTACCTCGGGTCCTATTCTGGATAAGCCTATGGACCTTGCAGGTGTTTTAACGAATTTACAACAAGGGGACATCCTGTTTATTGATGAAATACACAGGCTTAGTCCTGTGGTTGAGGAGTACTTATATTCGGCAATGGAAGATTTTTCCATAGATATTATTATTGATCAGGGGCCGAAAGCGAGATCGGTCAAGATTAATTTGCCGAGATTTACACTTGTTGGATCAACGACAAGGGAAGGGCTGCTTACCGCCCCGCTTCGTTCACGTTTTGGCGTACTGGAGAAACTTGAATTCTACTCCTGGACTGATCTTTATAGGATTGTATGTAATTCTGCCCGCACTCTTTCTATTCAGATTGACGAGAAGGGGGCTGAAGTTATAGCAAAACGGTCCCGCGGTACGCCGAGAATAGCGAACAGATTTTTGAGGCGCATTCGGGACGTTGCACAGGTCCGCGGAAATGACGTCATTAATGAAGAAGTGGCTCTGATGGGGTTAGAAATGCTTGGGGTAGATGAGAATGGTTTGAGCGATATGGACCGTAAGATTTTAGAGACGGTTATTCGTTATAATGGAGGTCCTGTTGGTCTGAAAACTATTGCAGTCTCGGTGAGTGAAGAAGAGGATACAATAGAAGAGGTTTATGAATCATTCTTAATTCAAAAAGGATATTTAGATAGAACACCCCGGGGAAGGGTTGTGACAAAATTGGCTTATGAACATTTAGGGTACCAACACCATACAGAAACAGGATCTCAGAAAACCATGTTTTAAGGCCGTTTTTATCTATGAATTTGCTACTTCATATTTGTTGTGCATGCTGTTTATGTGCACCATTAAATGGATTGAGGAAGGAAGGGTTCCTTGTTACGGGACTTTTTTATAATCCAAATATACATCCACTCCTTGAGTTTAGAAAAAGAATAAAAGCATTACGGGTATTTCAGGAGAGCGATCCAATTTCAGTGATTTACCATGAAGAGTATGGTGTCCGGGAGTATTTGAGGAACGTTAATTATGAGGCAAATAACCGGTGTTCTGATTGCTATGCGATGCGTTTAAAATTCACCGCACTCTATGCAAAAAAAAATGGATTTGATGCTTTTACGTCTACGATGCTCTTTAGCACATATCAAGACCATGAACAATTGAAAACAATTTCTGAGAATGTATCAAAGGAATACGAGATAGGATTTGTTTATCGTGATTATCGTCATCTTTCAGAGTGCAGCCATGAAATGGCCAAAAAGAAGATGATTTACCGGCAGGGGTATTGTGGTTGTATTTTTAGTGAGTACGAGAGGTATAAGGATACTACACGAGAGCTATATAAGGGCAGCGTCAAACGTTAAGGTAGATAAAAAAATCTAAAGGATATGTTGAGGGTATTCTTCTTAATGATAACTGCACTAATGACATTTTTATCATCGGGAGTGCCTCTTTCGTGCCAAAGAGGTATTCCTGAAGTTCAAGATGGAGTTTATAATTATAAAGACCTGTTGGAGGCAGAACCCTCTATAAGGATACTTATTGCAAAGGATACCCGATATGCTCACTTAGCGATTCACGGTTATTATCAAATTAGGGATGATCGTAATACGATAGTAGACGAAGGACCTGGGTTACAAAAATCTATGATATCGGTAAAGGATGATTGTATTACTGTTGGGAATAGACACTATAAAAATACTGAAATACGGATTTCCAGCTCGCAGCATGGAGATATTGAGGTAAATGATGTACGATACCCTGGTGAAATCAGGATATTACGACAGCCGAATAATAAATTCCTGGTAATTGAAGAGGTTGGCCTTGAAAATTATCTTGTGAGTGTTGTAGGGAATGAGATGCCCCATAGCTGGAATGAAGAGGCCTTGCGTGCTCAAGCAATAACAGCGAGAACATACGCAATGTACAAGAGGAAAGTAAAAGAGGATAACATTTACCATTTAGATATGCTGGATCTTGCATACCGGGGAATAACCGGGAAGACTTCAAGAATTAGCAGGATTGTACAAGAGACCAGAGGTATAGTTATGGCATATAATTGGAATCTCTTTCCCGCTTATTTTCACAGTACATGCGGAGGTCATACAGAAGATTGTTATTACGTATTTGGGGAAGATAGTATTCCTCCATTAAAAGGTGTTGTGTGTAATTATTGTGAGGACTCGAAATATTTTAATTGGAGCGTGGATATCGATAAATCAGAAATTGAAAAGAAGCTAAAGGACGCAAATATGTATGTCCCGGATATTCATATGATAAATGGCGTAGATCCCGGAGAGGGCATCCATTGCTCAAAAGTTGAAATAGTTTCCAGTTCTGGAAGCAGAGAAATGCATGCAAATAGCTTTCGATTGTTGATAGGCCCTTATTATCTCTATAGTACGGCGTTTTATTCGAGGGATAACGGGAAAAGTATAACCTTTTCAGGAAAAGGCTTAGGGCATGGGGTAGGGCTTTGTCAATATGGTGCTCAAGGAATGGCTAAAAACAGTTTTACGTGCATATCTATTTTGAAATATTATTATCCACAAGTAGAATTGATCCGGGTGTATTAATACCTCTCTGCGGAGATATTTTTGGATTTTAAAGTTTTGGCAATTGATAAGCAAACGAAAGCAAGATATGGAGAGCTCTCACTTGCCAATGTGAAAATCCCAACGCCAGTTTTTATGCCGGTTGGTACCCTGGGAACGGTTAAGGCCCTGACACCCGTTCAGCTCAAAGAGACTTACACAAGGATTATTTTATGTAACGCTTACCACTTGTGTCTGAGACCAGGAGAGCAGATTATCCGCCGGTTAGGCGGCCTCCATAAGTATATAGGGTGGGAAGGTGCTATTATTACAGATAGCGGAGGATACCAGGTTTTCTCTCTTGCTGGATTAACGAAAATTTTGGATAATGGGATAGAATTTCAATCGCCAATTGATGGAACAAAAATCTTCCTTACCCCCGAGAGAATGACTCAAATACAAAATGATATAGGATCGGATATTATTATGGCATTTGATGAATGTGTACCATATCCTTGTGAAAAAGACAGAGCATATCTGGCAACGCAGAGAACACTTGCCTGGGCTGAACGTTGCCTGGCTGCACACAAGAATAATCAACAGGCATTATTTGGTATTGTTCAGGGGAGTGTATTCAGTGATCTTCGTATTGAATGTGCACAAAGACTTGTGGAGATGAGTTTTGATGGGTATTCTATTGGGGGGTTAAGTGTTGGTGAAGGGGGTGCCCTGATGAATGAAGTACTGGATTACACCATAGACTATTTACCACAGGATAAACCGCGGTATTTGATGGGTGTTGGGTTTCCCGTTGATATTCTGAATGCTATAGAACGTGGAGTTGATATGTTTGATTGTGTTATTCCCACCCGCAATGGCAGGAATGGGTGTGCCTTTACCAGTACCGGTACAGTAAAAATACTCAATAGTCAATATAAAGAGGATGACAGGCCTTTGGATGAAACGTGTAAATGTTATACCTGTCAATACTTTACAAGATCATATATACGACATCTTTTTCAATCAAAAGAAATTTTAGGATTAACTTTGATATCATTCCATAACATATATTATTTTCAAAATGTAATGCAGCAGGCAAGGGAATCTATAGCAAAGGGTACGTTTAAGGACTTTAAAGCCAATTTTCTATTAAAACAATCTGAATAACGGTATATTAATTTCTGGTTATATTTTCGGGGAGGGATGCTATGTTTTTTTTATTAGAGGCGGCCGGAAAGCAATCACCTGGTGGTATGTTATCACTACTGCTTCCGTTTATCCTTATGTTTGTTGTGATGTACTTTTTAATTTTGCGACCACAAAAAAAGAGAGAGAGAGAACGTAAGGAGTTATTAAGCAGGATTAAAAAGAATGACCGGGTAGTAACGGTTGGAGGAGTTCACGGGGTTATTACATCAGTCAGGGAAAATGAGGTCATACTTCGTATAGATGATTCTAAAGATGTGCGGATCAAGGTAGACAGAAGTTCAATCGGTACGGTATTGGAAGTTTCACATAATACTGAAGAACCTAAGGAAATTGCAAAGGAAAGTAAATAATCAGAATTATTCTTATGCATTATTATAGTATATTTATGATGTACATTTATATTAGTAATTTTTTCATAACTAACGGTAAGGGAGCCCATTGAGGAGGAACAAATGACGAAAAGTTTGAGGTGGAGAATACCTCTGATTGCGGTAGTTGTTGCTATCGCCATAATGATTTTATATCCACCATCGGAAAAGATCTTAAAGAGAGAACAAGTGAAAGAGATCGATGGCAGGGTAGTAGATAGAACTACGTTAGAAAAATCGTGGGCGCGGTTTTTTGTAACAGATCCTGTTGTCCGAGAGACGGTCGTAAAAGAAGAAGTGGATGGTGATGGTAAAACAATACGCAATAAAATCGTTGAACAGATATCGAAAGGTAAGATAAAACTTGGCTTAGATCTCAAAGGTGGCTCCGAGTTGCTCTATAAAGTAAGGGTGGACGAAGAAGAGCGTCCAGGTATTACCAATGAGATTATCGAGGTATTGAAAAAGAGAATCGATCCGCAGGGGGTCATGGAGTATAGGATCCAGGAGCAGGGTAGCCGCCGAATACTTATTCAGGTTCCTGGCGCAACGAAAACTGAGATTGAAAATTTAAAGAATCGAATTACACGGCTTGGTAAACTTGAGTTTCGGCTGGCTGCTAGTCCGGACAGCCCTGAATACAGAGATGCGTTAGAAGGAAAACAGGTTCCCGGTTACTATAAACACTGGATACGGAAGAGGAAGGGTGAAGAGGGTGATACTGGTAAATGGTTTCTTATTCGCAATAAGATAGCGATTTCCGGGGAACATCTTTCCCGGATCTATGCCGACCGTAAAGGGGTTGAACCTGTTGTCGGCTTTGAATTTGATGCTATTGGTAAATCGAAATTCGGACAAATTACGGAGCGTAACATTGGTAAACCGTTAGCAATTATTTTAGATGGTATCCTTTATTCAGCGCCGGTAATACGTGATCGTATTCCAGGAGCCGGAATTATTGAAGGGAATTTTACCCAGGATGAGGTGAATGAGCTCATTGCCATAATGCGGGCGGGAAGTCTGCCTGCAGACCTGGAGTTGGAAATGGAAACCATGGTAGGACCGAGCCTGGGAAGGGATGCAATTAATAGAGGATTGATAGCAGGTATTATAGGAGGTTCGTTTGCCCTTCTCTTTATTGGGACCTATTATTTAGGAGTAGGGTGGGTTGCTAACTTTGCAAATCTACTCAACGTATTTCTGGTAGTTGTTATTATGGTGCTTCTCAAGGCTACCCTGACACTTCCGGGTATAGCCGGTCTTGTACTTATCCTCGGTATGGGAATCGACTCCAATGTGCTCATTTTTGAGAGGATCCGTGAAGAAAGGTCGAAAGGAAAGCCTATTCGTGCCGCTGTTAAAGCCGGGTATGAAAGGGCTTTTTCTGCAATTTTCGATTCCAATGTTACTACATTCATTACTGGAATAATTCTTGCTGCTATTGGTACCGGTCCGGTAAAAGGTTTTGCCTGGACCTTAATCCTCGGTATGATCATCAATTTATTTACCGCGATTTTTGTAACGCGGGTACTCTACGATCTGTTCATGGATTTAAGTTGGTTAAAAAACTTTTCTATGTTCAAGCTTATCGGTATTCCTCGTGTTAAATTCATTGATTATCGGTTTATTATGGCAGCCGTCTCCGGCATTTGTATTATTACTGGGATGACGATGTTTGCTCTCCGGGGAAGTAAAAAGTATGATATTGACTTTACCGGTGGAACCCTGGTTCATTTACATCTTGACAATCCGAAGCAACCCGGGTTTGTAAGGAACGCGCTTGCCGAGGCTAATTATGAAGAAGCGGAAGTGCAGAGTTTTTGGGCGGAAGAAAATTTAACTCAGTTTATATTAGCGTCTGATGAATTTGGAATTCGAATAAAAGAATTGAACGATGAAAAAATAAAAGAAAAATTGACAGAAGACATAAAACAGGCTTTAGACAATACAGGTTTGTTTGCAGGAATTGACTTTATTGAACCTACGGTTTTTAACCTCAAAGTACAAAAACCAATAGAAGAGAAATCTATTCGGGACATGTTCAAACAAGCAGGGTACAGCGAGGAAGATATCCTGGCACTTATACCTGCCGGCCAGCCTGCAAAAAAATATTCAATGGACATCAGGGGGCCGGATGATGCAAAAAAACATTCACAAATTGTTAATGCCGCCGTAGATGGGTTAAAAAACAAGCTCATCTTCCGTACCGTTCATATAACGGTTTCAGATATTACTGAAATGATGTCAACTCAAGATGTAGGAATGGTATCTCCAAAGCCTTTCATGGATGTAGAATTGAATGAACCCGTAGAGCCAGATCTTCTTAATTATGAGTTAAGCAGAATGGGGTTCCGAGATATTACGGTAAAAAGGCAATCGCAGGACTCCGAGAAGACACGTTCAAGGAGTTTAAGAATTGAGGGGTCAAGATCGGTTTTGCAGGATATAAAACAAGCAATGAATGAGCAAATTTCCTTACCCAGTATTTCTATTGAAGAAGATACCATTTATCTGGAGTTAAAAGAGGGTATTGGGAAGGAGGATTTTATGGCAATAATTGCTGGTATTAAACCTGTAAGGAATGTAGTAAAAAATATTTATACACTTGATGCTCCTTCAGAAATATTTGCTGTTCAAATACAGCCTTTGAATGCTGCAAAAGTACAGGAGAAGATACGAGAGGATATTATTCATAAATTTAGGGATAACTTATATAAGGAGAGAATAGAAGTTTCGTTCGAACCCCTGAAGGATGTTTCTGAAGGTGCTGAATTAGCAAGTACTACCATCCAAACAACTCCTTCAAAGGTAGAAACAGGCCGGGAGAAAGAAGCGGATCAGGTATTGGTTCGTATGATGCTATCAAAACCCTTAAAGAAAGAAGCTATTGAGGGTGCATTGGCCTCTGCTGGCTATCCCGGTATTCTTGAAACGGGTTTAGAAGAAGGCCGGGAATATCAGACGGTTAATCTCGTTCTCGGTACACAAAATGTAGAAACGGTTGAGGAAACGCTACAGAAGGCATTTGAGATACCTCAGCCACTGAAGAGAATTGTAAGTATTGGTTCTACCGTTGCGAACGAGATGAAGGGTCGTGCGATACTTGCGGTAATTTTTTCTTGTATTGCTACAATATTTTATGTCTGGTTCCGTTTCGGAGACTTTAGGTTTGGTTCATCGGCAATTATTACCGTTATTCACGATATCGTGATTACCTTGGGAGCTGTTGCTGTGGCAGATTATCTGTTCGGCAATATGAAGATTGATAGTGCTATGGTAGCCGCATTTCTTACAGTAATAGGGTATTCTTTAAACGATACCATTGTTATATTCGATAGGATCAGGGAGAATATGGGTGGGAGAGGTAAGATGCTTACACCTCAGTTGGTTAATGACAGTATTAACCAAACACTGAGCCGTACCCTTTTGACAGGTGTTACAACTATAGGCGTACTATGTGCCCTGTTTTTCTTTGGTGGGCCTGAAGTCCATGGATTTGCGTTTGTAATGCTCGTTGGTCTTATAGTAGGTACTTATTCTACAATCTTTATTGCATGTCCCATGCTCCTTAAATGGAGAGGACTTTCTGTAGGAAATAAATCATTACCTTCGCAGAGTCACTCTGTAAAAGGAAGGGAAGCACTCATAAAAACTAGATAAAGCAATTTATTTTATCGTCATCATTCCTATAAACCTTTGAAAGGAATAAAAACGATGAAAAGAGATGTGCAAGTTGGTGTTATTTTAGGGGTAATTATTTTAGCTATTATTGGTGTTTTTTTGAGTACGAGAACGACCATTAAAGAACCTGTTATTCCTATCCCTGAAATGGAAGAAGATACCCAGGTGGGTGTATTAGATATACATGATTTGCCGCAGGATCCTTTCAATGAATCAGGGGATCCATCGGCAAAAGTGGTATCTTCTGCTCAAGATGCAGAGCAAAAGAAACCTGGTCTGGTAAACACAGAGAACATTGCAGACCAATTGGTTGAAAAACAGGATACAATTATTGAAGGAGAGTGGAAAAAAGCGAAGGATGTAGAGGTAGATGCTGTTGTAGCTGGAAAGGATAAAATACCAAATACTACAGGAGAGCAAGAGAACTGGATGGGGGTTTCACGGGAAGATATAAGAAAACATTCTGCAAATTTCCAGATACACAAGGTTCAATCCAGAGAAGATCTTTGCAAAATAGCAAAAAAATATTACGGAGATGCATCTAAATGGCCGATTATTTATAATTCCAATCGGGATAAGCTCCAGAACCAGAATGTCATTCAAATTGGAATGGAACTTATTATACCTGAAATAGTTCATCTGAAATCAGAGACAAAAACAATTCCTCCTTCACTTTCACAGGTAGTTAAAGTTGAGAAAGATACAAAAACTGCAGGAAGGATACACAAAGTTCAACCAGGCGATTCAATGTATAAATTAGCTGCGAAATATTATAATGATGGTACAAAGTGGGATAAGATACTGGACGCAAACAAGAAAGTTCTCAAAAGCCAAAACTATTTGAGAATTGGTCAGGAACTGATTATACCGGAACTTTAATACTTAGAAGGAGCATGATTATGATAACGATAAATTTTCCCTTTTGGAAGAGAACCCTCCTTTTCGGTTTAACAATAGTGACTCTTTCGATGTATAGTATAGTATACCTTCCTGTTCTCTATGCTCAAAACACGCCAGGTAATTTTCCTCTATACAAATACAATCCTCAGAGAACTGGCATGGTACCTTTTGCAGGTCCCTCCGGGAACAACGTAAAATGGAGTATTTCTAGTGCTGGAGAGATATGGTCTGCACCTGTAGTGGATGCCGATGGTATTATTTATATAGGGAGTACTGATGGTAGTCTCTTGTCTGTAACTCCAGAGGGAAAAGTAAGATGGTCATTTAAAGCAGGTGATGAGATATTTGCCTCTCCTACCGTTGATAATGATGGGATTGTTTACATAGGAACTATTGATGGAAAACTGTATGCTATTAGTCCTAATGGTAAAATGAAATGGAAATTTCTGACGAAAGGTGCTGTTCATTCATCTGCTGTTGTTGACGAAAAAGGCAACGTATATTTCGGTTGTTTTGATGGCAATGTTTATGCTGTTGGTGCCAATGGAAAATTTTTATGGAGTTACAATACAGGGGCATCTATTATGACCTCCTCTCCCGCAATAGGGCCGGATAATACAATTTATATCGGTTCCTGGGATAAATATTTATATGCGTTAAATCCAGACGGGAGTTTGAAGTGGCGTTTTGAAACAGAAGGTAAGATAGACGCAACACCAGCTCTTGGCAATGATGCTGTTTATATTGCTGATACGAAAGGAAAACTTTATGCCGTTCGTTTTGATGGGGCGCTGAAATGGGGAGGCAGTGTTGGAAGCCGTACACACTCTTCCCCTGCCCTTGATGCCGATGAAACAATTTATATAGGAACACAGGAGGGATACCTCCATGCAATCAGAAAAGATGGTACCTTAAAATGGAAGTTCAAGGCTGGAGATTCAATCACTGCATCGCCTGTAGTTGATGTGAATGGTACTATTTATGTAGGTTCCTGGGATGGTAAGGTATATGCTATTAATAACGATGGCTCTCTTAAATGGAGTGCAACTTTTGGTGAACCATTGCTCTCTTCTCCTGCGATAGATTCTAAAAATACCCTCTATATCGGTTGTGTTGATTGGAAATTTTACGCAGTTGGTCAGGAATTGTAAAATCATTTTACTGAATAATTATCTTGAGATATGTGAGATTTTGTTATAAGATTTTATGTGTTTATTTCTGTATGTATAGTTGAAGATATACGGGCATTTCCTGTGTATATCTTTTGTCGTATCCTTCATTGTAGGAGAGGTAATATGATTGGCATATCAAAGTTATATTGTGGTACCGTTGAACCTTCTGATGCATTGCGATATGGGAGAGAATCCGGGAAATTACCATCACATTTATTACAATTTTCTCAAGACAAAAAACCCGTTGTAGTATGGAATGTGGGACAACGCTGCAACTTAAAATGTATCCATTGCTATTCCCAATCAAAGGATATTGAGTATCCTAATGAGCTGACCACGCAAGAGGCAAAAGCCATGCTGGATGACCTCGCAAACTATGGAGCACCAGTAATTCTCTTTTCAGGTGGTGAACCTCTCATGAGGCCGGATCTCCTTGAACTCATTGGATATGCAAAAGAGAGAGGTTTGCGGGCAGTTATTAGTACAAATGGTACCCTGATTACAAAAGAGAAGGCAGATGAGTTAAAAAAATTTGGCCTCTCTTATGTCGGAATCAGCTTGGATGGTTTGAAAGTAACGAATGACCGTTTTCGCGGCATACCAGGTGCTTTTGATGCAGCATTAGAGGGTATTCGAAATTGCATGGCCGTAGGCATTAAAGTAGGGCTGCGATTTACTATTAATAAAAGGAATGCCCACGATATTCCCGGTATCTTTCAACTTATTGAAGAGGAAAATATACCGCGGGTTTGTTTCTACCATCTCGTTTATTCAGGAAGGGGTTCAAACCTGATAGAAGAAGATCTTTCTCATCAGGAAACCCGGGACGTTGTTGACCTTATTATGGATAAAACGAAGGAAGCGCATGAAAAAGGGAGAAAAATAGAGGTGCTTACTGTAGATAATCATGCAGATGGTCCGTATGTATACTTGCGTTTATTAAAGGAAAATCCAAAGAGGGCAGAAGATGTATACGAGCTTCTCCAATGGAATGAAGGAAACAGTTCAGGTAAGGGGCTTGCTTGTATAAGTTGGGATGGAGAGGTACATGCTGATCAGTTCTGGAGGCACTATTCTTTTGGAAACGTTAGAAAGAGAAGGTTTAGCGAGATATGGGAGGATGTTTCTCATGAATTGATGGGTAAATTGAAAAATAAAAATCCTTATATTAAAGGACGTTGTGCAAAATGTAAATGGCTCAATATCTGCGGTGGAAATTTCAGAGCGAGGGCAGAGGCGTATTATGGTGATATGTGGGAACAAGATCCGGCCTGTTACCTTACTGATGAGGAGATAGGTATTGAAACCAATTTACCAAACAGAGGAAAACGAAAAGTAGTTGTTTGAAATGTAACTCCTTTCCTGTTGGTTAAGATGTCCGGGATATATATCCGGATAAAGAATAGAATAACGTGCACGTTGTCCTTAATGTCGGAGAGAGATGAAACGCTGGCAAGGTCCCTTTTTAAAATCTATAATTAAAATTTATAGCTAGTATGTGTGTTAATAAGTCGTAACGTCCGTCAATCGTTTCTCCCGGGATATTTTCTCCTGCTGAATTATCTATTGTTCTGTTTTCGTAAAATACTATACCATAAGCTATGTCTATCCATTTGTTTAAATTCTTACCCCAACTATATCCAAAACCAGTAAATAGTGCATGTCTGCTGCTTTGGGGGACTGACGGCTCAAAGGTCTCTGCTGGAACCGGTGATTCATGGAAGGCATAACCACCTCTCACTCTCAGATTTTCACTGAGAGTATATTCTCCTCCAAGAGCAAATCCCCATGTATTATCCCAATTCCTTACATCTTCTATATCTCCAAGCGGCGGATCTGTTGTAAATCTCAGGACATCAAATCGTGACCAGTGTGTCCATTGAACATCTGCCTCAATACTCCAGAGATTTTTAAACTTGTATGCATAACCTAATGAAAGCATTTCCGGCAGTGTTGCTGTTGTTTTGATTTTTGAATCAAGTGCCGTTACCGGATCACTTAAATTGGACAATTTTAGATCCCCATCGAAGTCTATGTCTGCCTTGCTTCTGAATGAAAAACCAATACTATGGCTTTGAGAAATAGTATATAATATGCCGATATTATATCCAAAGGCATCACCATGCATATCAAGGTCCCTGAATCCTTCAGGAGGGACACGGCTTTCCAACTCGGTCTCTGCATAGTAGTAATCTAATCCTGCACCTATTGATAGAAAAGAAAACGGTTTATAGGTAAGTGTGGGATTTATAGTAATAATTTTCAAATCAAAATCTGTGACAACAAACCTGGAGAATCCATCTTCATCCCATTTACCGTTAAGGCCGTACGGTGCTGTTACTCCAAGCCCTATGGCTAATGTATCTTTAATAATTGGGCTGGCAAAAAATATGTTTGGTATGGTATTTATTGTTGTATCCATATTCTCATCGACACCTTCATTTGCATTGATGCCATGATATTCTACGGTCGGATAGATAAGGCCTGCACCAAGGGAAACCTCTGGTCGTTGAAGTTGTGTAAGGCCTGCCGGATTAAATGCTATTGCAGAAGCATCATCAGCGCGAGCTAGAAAAGCATTTCCCTGAGCCAATGCTGAAGCACTAAAGACAGGGTTATGGAGCCCGGAGGCTATTTGCGCTAATGCGTCTGTTGCGTGAAGGGAAAATACGAGAATAAGAATGTAAATAGTGGCTAATATCTTCATCTCTTTTTTGTAATTATATAATGCTATTCTTTGGTTAAGAGATTGCAGAGGATATGTTTAAATATGATGATAGTTTTTGTATTTATCAATGATATCAAGAACCTTTTCAGTTAAATGAGGGGTAAATTGGGTATCTATTCTCTTCGAGATAATATCTAATGCAATTTTGTGCGAATACTTTTTCCGATAATGTCTGTCGTTCGTTAAGGCGTCATATGCATCGATTATAGAGAATACTGCCGCTTCATAAGGTATTTCAGATCCTTTTAAACCACAAGGATAACCTTCCCCATTATACCATTCATGATGGTGACGTACAATTGATAAACCATCTTTTAAAAAATCAATAGGTTCAAGGATTTTGTAACCAATCTCCGGATGATGCTTCATTACTTCGAATTCTTCTTTCGAAAGCTTCCCGGGTTTTGTTAATACCTTATCATGTATCCCTATTTTTCCAATATCATGAAGGAATGCTCCGAATCGTAAAATTTCAATCTGGGATTTACTGAAACCAAGTTCATCTGCAATCAAACAAAATAACCAAGACACCTTTTTTGAATGGGCTGCAGTGTATGAATCTTTGGCATCTATAGCAAGTAAAAGGGTTTGAGTGGTAGAAATAAAGTTTTTCTGAATATCACTCCTCATCTTATATATTAATGCTTTTGTTTTTGATTGTTCTTTGCGATAATGAAGAGCTCTTTCTACCGTTGATCGTATTTCTGATAAATTAAAGGGTTTGACAATATAATCAAATGCTCCATTCCGCAGTGCTGTAATTGCAGTTTGTGTAGAAGGAAAAGCGGTAATTATGACAATAGGAATAGTAGAATGAACCGATTTTACTTCCTTGAGAAAATCCAGACCATTTGATTTCGGCATCCTTATATCGAGAAAAATCATTTCGGGTTTAACACTCGGAAAACTGCTGATTGCCTCGTCTATAGTCGAGGTAGTAAAAACAGAATATGTATCCTTGAGAGTCATTTTCAATGATTCTCTAACACCAAGGTCGTCATCAATGACGAGTATATTTGCTGATTTTTTTTGAATCATATTGTAACCCCTTATGATTTTAGAAAAGAGAACAGGATAAATATTATGCATTTTTTGTACCACCTTTGCAAGATCTACCGCAAATATAATTTGTACTATTTTTATAAGTAAATAATTTGCTGAATACTATTAGGAAAAAGTTAAACTTAATATGCTATTTCGTTTGTTAATCAACTGTTCTTTATTAAACAAAATTGTGCATATTTGCCCAATTTTGAACATTAATTCTTGGTTTTTTGCTTTAAAAAAAACATATTAAGGTAAAAAAAATTCGACAATTAAGTTTTCTTAGAGGATAAAAAGACTTGTAAATGGATGCTCTTGTGGCTATATTAGGGACGAGGTAACAAATATTTTCCGGTTTATATCAGTAAACTAGTGAAGTTTTTTCGGCTTAAAAATACCTAAATTAAATTTTACATCTCTTTATTCGGTTGAGAATTTGGTAGGTCTTTTATTCTGTTTGCAGAGTTTGAATCTTCTGGTAATAATGTGTTAATCGTTGGCACAAAAGTTGCTCCTTTATTGTTCGCTCCGGTTCGGGAGTTTTCACAAGATTCTGGGATAGTTACAAAAGTATTGGTTCTTAGGGTGGGGATTTTGTGATGATAATAGAGCTCTTTATTTCAAGATCAATGATAAATCGAAGGTGTTATTCCTGTCGAACGTCAGTTTAGCATGTAGCTTTTGGTGAGGAGGGGCTATGTACTCTTTTTTGGTAGTCTCCAATGATAGTTCAATGTACAATTTTTTTAAAAGATCCTTAAGTGAAGATTGTATAATTTACCTTGCCAAATCACCTGATGATGCATTACAAATATCCCTGAAAAGAGATATAGATATTATCTTTTTGGATATTCTCTTAAACAACAGAGGGGCAAACAAGGTTATAGAAGGGCTCCAGCAGGCTAATAATGACTCTATGGTTATTGCAATCGTTCCTGAATCTCAGCCAACACTATCCGAGGAAGCTATACGACTGGGTGCTTATGAACTTCTTGAAACACCACTAAAAAAAGAAGCATTACAGCGTATTTCAAAACGGGTGCTAGAAAATCAGGAACTGAAAAGGGAACTCGGTTTTGTTCAATCACAGATAAAAAGCTTAAAGCCGGAAAATATGAGATTAACAGAACTATCTTTTCATAAGCAAACGAATATGAGCGACCTGCATTTACCATACAAGGAGATTTTCCAGAAATTCTCAAAGGCATTAACCCAGGTTTATGATCTCGGAAGACTTACCGATCTTATTGTAGAGGCACTTGCAGAGTTGTTTAAGGTTGGACGGGTCGTTTGTATCCTTGTTTATAAAGGTGATGATTTCTGTAAACCCTATCGCTGTCTCGGCTTTGACGAAGCAGTTTTAAGAAATATCCACTTTGCAAGTAACCAGGGCATTATTCACTGGTTATCCAGACATCACCAGATATTGCATAAGGATGTTATCGAGAGAGAGGCAGCCACAGATCAGTTAAACATGCGTGAGGCAATTCACATCCAAAAGGAACTGAATCTCTTGCAGGCACAATTATGCGTACCTATCTTTGCCAGTGGAAATCTTTGCAGTGTAATCACATTAGGGAATAAGATTACGGGAAAGGCATTTTTTGATGAGGATATTGAGTTGCTCTCTATGCTGTCAGGGTATATTGGTATGGCAATAGAAAATGCCCTGCTGTACCAGGAAGTAAATCACCGGAAGATTCATAATGAGAATGTCCTGGAGAATATTCCCTATGGCATAATTTCCATTGACACGAAATATAAGGTAAATACCTTCAACAAAAGTGCTGCAAGGATTCTGCATATTGCGCAGGAAGATGTCCTGGGAAAGGATGTTAAGTACGTAGGTTCTGTTTTTGCTGATTTTCTTCTGCGAACGCTCAAAGAGAAAAAGACGTATAGGATGCAAGAGGTTGTTCATCCGGTTAGCCATGCAACGTATGATGTGAGTACATCGCTATTGTTAGACGGTACCAGAGAACTCGGGGCAATTATGATATTCTCAGATTTAAGTGAAGTTGTAAAATTCGAAACAAAAATAAAGGACTTGGAGAAATTGGTGAATAGCTGTCTGGGTGATTCTGAAAATACCGTTTATAGAGATGTAGCGCAGGCGGTTACCAATTTATCGAGGAGTTGGATCTCTGAACGCCAACGGTTAAACCGAAACCACGAAACATAAAGTGTTTGTAATCAAATGGGGCAGTATGGAACTGACCCATCAGTTAATGAAAGAGATCTGTATTTATCCTATCTTTCCCCAATTTTCTTCAGATATATCATATCAGCTTTTTTATACTGCTATTTCTAAAAACAATCCCCTTCTTCTGTACACAGATAATGAGATTATTAAATACACTGAAACTCTGCTATGCACTCTCTTTGTGATAAATCATTTACATGTCACAATAAGCGATTCTCAAGGTAATATTTTTTACATATTGTAAATAATTTATGTGATTTTTGAGGACTTAGTATCTTTATGAATAGTACACAAGATATAGATCTTATGTTGTGGAATTCGTTCATGGGGAAGGCCTACTCGGTTAGTGACTGTTTTAAGGAAAATGGTATTGGAATACTAAGAAGGGCATGTAAGGAATCAGGGTTGAATATTATAATTGAAGACCCTGCGCAGATTGAATTTTATACATCCTTCACGCATAACAAGCTTATGCAAAGATTATCTGGGCTTTTTGTACAGATTTTTAAAGAAAGAACCGCTGGCGATACTGTGCTTCTGAGGAAAGAGTGGAATATTCTCCAGGATGAGCTTGCGAAGATTATCAAAGAGAGGATGGAGAAATATATTGATGATTTAGCCCGAAAGATATATGAGAATCAAATAAAGGTACTTGGAATAAAAACCTGGCTTGGTGACAGATTTGTGTATTCTGAAAAGCTTGCCCGCAAAGTAAGTGAACTGAGTCCAAATACTGTCATAATTGCTGGTGGGCCGCAAGTTAATCAATTTAAGACCCACGCACTGGAAAAAAGCCCTTTCGATTTTTGTATTGATGTTGAAGGCGAAACAACCCTCATACAGATTATTACCATAGTAAAGGAAATGTACTCCCGGAGCTATTCGAAGCGCGAGGTAATAAAAAGAATTACTTCCCTTGCAGAAGAGGATAAAATTGCAAATCTCATATACAGAGATAGCAACGGAATAGTAAGAGGGACAACTATTAAAAGAATCTCTTTAAACTTAAAATCTTTTCCGTTGTATGAAGAGGGGGATGGCAAGGTAAATATTGCAGTAATAAACGAATCGTCGGGATGCTATTATGGAAAATGTAATTTCTGTACGCATCCAAACATTACAGGAGGATATCAGCCGAGAGATGTAGGTACAACCATTGAAGAAATTAAGAAGACTATTAAAGAGGTAGGTATTGGGCTCTTTCGGTTTGCGGGTTCCGCAACACCGATATCACTCAGCAGGAGAATCGCTCGTGCACTATTAGAAGAAGGTGTAATGATAGAGTATTCGATGTTTGTTCGAGTAGAAGTCAATGCACGGGAACGAATGGCAGAGCTGATTAATTCGTATGAAACGATAATACGTTCCGGGCTCCGGGCCGTTTTTTTAGGTGTCGAGGTGGCGAATGATGAGGTCCTCTCAAAAGTTATGAACAAAGGCAGTTCTGCAGAAGATGCTTACTATACCATTAAGGCAATAAAACAGGCATCTTACAATCAAAAAAAATATCTTGATGTTGGTGCAAGTTTTATTTATCCTTGTCCATTACCCTGTGGGAGCGATATAACTCATGAACAGATTTTGAAAGAGAATTTATACTTACTGCGTACATTAAAAGATGAGAATTATAAACCAGATTCTGTTCTGATAACTCCTGGTGCACCCCTGCCAGCGACGAACTGGCAATTAGAACCCGACCGGTTTAGTTTTGAATTACCGGAAGATTATGTCCAGACGCTTTTACGGTATGAATACGAACTAACAAAAGACCCAAGTACCTGGCCCGAGCTGAATATCTCCTTAAATGGAATAAAGTTTTTAGATATGCTTATGATGACTGGAACAATGGAGAAAAAGATCAGAGATATGGGATATACCGTAAATGTTTCTGATGAACATTGCCTGGCGGCAAGAAGTGCCGGTTTCATTGGCCAAAGGGGTCTGGAGTTGTTTAAAATTAAGAGTGATATGGCCTTACTAACAACAGACTATAGGTTCCTTAAAGACGTTTATCAGAAAATAAACGCATATAGCTATAGAGTAGCAGAGAGAAATTCTTTTGACAATTCACATGATTAAGTAGCTCTGAGGAGGAAAATCTTATGATAACAAGACGCGCTGTCATAACTGGTCTGGGGATATTAGCTCCTAATGGGAACGGAAAAGATGAGTATTGGGATGCGCTTGTTCATGGAATATCAGGTATAAAAAGGATTACCTTCTTTGATCCATCTTCTTTGAGTACGCAAATTGCCGGGGAGGTTAAAAATTTTAATCCTTGTGATTATTTTGATTCAAAATTAGTTAAACGTACTGCCCGATTTACGCACCTTGCTATCGCTGCAGCGAAGATGGCATTACTGGATTCCGGGATTGACTTAAACAAGGAAAACAGAAACAGATGTGGTGTATGTTTTGGAACAACAGTAGGGGCTGAAAATGATATATATGAACGGCAACACAAGAGATTTTTAGAGCGTGGTCAGAATGGGGTGAGCCGCCTTACTGCTCCTGAATTAACGCCACATGTAACAACGGGTTATATTTGTTCTGCGCTGAACATTACTGGCCCAAATTCAACATCATCATCAGGGTGTTCTACCGGCCTTGATGTAATGAATTCCGGCTATAAAATGATTAAGCAGGGAGAGGTTGATGTGATGGTTGTGGGGAGTTCCGATGCCCCTATTTTCCCCTTTCCCATGTCTACCCTCTGTGTATTGGGGATTCTCTCAAAGAGAAATAACGAGCCAGAGAAGGCGTCAAGGCCATATGATAAGGATCGTGATGGCATGGTGCTGAGTGAAGGCGGAGCGGCAGTTGTAATTGAAGAGTTAAATCACGCCCTGAATAGAGGGGCAGATATTTATGCTGAAATCCTGTCGTATGCCTCAACCTGCGAAGCGCAAGAAGTTGTTCAGGCTGATACAAGTGGACAGGCATTAGTGTCTGCATTAGAACAGGCGTTGGCAAATGGTAAAGTTCTCAAAGAAGAAATAGATTATATCTGCGCTCACGGGAATGCTATTCCAAACTATGACGTAGCGGAAACCAATGCCTTTAAGACCTTTTTTCGTGATCGTATGTATAAAATTCCGGTAAGCTCTGTCAAATCTATGACAGGGCAATCATTTGCTGCAGGAGGCGGTTTTCAGGTAGTGGCAACGTGTCTTAGTTTAAAAAATGCAATTATTCCTCCTACGATTAACCTCGATGTACCCGATCCTTGCTGCAACCTCGATTATGTACCAAACCGTGCCAGGTATTTTACCATGGATACTGCGTTGATAAACAGCCATAGCGTGGGCGGAACGCATGCTGTTCTCGTCCTGAGGAAGTATCAGTAGGCTGGGTATGTTTTTAAGCCAAATAGAGTTTATTTTTATATCACTACTGCATGCAGGACTTGGATTCTTTGTATTTCTAAAAGATCCAAAAAATATAATTAACAAAAGGTTCTGTATCTTTGCTTGTGTTTTTTCTCTATGGATATTTTTTATTTATTTTACGCTTCGTACCACAGATCCTGTATCGGCCGTTTTCAGGCTGAGATTGGTTTTTTGTGCGGCTGCTTTTATTCCATCCACTTTTTTCTTTTTTACGTCTGTCTTTCCTGACCGGGTGGAAAAATTTACTGATCGGTGTTGCTGTATCTCCTTCTTTGTCATAAGTACCGGTTTGGTATTTTTTTCTTCCTATATTGTTGAATCTTTATCCTTTATACGACAATCCCCTTATGCCAGATACGGTCCGTTATTCCCCTTGTTTTGGTTTTACTTTATCGTTTGCATGGCGTATTCTCTGTATAACCTTTATAGAAAAAGTGTTCACTATCATGGAATAAAGAGATTGCAGATTCAATACCTGTACTTCGGGGTAGCAGTATCTGTGTTTCTTGGGAGCATTACAAATTTTTTTTTACCATTACTAGGGATATGGCAGGTTGAGAAATTTGTTCCTTTCCAGTCCATTCCTATTCCTGCGGCTGTGGCTTATGCTATTGTAAAATACCACCTTATGGATATTAGTATAGTAATTAAGCGGAGCACTACCTATGTAATGTTGTCTATAGCACTGAGTGCAATTTATTTTAGTGTCGGGTTATTTCTTGGAAATATACTTCCCGTCTCAGATTACAAAAATACCATTACGATTATCATTTCTACAGTAGTAATGGTTTTGACTTTTGTATCCGCTAAAGAATCAATCCAATACATTATTGAAAAGATTCTATTCCATACGAAATACAGCCATCCGAAAATACTGAGTGATTCTACCGTGATGTTTTCATCCATCTACGATTTGCATGAACTTCTTCGTTATGCAATCCAGTATTTATATGATTCTGTGGGTATTGAAAAAATATGTATCCTGTTAAAGGATACAGAAACCAGGCATTATAATTTAAAAGCAGCAATAAATTTCTCACCCGAGGATAATTTGTTTCTTCTGAACCAGGATGTTATTGTTACATGGCTTTGCCGGAATAAAACGGTTCTCTCTAAGGATCAAATGCACCGTTTTGCAAAAGATACATTTGAATATTTGCTGGAAGATAGAATGGCATCCCTCAATATCGATAGTTGTATTCCTGTCTTTCAGGAGAATGACCTCTTTGGTATCATTTTTTTAGGGAAGAAGATAAATAAAAAAATCTTTACCCAGGAGGATATTCAAATGTTTCTCGCCTTTTCTGGTCAGCTGGCTATGGCAGCGAATAATGCCCGTCTCTATATGGGATTGAAAGAGGCTAAAGTTTACCGGGATAACATCCTTCAAAGTTTGAAAAACGGTGTTATTGTTATTGATAACAAAGGTAATATTACTTTTATTAATAGCGAGGCAAGAAAAATCCTTGGATTAAAGGATACCTGTACAACAGAGCTGATATTTAAAGACCTTGGGCAAGACGCTTACAGGGTGATCAGATACACGCTGAATAGTGATGTGGAATATCATAATATCGAAATACATATCAGCAAAGGCAAGAAAAAGATGCCTTGTGGTATGACCACGACAAAACTGAAAACAGAAGATGGAAAGAAACTTGGAGTCCTCATAATTTTAACAGATCTGACAGAGTTGAAATTGCTTCAGGCAGAGAAACAGCATGCTGACCGCTTAGCATATCTTGGCACCCTTGCCGCTAATATGGCACATGAGATAAAGAACCCGCTGGTGGCGATTAATACCTATTTTCAATTACTCCCCCACAAGAAAAACGATGAAGAATTTCATGGTGATTTTCAGAAAATTGCTATAAAAGAGATAGAGAGGATTAATAGGATTATCGAGGACCTGCTTGACCTGGCAAAACCCTCTAAATCTGCTCTACAAGGTATCGATCCTCATTACATCATCAAAGATACCATAAATCTTCTCAGGAATGTAGCAGAGGAGAAAAATGCTGAAATAATTACAGTTTTTAAAGAAGAACGATGCCAGCTTATTGCCGATGAAGATAAAGTAAGGCAGATGCTCATCAATATTTTACAGAATAGTCTTGATGCGCTGCCGGGGAATGGACGTATTGAAATATGCACAAGCATAACAGATAACATTTCGGGATATAGAAAAATGGCAAAGATACATTCGAACAGTGTTTTTTTCTCTTTTGCTCCACCTTCAATACGTGATATAGGCAACAGACAATATTTTGTTATTAAGATTTCTGATAATGGTGCCGGAATTCCCGCTGAAAAGATTTCTCAGATCTTCGAGCCGTTCTTTACAAATAAAGAAAAGGGCAATGGCCTTGGATTAGCTATGGTATACAGAAGCATGAAAGACCATGAAGGAAGTATTTATGTGGAAAGCAGGGAAGGGGTAGGTACTGATTTTTATGTTATCCTGCCGTTAAACAGTATAAATGCCGATAATACTATTCATGCTACGCCAAAATCCTCGGAAATTACTTCAATTCAATAAGTATATGAAGAATGTCAGAACAGTAAGGTATTTTAAGTATTTTCCTTAAAACATACACGTTTCTCATTTAGAGGTAACGGGATATTCCTTCTTTGAAACCAATAGGTTTAATATCAAAATGTTCAAAGAATACTTTCTCGTTACAAACAGTATCCTCAAGTAACATGGTAATTTGATCCGTTGTAATGGGGAATGACGGTATCCAATCGAATAGTTCGGCCATAAAACTCATGAGCGATGCAGGAATATGGATCTTGTAAGGTGGTAAACACATGACCTCGCCGATGATGTCAATCATTCTATTGAATTCGAACTTTTCCGGTCCTCCGACCTCAAAGGTCTTACCAACAGCGTTTTTCTGTTCTATCGATTTTACAAAACCCATGGAAACGTTTTCCCGTGCCACGGGTTGTATTTTATATTTTCCATTGCCGACAACAGGTACAAATTGTATGGTTTTTAGCATACCGGCAAAATAATTAACAAATTCATCACCGGGTCCGAATATAATTGAAGGCCGAAAGATCGTATAATCAAGTCCGCTGTTTCTTACAAACTCTTCTGCACGAAATTTGGTCTGCTGATATTGAGTTTTTCCATGAGGTCGTGCCCCCAACGCACTCATTTGGATAAATCGCTTGATTCCCTGGGATTGAGCAGTTTTAATGAGATTCGCGGTACCTTCATAATGTAACCTTTCAAAGGTAATTCCCTTCCGGGGAAACTCTCTGATAATACCAACAAGATTAATTACAGCATCGCATTCTCCAAGGTTACCCTGCAAACTGTTAATATTGGTAATATCACCATATACAATCTCGACGCCCTTGTCTTTATATGGTTCAATCTTATGTTCAGATCCCTGCCGGATAAGACACCTGACTTGATAGCGATTGTTCATTAAATCCTGTAGTATGCGTCCTCCAACAAAACCTGTACTACCTGTCAAAAAAATCTTCATCGTTTTACCTCCTCAATCCTGAATCGTTTCATTTCCTGAAAGACAATTTCACTTCTCCCCTTAATACACCGCGTCTCCGGAAGTGAGTTAAGGAATATACGTCCATACATTTTAGTAGCTACACGATTGTCAAAGATAATTACAATACCCTTGTCTTTGCGACTACGGATAAGTCTTCCGAAGCCCTGTTTAAATTTAATTACAGCCATGGGTAAAGAATAATCATAAAAAGCATCTCCTCCCGCGTTTTCAATAGCTTCTGACCGTGCTTCAACAATGGGTTCTGTGGGTACCCTAAACGGTAACCGGGTAAGGATAACACATTCCAGGGCATCTCCCTTGACATCGATTCCCTCCCAAAAACTATCCGTTGCAAAGAGAACAGATGTCTTATCCTTTGTGAAGGTCTCAAGAAGATTATGGCGGTTGTCCATCCCCTGGCGCAGGCAGGTATATCCCAATTGTGCAATGCGTGGTTCTAACTTTTGAAAGAGCGTATCGAGGAGGCTATATGAGGTAAAGAGGATCAGTGCACGTCCTTCTGAAATTTCTACAGCCTGAAAAATATGCCCTTCAAGGGCAGATGCATAACCATATTCATTAGGTGAGGAAATGTCTAAGGGAATGCCAATAATTGCCTGTTTTTTATAATCGAAAGGAGAGTTCAGGATAAGCTCGGACAGACAATCTTCCTGTGTTTGATCTAGCCCTGTACTTTTTCTGAAGAATTGAAAATCCTTGTTAATGGCAAGTGTAGCTGATGTTAATATTATCGTGGAATAATTGTCATACAGGCACATTTTCAGGTTATCAGAAATAGAGAGTGGTGCAGTAAAAAACCGGACAACGGAGTTCCCTTTGAACCGTTTGATCTCTATCCACTTGCAAAATTTTTCATCGTGAGCAACAAAAAAGGCAATGTCGTTTGCTGCCATCTTTAAACGCATTCTACACGATTCAATATCGATGAGTACAGAGGCTAGAACGTCTTTCGTTTTTTTTGAAAATCCTTCAGCGGTATCTTGCAATACTTTTAACAGTGAAGCAAATGTATGAATGTTCATGCATAAAGTCTTAAGCTTTGCCTCAAGAACAGTATTCCATAAATCTGTAGAAGTAAAGTGCGTAGTCATCCGTAACCTGATTTCCTCATCCCTGTCCTTTTGTAATCCCTTTTCAATAATGTAAGTATGTATGGAATGGTAAATATCGTCAAAAATCTCCTGGACCGTATTATAGAGATGTTGTCTTACAGGAATGATTTTACTATTAATGGTATCAGTAATCTCAAGTGCAAGGGGTCCATCATGCTCTGAACGTATCTCCTTCAGTTTACTTTTGAAATAGTGCAGAAGACCTCTTTTATTATCTTTTACGTTGATTAATCTGCCAAGTAATTTTGTAATGCGCAATTTCGAAATTACAGAACTCAGGTTTGCTGTTGCCACTTCTTCCAGGTGATGTGCTTCATCGATAATGATCTTCTTAAAAGGCGGCAAGATCGCTACTGTGTCATATCCCTTTACCTCCTGACGTACAATCAAATCTGTCATAAGGAGGTAATGGTTTACTACCAGCACATCAGCGCTTGCTGCACTTCTTCGGGCTACATAGAAAAAGCATGTATCATAAAACAGACACTTTAATCGTAAGCATTGATCCGCTTCTGATTGTATTGTTTCCCAGGTATCCTCTCTTGGTATAAAATGTAAATCTGCCCTGCTGCCGTCACGGGTTTTTTCAACCCATTCTAACAAGCTGTTCAGTTGTTGCCTGTCGTTATTATCAAAGAGGGTATTGTTCTCTGAACGTACCGTATGAACCTTTCTTTTACATGCATAGTTATTTCTTCCCTTGACAAGAACACTTTTAAAATCAAGCCCGCAGCATGTTTTCAGAAGAGGGATGTCTTTTTTGATTAACTGTTCCTGAAGGTTTATCGTGTTCGTAGAGATTACTACCCGTTCCCGATTCTTTATGCTCCAGGATACAGCAGGAACAAGGTATGCAAGGGATTTCCCTGTTCCTGTACCCGCCTCAATTATGGCAATGGTATCGTTGTTAAAAGCATCAACTACAGACCGTAACATATCAATCTGTGGTTTACGATATTCGTAATGGGATAATTTCTTTGCAAAATTTCCATCAGGAAGAAATTGACGGGAAAGCTCTTCAAAACAGAGCTGCCCATACCCCTGTTCCTTCTTCGCCTTTACTACAGGATAGAGGTGTTTTACCTCGTTGTCAATGATATAGAATCCTACCCCGAGCGATCCCATATGTGATGCAATTTCAATATCTGCATCAGATGGATACAAGGCACCGTTCGGATGGTTATGGATAATTACATCTCCTTGTTTCGCATCGGTAATAATGGCAGGTACCGCATGTTTATTTCCCATAGCATAAATGTCAACATCAGCTACAAGAAGACCTTCATTCACGGTACCAAGAACGAATATCTCGTTTCCGTCTGCCTTCTCTATTGCATCCTGAAGGGAAGAGATAGCCCCAGACGTTATAAAATCCTTTGCTAACCACGTTGATGTTTTTTTATTCATGTTTGTGGTACATTTGATGAAGAATATTCAATAGACATCTGCATTCTTTACTGCCTGGATAGATCAGGGGGTTAAAACGTTTTGAATGATTCATATGAAAGAAATGAACAGAGCGGTTTGTTTCACAATACAGAGTTTTTACCTTGTAAATAGTATAAAAGAAAACCGGCATATTTGCAAAATAAATGAAAAGAGACCTGTAGCGAGTGTAATTGCCCTGTTTTATTCCTTGACTCTTTTTTTCATTATTTTATAATTATTTTTTTTAATGAGCTTGTGGAAATCGTCTTGGAGCATTTCTCTTTTACGTGTGTTTATCGTTGCATACGGGTATAGCAGGGGGCTCATCCTCCGGTTGAGCCAACGATGAAAAAAGTTGATGCCACGAGGCAGAATGAAAGGATGTGAGGAATGAAAAAGAACTATCTATTTACACCCGGCCCGACGATGGTACCACCTGAAGTATCATTGGCCGAGGCACAGCCGATGATCCATCACAGGACACCTCAGTTTTCTCAAATCTTTTATGAATTGAGTGAGGATCTAAAATACCTTTTTCAGACAAAGACAGGGGAGGTTTTTACCCTTATGTCCTCTGGCACGGGAGCCATGGAGGCATGCGTGGCAAATGTGCTGTCAAAAGGAGATAAAGCGTTGGTAGTTATCAGCGGAAAGTTTGGTGAACGATGGGCAGAGTTATGCAAATGCTTTGGTATTGAAACGATTACCATTGATGTAGAAAATGGCAGGGTGGTAGATCCATCCGAGATTGAGGCTGTACTCCAAAAGACAGAAGGGATTAAGGCTGTCTTTACAACTCAATGTGAGACCTCTACCGGCGTTGTACACGATATACAATCTATCTCCCCCCTGGTAAAAAAACATGGAGCGTTACTCGTTGTTGATTCAATTACAGGGATCGGTGTCCATCCGTTCTTTATGGATGAATGGAATATTGATGTCGCTATTACCGGGTCACAGAAGGGGTGCATGATGCCGCCTGGTCTGGCCTTTGTCTGCGTCAACAGCAGCGCCTGGAACGTGATCGAAAAAGCCGATCTACCCAGATATTACTGGGATTTCAGAAAGATGCGAAAGGAGTTAAAGAATAAAACAACCCCTTTTACCCCTGCTGTTTCGCTTGTTATGGCGATGAAAACGGCCATGGATATGATAAAGAAAGAAGGGATTGAGAACGTATGGAAGAGACATGCCCGGCTTGCACATGCCACACGGGAAGGCGCAAGGGCACTCGGGCTGGAACTCTTTGCCGGGGAATATTCAAGTAATGTCTTAACTGCCATTAAGGCACCACCAGGGATTGATGTAGACAAGATTATCAAGAGGCTGAGAGACGAAACAGGTGTGACCTTTACCGGTGGTCAGTCTGAGTTAAAAGGGAAGATTATCAGGATTGGTCATATGGGGTATGTAAACGATTTCGACGTTATTGTCGCCATTGCTGCCCTCGAAAAGGGCCTTTCTGAAGCAGGATACCTTGTAGAATTAGGGAAAGGGTTATCAACTGTGCAATCAATACTGGTAAGTAAAAAGTAAGAATTGCTGAGAGTGCTTTTTACACTTTTGCCAATGAAAGCTCATTACTACGGGTTCATTAAGTATCCCTACCCGTGAACGAGTTCGGATAGAATAGAGGGCAGCTTTCGCCTTAGCTATAATAAGTGAGAATGGTCATACAGCTGACATTCAAGAGGTTTTCAGATGAAGAGGTTCTCAAAAATTACATGCAGGTGTTGAGATAATTCAGGGCGTGGGAGTGGAGAGAAAAAGACAAAAGATCCCTCCCCCCTTCACCCCATATGCATCAGGCTAAGGTATCTTCCTCATACAAAGACACGGAGACACTAAGGATAAAAAGAATAAAGAATGATGAAGGATAGAATGTTAGGAATATAGAATGGGGACATACCATATATCTTGGTATCTTTGTGCCTTTGCGGCTTTGTGTGAGGATCAGAAAAAAGCACCGCATGTTTCTTAGCTTGATGCATATGGGGTGAAAGGGGGAGGGAAAAAGATATAGCGTTATCAGAGATTGTTAGTGGATTGGTTGAGAGGGGAAGATACGCCAGTTCTGAGATGGGTGTTTATAAAATTCTCTTTCGATTCCGCAAAAGGGTGCTGTCCGGGCAAGCAGGATAGATTGGTCCTCTTCTGAAAGCCTCTCAAACTGCCGTGCAAGATTTGCGTTTTCTTTCATTTGTTCAATGCTGTCCATACCTGAAACTAGCGTACTGATAGGCTGGTTCCAGGCAAAATACAGACATTCTTTTATGGTTGCTACCTGATCTTTTAATAAGATACCGTTTGCTATCGTTTTCATCGCGAGAATTCCAATGTCATGTTTTATAGCCTCTGGTATAACATGCCGGATAAAGCTTAAATAGTGTGGGTCTACGAGATTTACGGGCATTTGTACGGTATCAATCAAATGATGATACCTCTGTATAATTTTTACGTGTACTTCAGGGTTTCTGTGCCCGGTAAATCCCACATAACGTACCTTTCCCTCTTTTTTCGCCTGGAGCACAGCCTCTATTGCACCGCCTTCACGGAAAATCGATTCAGCCTCCTCTGTTGTTTGTAGATTATGGAACTGCAGAAGATCGATATAATCGGTTTGGAGCCTGTTCAAACTCTGGTGTAATTGATAGAGGGTGGTATCGATATCGCGTCCGTGATTTTTTGTCATGACGAATGCCTTATCGCGGCGATTTTTCAGCGCTTTTCCAAGGCGCTGCTCGCTCATGCCATCATTGTAGCACCATGCCGAATCGAAAAAATTAGCACCTTCATCAAGGGCTGCATGAACCATGCGGGTGGCATAGTTCTCATCACGCATTCGGCCAATGTGATACCCTCCAACACAGAGCATGGATACCACCGCTTCGGTTTTACCTAAGCGGCGTTTCGGTACACCTGTTTCCCGCACTGAGGATGTAAGTTCCTTCGGGATTATGGCAGTCAGGTTTTCTGCAAAACATAAACCCGCAGCAAAGGTAATGGTATCTTTGAGAAAGTGCCTGCGTGTTGAGGTTTTATCTTTTTTAAAAAACATGTTATGTACCCTGTCGTATATTTAACCGCTAACGTTCAGAAACCCACGTTTTCGAAAGATTAACAACTGCCTGTCCTGAACAGCTCTGCAAGTGCCTCTATAATAAGATTGGTGAGCCTCCCAAGGTCATAGATCTGGGTTAAATGCCTTTGAGAGTTTCCGGAATACTTCCTTGTATGATAAATACAGGTCGCTCATATTCATTTATGTGTAAAAAGGTATCAAAAAATATGCCATTATCAAAAAAGAAAAGAATAGGCACTTTGTATGAGAAAAAATACAGTATGGCACAAAAATGAGGGATGAAAAGATGTGACAATGTTACAGAGGCGCATCACGACAAGGTGTGGCATATGGCACAGCGGTAAGATTCGATACTCTTTTTTTTCGGCAAATCATTTCTATGTAATACCAGGCATAAAACCTTGGGTCGAGTAGACGGCAGGATTACTCCCGCCGCCCCTCACAGAACCGTGCATGCAGAATTACCGCACACGGCTCTTCAAACAGACTCACTAAGTAGAAGAGTAAATCCAACTGTAGCCTTTCACAATTCTGGGTTTCGGCAAGGGATGTCTTTTCAGGAGCAAATTAAATTTATTCCAATTAAAGCTTTTCCTCTGACTACGCCTGTTTAGCCATTTAAACCACAGCCTTCTGACTCTATAGCTAAAATTGGATAACGCCAAACTGTTGCCCGCAAAGCCGTAATAGTTGTAATATCCATTCAGGACTCGGCACAGGTGTTTATGCTGTTCTTGAAACGACAGGATATTTCTCAGTTTTCTGAGCCTCTCATTTAGTACGATTAGTGATTTCCGCATTCTCTTCCCTATTGTTTTACGCCCTGGTTTCACTGTTCCTTTCCTACTTTTTCCCATATAATGCGTGAATCCCAGGAAATCAAATGTCTTCACCTTCTTACCTTCTCTACCACTCTTATAGTAAGCTTGCATGCCAAATTCTATCAGGCGGCTTTTGGTCTCTGATATTTCCAGGCCAAATTTCTTTAACCTACCTCCGAGGTCTCTCCATACTTTTTCTGCCGCTTGCTTGTTTGTGCACCCAATAATGAAATCATCACAGTACCGGTTGGCTTTCAGCCTTTTCACCAAGTCCCTGAGATTCGCTTCTAAGTCTTTCCTGTACTCCTCATGGCTTACCTTGTCTATACCCGCAGCTGCATCTTTCCTTAACTCCTCATAGCATTGTTTCAGGTTTTCCTCATCCAAAAGATGCGCTAGTGATGTAAACTTCGTCCCGGGTTCTACTCTTGCTATCTCTGTTAGTCGATTCAGTTTCGTTGACAATTTATTTTCCGATTCTGCGTTCGGCAATTGTTTCGCCTCCTCGATACATCTGACATTCAAGAGGTTTTTTTTCTTAAGCAGAAGAAATAGTTTTTAATGGTTGATAGATTGTGGCATCAAAGGTGAAATAATTCAGAATATCCTCATGCAGTTGCGTAAAATTGGTGACCTGCT
>SOER01000012.1 GCA_021646405.1 Candidatus Loosdrechtia aerotolerans
GAACATTTTTGTTTTCGCATAATTTTATGATCCTGAAATTGATTACAAAATACTTTCTCTTTCTTTATATTATCGCATAAAATTATGCTTTTTAAAGATTGGCCATAGGCCAATCGCGTAAGTCCTAAGAGTATTAAGACTTCCATGATGAATTGGTAACTCTCCCTCGCAAGGCTTATCCTTACCCACATCTTTCCCTTCCAGAGTGCTGAACAGCACTGTACTTTTTTGGTGTTTGATCGTGAGTATGCGCACCCTAAAGGAATGCGGTTACTTGTCGTTGCCTTCGACAAGTAGCCGCATTCCTTTAGGGTGCGCCTTTCTATGTCCTGCATTATATTTCCACAATATCTGGATCTATTTCCGGGAAAAGTATAGACTATACAATAATGATTACTGTCACAAAGATGTCTGCCTCTCATATTTTAATTATCTGAGGCAGGGCGAAGAGCGTCCCGGAGCACATTCCAACGCGGAGCGTTGGAACGAGATAAGACGAGAAAAACATGTGGGCAAGGATAAGTCCGCAAGGAGGCGAAAGAAGGAGGGCTTTTCACTGATAAAGAGAAAAGTACAAGGACCTATAGTCAGGTACTTAGGAAAAGATATAAATCTCCTATATGGTTATGATATTCACTATAATAATATCTCCGAAAGATTTATAAATTTCTTGTCTTGAAACAGGTAAATTTGATATATATGAATATTTATTATAAGCGACTGAGGAACAAATTCTATAGGAATTGTTGTTAACAAACACATAGCGATGCATGAATGTAACGAAATATTAATTTTCCATAATTATACATTACTTTACGGTGGAGGGGTAAATGGAATCGGATGTTAAAGAAATTACAGAAAGGGTGAAGCAGGAGAGCGATCTTATAAATACCCTGATGTATGAAGTTGGTAAGGTAATTGTAGGCCAAAAATATCTGGTTGAAAGATTGCTGATCGGGATCCTTTCTAACGGGCATATATTATTAGAAGGTGTACCGGGCTTGGCAAAAACCATGTCTATCATGACGCTTGCGAAAGTCATGCATGCCAGTTTTCAGAGGATACAATTTACACCAGACCTGTTGCCAGCCGATTTATTAGGTACACTTATTTACAACCCGAAAAGCGGTGATTTTGCTGTGAAGAAGGGTCCTATCTTTACGAATGTTGTTTTAGCTGATGAAATTAACCGCGCCCCTGCAAAGGTGCAGAGTGCGCTCCTCGAAGCCATGCAGGACAGACAGGTTACCATCGGTGACCAGACATTTGAATTGGAAGATCCGTTTCTTGTCCTGGCAACTCAAAATCCCATAGAGCATGAAGGTACGTATCCCCTGCCCGAGGCCCAGGTAGACCGTTTTATGTTTAAACTGCATATTACGTATCCTGATAAAAAAGAGGAGCGGGAGATTTTGGATCGTATGGCGCTGACAAAAAAAGATTTGCAGGTAAACACGGTCATCTCACCCCAGGATATCCTCCGTATGCGTACCCTGGTTGATAAGATTTATATTGATGATAAAATTAAGGATTATATTGTTGATGTTATATTTGCATCAAGGGATCCGAAGGCATACGGTCTCAAATTGGATGAATTTATAGAATACGGCGCATCACCCCGTGCAACAATTTATCTGACACTTGCTGCGAAAGCACACGCCTTTGTTAAAGGGAGGGGGTTTGTAACTCCCCAGGATGTAAAATCTGTTGGGATGGATATCCTTCGCCACAGGATAATTGTTACCTATGAGGCAGAGGCAGAGGAGATGAAACCCGAGAATATTGTACAGAAAATCTTTGATACTGTGGAGGTCCCTTAAAAAGGGACTTCTGGGGAATCGCAGGTTGTACAGACAGAGATTTTTGTAATGGATAAGGCCAGCATGAAAATGTTCCGGCTATATAATTTACAGTTCCAATGACCTTTACGTATTGAGTACTTATGAGAACATATCTATGATCTCAAAAGAGATATTAAAAAAGATCCAACAGGTGGAGATTCATACCCGCCATCTCGTTAATGAGGCATTTATAGGTGAATACCATAGTGTATTCAAGGGGAGGGGTATGGAGTTTGAAGAAGTACGGGAATATCAGCCGGGGGATGAAATCAGAACTATTGACTGGAATGTGACAGCTCGCATGGGTCGTCCTTTTGTAAAACGTTTTGTGGAAGAACGGGAATTAACGGTAATGCTCCTTGTGGATGTGAGTGCCTCCGGAAGTTTTGGCTCAGTACGGCAGTTGAAAAAAGAGGTCGCGGTAGAGATTTGCGCCCTCCTGGCATTCTCTGCTATAAAAAACAATGATAAGGTTGGCTTGATTATGTTCACTGATACCATTGAGAAATTTATCCCTCCTAAAAAGGGGGTAAAACACGTATTGAGAGTCATCCGGGAACTACTCTGCCTGGAACCTGCAGGAAAAGGAACAAACATTCCTATCGCTCTGGAATATTTAAGTAAGGTATCCTCCCGCCGTGCGATCTCTTTTATTGTTTCTGATTTTATTGCAAACGATTACACCCATGCATTACGCATTGCAAATAAAAAACATGATATGATTGCCTTAACTATTGTAGACCCCAGGGAACAGGAATTACCCAACGTAGGTTTTCTCGAGTTGATGGATGCAGAGACGGGAGAGGTAATTTTGGTTGATACGGCAAACGCTCTTGCAAGAAAGGAATTTAAGGTTGCAAATTCCCGGCAGATGCATGAACGATCAGGTTTGTTCAGGTCAATGGGCGTTGATGAGATTATTATCACTACCAATAAACCTTATGTAGACCCTATTATCCGCTTCTTCCGGATGAGAGAGAAGAGATATTAGAAGATATACCCCTTAATACTATCGGTATATATTCAGTTTTTTAAGATTCATTTTCCTATTGTTTATAAATATGCATTATCTATCTCGTGGTGTACTACTCATTTTCCTGTTTGTTTTCTATATCCTGACGGTGCATATACCGATTGTTTTCGCCCGGGAGTCTGAAAGTCCTAAGGGTCCGGCACCCGTGGAGGTTGTTGCACAGGTAGACAAAGAAGAAGTAACGATTGGTGATAGAATACAACTGAATGTTCGCGTAAAGTATAAAGGTGATACAACGGTACAATTTCCGGAACTTGATAAACAATTCGGTGTGTTTACTGTAAAAGAAACAAAAATCGTCGAAGGACCAAAGCAGGGAAGTGATGGGTATTCAATTATTGGACGAGACTATATATTGAGTTCTTATGAGATTGGAAGTGCAACAATCCCGTCATTAAAAATATCCTATAAAGGTACGCAGGGTGAGGGAGAGGCTACCACCAATGAAATAATAGTCAATATTAAGGGAGTTATGAAGGAGGGTGAGACTGTATCCGATATAAAGGATATTTTTCCGCCTGTAGATGTACCTGCAAGTTATAAACGGTTGTTTCAATGGATTCTTACAGGACTTGGGGTGTTGCTGCTAGCTGGTATTGTATATGGGGTACTCTACAAAATTAGAAGGCGGCAGAAAGAGCCAATACCGGTACTCATAAAAAGACCTCCCCATGAAGTCGCTTATGAGTTACTGGAGGGATTATTGAGAGAAGGCCTTGTTGACAAGGGTTTAATTAAGGAATATTATTACCGCATAACGGATATTTTACGGCGCTATATTGAGGAACAATTTGGTTTGTTAGCACCGGAGCGTACGACAGAAGAGTTTCTTGTAGAGATGGTTCATACAAATAGGTTGGGGGATGATCATAAATTACTGATCAAAGAATTCCTTATACACTGCGATATGGTGAAATATGCCAAGTACGGACCATCCAAAGGGGAAGTCCAGGAGACGTATACGATAGCAAAAAGGTTGATTGATGAAACGAGAGAACGTCTTAAGAGAGATGAATTCTTTACCTGAAAAACATAAGTTCTTTTATAACGAGTATCGTAAAAGCCGAATCGTAATCTCTGTATTTAAATCTTTTCTCAAAGGGTGAAAATATGGTAAAAGCACCGGAAAAATTTTTAGATGAGTATTTGGGGCATGAAAAAGGTTCTGCTGATAAGGCAGATACAAAGCTATCAAGGGCGAAAATGTCCCGTCTGCCGGAAGAGGAGCTTACGAGATTGAAACAAAATCTGCAAACAATATGGGGTATTTATCAGACACCGGAGATTAAAGAGATCCTTTCCAGGAAACGGAAAATCAGTTTTCTCGCTCTTGAAAGTGTGAATGTAAATATGACGATAAGTTATGTAGACAGCGGTATCGCAGCAGAATATGAAATAGATAGGGGGAGTAAAAAGGACCTTGCAGGTGCCCGGTTATATCAGCAAGCAGAAATGAGCCTCAATAGGTATATTACCCATGAAAAAGGAATAGAAAATCTCCTGAAGACAACGAATCCCGCCCTCCAGGTCTTAATAGATAATTTCATACAAAAAGAGCTTTTAGAAGAAGAGGTCTGGTATGCTATTGCAAAAGGGGAACTGGTTCGTCTCTCAACGGTATCATATTTTGTTTAAGGATAATGGTTTGTTTTCATGATCTTTCGCGACCCGTTAACACTGTTACTCATTATTATTATTCTCCCGCCTTTATACTATTTTCAGTTACGTTACAGAGGAGGAAATCAGATTGTTTTTCCTTCACTGGAGATAGTAAAGAATTTAAAGCCCTCATTTTTTCAACGGTATAGACGATATATCATAATGATACTTCGCTCTTTGGCCCTTATTTTACTGATAATTGCCCTTGCACGACCCCAATCCGGGAACGAGCACACAAAAGTACTGACTGAAGGGATAGATATTGTTCTTGCTATCGATGTTTCGGGAAGTATGCTGGCAGAGGACTTTGATATAGGTGGTAAAAGATATAACCGGCTTCATGTTATTAAGCAAGTGGTAGAGGATTTTATAAAAAGACGTACAAATGATCGAATCGGTTTAGTTGTTTTTGCCGGCCGGGCATATACGCAATGCCCCATGACCCTTGATTATGGAATGCTTTTACAGCTTTTGGAAAAAGCTGAGATAGGTATGATTGAAGATGGTACTGCAGTAGGTTCTGCTATTGGATCATCAGTGGACAGACTCAGGAATACGAAAGCAAAGAGTAAGGTGATTATTCTGTTGACAGACGGAAGGAATAATGCAGGAGAGATAGACCCTTTTACTGCAGCAGAGATCGCCAAGACCTTTGATGTGAAGATTTATACGATAGGTGCCGGTACAAAGGGTCTGGCACCATTTCCGGCATTTGATATATTTGGAAATAAAGTAATGAAGCAGGTAAAGATTGATATTGATGATGACGCCTTGCGGGAAATTGCGAGAATTACCGGGGGAAGTTATTACAGGGCAACTGATACCGGGTCGTTGAAAGAAATTTATAATCAAATAGACAAGCTCGAAAAAACTGAAGCTGAGATAACCCAGTACACGGAGTACAAGGAGTTATTCCACTATTTTTTATTGCCTGCTTTTGGTTTGCTATTACTTGAACTGGGATTGACAAAAACACGACTTAGAAAAATACCATGAGTGGTTTTGTGAGAACACCGGTAAATACGGATAAGAACACCGTTTGATGATCCGTGTTTATCTGTATTGAAATAGGGACTTTTTATGAGATACGGGGATCTTAACTATCTTTATCTGCTTCCGATAATTCCAGTGTTAATTCTGGGGTATGTCCTTGTCTTGAAAAGGAAGATAAAGGATACAAATAGGTTTGCAAATATTGAACTGCTACAAAAAGTTGGATTTTCTGCAGGTCAGAAAAAACAGTGGTGCAGGGCGGGCTTAATGATTGCAGGGATGCTTTTCCTGATATTTACCCTTATAGAGCCCAAGTGGGGATACCGTTGGGAAGAGGTGGAAAGAAAGGGAATTGACATTGTCGTCGCGATAGATACTTCACGAAGCATGTTAGCCGATGACGTAAAGCCGAACCGGTTAGAGGTCGCAAAACGGGAAGTTGAGGATTTATTGAATGTGCTGGAAGGCGACCGTATTGGCCTTGTGGCATTTGCAGGGTCGGCATTTACCTATTGTCCGCTGACCTCAGATTATGGCGCCTTTCGTCTTTTTTTAAGCGATATAAATACCAATATCATCCCATTAGGCGGTACAGCCATTACCGAAGCAATAAGAAATGGCATCTCTACCTTTGAGGCGAACCAGAAGAACCATAAGGTTATGATACTTATTACCGATGGTGAAAATCACGAAGGTGATCCGTTAAGGGCGGCTGCAGAGGCAAAAAAACAGGGTATTGTTATTTATACCGTTGGCGCAGGGAGAAAAGACGGATCCTATATAAAAATTAAGGATGAAAGTGGCCGGGAGGTATTGCTGAAAGATAACCAGGGACTCGTTGTTAAATCGAGATTAGATGAGATCACCTTACATAAAATTGCGCTAGAGACCGGTGGCCTTTATACCCCTGCACATGGAACAAAATGGGGTCTGGAGAAAATTTACAGAGATAGTATTGCAAAGATAGAGGAATCGACATATAAAACCCAACGGGTAAAAAAATACACAAATCGCTACCAGATTCCACTTATTATTGCAATAATTATTATTACTACAGAGAGTTTTCTTACAGACAGAAGAAGGATAATCCGCTCAGTTACTCATCATTAATTTAAATGTATAGGAATTTTCATGTGTTCAGTATAAGGTGCTCTCTTAACACCATGAAAAGACGAGATTCTTCGCGGAGTGAAGAATCTTGTATATTCGGGTGCTTAATGAAAAAAACTTCCTGAAAGGGCGTTCGGTTCATTGCAGAGGGGTTTTCATAGTATCATGGCAAAGATAGGAATGAGTATCATTAACAGAAAAAACTGCTGTTTATTTCTAACATTGGTCCTTGGACTCTTATCAGTAGGATGGGTAGACCCGTTGGCCGATAGGGTAAGGGAAGGAAACATGCTTTACCATGATGGTAAATATGATGAGGCATTAGATAAATACATAAACGCAGGAATAGACTCACCGGATAAGCCTCAATTAGACTTTAACATCGGAAATACTCAATATAAAAGGGGTAAGTATAATGAGGCAGCCCAGTTATTTGAGAAGGTTACAAAATCCGGGGACCCAAAAGTGAGGGCAAAATCGAGTTTTAATATGGGCAACACGTTTTACCGCATGGGGAAAATGGAAGAGGCGCTGGAATGCTATAAGAGGACCGTGGATCTTATCAAAGAAATGGAACCCCGGAACGACAGTGATCTGGATATGTTGGAAAATAATGCAAAATATAACTACGAATATGTTGAAAAGAAGATGAAGGAACAAGAGCAAAAGCAACAAAATCAGGAGCAAAAAGACCAACAACAGGAAAAAGATGAGCAAAAAGAAGATGATCAAAAGTCCGATGAGAATAAAGAAGATAAAGGCGAGGATAAAGAGAAACAAGAGCCGCAAGAAGATCAAGAAGATAAAGAACAGTTAGGACAAGAGAATGAACAGGAGCAGCAACAAGAACAGCAACAGCAAAAAGACGAACATCCTGATCAGTCTCAGAAGGACAAACAAGAAGATCAACTTTTAGAACAACAGCAACAGCCGCAATCTCAAGCACAGAAACAGATGTCAAAAGAGGAGGCCGAACAATTACTGGAGGCATTAAATCAGTCGGAGAAGGAGGCCAGGGCAGTGAAAAGAAATGAACAACGTTCACATCACAGGCCTGTTGAAAAGAATTGGTAATTCAGCCTTTGTTATTTTTTGCAAAAACTCTGTAATCTTTGTATATTCCGCGGTAAGCTAATCTTTTATGCTTTGAGAGGTAGTGTAGGATGAAAAAGTATGTAAGCTATGTAAGTCTTTCACTTGGAATTATCATATTCCTGGGATGCATTCAGGATGTATATGCCCGGGACATCAGATTAACAGCAACGGTCAATAAGAATACCCTGTCAATACATGACCGTTTGGAGCTAACACTGAGTATCCACGGTGTCCAGGACTCATCACCACCTTCTTTCCCTGATATTGAAGGATTTACCCTGTTATTTGGTCCAAGAATATCAGCCCAGACAAGGATCATTAATGGAGATGTATCTATAAGTAAAGGATATACATACGTATTACAACCTACGGCAAAGGGGAGATTTACTATCGGACCATCTACCCTTGAATATAACGGAAAGACATATTCTTCAAGTCCAATAACCGTTGAAGTTGTCGAATCGCAAAAAGAAGATATACAGATGCCCGATTTCGAAAAACTTGTCTTTGTGGAACTGAGTACCGATAAAGAAGAAGCTTATATATATGAACAGGTTATATTATCCTTTAAATTCTATTTTCAAAAGGGATTACCAATCAGTGATATTAATTATGTGGCACCAACGACAAAAAATTTTATGGAAGAAAAACTCGGCGACCAAAGGCAGTATGAAGAGATTAGGGACGGGATTATCTATAATGTCCTGGAGTTGCGTACCGCCATTTTTCCGATGGTTACCGGCGAACTCACCATATCTCCTGCAAAGTTAAGTTGTGACTTGATTATTCAACAGCGAAGGGACCGGAGAAGTTCAGCGTATGATAGTTTCTTCGAAGATGCATTTTTTGATAGTTTTTTTGGCAGAGAACAGAAAAGGTACCCTATTGACCGATCGACAAAGCCAATTACCATGAGGATTAAACCGCTGCCTGAACAGGGGAAATCGAAGGAGTTTGCCAGTGCAGTGGGCACATATAATATGAGCGTTTCTATAAAACCGCATCAGGTAAAGGTGGGGGACCCAATTACCCTTTCTATTTCTATTTATGGTGAAGGAAATATTCAGATGATCAACGAGCCCTCACTCATGCTGAATAATGAGGATGATTTTAAGTGTTATCCGGCCGAGTCTACCAAACAGATTACGAATCGGGAGGAGCGTATTCGGGGTCGAAAGGTCTTTAGTAAGGTTATTGAGCCGCTAAAGACAGATCTGAAATTCACACCTGCAGTTGTATTCAGTTATTTTGATCCGGACGAGGGGCAATATAAAACAGTTACAAAAGAACCTATGCCCATTATCGTCGAGGCGGGGCAACAAGAACTACCAATTCAGTTAACGCTTCCACAGGATAATGCGTCATTCACGAAGCAGCATGTACCAATATTAACACACGATATCCTTCCCATTATGGCAAATATATCCTCACTGAAAAATCAGGGAAGGTATATCTATAAGAACCCTTTTATTATAGCATGCCTTTCTCTTCCAACGCTTGCAGTTGTCGCTTCTCTCTTTATTACAAAGCATAAGGAACGATTACAAACGGATGCCGGCTACGCCCGGGGCAGGCGGGCACATAATGTGGCAAGAAAGAGATTGGAAATGGCACAAGCGGTACTTTCACAGAATACCCCTGCAGATTTTTACTCAATTCTTTCCAAGGCAGTAGCTGACTATATTGCAGATAAATTTAATATTCCTGCCGCAACGGTTTCCGGTGAGGGGATTGTTCCTCTGTTACAACAACGAGGGATAGGAGATGATATTGTAGAGGAAATCTCTAACTGTTTTATACAGTTTGATTACCGGCGCTTTTCAAGTGATGGAGGGACAGAGAAAGAGATGGGGCATTCTCTGAAACTTGCAGAACAGCTTATTACAAGATTGGAGAAACAACTATGATAAAGAAGAAATGTCTTATGCCTCTTTTTCTCTTTATTGTTCTCTTCTGTAATATATTTTTGACAGATTATGAGTTGTTGGGTTCCGGAGTCCGGGATTCGGGATCCGAAATGCAAAAGGATGAAGCAATAAGATTATTTACCGATGCGAATGAAAAATATGTGGAGGCTGCAAAGTTTATTACGGTAAAAAACAATCAGGAAGCGGAGAAAAAACTCCACGATGCTGCATTACAATATGAAAAAATATTGATAAACGGATTCAAGCACGGCCAAATATACTATAATCTGGGAAATACCTACTATCGTCGGGGAGAACTAGGGAAGGCTATTGTAAATTATCGACGGGCACAGCGTCTGATGCCAAGAAATACCGATCTCAACGCCAACATGAGATTAGTAAAGAGCATTATTGAGGATAAAGAGTTATCTCATGAAACCCCTGCGGTGATCCAGAAAGTATTCTTTTGGCTCTTCTTCTTAAACCAAAATGAGTTGATAGCAACTGCAATGTCAATATACGGAGTGCTAATGGTGTTGCTCCTTCTCCTGATAATTTTCCGGTATCGATGGTGTAAAAAGATCATACCAGGTTTTATCGTTTGCCTGTGTATTATTGTGATATCCATTGGGATTAAGCTCTATAGGGAGGAAGGTGTAGACCGCGGTGTAATTACTTCTGAAAAGTGTTATGTACGGTATGGGCCTGGAGAAGAATACGAACCTAAGTTTGAGATACACGATGGTGCGGAATGCGTAGTCGAGGATGAAAAAGACGGGTGGTATAGAGTGTATGTATATATTAGTGTTGCAGAGGGTACAGATGTAAAAGTAGGCTCAGGAGAAAAAATAAGCGAGAATATAAGAAGAGGGTGGCTGCAAAAAAAAGATATAGATATAATTTGATACCCGGATAAACCTTCAAAAATACAAAAGGGAGAACGGGTATTGTTGTTCGTGTGTATTCACTTGACATTCATTACCCTGTTTCTTATAATCGGCTTTGTAAAAGCTTATTTCTCAATGAATTCGGAGGATTTTAGCCAGATTTTATGGAAAATTCAAATACAGGCTCGAACACCTGCATCGTCGGATTGCAATGGGGGGATGAGGGCAAGGGTAAGATCGTCGATATCCTGACAGAGTCATTTGATATAATTGTAAGGTACCAGGGAGGCAGTAATGCGGGCCACACTGTTGTAATAGATAGTGAAAAATTTATATTGCATCTCATTCCTTCCGGTATTCTCAGAAAAAATAAGTATTGCGTAATTGGCAGTGGGGTTGTTATTGATCCCCGGCAAGTATTGGAAGAAATTGCCGAATTAAGAACGAAAAATATAGAAGTAGGTGAAAATCTTCGTATCAGCGAAATAGCACATCTCGTGTTTCCCTACCATAAAAAGTTAGACGAACTCTCCGAAACTGAAAAAGGTAATGATAAGATTGGTACCACCCGGAAAGGGATTGGGCCATGTTATGCTGATAAAATGGCCCGTAACGGTATACGGGTAGCAGATCTCTTTTATCCGGAGCATTTCAGGCAAAGACTCAAAAAGGTCGTAGAGGAGAAAAATAGAATACTTGTTCAGTTGTTTCATACCGGTCCTCTGTCCTGGGAAGAGATTTATGATGAATACATCAGGTATGCAGAACAGCTAAAGCCTTTTGTATGTAATACCGTGGCATTTATGGATGATGCTATAAAGGCAAAAAAAAGAATACTATTCGAGGGCGCCCAGGGCTCGATGCTCGATGTAGATTATGGTACCTATCCCTTTATTACCTCATCATCGGTAATTGCAGGTGGTGCTGCAACAGGTGTGGGTATTTGTCCGAAACAGATTCATGAGATACTGGGGATCATGAAGGCCTATACAACGAGGGTTGGCAGCGGTCCTTTTCCTTCAGAATTAAACGATACGTTAGGTGAGCATTTAAGAGAAAAAGGGGGGGAGTATGGTGCTACAACGGGAAGACCCCGGCGCTGTGGTTGGTTTGATGCCGTTGCGGCAAAACATGCCATTACGGTAAATGGTGTGGAGAGTGCTGTCCTGACAAAATTGGATGTCCTGGACGAACAGAAGATTATTAAGATATGTATAGGATATAAATTTGGTGATACCATATACCATCGATTTCCTGCCGATTTAACAGCACGGCCTGATTGTCAGCCGGTTTACCGGGAATTGCCAGGTTGGCAGAAGGATACATCCCGGGTACGTAACGTAAATGATATTCCACCTGAGGCAAAGAATTATATCCATACCCTTGAAGAGATCCTTGGTATTACTATTACTATGCTTTCTGTCGGTCCGGACCGGGGCCAAGTTGTGTACCTTGTATGAGTACTAATGAAAATGTGCCTTCGCATATCGCGATTATCATGGATGGAAATGGGCGATGGGCAAGACAAAAGGGATTCATTCGGTTCCGGGGACATGAAGAAGGGGCCAAATCCGTTCGTGAAATAACACGTGCATGTGCGAAAAAAAAGATAAAGCAGCTAACCCTGTATGCATTTTCTCTGGAGAATTGGAAAAGGCCTCAGCGGGAAATTAATTTACTCATGAAACTCCTTAAAGATTATCTTATTGGAGAGCGTAATGAGATCAGAGAAAATGATATACGCCTTACGGCTATTGGCAGGATAAGTGCCTTGCCGGAGGATGTAAAGAGAGAACTTAGAATTTCCATGGAGGAGAGTAAAAACAATAAAGGGATGACCCTCTGTCTGGCTCTTAACTATGGAGGACGGGCTGAGATTGTAGATGCAGTAAAAGCTATTGCAGAACAAGTGAAAACAGGCAAACTGAACGTAGGGGAGATAACGGAAGAGACCTTTAAAAAATACCTCTATACCCATGATATGATTGATCCTGATCTACTGATAAGGACGGCCGGTGAGATGCGGATAAGTAACTTCTTGTTATGGGAAATATCGTATGCTGAACTTTGGGTTACTCCGGTCTGTTGGCCGGATTTTAAAAAAGAGCATCTTGAAGAAGCGATTAAAGACTATGCGCGCCGGGAACGCCGGTTTGGTGGATTAAGAGGTGAATATACTTAAAACGAGGATTAAATTTGGCACGGTAATGTTTGCAGTGTTCTTTGGCATTCTGTCGTTCGATTTTATATTCCGTACGGATATAGGGTTTGGATGTTTGACGATTATCATCGGGGGTATTGGACTGTATGAATTTTATACTATTACCAGCAAAAACGGTTTCTCGCCATTTAAGATATCAGGCATTGCCATAGGGGAATGCCTGTTTGTAGTATATTGGCTGTCTGCCCGTAAAGATCTTGGTGTACATTCCTATTTCTTTAAGCAAGAGATCATTCTTGCGTCCATTTTCTGGTTATTTCTCCTTCAGGCATTTACCCGTGGTACCAAAGATGCGATCAGAAATATCTCAGTAACAATTTTTGGTATTTTTTATGTGTTTTTTCTTTTAAGTTTTGCCATTACTTTGCGTTATCTTCCTCAGGGTATTTGCATATTGCTCCTGATTTTGTTAATATCTAAGTTTGGTGATATTGGAGGTTATCTATTAGGCCGAAAATATGGGAAGCGCAGGTTTGCAAAACGTATAAGTCCCAATAAAACAATAGAGGGTGCTTGTTTCTCTCTTTTTTTTAGTATCCTTATAGCAGTAATTTTTAATGAAATTCCTCAAATTAGGGTAATGAACCTGCCGTGGGCAATCCTGTTTGGTGCAACGATAGGTTTCTCTGCTATAATGGGTGATCTTCTGGAGTCACTTCTGAAAAGGGATGTCAATGTAAAGGATTCAAGTTACTTAGTGCCCGCCTTTGGTGGTGTCCTCGATATCATTGATTGTTTATTGGTTAGCATGCCAATAGCATATTACTTCCTTGTATTTTTTAAATTTGTTTAATTTAAGTCGGGAAACGAAAATTCAGAAACACGTTATGAAAAAGGAATATTTTCAGGAACCGTCTCTCTATCAAAATACCGTTATTGTTGAAAACGATGAAGAAGCATCCATATTGTATGGGAGCCAGGACCGGCATTTACGCCTTGTAAGAGACGCCTTTCAAGTACAACTAGTTGCCCGCCAGGGATTATTGAAGCTTGAAGGGGAAAAAGAGCAGGTAGATTCAAGCAGAGAGGTGTTGAATAAATTGCTGGAAATTGTTCGTACTACAGGAAGGCTTGATTTGGAAGATGTGGAGCAGGTTATCGTAGATGTAAAGAATGAGGCAGGTGGTGAGGTACCGAGCCGTCTTATTGATGTTTTCCAAAGAGGAACCTTTATAAAACCAAAAACGGAAGGTCAGGCGAGATACATAGAGGCAATAAGGAAAAATGACCTTGTCTTTTGTATAGGCCCTGCCGGGACAGGGAAAACATATTTGGCAGTAGCTATGGCACTTTCTTTTTTGAAGAGTAATCGCGTAAGAAGGATTGTACTTGCAAGGCCTGCAGTTGAAGCAGGTGAAAAGCTTGGATTTTTACCAGGTGATATTAAAGCCAAGGTAAACCCTTACCTTCGCCCACTTTACGATGCAATTGCAGATATGATGGATATCGGGCATGTAAAGAAGTATCTTGAAAGTGATATTATCGAGATTCTTCCCCTCGCATATATGCGCGGAAGAACATTAAACGAATCATTCATTATTCTTGATGAAGCGCAGAATTGTACCGTGAAACAGATGAAAACCTTTTTAACAAGGCTTGGTACAAAATCAAGGGTAATAGTCACAGGGGACATTACTCAGGTTGACCTCCCTTCAGGAGAATTATCCGGTCTCATCGATGTTCAGGAGCGATTAATGAATATAGATAATATTTCTTTTGTATACTTGACCAAGGCCGATATCATTCGCCATAAACTGGTTCAGGATATAGTCGATGCTTATGAAGCATAAGAGATAAAAATAGTATTTTTACACGCTCTGCAGAAGGATAGTGGTTTTGGGAGACGTCGCTTATACGAGAGTACCGGGTACCGGATTCCAGAGCTAATAGTGTAAAGGACCCATGTGAAGGTAGAGATAGTAAATCAGCAAAAACTGTATCCGATTGACAGAAAGAAGATAAGAAGGATTATAAACACAATCCTGAAAGATGAAAAGAAAGATGCCGAACTCAGCGTTGTCTTTCTCGATAACAAGAGGATAAAGGAGATTAATAAAATCTTCCTTCACCATGACGATGTTACCGATGTGCTGAGTTTTGCTTATTCAGAACCTTTCCTGAAAGATGCCGGAGTACAACAAAGGCGGCGTGAAACTACCCTCCGTCTCCCTTTATCGGAGGAAGTAGAAAAACGTAATATGATGTGTTCCGGCAGGGATGAAGAAAGGAAATTTTTATCAGCAGAAACGGTAACAGGTGAAATTATTGTATCTGTTGAAATGGCTGTCCAGATAGCGAAAAAGCAAGGATATTCAATTGAGGGAGAGATTATCCTTTATGTAATCCATGGATTACTCCATCTGATTGGATACGATGACAAGCGAAAAAGAGAAGCAAAAAAGATGCATCAGAGAGAAAAAGAATTGTTATTATATTTTGGTTATACCACTATTCCTGTACCGAATTAGAATTATTTCATAACCTATGCCTGTTTTTAAGACAGAGGCAATTGTGCTGGGAAGGACAGATTATAGTAATTCCAGCCAAATAGTTACTTTTTACACCCGCAATCACGGAAAGATTCGTACGATTGCGAAAGGTTTTAAACGCTCATCCGGAAAACGCAGTCCAAAAGCAGTGGATCTTTTAACGCACTATCAAATTCTCTTTATAAAGAAAGAACACTCATCACTTCACATTCTTACCGATGCTATTCTGCAGAATAATTACCCTCCATTTCGGAATGATCTGGATAAATATTATAAGGCTTCCTGTATCGCCGAACTCCTGAATGAGTTCACTGAAGAGGATGCTTCGAGTGGACCACTCTTTGATATCTGCTTACACGCCTTATCCGGGATATCGATACATGCAGATACTATTGTACCTTTACTGGCTTTTGAGATAAAAATGCTCAAGATACTGGGTTACCTGCCCGAATTACGGCATTGTGTTCATTGTAAAAACAACATTCAATACATATCCAGAACATATTTTAGTGCGAAGGAAGGTGGCGTTATATGCAACGAATGTCAAGAGATGCTGAAAGGCGGAATTCTTGTTCCTGTTGGTGCAGTGCTCATTGCCCGTCGATTAGCAGATTTTAATATACAAAGGATGGACCGTGTTAAAATACAATCTTCTATTTGTATTGAAATAGAGAAAATGCTGAGATATTATATAGTTTTTATACTAAATAAGAAATTAAACTCCTGGAAGTATATGAACCTGGATGAAAATGTACTATGGGTACCTTAACAAAACTTAGCTACGGTATTCTTTTGATAAGTATTACAGGGTGTATGTTGCTGACAACACCAGCGTATGGAAAATGGGTATGGAATAAAGAGACAGGCTGGATAGAGCCACCTTCGGAAGCTGTTACTACGGTGGAACAGCAATATAAATATGCACTTTCTCTTCTGGTTGAACGAAAATATATAAACGCAATAAAAGAATTTAAAGCAATTATAAAAAATAATCCAGCTTCTGAATTTGCAGAAATCTCTCAAATAAATATTGGAAGGGCTTATTTTCTTAACGGTGATTATAAAAGGGCGTTAAAGTCCTACGATGAAGTGTTGCAGAAATATCCCGGCACAAAAAGAGCGCAGGAAGTGCTTGAAAGGAAATTTGAAGTGGGTGTTGCCCAGATGGAGAAAGATGAGCTGGCAGCAATACGCATTTTCGAGAAGATTATTGAAAAGCATCCTCTGGGACCACTTGCCCCTGATGCACAAGTGAAAATAGCCGATAGTTACTTTCAACATGGTCAATATGAGGAAGCCCTCGATGCTTACGAAAAATTCTTGGAAAATTATCCCAAAAATGAATGGGTTCCTTATGTACAATACCGGATTCCTCTTACCAAAGTATATCATGAGAAGCAGCAGGAGCGCAATTACGGCCTCCTCGTTTCTGCTCGTGAGGGATTTGAAGAATATTTGATCTCAAACCCGCATGGTGTATATGCCGGTGATGCAGAGAGGATGATAGAGGAGATACGGGTTATTGAGGCAGAACGGGAATTTAACGTTGGAGAATTCTATTTAAGGGTTAAAAAACCTCTTTCTGCAGCCATGTATTTTGAGTTTGTTATACAGGATTATCCGGGTACCGTCTGGGCGGAGAAGGCGGAAGAAAGATTAGAATTCCTGAGAATGATAGAAGCGATAAAGTAAGGATTTTCGCCTGACGGTAGAAGTGGGCTTTCATTGTATCTCCTGAGTAACGCAAGACTTTCGTCTTAAGTAAAACGATAACGTAATGATTTTTTCCTGCTCGTAATTCATAAGGGTAAATACAGTACCAGAAATGTTCTATCGAAAAACCACGGTGAAATATCGCTCTACATTAAATACTGATCTGACCCGAAAACTGAGAATACCTTTTATTTGTATCCTGGTATCATTTTTTATTGCCTCTCTCGGAGGTTGCGGATACTCCTCAAAATCATTGCTCCGCTCTAATGTTCGAAGCATCTATATTCCCATCTTTGATAATGATACCTTTCGCAGGGGGCTTGAGTTTGAACTTACAAAAGCAGTGATTGACCAGATATTGATACGAACACAGCTTAATATTGTGAATAAAGATGAGGCGGATTCTGTTCTACTCGGGAAGATTACGAATGTATTTGAAGATGTATTGATCGAGGATACCCGGGATAATATAGTCGAGAGCCGTGTAATCGTTGCAGTAGCTGTTCAATGGATTGATAAGAGAACCGGGAGGACTATTATCGAACGGAAGAATATCAAGTCAGCAGCAGAATTTATTGTTCTCAGAAACGAGACACTCACCACCGCGGGTAATGAGGCATTTGTGAGGATTGCCCGGGATATCGTAGAAGAAATGCAGGAGGACTGGTGATGGTTCAGGAGGTTGAGTATATCAGGTCCGGTAAAGAGAAACTGTTGAATGATTTTGCCGGGGATACTGTTCTCAATACGATTGATAACTTTGCGAGGGAGTTTTTCGATGTGCCTTATCCCGGGGGTACCCTGCACCTCGGTAACAAGACATATGTTATGGGGATTTTGAACGTTACTCCCGATTCATTTTATGATGGTAAACGATATTCCCTAATGGAAAATGCCATCTGCCATGCAGTGAAAATGGTAAAAGACGGGGCTGATATTATTGATATCGGTGGCGAATCTACAAGACCCGGTGCATCTCCTGTATCAGAGACGGAAGAAATAAAAAGAGTAATTCCTGTTATCAAGGCATTGTCGAAACAAATCCAGAAACCAATTTCTGTTGATACCTATAAAGCTGCGGTTGCGGAGAAAGCAATCCGTGCAGGGGCTTCTATGATAAATGATATTGGTGGATTAGTCATGGACCAAAGAATGGCAACGGTTGCTGCAAAGATGAATGTACCTGTTGTAATTATGCACAAAAAAGGTACCCCAAGAACAATGCAAAGATACCCTGTACGGAAAAACGTATTACAGGAAATACTTTTGTATCTGAGAAAATCTATCTCAATTGCACTTGATGCTGGAATAGATAAAAATAAGATCATTTTAGATCCGGGTATTGGTTTTGGGAAAACCGTACAACACAACCTGGAAATTCTTAAGAGATTAAGGGAATTCAAGGGTATGGGATTTCCTCTCCTGATTGGCACATCACGAAAAAAATTCATCAGTAGTATTCTCAATGTTTCAGCACAGGAAAACCTGCACGGGACACTTGCAACGGTAGCTGTTGCAGTGATGAATGGTGTACATATAGTGCGGGTGCATGATGTTTCTGAAACAATCCAGGTTGTAAACATGTGTGATGCAATAAGGAATATCTGATGCTTGAAAAACTCTTTACCGTATTCGAAAATGTAAACATGTGGATGATTGGAAGATCGGTTGGTGAGATATTCCTGATCTATACCATGGTGTACGTTGTATTGAGAATTATGCAGGGGACGCGGGGAACAAGTGTTCTCAGAGGGCTGGCATTCATTATTGTCATGATTTCCGTTGGTGCACTGTTCTTTGTAAAAAGGCTGCAACTCTATACAATCGATTGGCTGATGACAGAGTTTATGCCGGTATTTATTATTCCGATAATCATTCTCTTTCAACCTGAATTTCGACGTGCATTATTACAGCTTGGCCAAAATCCAGTTTTTAAAGTATTTCTGAAACCGGAATACCGGGTGACCAATGAAATTGTAAAGGCAATTGAGGTTTTATCACGAGAGAAGGTTGGTGCATTGATCGCCATTGAGAGGGAAGTCGGGTTGGATAGTTTTATTGAGACAGGAACAAAGCTGAATGCAGATGTCTCAAGTGAGTTACTCTGCACGATATTTTGGTCTGGTTCCCCCTTACATGACGGGGCTGTTATTATTCAAGGGCAGAAAATAAGTGCAGCCGGTTGTTTGTTGCCCCTTACAGAGAATATGGAATTATCAAAGAACCTTGGGACACGTCACAGGGCAGGTATCGGACTTACAGAGGAGACCGATGCTATCGTTCTTATTGTATCAGAAGAAACAGGCACAATATCAACCGGATTTAAAGGTGGTTTGAACCGAAGCAATGATCCGAAAGGATTGAAGAAGATCCTTGATGAACTGTTTACCGAGAGATTTGGTATGATAAGAGGTGCCGGTAATGATTAAGGAGATATTTACCGGTAACATTCTTACAAAACTTATGGCATTCGCTATGGCTTTTGCCCTCTGGCTATACGCAACAAACCGCCATACCGGGGATTTAACAGAGATGGTTAAACTGAATATTTCCGTACCTGAAGGTGTAACTGTGCTTGAACAGAGCAGAAAAGAGATTATGATACATCTCCGTGGTCCACAGAATATTATTGATAGTCTTAAGAGTATGATAGAAGAGCAGAAGATCCAGGCAACCTATGTAATACGTGATCCCCTGGATAAAATAGAAGATCAGGAGAAACGGGCTATTTTTGTATCCAGAGAACATTTGAATCTACCCAATGATATCAAGTTGATGGCACTATACCCGGATAAGATTAACATCACGCTTGGTAAATTGCACAGGAAAAAATTAAAGGTTGCTATACAGAAAAAAGGTGAGCCCGCTATCGGGTATGCCATTGCAAATGAATTTGTGTTCCCGGGAGAAGTTGAAGTAATAGGGCCTCTTAATGTGCTAAAAGGAGTTACCTCTATTCATACTGTTCCAATTGATATCGATGGAATTACCATTGATCAAAACCGTACGTTCCCATGGAAAATCGGAATTGACCAGAAGATAACGGTTATGAAAGGAGATAAAAATACATCGGTACCGGTTGTATGTAAAGAAGACGTGAGAGTATGGTTACAAGTGGTAGAGCAGCAGGATACAAAATTTTTTGAAAAAGTAAAAATCAAAGTAATGAGACCTGCAGAGCATCCCTACGAAATTAAATTGCAAGATGAATTTTCTGATGTAAAAGTGAGAGGGCCGAAGCTTGCTTTAGATAAGCTAACGAACGAGGATATCCTGTTGTACGTTGATGTTACTTCTTTAAAGCCACCCGGACCTTATAAGCAACCAATGAAATATGTTTTCCCGAAAAACATCGAGCTCCTCGATAGATTACCGGAGGTCCGTTTAGATATCCGTGAAGCTGTTCGTCAATGAAAGAGGAAAAACATGATACAATTAGGTGTGAATGTTGACCATGTTGCTACTATCCGGCAGGCAAGAAGAACATTCGAACCCGATCCGGTGGCTGCAGCATCTCTTGCTACTCTCGGAGGTGCTGATATTATTACCGTTCATCTGAGAGAGGACCGGAGGCACATACAGGACCGTGATGTAAGATTGCTGAAAGGGATGGTATTTACCAAGCTAAACCTTGAAATGTCCATTGCACAGGAAATTGTTGATATTGCAACTGATATAAAGCCGGATCAGGTTACTCTTGTTCCTGAAAAAAGACAGGAAGTTACAACAGAGGGTGGCCTGGATGTTGTATCGTATAAAAAAATCCTTGTGGATGTTATAAAAAGGTTCCGGGATGCAGGTATAGCAGTTAGTCTTTTTATTGATCCTGAGGAGGACCAGATATCCGCAGCAAAGGATGTCGGTGCGCATTATATTGAATTGCATACAGGGAATTATGCCTTGGCAAAAGAAGATGCAGTACGGAGTAAGGCGGTTGAGAAACTTCAGGAGGGGGTAAGGATTGCCCGGCAGGCAGGACTAAGAATAAACGCAGGACATGGACTAACGTATCATAATGTTGGATGTATTGTAAAATCTTTGGAAGTTGAAGAACTCCATATCGGACATAGTATTATCTCCCGGGCGGTCTTTGTTGGCATCGAGAAGGCTGTTGCTGAAATGAAAGAGTTAATATCCCGGTACAGTTTAGAAAAACAACTGGCCGGGGAGAGTGTACGATGATTTCTGGCTCTTGCATGTCTCTGTAATAGATGAGTTGATTGAGTGTATATGCAATCTTAGATGGAATGAAGGAGAAAAGAGTATGTTTGAAGGTTCCTTTGTAGCACTGGTTACGCCTTTTGTGAACGGACAGGTCGATTATAAGAAACTGAAAGAACTTGTTGAATTTCATATTGAGAATGGGACCAGTGGGATCGTTCCCTGTGGAACAACGGGCGAGTCTGCAACGCTCTCTTTTGAGGATCACGAGCGGATAGTAGCTGAGGTTGTTGATGTCGTGAACGGGAGGATCCCTGTCCTTGCAGGAACTGGTTCAAATAATACCATGGAAGCCTTACGTCTTACGAAGCATGCCAAAAAAGTAGGAGCAAACGGAGCCTTGCTGATTACTCCCTATTATAATAAGCCAACTGCGGAAGGCCTTTATCGTCACTACCGGTTAATTGCTGAAGAGGCTGATATCCCTGTGGTAATATATAACGTTCCGTCCAGAACAGGGATATCTATTCTTCCGGAGACGGTAGCAAGACTGTCTGAAGTAAAAAATATTGTTGGAATAAAAGAGGCGAGTGGTAGTATTGACCAAACAACTCAAATATTACAATTATGTAATATTACGGTTCTTTCCGGAGATGATTCTCTTACCTTACCACTAATGTCAGTAGGCGGGAAGGGGGTTATATCAGTTGTCGCCAATATCGTTCCTGCCGATGTGGCTGCCCTGACGCGCTCCTGGTTAGAAGGCAATCCTGATGAAGCCAAAAAATATCACTATAAGCTTTTTCCGCTCTGCAAGAGTATGTTTATTGAAACAAATCCTATTCCGGTAAAAACTGCCATGAGATTCCTTGGGAGAATAAACGGGGAATTACGTTTACCCCTATGTGAGATGACAAAAGAAAATGAGCATAAATTAAGTAATGTGCTGAAAAACTATGGATTACTGTCGTAGGAGAAAATGATACTCAGGAATAGAGAAGAAAATAGGATAAATAATTAATACTGAGAGAATAGAGGGTTTTTTATTTGGTGGATAAACAAAAGATTAAAGATGCTATTCGCTTATTACTGGAAGGTATTGGCGATGACCCGAGCCGTGAAGGACTTCTGGAGACACCGGAAAGGGTTGCTGATATGTGTGAAGAGATATTTGCGGGAATCGGAAAAGATTCATATACAGAAATAAAAGTATTGAAATCAGAAAAATACGATGAAATTGTGCTTTTGAAGGATATTCCTTTTTATTCAATATGTGAACATCACCTCCTCCCGTTCAGCGGAGTTGCACATGTTGCCTATATCCCTCAGGGGAACCGTGTGACCGGTATCAGCAAGCTTGCGAGGGTTGTTGAGATAGAGGCAAAACGTCCCCAGGTCCAGGAAAGACTTACTACAGACATTGCGGAAGCTATCATGAGAGCATTACATCCCAAAGGGGTGCTTGCGATCATTGAGGCTGAACATCTCTGTATGACGATGAGAGGTATTAAAAAGCCAGGCACAAGGGTGCAAACATCAGTAATGCGTGGCATCTTTCGGGATAATCCGGCTACCCGCGCAGAGGCAATGGCACTTATTAAAGGATAGTTATTCTGATACGATAAAATATGTTTTCAGAAAGGAGTATGTGCAGTAGTGATAGAGAAGATTGTAAAAAAAAGAAGTCTTTTGTATAGAGGAACACTCTTTGTGTCCCTCCTGTTATCTTTTATTCTGAATTATCAAAAGGTTTCTTTTGGTAGCGAAGATAAATCAACGATGCAGATTCCTTCCCCGATATCACCGGAGAATACGATAGAAATAACCTCAAATATGGAATTTCTGAGTCTCGGTGTAAGGGAGAGTATCCTCTTTGCCTTACGGAATAATTTAGATATTGAAATATCAAGGTTAAATTTAATAGCAAGTGATTATGATATTACAGTAGAAAAAGCAATATATGATCCTATCCTGTTATTAACCGGCAGTATCCAGAATTCCGAAGTGCCCATTAATAGTGAGTTAGTTGGTGGTTTCGTCGGAGGTATTGTTTTTGATCCCTTTATTGAACGGGGAAGAACCGCAGACGCGGTAATTCAATCATTAATACCTACCGGTGCAACCATAGCACTGGAGTATAATATATTCAGGGATTTTGTTGACCCGAATCGTTTCCGGTTCTTAAACCCATCCTTTACAAATTTTATTGAGGCACGGATTACTCAGCCTTTATTGAGGGGCGCCGGTTTATTTTATAATAGAAGCCTTATCTTTATTGCCCAGAATAATAAGAAGATTTCTCTCGCCCAGTTTAAAACTACGGTAATGGATGTTTCTAATTTTGTTCAGGAAGCGTATTGGAATTTCATTGGAGCACTCGAGGACTTAAAGGTCGCAAAGAAGTCCTTAGAGCGCGCAGAAGATTTGCTGAGAAAGAACAAGATACAGGTAGAAGCTGGTACCCTTGCGCCAATTGAGATCATTGATGCGGAAGCCGGTGTTGCATCGCGGGTCGAAGCGGTAATTTCTGCAAAAAATTTTATTAAAGATAGTGAAGATGAGCTGAAAAGGATTATGAACCTCGAAAATAATGAAATCATTTCCGATGCAACTATTATTCCTGTTGATGCGCCTGTTTTCGAACCAAAAGCAGTTGAAATGAAAGATGCTATTAAGACAGCTATGAGGAGACGGTCTGAATTGGAAGAGTTTCAACTCAGGGTAGAAAACGCAGGTATACAGACAAGGAGGCGGAGGAATGAGTTATATCCGCAGCTTGATTTTACGGGTGGTATACGGTATACAGGTCTCGGGGGGACGGCAAGCGAAGCCAATGACTCTACGTTTTCTGAAGATTTTCAGGGAGAGTTTTTTGAACTTACGCTATCCTTTCCTCTGGGGAACCGTTCTGCACGGGCCCTCTATAAAAGATCGAAACTCGAACGACGGCAAGCCCAAATGGATGTTCAAAGACAGGAATTGGATATCGTGGTAGAGGTACGCAACTCGGTTCGTGCCGTAATGACAAATATAGAGAGGGTAAGAGCTACAAGAAAGGCCCGTGAACTAGCCGAGGAAAGGCTGGCGGCAGAGGAGAAGAAGTTTGAAGTGGGCCGTACAACAAGCCTGGAGGTTTTACGTGCTCAGGAAGATCTGGCTACCGCAGAAGGGAATGAGATAAGGGCTATCGTTGATTATAAAATATCTGTAGGTAATCTTGAACGGGCGAAAGGGACCATCCTTGATGCTTATGATATCAAGATAGATGCAGAATCTGCTTAAAGCATAAATTCCAAATATCAAATTTAAAGCCCAAAGGGCTTTTCTCTGATAGCCCAGGGTAAATTTTTACCCTGGGATAATGAAAAAACAAGAGAATTCACCCTGAAAGGGTGACATAAAACTAGATGAATCCCATCTATACCGCTCTTTCAGAGCTAAAAAAGTATTTACCTGTATACCCAGGGCGCGTTGCCCTGGGCTTTCGTATATAAGCCCTTCGGGCTTTGTTTGAAAATAGTAACGGCGTTTTTACCAGAAGTATAAAGATTTACCCACACAAAACTGAGAAGACCCGTATTTCTTACACCATAAAATATTGTGCAAAAACTTACGGTCAGGTACTTATACTTCCCCTCCGGAGCTCATCCTTACCCACATCTTTAAAATACTGTAAAACAGAGTACAAGTCGCCCCTCCGGAGCTTTCGTTGTGTTGTGTTTTCTTCTACAAACAGATCGCCCCTAACGGAGCTGTGTCAATAAAGGGAAACGTAATCCTTTGGGAGATATTGATAAAGAATAGCGATAACCATGATAAAAGCACACATGCACCCGGCTCCACCGGAGCCGGCTGTTTGTAGCATTGAATGCGAAGAGTCTCTTAAGCTCCAGAGGAGCGGCCTGTTTCTTCCCCATCATCATTCACATGAAACATCTTGGTCATTCTTTTGCACTCTATCCGACTTGTGGGTAAGGATGAGCTCCGGAGGGGGATTAAGGTGGAGGGAAAAGGATGAGGTATCGGCGTTGGAATCCTTGGCTGCATGAAAAAACACGCAGAAAAAACAAGAAGTTGATGGATTGTAGTACGGATGGAGAAAGGAAAATTATTCTCTGTTTTTATCCGTGTGCATCCGTGGTTAATTAATACGGTTTTTAGGAAAGGTTTATAAAATCTGCGTTCATCTGCGCCAATCTGCGTCCTATTTTTTGAATTTGTTTGTTGTTATTTATTTGTTATTTGGATATTGTGATTTGGAATTTCTTTTTTCAATAACCCGAGGACAGGTAGCTGCACGGCTTTAATCTGCTCATATCCATGCTTAAATCTGACATTCAGGAAATTCCTTAATTGAGTTTCGCCTGATATGAAAAACCCTTTGAATGTCAGAATCAGATGAATTATAGGGTGTGCCATGTCGCAGCCCTGCCATGTCGCACTTGTGTGACATGGCACACGGAATATCATCCTTTCAAAAACCTTTCGCATATTTTCTCATCATAAAGCAAAGAATTTTATTTTCCGGAAAGAAAAATTTACATTTTTACCTACGGTACAATTTTTGATAAAAATAAGGTAATTACAGACCGGATGAGGTGCTTTCAGGGTAATATCATATAAGCTTTTACATCAAGTATCAGTGTTGCCAAAACCTGTCCTGCCCCCAATAATGAGTCTTTTACTATCAAATTTTTCATAATATATTTTAGAAAGCTCTTTTACCTCACTTGAATGTATAGGAATTTTCATGCGTTCAGTTGTTTCCCTAATGCCTTTAACTCTGAACCTTGAACCTGAATAGTTCATACAAAAAGAGGGATTTGGTGAGAATAGGAAATGGTTGAAAAAAAAGACTTAAACCAAGGTACCGTTACCTCAATTCGAGGGAGTGTAATCGATGCTCATTTTCCTGATCGGCTTCCTGATGTTCAGAACCAACTGATGGCCGGTGATCAGGAAAATGTTGTAATTGAGGTCATACTCCATCTTGATTCAAAAACAGTTCGCGGTATTGCTTTGACACCAACACCCGGATTATACCGTGGATCTCCTGTTACCGATTTAGGTCATCCCCTCAGGGTACCGGTAGGGAAGCAGCTTCTTTCTCGGGTATTTAATGTGTTTGGAGAGACTATTGACAAAAAAGAAAAGCTCAGAGACGTAGAGTGGCGCTCTATCCACAGGAGACCTGTTCCTTTGTCCCAGCAGGTCGTCACTCAAAAGATTTTTGAAACAGGTATTAAGGCAATAGACGTCCTCTCTCCTTTAGAGCAAGGTGGAAAAGCGGGAATGTTTGGAGGCGCTGGTGTCGGTAAGACGGTTTTGATTATGGAAATGATCAACAATATGGCAAAGCGATATCACGGTATCAGCATATTTTGTGGAATTGGAGAACGTTGCCGCGAAGGAGAAGAGATCTACCGGGAAATACAAGAGGTTGGTGTGCAGGATAATGCTGTCCTTATCTTTGGCCAAATGAATGAACAGCCGGGTGCACGATTCCGGGTTGGGCATGCTGCACTGACCATGGCTGAATATTTTCGTGATGAAGAACGGCGTGATGTCTTACTCCTCATTGATAATATCTTTCGTTTCATTCAGGCTGGAGCTGAGGTTTCCGGTCTGCTGGGGCGAATTCCTTCCCGTGTTGGATACCAGCCAACACTGGAGACAGACCTTGCTGAACTTGAAGAGAGAATTTCTAATACCCGGGCGGGTGCCATTACTTCTATTCAGGCGGTATATGTTCCTGCTGATGATTTTACCGACCCTGCAGCGATACATACATTCGGGCATCTCTCCGCCTCGGTAGTATTATCCCGACAGAGGGCAAGTCAGGGGCTTTACCCGGCGATCGATCCGCTTCGATCTGGTTCGAAAATACTGACACCAAATATTGTAGGCAGCAGACACTATTCAATTGCCCAGGATGTCAGGAGAAACCTGGAAGAATATGAGGAACTAAAGGATATTATTGCTATGTTGGGACTGGAAGAACTTTCTCAAAATGAACAGAAGACAGTAAACCGCGCGAGGAGACTAGAAAGGTTTTTAACTCAGCCATTTTTTACAACAGAGCAATTTACTGGCCGTGAAGGAAAAATGGTCAGTTTAGAAGATGCACTTGATGGTTGTGAACGTATCCTGAAAGATGAGTTTGCCGATTATCCTGAAGGGTCACTCTATATGATAGGAAACATAAATGAAGCGAAGAAATCATGAGATTGAAGATCGTATTGCCCACAGAAGTTCTCATTGATCAGGAAGTAACCAAAGTGGTGGCTGAAGCAGAAAATGGCTATTTTTGCCTGTTACCGCGGCATATTGATTTTGTAACTGCACTGGTTCCCGGCATTCTTTCTTTTGAACCAGAGCAAGGAATGGAGGAGTTTCTTGCCGTCGATGAAGGGATCCTGGTAAAATCGGGCTCAGAAGTCTTTGTCTCCACGAGGAACGCAATGCGCGGACCGGATCTGGGGAGCTTAAAACAAACCGTGGAAGAACGGTTTCAGGCCTTAAGCGATCAGGAGAAAAAAGCCCGTTCTGCGATAGCAAGGATGGAATCAAGCTTTATTCGCCGGTTTTTGAGATTTCAGTAATTATGGCTAAGGACAGGATAAAAGAAGGCGAGCACCTGGAAGAGTTTAAAAAAAAGATTCAGGTAAAAGAGATTCGCAAGGTAAAGGGTCGCCAGGAAAAGAAGCGCGGGATCTTATATGGTTTGGGAATGTTTGGTATGGTTGGATGGTCCGTGGCAATTCCTACCGTTATTCTTGCGGCGATAGGATTATGGATTGACAGGACATGGCCAGGCAGATTTTCCTGGACGCTCATGCTTCTTACCTTTGGCCTGGCTATCGGATGCCTGAATGCATGGTACTGGGTTCGAAGAGAAAGCAGGGGTGATTAACTTGTGGAAACTATCACAAAGGAGATTTTGCTTGCAGGCACTGCAATTATTCTTGCTATCCTTGTTAAACACGGGTTTCTGAAAACCAGAGTCTCCCCCATTGTTGGATATCTGGTACTGGGATTCCTCTTACGCTTGTCGGCACAATATTGGGATTTTTTAACGGTAGAGGTACGGGGGGTCTTTGAGTTTTTAGCACATATTGGTTTAGTTGCCCTGTTATTCCGTATCGGGTTAGAAAGTAATCTAGCAGGGCTTATCCGCCAACTCCGTTATGCAAGTATCGTTTGGATAGGCGACGTTTTTGTCAGTGGTGTATTAGGATTTTTTGTTCCGTATTATTTACTCTCTATACCCCTAATCCCCAGCCTTTTTATAGGAACTGCATTTACTGCAACGAGTATTGGGGTATCTGTAGCAATATGGCAGGAGTTAAATGCCCTTAACTCGCCGAATGGAGGGTTACTCGTTGATGTAGCAGAAATGGACGATATTTCCGGTGTGCTCCTTATGTCATTACTGCTCGCAGTAGTTCCGATCCTGAGAGGTAGTACCGGGGCCTCCTTGCCATTCGTTATTGGGAAAACATCGGGAATGTTTTTCCTTAAGGCAATACTCTTTGGGGCCTTCTGCATCGTATTTTCCCGGTATGCAGAAGAACGGATAACACGGTTTTTCAGGAAAATTAAGCCTGCCCCGGATCAAATGCTTTTGATTGCAGGTATCGGTTTCGTAATTGCGGCACTGGCAAACTGGCTCGGATTCTCAGTCGCCGTTGGTGCATTATTTGCCGGCTTAGTGTTTAGTCGCGATCCCGATGCCGTGAAGATCGATGCATCGTTTGGTTCGCTATTTGAGTTTTTTACTCCTTTCTTCTTCATTAATATCGGTCTGAAGATCGATCCTGATTCCCTGGTTGCGGCATTGAGCTTAGGTATGGTGTTACTTGCTTTAGCTGTAGTAACAAAGACAATAGGTCACGGGGCACCATTATTCTTTATGAAAGGGTGGAAGAGCGCGGTACTGCTGGGTGTGAGTATGATACCGAGGGCAGAGATTGCTATGGTGATAATGCAGCAAGGGCGTAAGCTTGGAGATTGGGCAGTACCTCCCTATGTATTTTCAGCAATGGTTTTGGTATCTGCTGCAACATGCATAATTTCGCCGCTCTTCCTTCGGTCTCTTCTGATACGCTGGCCCCAGAAAGAAAAGGAAACATGAGGTATGGAGTACCTGCTATTGGTAGTCACCTATGATAACCTTTTTATTATCCTCCTGCTTGTCGCAGGGAGCGGGCTCAGTGTCTTTTACTATGGTAGTTTATGGTTAGTTGTCAGAAACCTTATGCTGGTACGCCGGCCTAAGTTCTTAATCTTAGGGAGCTTCTTCGGACGCATAATAAGTACTGTAGGTGTTTTCTGCCTTATTGGCATAACAATGAGTAACCACTGGGAACGGCTTATAGCGTGTATGGCAGGGTTCCTTCTCATGCGAATGTATCTCATTCAGTACTATTCCCGTCCCTTAAGATTTTCCATGAAGGATAAATAGTATGGAGATAAATCCCGATTCTATTGTATTCTGGAAATGGGTATATTTTAAGATAAATGCGACCCTTTTCTATAGTTGGATCGTGATGTTGATTTTAATTCTTGTTGCCTGTCTTGCCACGTGGAATCTTACTGCAGGGTACCGGATATCGCGCTGGCAGAATATCCTTGAGACGATTGTAAGTTACATGAGAACCCAGATACGGGAGACTACGCAGGAGAAACCGGATCCTTTTCTGCCTTTTTTAGGAACCTTATTTTTATTTATTTCAGTTTCGAACTTTTTAAGCTTTGTACCTGTTTATCATCCTCCAACAGGTTCGGTCTCTACTACTGCGGCGCTCGCTATCTGTGTTTTCTTTGCAGTTCCTGTATATGGCATCCGGCAACTGGGATTCACCCGATATTTTCAACACTATATAAAATCCACGGTTTTTTTGTTGCCGTTCAATATTATTGGGAGGTTTTCACGTACCCTGGCACTTGCCATCCGTCTCTTTGGGAATATAATGAGCGGGACCATGATTGGTGCCGTTCTGGTATCTATTGTACCGTTGTTTGTTCCTATCGTAATGCATGCGTTAGGATTATTGATCGGACAAATCCAGGCGTATATCTTTGCTGTGCTTGCAGCAGTATACATTGGATCAGCAATCCGGGCAGTTCAGTAAGAAAACTGAGCAAAGAATAGAGTATGAGAAAATGGGAGAAAGGAGATATGTGGAATGGAAGGGATAAATTACGTTAGTTTAATATCAATTATTATTGCAGGAATAACGATTGCCATAGGTTCCATTGGTCCGGCTCTGGGAGAGGCAAGGGCATTATCACAGGCGTTAAGCGCTATTGCGCAGCAACCCGATGAAGCGGGCACTATTACCCGAACCCTATTCGTTGGATTGGCTATGATAGAATCAACAGCTATCTATTGTTTCGTTATATCGGTGATTCTCATCTTTGCGAATCCGTTCTGGAATTATGTCGTTGGACAGGCGGGAAAATAATGTATGGAAATTGATCTGTTCACGCTCGTAGCCCAGATTATCAATTTCATTATCCTCGTCGTTGTATTGAAATACTTATTGTACAACCGCATTACAAAAGTTATGGACGAACGCCAGGAGAGGATTGCCTCTCAGCTAAAGGAAGCAGAGCAGAAGAAAAAAGAAGCAGAACAGAACGCTGAGCTGCATCAAAAAAAACTTAAGGAGCTGGACAGCAAACGTGAAGAGATGCTGGCGAAGATAAGAGAAGAGGCTGAATCTCAACGGAAAGAGTTGATACAAAAGGCAAGCGACGAAGTAAAGGATATTCGGGATAAATGGTATGAATCCATACAGCGTGAGAAACAAACATTCATGAATAACCTTCGCATGAAAGCTGGTAAAGAGGTTTTCGCAATTGCACGCCGTTCCTTAACGGACCTGGCAAATGCTGATCTGGGCCGGCAAATAGCCGACGTTTTTCTGGAAAGAATCCAAAAACTAGATGAGTGTGAGAAGCAGATATTGAAAGAATCGGTTCGTAAATCAGAATATGAAGTTGATATATCCAGTGCGTTTGAAATCCCGCAAGAAATACGGCAAAAAATGGTTCAGGAAATACGAGATCAGATTGCAAGTAATGTTCATGTACAATTTAAGATATCATCCGATTTAATTTGTGGAATTGAACTGGTGGCAAATGGAAGAAAAATTGCATGGAGTTTGAACAATTATCTGCATTCTTTAGAAGAAAGTTTGTCCAGTGCCATTGAAGAAAAGATAAAAAGGAAACAGGACGAAATTCAGGAAGAATGAAAAAGGAAGATGGCAAATACGAATAGGAATACTGAAGAATTGCAAACAGCTTTGGGTGATACGTTAAAGACCCTTGACAGGATACTACAGGAGCACAGGGTAAAACTGAAATCTCAGGAGGTTGGTACGGTAAGTTATGTAGGGAAAGGTATTGTTCATGTGAAAGGACTATCTACCGTTAAATATGATGAATTAATACGGTTCCCTGGCAATAAGATGGGGATTGCATTTAATCTCGATCCGGAAGAGATAGGAATCGTTTTGCTTGACAAATCGGAGGCGATACAGGCACGTAGCGAGGCATATCGTACAGGACGGGTTTTGGATGTACCGGTGGGTGAAGAACTACTCGGACGCGTGATTGATTCTCTGGGCCGCCCTTTAGATGAACGAGGACCGATCCACACCTCAGAACGGAAACCTGTTGAACGGGAAGCACCGGGTGTACTTGAGCGCGATCCGGTAAGTATCCCGCTCCAAACGGGTATTCTGGCAATAGATGCCCTGATCCCTATCGGGAGAGGGCAGCGGGAATTAATTCTTGGTGATCGCCAAACGGGCAAGACATCCATTGCCGTGGATGCCATTATTAACCAGAGGGACAAAAATGTCTTTTGTGTTTACTGTGCTATAGCACAGAGAAGTGCCGGAGTTGCAAAGGTCATTGATGATTTGGAAAAGTACAGGGTAATGGAAAAATGCATTGTGGTAGTAGCAAGCGGAGAAGATCCTCCTGGTTTACGATTTATTGCCCCCTATGCTGCTACTACGATGGCGGAGTATTTCATGGGACAGGGAAAAGATGCCCTCATTGTGTACGATGATTTAACCCGCCATGCCCGTGCTTACCGGGAACTATCTTTGCTTCTCCGCAGACCCCCTGCCCGGGAGGCATATCCAGGAGATATATTTTATATTCATTCACGTATGCTTGAGCGATCTACCCACCTACGCAAGGAGTATGGCGGTGGTTCTCTAACTGCACTGCCGATTATTGAAACCGAGGCGCAAAATATATCGGCCTATATCCCAACCAATCTTATTTCTATCACTGATGGTCAAATCTATCTCTCTCCCGGATTATTTCAGAGGGGGGCTTTACCGCCAATTGATATTGGAAAATCAGTTTCCCGTGTAGGAGGGAAAGCGCAATTACCGGCATATCACAGAGTAGCTGGCAACCTGCGTCTTTCATATTCTCAATTTGAAGAGCTGGAATCATTTGCCCGTTTTGGCACCAGACTCGATGAGAAGACCCGGAGAACGCTGGAACGAGGTCGTCGCATCCGGGAGGTATTAAAACAGTCGAAATACGACCTTATGTCAGCTCCGGAGCAGATGGTTGTTCTTATATCAGTGACAGAAGGACTCTTTGATACTGTACCCGCTCATAAAGTAGATGACGCTGAAAAGGCGGTTCGAAAGGTAATTCGAGAAGGGTTATCTGTTGTACGTCAGCGGATCCTGGAAGGAGAAAAGTTGAACGATGATGATAGAAATGCGATTCTTCAAGCGGCTGAAAAAGCGATACAACCTCTTCTGAAAAGGGAAGAAGAGTCGGAACAGAAGGAGTAAACACTCATTCACGAGAGGAGAAACGGATCAGGATGGAGACACTGGAATCATTACAGGAAAAACTGAGAAGCGCACAAGAATTACAATCCGTCGTTAAGACGATGAAAACGATGGCGGCTGTTAATATCCGGCAGTATGAGAAGGCAGTAAAATCGCTTGCAGAATTTAATCGGGCTGTGGAATTTGGATTTCAATTTCTCTTGAAGCGAGAACCGGAGAGAATAGTAGAAGGCACGCAAGTACCGGGGGGTAATCTCTGTGCAGTGGTTTTCGGTTCTGATCAGGGTATGTGCGGGCAATTTAACGATAAAATCACATTGTTTGCAATGGATAAAATGAGAAAACTTCGAGAATCAGAAAATAGGATAGTTCTGGGGGTCGGTGTACGGGTAACTGCACGACTCGAAGGAGAAGGCCAACAAGTAGAGGAGCAATTTTTCGTCCCTGGATCAGTCGATGGTATTACATCAGCGGTTCAGGAAATACTAATTAAACTGGAAGATTTACGTTCCCGGAGGGATGTTGATCATGTTGTCGTTTTTTACCACGAGCGGCTATCTGGTTCGACATATAATCCCCGTATGGTATCTCTTCTCCCTCTCAGTATAGAATGGCTTCGCAGCCTGGAAAAAAAAGAATGGCCCACACACACCCGGCCGATGTATACCATGGATTGGAATCAGTTATTCTCTGCGTTGGTTCGCCATTACCTCTTCTTTTTGTTATACCGCGCTTTTGCTGAATCCCTGGCGAGTGAGAATACGAGTCGTTTATCATCAATGCAAGCTGCAGAAAAAAACATTGAAGACCGCCTCGAACAGCTCAGAAATCAATTTAATCAGCAACGCCAGAATTCAATTACTTCAGAAATTATGGATATTATTGCAGGGTTCGAGGCATTAACCTGAGTATGAAGGAAGCTCTATCCCGAACAGGGATAGACAGGGTAAAACAGAATAGTTTATCGTGCTGCTGCTGAAAATAGTGGAGAATGTATGCAGACAATTGTTACCGTAACAATAAATCCTACAATTGATGCAAGTTGTAGTGTAGACTACGTTGTTGCTGACCGAAAATTACGGGGGAAATCTCCTCATCGTGAACCCGGAGGCGGGGGGATTAATGTCTCCCGGGCGATAAAAAAACTGGGAGGAGAGTCGGTAGCCATATATACCTCCGGAGGTCCGATTGGTCAGATGCTGCAAGCCTTGCTTGACCAGGAGAATATTAATCATTATCCCATCTCCATTGAAGAAATAACGCGGGAAAACTTTATTGTATCTGAGGAATCAACAGGGCGCCAATTTCGTTTCGGAATGCCGGGGCCGACCCTCCGCAATACAGAATGGAAGAGATGTCTGGACGTAGTATCCGGCATAGACCCAAAACCGGATTATATTGTTGCCAGCGGGAGTCTCCCACCAGGTGTACCTCACGATTTTTATGCCCGCATTGCGAGGAGAGCAGGGGAGATAGGCAGCCGAATGATAGTTGATACATCGGGTGAGGCATTACGTCTGGCGTCGGAGGAACATGTATATTTGCTGAAACCGAATAGAAATGAGCTTCAATATTTGGTGAAAGAGGAGATAAAGAATGAGCAGCATATGGTATTGATGGCAAAGAAAATTCTTGAACGAGGATACTGTGAGGCGCTTATTATTTCCCTGGGTGAGGCTGGTGCTTTATTCGTATCGAAAGACCGATATGAGTTTATGCGGACACCTGTTGTACCAAAGGTAAGCAGGGTTGGTGCCGGTGATAGTATGGTCGCGGGCATGGTACTTAACTTGGCAAAGGGGAATTCTGTGTACGATTCAGTTCGTTTTGGTATAGCAGCCGGGACTGCTGCTGTAATGACCCCGGGTACAGAATTATGCCGCAGAGAAGACACAGAGCGCTTATATAGTCAAATGATGAGAAATAAGAGAGGTGTGAAGTGAGAGATGGTCACAGGCTGGTGAAAATTGATGAATATGAAAATCTTATTGGAAGCGAGGCAGTCGAACGTATTATAAAAAAGGCTGATGCATTAAAAGACCTTCACGTGGTTCATATAAATTCAACGTATTATGGTGGTGGTGTTGCTGAGATATTATCATCGATGTCACTCTTGATGAATAGTGCGGGTATTAAGACCGGATGGAGGATAATTCAGGGATCCCCTGATTTTTTTTCAGTAACCAAGAAGATGCACAACGCCCTCCAGGGAGGGGAGATAAACCTTACCAAGCGTAAGCTGGATATTTATGAGGATGTCGTATATGAGAATGCCGTTCGAAACCATTTGGATCATAATATGGTAGTTATTCATGATCCACAGCCGCTGCCCATGATCAGACATTATAAGAAACACGGTCCGTGGATATGGCGATGTCATGTTGAGTTAACAAATCCAAACAGGGAACTCTGGAACTATTTAAGTCCCATCATAGAAAAATATGATGCATCAATCTTTAGCATCAGGGAATACATGCAAAAATTGAAGACCCCGCAATTATTTTTCCTGCCGGCGATTAATCCCTTTTCAATTAAAAACCAGGAAATGTCAGAAGAAGAAATACAGGAAAGGTTGGATCACTACCATATCCCAACGGACCTTCCGTTGGTAGCACAAATTTCCCGGTTTGATCGCTGGAAAGACCCGGAAGGTGTTATTCAGGCGTTTAAAATAGCAAGAAAAGAGGTAGACAGCACTCTTGTGTTGCTGGGTAATATCGCAACGGATGGCCCGGAAGGGGAAAAGGTGTATGATTCACTCATTAAGCAGAGAGAGGACCGTATTATAATTATTTCCCGCCAGGATACAGCACTGGTAAATGCTCTTCAAAGGAGGGCTGCGGTTATTATGCAAAAATCAATTCGTGAGGGTTTTGGCCTGACAGTTGCGGAAGCTATGTGGAAGGGTGCTGCAGTTATCGGTGGAAATGTGGGTGGAATACGGTATCAGATAGAGGATGGAGTAAATGGGTTCCTGGTATCGTCGATAGAAGAAGCTGCTGAACGGCTTGTTACGTTGCTTAAGGATAGGAAGTTACGGGAAGAAATGGGACAAAAGGCACGAGAGACCGTTAAAGAAAAGTTTCTCATGAGCCGTCTTTTAGAGCAGTATCTTGATCTGTTTGGGTCGGTTGAGACGATTTATCTTCTTAGATAAGGGGATTATGCTGTAGGATAAAATTACAATATGGAGGTATTTTCCTTGAAGCTGAACTAGAGTTGTGTAGCATTTTTCGAAATAAATATCACGTAATACATAATTGATAGAGTATTGAATATTCTTTCCCAATTAACGAACAACAAAGTTTATTAACGCACAATTCCGGAATCCTCAACGGCCCGCTCTGCAGAGCATCTCTTTCAGTGTAAAGCACTCCGATACTTAATTACTATACGGGTGCTTTCATTTTCATATGGTATCGAAATTATAATACGGTATTTCTTTTATCAAAAATTACGGAAAGGTAATGATGAAGGTTTTTGGCGTCCGGGGATAAGAAATTATGAAAAATCCAGAGGAGGTGGATAATGTTTGGAAGTCGGTATAAACTGTTTAAGTTATTTGGGTTTGAAGTAAGGATTGACACGAGCTGGCTTATTATTGCGTTTCTCCTTATCTTTACCCTCGCCCGGGGATTTTTCCCGTACTATTACAGGGGATTACCGGGTATTACCTATTGGTGGATGGGAGTTGTTGGTGCTTTAGGTTTTTTTGGTTCAATCATTTTTCATGAGTTTTGGCATTCTTTTGTTGCAAGGAGATACGGAATGCCTATGAAAGGAATTACCTTGTTTATCTTTGGTGGGGTTGCAGAAATGGAAGATGAGCCTCCCAATGCAAAAACGGAGTTTCTGATGTCTATTGCAGGCCCTCTTTCGAGTGTTTTCCTTGGTTTTGCATTTTTTGGGGTCAAAATGCTTATTCCCGCTACCGCCTCTCTCATACCGGCGAGAGGTATCGTTTCATATCTTTCGTATATTAATCTTATCCTGGCTGCCTTTAATATGCTCCCTGCTTTTCCTCTGGATGGAGGACGTGTTTTCCGGTCGGCTGTCTGGGGATTTACCGATAACATCCGCAAGGCAACGAAAATAGCATCGTGGATAGGGTCAGGATTCGGTATTACCCTTATGATTTTAGGGATTTTGGGTATTTTTCAGGGGAATTTTATTGGCGGAATATGGTTTTTTGCGATTGGCATGTTTTTAAAAAGTGCAGCTCAAATGTCCTATCAGCAGGTGCTTCTCCGTAATGTACTTGAAGGGAAAAAAGTCGGTTATTTTATGAATACTAATCCTATTACTGTACCACCTTCAATATCTATAGAACAATTTGTAGAGGATTATTTCTACAAATTTCACTTTAAAATGTTTCCTGTTGTGGAGGATGGGCATCTCCTGGGGTGTGTTACGATCAGCCATGTAAAGGATATTCCCCGGAATGAGTGGAATCAGCATGTTGTGAAAGAGGTTGTTCAAAAATGTATGCCGAACAACACGGTTAAATCATCAACTGATTCCTTAAAAGCCCTGTCCCTTATGAGGAACACAGGGAATAACAGACTCATGGTCATTGATGGTGGAACCCTTTCAGGTGTTGTTACATATAAGGACATCCTCCAGTATTTTTCTGCAAGGATGGATCTCGAAGATTATGTAAAAAAATAGTATCTGCAATACACACGAGGAATAGGATATGAGAGTAGTGAAATTACAGACAACGTATTTGACAGTTCGAAAAAGAGTATCTTTTCAATGGTATTTACCTCTGCCGGGTATCCTTTTCGCAGCTCTATTGTACATGAGTGTTATTGTACCACCATATGTTTATGCAAAAGACCGGAGTAGTGCAGATAGTAGCATCACGTTTGCTGTTGAAACCAAATTGTTAATGGATGAAATGCTTTCTCATTATCTTATAGATGTGAAGACAAATAATAGCATTGTTACCCTTTCAGGGTTTGTGAATAACTCTTTTACTCGTGAACGAGCAGCCAGAATTGCAGAAACAGTTAAAGGTATTCAACTCGTTGTTAACACAATTTCTTTATCCCCTCTGTCTGCCTCGGAAATTAAAACATATGGTAGCAGCATTCCCGATCCAGGTGTATACCGGGATAAAAGGTTAAGCAACACTGTAATAAGAGAGGACGAAAGAATCATAAGCAGCTCTGGAAAAAGCGCTGCAAAGAAATCTTATCATACTTACAGGCCTGTAACCAGAATTGGTAGTACGACAAATGCCACCCCCCTGAAAATTACAAAAGAGGTGTATGATACAATACGTGAATCAGGAAACAGATCTGATGAGGAGATTCGGAGGGTAATCAAAACAGATATCTCTAAGGATACAAGGATACTCTCACTTTATATCGATGTAGAAGTACACGAAGGGGTGGTAACGTTAACGGGTGTCGTTGATAATCTTAAAGCAAAGAAAGTGGCAGAAGAAATTGCGAAGAATACAGCAGGTGTACTCACTGTTAAAAACGATCTGAAGGTACGCCCTGGTAAATTGCCAGAATACTCCACCCTTGCTGAACATGTTCATGATCTATTATCTAAGGATTCTAAAATAAGTTACCTCAATATTAAGGTTAAAGTTCAGAATAGCAGGGTATATCTCTCTGGTATGGTGAACTCCCTCTATGAAAAAGAGTATATTGAGGATATGGTATTGAAGATCGCAGGGGTGACGGATGTTGCAAATAAATTAACCGTTGCTCCGACACTGAGGGATGATGAAAAACTTAAGGAGAGGGTAGAAACAGAACTTACTTTTAGTGTTTTTGTTCATGGTTCTGAGGTTTCTATAGATGCGAAAAATGGCATCGTATATCTTACCGGTACAGTTCACGACCACTTGGAAGCCCTTGCAGCCATAGAAGGTGCATTTAAAGGAGGTGCAAGAGAAGTGCGAAATTTTTTAAAAACTAGCCGGGAAGAAGATGAGGGTTTAAAGGAATTAAGGACCCCGGAACTTCTATATACGGAAATCGATTACCCGGATTTTTTTGAGGACTTTTATTTCAGACCATATTACTTTTATTTATTGCCGTAGGTTTGTTTCTGTTCCCGCATCTGAATATTAATGAGATAACCCTGACTGTTGAAATGGAATTGCTTACTGATGAAGCAGCGACATCGCACCTGATAGATGTTCGCACAGAAAATGGAATAGTTACCCTTTCCGGATCAGTGAACAATCTTCTTGCCCGCGGGAACGAGCAGTCAGAGTTGCAGAAACGGTTAAAGGTGCCCGGTCTGTTGTTAATAACATCAGAGTAACCCCATTTCCCCGGCCAGATACTCAAACTACTCTTGATGTAAAAAAGTCCTGGCCCTCGATCCTGTAACAGATCCCTTTTCGGTATTGTAAATAACCAAAAAGAACTCCTTGGACATAAACTGAGAAGTCTTGATGTAATTATCAAGTATTCATATATCTTTGATAACGTATCTTTGATAACGGTAATAAAAAGGAGAAATGAATGTTAAGAAGCATTAAGTCCTTGTACGGGTACAGAATCCATGCTGTCGACGGAGATATTGGCAGAGTATGTGAATTTCTTTTTGATGATAAGGCATGGATTATACGATACCTTGTTGTTGATACCAGTTCATGGCTTCCCGGCAGGAAGGTTCTTATTCCACCTGGCATTGTTAAACAATCGGATCTGGCATCAGAAATATTCCCTGTAGTGTTGAATAAAGAGGAGGTCGAAAATAGTCCTGATATTACTACAGAGAAGCCGGTATCTCTTCAGCATCAGATGGAATTGTACAAATATTATGGCCCCCTGAACCGCCCGAGAGAAGGATACTACAATGTCCCTCCTTTTCCCCCTCCAGAAAGAGAAGGCGATCCGCACCTTCGAAGCACTGAGGAGATTATTGGTTATCGTATTCATGCTACGGATGGTGATATCGGACATGTCGATGATTTTATCCTGGATGTTAAAGATTGGATTATTCGTCATATGGTCGTAGATACAGGGAGCTGGCTGCCCGGGAGGAAGGTGTTGATTTCATCTGACTGGATTACCCATATACGATGGCGGGATGAGAGGGTGTATGTAGATATTCCTAAGGATATTATTAAGGATAGTCCCGAATATGATCCTTCGGTTCCTGCAAACCGGCAATATGAGATCCGTCTCTATGATTACTACGGCAGGCCAAAATACTGGAGTTAAACTTTCATAAAAAATATCAGACTTATTGTCACGGCTTAACAAGTAAAAAATGTAATTATCTATAATGAGTGAAGGAGAAAGGAGTGAATTTATGGCAAAAGTAGCAATTAATGGTATGGGAAGAATAGGGAGGGCGACTTTTAAAATCATTCTCGATACCCAGGAACTGGAATTGGTAGCGATTAATGACCTGATCCCACCCGATGATCTTGCTTATTTAATACAGTACGATTCGGTATATGGCAGGTATGAGAAGAGGGTAGAGAGTGATGGCCAGAATCTCATTATTGATGGTAAAAAATATCAAATGATGAGCAAAAAAGACCCCTCACAACTCCCCTGGAGGGATCTCGGTGTTGATGTCGTCTTTGAATGTACAGGTATTTTTACCAAAAGGGAAGACCTGGAAAAACATATCACGGCAGGTGCAAAATATGCAATCCTGTCTGCTCCGTCAAAGAGTCCGGATATGCCTACCGTTGTGTATGGTGTGAATAGGGCAGATTCTTCTGCTCAAATTATCTCATGTGCAAGTTGCACCACCAATTGTATTACTCCGGTTGTTGAAATCATGGGAAGGAGAATAGGAATTAAAAAGGCTACCATGACAACTGTTCACGCCTATACCTCTACTCAAAATTTAGTTGATGGGTTTAGTAAAAAGATCAGAAGGGGAAGGGCTGCTGCAGTTAATTTAGTACCTACCTCTACCGGTGCTGCTATAGCCACAACAAAATCCCTTCCTCAATACGAAGGGAGATTTGACGGAGTGGCAATCCGTGCCCCTGTTCCTTCAGGATCCATTGCTGATATTGTTTTTCTCGCAGAAAGGGAAACAACGGCAGACGAAGTAAACACCATATTCAGAGAAGAAGCAGAAAGTGACAGGTACAGAGGCGTACTGAAGGTTGCGGAGGCCCCGCTTGTCTCATCGGATATTATAAAAGACCCGCACGCTTCTGTTATTGACGCTGAAATGACACAAGTGGTAGATAAAGATTTAGTAAAGATTATGAGCTGGTATGATAATGAATGGGGATACTCGTGCCAGATGGTAAAAGAAGGCGTGCGTGTGTCTGAAAAAGTATATGCAGAGGTATAATTCATGTACTATTTTTCGTTTTTTTTCTTATCTTTTTGTTTGTTGGCCTGGCAATAGCAATTGCCGTTGCTTATCTTGTATAGCTCATTTTCCCCTTGGTTCAGGCCCCGGTGTCTTCTTGAAGTAACGAAAAAAGCAAACTATCACCTCCGCAAGGAGGTTGTCCCCCTCCGGAGGGAGATGAAGGGGGAGGGAAGAGGAGATCTTTTCTTACCAGGTCTCATGGTAACTTTGATGTTAAACTCTATCAACTTTTACAGGAAATTTCCTTAACTTGATAAAAAACCTCTTGAATGTCAGATGTATGGTTACTCCCTGCGTTCTTAGGCAGACAAACAGGAAACAGGGTTTCTGAATGCAGATCAGTTATTTTAACTATGGAGGATAAGCATGGCGAATACGTATAAATATATCCGCTGGTTTGAAAGCTTGAGTTCTCAGGATGTGCCGCTGGTGGGAGGAAAAAACGCCTCTTTGGGAGAAATGATTAGAACACTGAAAAGCGAAGGAATACGGGTACCCGACGGATTTGCTACTACAGCCGAAGCGTATCAGAAGTTTATCGATGAAAATCATCTTCAGGAGAGGATGCACTCCATTCTTGACGATTTTAGAAACAAGAAAAGGACACTTGAGGATACCGGGGAATCCATACGGAATTTATTTTATCAGGGGACATTTTCGGAGGAGATTGCCCGGGAGATTCAAGATGCCTATGAAGAACTCAGTAAACGATATCAGACGGATACTGTTGATGTAGCAGTGAGAAGCAGTGCAACAGCGGAAGATTTACCAGAGGCGAGTTTTGCAGGACAGCAGGAGACATATTTAAATGTGGTTGGTAAAGAAGCCCTTCTCAAATCATGTCGTAAATGTTATGCCTCTCTTTTTACCAACCGGGCGATATCTTACCGCGAAAATTTGAATTATGAGCATATGAAAGTCGCATTATCGGCCGGGATACAGAAGATGGTACGCGCAGATAAAGCCAGTGCGGGGGTCATATTTTCCATTGATACAGAAACGGGTTTTCCGAATATTGTTGTTATTAATGCTTCCTGGGGATTAGGCGAGAATGTCGTAAAAGGTGCTGTAACACCTGATGAGTATAAGGTCTTTAAGCCATTGCTCGGTAATGAAAAATTGAGACCTATCATAGAGAAGGTATTAGGTGTTAAAGAGAAAAAGATGATTTACATGGAGGGTGGACATACGAAGAATGTTGATACAACGAAAGAAGAACGTGTGTCTTTTACTTTACATGATGAAGAGATCCTGAAACTGGCCCGGTGGGCGTGCGTTATTGAAAAACATTATGAAAAACCCATGGATATGGAATGGGCCAAAGACGGTGAAAGCGGGGAGTTATTTATCGTACAAGCTCGCCCGGAAACAGTTCAATCCCGTAAAGTTGCGGCAGAACTGAAAACATATACTCTTAAAGAAAGTGGGAAACGCCTGCTGAGCGGCATTGCTATTGGTGATTCTATTGTTACCGGTAAAGTATCTATAATTAAAAGTGCAGATGAAATGGAAAAATTTGTAGAGGATAGTATTTTAGCTACAGGAATGACAGATCCGGATTGGGTACCGATTATGAGAAGGTCAAAGGGTATTATTACTAATTATGGAGGACGCACTTCCCATGCCGCTATTGTGAGCAGAGAGTTAGGCATTCCTGCTGTTATAGGCACGGGAAATGCAACTGAAACTCTACAGGATGGACAGGAAATAACCCTCTCATGTGCAGAGGGTGATCATGGTTATATTTATGAAGGTGCTCTTGAGTTTGAGGAATCGGAAATAAATTTAGAAGAGATTCCTGAGACGAAGACACAAATTATGATGAACATTGCCAGTCCTGAAGCATCCTTTCGATGGTGGCGTCTGCCCTGTAAAGGGATAGGATTGGCACGTATGGAATTTATTATCAATAATATTATCAAGATCCATCCGATGGCCCTCGCCCATTTTGACAGGGTAGAGGATAAGAAAGCCCGCGAACAGATAGAGAAACTTACTGAACGGTATGAGGATAAAGCAGAGTATTTTGTAGACCTTCTTGCACGCGGTATCGCGAAAATTGCTGCTCCTCAGTACCCCAATGAGGTTATCGTTCGTATGAGCGATTTTAAGACAAATGAATATGCAAATCTTATTGGAGGGAAACAGTTCGAACCAAAAGAGGATAACCCCATGCTTGGTTTCCGGGGGGCATCACGATATTACAGTCCCCGTTACCAGGAAGGATTTGCGCTGGAATGCCAGGCAATCAAACGGGTCCGTGAAGAGATCGGTATGGCAAATGTAGTTATCATGATACCCTTTTGCCGGACATTGGCAGAGGCAGACCGGGTGCTCGAGGTCTTAGCAAAAAACGGACTTAAGAGACATGAGAACGGTCTCAAGGTATATGTTATGAGTGAGATTCCATCCAATGTAATACTAGCAGAAAAATTTGCAGAGCGGTTCGATGGTTTTTCTATCGGTTCTAACGATCTTACCCAACTTGTCCTTGGAGTTGACCGGGATTCTGCAGAGCTTGCAGAACTCTTTGATGAACGGAATGATGCTGTTAAGATGATGATACAGAAACAGATTGAATTGGCCCATAAAACCCATACGAAGGTTGGTATCTGCGGTCAGGCACCAAGTGACTATCCGGAATTTGCCGAGTTCCTGGTGAGGGTTGGTATTGATTCCATGTCATTGAATCCTGACAGTGTAGTTGAAGTGAAGCAGCGTGTTGCTCATATTGAAAAGCAGAAGTAGGATAAAAAGCGGAAAGGGAGTTGAAATGATAAAAACCTTGGTTTCTGAAGAAAAGTTTGCAAAAAAAACAATAAAAGATGTGGATGTTGCCGGGAAACGGGTATTAGTTCGTGCCGACTTCAATGTTCCTTTAAATAATGGGGTTGTAGCAGACGATACCCGTATTCATGCCGCTCTCCCAACAATGCAGTACTTAATTGATCGTGGTGCACGTACTATTCTTTGTTCACATCTGGGACGGCCAAAAGGAAAGATAGTGGATGAACTGCGCCTCGACCCTGTTGCAAAACGGCTTTCTGAGTTCCTGGGAAGAACGGTAACGAAGCTTGATGATTGTATAGGGCCGGAGGTTGAGGATGCTGTTGAACGAATGAAACCGGGAGAGGTTCTCCTGCTGGAGAATACGCGTTTCCACAAGGAAGAAAGGGAAAATGACCCTGGTTTTGCTGCACAATTAGCAAAATTAGCAGACCTGTATGTTAATGATGCCTTTGGTTCAGTCCACCGTGCTCATGCCTCTACTGAAGGCGTAACCCATTATTTACCATCGGTTGCTGGTTTCCTCATTGAACGTGAAGTGAACGCCCTCGAGCGTGTACTGAAAAGCCCTGAACACCCGTTTGCCGCTATTTTTGGCGGAATAAAAATCTCGGATAAGATCAGTGCTATTAAACAACTGGATCAGGTAGATATACTGTTAGCCGGCGGAGGGATGGCATATACACTCTTAAAAGCAAAAGGGATTGAAATTGGACAATCTCCTATAAATGAAGAGAGTTTAGAGATTGCTCAGCAGGTTATTGATGATGTCGGTGAAAAATTAGTTCTGCCTGTAGACGTTGCAGTTGCCGATGCAATGGATGCGAAAGCAAATTGGAAAATAGTTTCCATCGATAAGATACCTTCCGAATGGTATATCATGGATGTTGGACCGCAAACCGTGGATCTTTTTCAGGAGAAACTCAGGCAGGCGAAAATGGTTATATGGAATGGCCCGCTTGGTGCCTTTGAAATAAAACCATTTCAGGAAGGAACATATGCTATTGCCCGTTCCATTGCTGAGTTGGATGCTGTAACTATTATTGGCGGTGGTGATTTGGCTGCTGCTGTACAAGAGGCGGGAGTTGCGGATAAAATGTCTCATGTTTCTACCGGGGGAGGTGCATTTTTAGATTACCTGGCAGGAAAAGTGCTTCCGGGAATAGAGACGTTACAGGAAAAGTGCTTCCGGGAATAGAGACGTTAGAGGATAAATGAGAACAATACCGGCCTAATGCGATATTCCTTGATTCCGGATATCAAGACGGTCCAATTCATGTACGGAGGATGATAATGAGAAAGATAAGATTTTTTCATCGTATCATGTATGTTCTTATGCCCACGATACTGTTAGGATTATTTTTCGGCTCTCAAGCAGGTTGTACAAATAAGAAAGGTGACAATATTGAGGTTATTGGCTTTCCACAATCTTTTGCGGATCTGGCAGAAGAAGTAAAACCTGCTGTAGTGAATATTAGTGCCATAACGACGGTTACCGTTCCCGGCCATCCTTTTCGGCAGTTTTTTGGACGGGATGAAGGCGGACCTCTCGAAGACTTTTTCCGCCGGTTTTTTGGAGATTTACCTGACAGGGAATTACGGCAGCGGAGCCTTGGCTCAGGGTTTATTGTTGACAAGGACGGCTTTATTATAACCAACAACCATGTAGTAGGAAGGGCTGATGAAATTAGCGTTGTATTAGCTGATGGAAGGGAGTACAAGGCAAAGGTTATTGGAAGAGACCCTAAGACAGATCTTGCCCTGATAAAAATAACATCAATATTCAGAAGCCTTCCGGTTCTCCGGATAGGTGATTCAGACAGGATGAGGGTTGGGGACTGGGTGCTTGCTGTCGGAAATCCTTTTGGACTGGAACATACGGTAACCCAGGGGATAATCAGTGCTACAGGACGGGTAATTGGTGCAGGTCCCTATGACAATTTTCTCCAAACAGATGCCCCGATTAATCCGGGTAACAGCGGAGGCCCTCTTGTGAATTTGAAAGGAGAGGTTATTGGTATAAATACAGCCATAGTTGCTACAGGGCAGGGGATCAGTTTTGCAATTCCTGTTAACCTGGCAAGGTCGGTGATATCTCAACTCAGGGAAAAAGGCGAGGTTGTTCGCGGCTGGATTGGGGTATCTATCCAGACGATAACACCGGAAATGGCTGATTATTTTGGATTGAAGGAACTAAAAGGGGCGTTGATTGGAGACGTTTTGCCGGGTGGACCTGCAGATAAAGCGGGGCTAAAGAGGGGAGATGTTATTATCAGTTTTGGCAGAAAAGAAATTAAGGATGCATCGGACCTCTCCCGGATAGTGGCTGAGACACCGGTAGGGGAGGAGGCTGAGGTTACGATAATAAGGGAAGGAGATAAGAAGATCCTTACCCTGAAAGTAGAAGAGTTGAAGGAGGAAAGAGTACGAAGACAGTCACAGGTGCAAACGCCTGAATCGATACTGGGAATGCGGGTAGATACTATAACCCGGCGCTGGCAGATGGAGTTTGGGATTACGCATGAATCCGGAGTCGTTATTACCAGGGTAATACCAAATAGTCCGGCAGCCCTTGCCGGCCTGCAAATGGGTGATGTTATTACTGAAGTCAATGGAAAACCTGTTAAAGATAAGGAAGATTATGAATCGGCTCTACAACAAACAGAGAAAGGTAAACCACTGCTCTTTTTGATAAATCGAAGGGGACAAACATTCTATGCAACAATGCAACTTTCATGAGCAACTAACCATGTCCGTGCAGTAATCTCTGTCCTCTGTGATGCTGTTTCAATGGGCCAGCTCAGAGACGTTCTTGGTGAACTTCCGGAAGAATACGACAGACTATTTGAATTAGCGGGCGGAGGGACTGTATTAAGAGGGACCATGCGAAAACGGGAACGGGAAACGAGATAATAAGGTCTGGCTGGGGTGAGTGTCAATAGCAGTTATTTGTGCCAGTATAAAAATATCCTACCATACTGACACAGACCGCAGCTACTGACACTGACAACGGAGGAGTATGAAGTTTTGAAAGAGTTTTTCTTAAGAAGGAGTTTGTTATGAATTATGATGAATTTATAGGGCAGGTACAGAGCCGTGCCCGACTTGCTACACAGAGTGAGGCGATAAAGGCAACCCGTGCTACTCTGGAGACACTTGGAGAACGTTTATTCGGGAATGAGGCAGAGCACCTTGCATCACAGCTTCCAACAGAAATCAAAACGTATCTCACACAGGCGACGAATAAAGAGAGCTTTGATTTGAACGAGTTTTTTCAACGTGTTTTGAAAAAAGAAGGCGGAAGTGTTGAACTTCCGGATGCCGTTCATCATGCCCGTGCTGTTATTGCTGTACTCTGTGATGCCGTTTCAGCCGGCGAGATTAATGATGCCCTTGCACAGCTTCCGGCAGAATATGATGACCTCTTTGAGGCAGGGAGTGAAGGAACAATGCAGCGGCGAAGGGCTAAATAATGATGAAGGATTGTCCCGTTGGATGAGGGAGGGGTATAACCCATATGCATCAAGCTAAGCTTCAGTTTGCTGGCCTGTTCCCAAACCATGTGCTGACACTGCTTCTTCCTCTTGTTCCCAAACTCTCAGGCTGGGTCAAATGGATTTTTTATCTTAGAAGTGGGGAATAACCCTTATAAATTATCCATTTTATCTTCAATGTATTGCCTTTTAACCCTGAAAGTGGGGAAGAAACATCTCAAAATGTACTAAAATTGTTCATTTGACCCAGCCTGAGATGCTTCGGCAGGCTCAGCACATGTTTGGGAACAAGCATGTGGCAGGCCAGGTAGAGATGCAAGATTTTGCGTTTCTACTAAGGCTTAGCTTGATTGTATAGGAATTTTCATTTTATGTAAGCGGGTTTGCGGGGAGGTATTGTTATAAGGTTAATGATGTTACTATGATGCAACAGTGATTCTTTATGTTCAATTGTTTTTCATCCCGAAGGGATGCCATGATTATAGCAAAAGACCTCAGAAGAATTGTAAACCCCGAAGGGGTGACATACTTGTAAATAAAAAATGAAAATAACAGCTAACCCGGAACGGTGGTGCCAAAACACAGCTTCATAATATCATCCCTTCGGGGTTATTAGTCTGTGGTTTATTCTTTTGCTATAATCATTTCACCCCTTCGGGGTTAAGTACACTATAGAAGAGAAGGTTATTGTGCATTAGAATGAAAGCAAGGAGTACAAATACCGTTGTTTCGTATAAGATGCTCTCTTAACACCATGAGAAATATTTTCCCTGAACAATAAATAAGTGGAAATAGATTTTAAAAGGAATCTGCTATCAACATTTCAAGATAAAGAGAAACTCACACCGGAAGAAGCTCATGAAGAAGTGGAAGCGCTTCGTGATGCTATCGAATACCATAATTACCTGTATTATGTGAAAAACCAACCGGCAATTTCCGATGCTGCCTACGACCGGCTTTTTCAAAGGCTCCGGGAATTGGAAGAGGCCTTTCCGGAACTGCAGTCCGCTGCTTCACCTACCCGGCGGGTAGGTGCCCCGCCATTAGAGAAACTCAGGAAGATGAAACATACCGCCCCTATGCTGAGTTTAAATGCCTCCAGAGATGAGGAGGAAGTAAAACGATTTGATGAATTTATTCACCGCAGTACTGGTATGCAAAAAGTGATATACGTGGTGGAGCCAAAGTTTGATGGTCTGTCGGTAGAGATCGTATATAAGGATGGCGTATTCCAGTACGGGGCAACACGCGGAGATGGGGAAACCGGTGAGGATATCTCGGAGAATCTTAAGACCATAGGGACCGTTCCACTCCGGCTTCAAAAAGACGATATACCATCCTTTATTTCTGTCCATGGTGAAGTGTTCATGTCCAAGAAGGGCTTCTTTCAAATAAATAAGGACCGGATTGAAAAGGGTGAGAAACCGTTTGCCAATCCCCGCAATGCTGCTGCCGGTATTGTCAGGTTGCTCGATCCGAAGAAGGTTGCGGGCAAGCCTTTGAGTATTGTCTTTTATGAAATTATCAGAATTGAAGGAAAGAAATTTACATCCCATTGGGAGACATTAAAGAAATTTCCTCAATGGGGTTTGAGAACCGACCTGCACAATGAAAGGTGTACCTCATTTAAGGAAATGAAAAAGTATCATGAAAAACTTTCATCGTTGAGATACGATCTTGATTATGAAATTGATGGAATTGTGGTTAAACTGGACGATTATAAACTGAGGGCAGCATTAGGGACACGCCAGCGCAGTCCCCGCTGGGCCTTTGCGTGGAAATTTCCCCCGCAAGAAGAGATTACCACGGTTGAAGATATTGTAATCCAGGTTGGAAGAACGGGTATATTGACACCGGTAGCTCTTTTACAACCGGTGGATGTTGGAGGGGTTACCATCAGCCGGGCTACACTTCATAATGAGGAAGAGGTTTTTAGAAAAGACATACGGGTTGGGGACACGGTAAAGGTTGTTCGGGCTGGCGATGTTATTCCGGAAGTCATTGAGCGGATCGAACGGACGGGGAAGAGAAAGGCAGAGAGATTCTCCATGCCGGAGAAGTGTCCGGTATGTGGTTCCGGGGTGTATAAAGAAGGGGCGTACTATTTCTGTACCGCAGATCTTTCATGCCCTGCACAGCAGGTGGGCCGTATCGTTCATTATGCCTCCCGGAGGGCTGTAAATATTGACGGCCTTGGAGAGAAAACCGTAAAGCAGCTTGTTGAAAAAGATATGGTCCATACCATTGCTGATCTGTACCGGCTCTCTGTTGAAGATTTTCTTACCCTGGAAGGGTTTGCTGAGAAATTGGCGAAAAAATTGTATCGTGCCATCCAGTCATCAAAAAAAATCCGGTTAGACCGTTTTCTTTTTGCCCTTGGTGTACACCATGTGGGAGAACACGTAGCGCAGGTTCTGGCACAGAAGTACAGAAGTCTCAATGCCCTTTGGAATGCCAGTCAGGAAGATGTAGAGAAAACGGAAGGGGTAGGACCTGAAATTGCCCGAAGTATCCGCCATTTTTTTGAACAGAAGGAGAATGTACGGGTCCTGGAACAGCTGAGAAAAGCAGGGGTTGAGGTGCTTGATATGCCGGCATTTGAGAAAGGTTTGCCTTTAAAGGGAAAAACCTTTGTATTTACCGGGACACTGGAAAAGTATACCCGTGATGAGGCGGAAAGAAAGGTAGAAGCACTCGGTGGTGAGGCAGTTTCAAGTGTGAGCGGAAAAACTGATTTTCTCGTTACCGGTGAGAACCCCGGCAGCAAACTTAAGGATGCCCGCAAGCATGGAATAAAAATCCTTGACGAGAAAGAATTTGAGGAGTTATTGAAAAAGTGAGAATGGATATGAAAGAATTACCGAAAGAACCGTGGGCACTCTCATGGCAAGATATTACTCAAAAGCTTGACGTTTCTCCGGATAAAGGATTACATGCCAGTGAGGTAAAAAGACGACAAAAACATTATGGTCCGAACAGTCTTAAGCAGATTGAAAAGAAAAGCATATGGCGAATCCTTTATAATCAGCTTAAGAGCCTCATTATTCTTATTCTGGTAATTGCAACAGGTGTCTCCTTTGCCTTCGATGAATGGGTTGAGGGTATTGCGATTGCCATAGTTATCGTTATTAATACTGCTATCGGTTTCTTTATGGAACTGAAGGCAATCCGTTCAATGGAGGCACTTCGTAAACTGGAGAAGGTTACTGCAAAGGTCATCCGTGGTGGAGAGACCGAAGAAGTTTCAGCGGATGAAATTGTTCCGGGGGATATTGTAATACTTGATGGAGGCGATATTGTTCCTGCAGACCTCCGCTTACAAGAGGCATCAAAGCTCCAAACCGATGAATCTACTTTGACGGGGGAATCGACACCGGTAGGCAAACAGGTAGAACCCCTCGGGAGAGACACTTCACTAGCAGAAAGAGAAAATATGGTGTTTAAAGGGACATTTGTGACCCGCGGATCGGCGAAGGGTATTACGGTCGCAACCGGGATGGATACTGAATTTGGCCAGATATCAGCCCTTGCTGAAAGTGCGGAAGAAGAGATTACCCCTTTGGAAAAACGGTTGAATAAGCTGGGAAGCAAGCTGGTCTGGATAACCCTCGGTATTGCACCTGTGGTAGCGGCAGCGGGTATTCTTACTGGCAGGGGAATATATCTTATGATTGAGACATCAATTGCCCTTGCTGTTGCCACCATACCGGAAGGATTGCCAATTGTTGCTACGATTGCACTTGCGCGCGGGATGTGGCGTATGGCAAGGCGTGATGCGTTAATTAACAAACTTTCCTCTGTAGAGACCCTTGGTGCAACAAATGTTATTTGTACAGATAAGACGGGTACACTTACCGAAAACAAGATGACTGTTACGAGGATAATTACCGATGCTGGTGAAATACACGTTACCGGTGAAGGACTGAAGACAGAGGGTGAATTCATAAAAAAAGAAAAGCCTTTTGATCCTTCTCATGAAGAGGTACTTCAGACGTTGTTGAAGGTAGGTGTGCTTTGCAATAATGCATCCTTGCCGCGGTATGAATCAGAAACGGTACATCGGGCAGTTGGCGATCCTATGGAAATTGCGCTTCTCATTGCAGGAAGAAAAGCAGGTATTGATCGTAATGTGCTTTTGCAAGATATGCCGGAGGTACGCGAAGAAGCCTTTGATCCGGATGTGAAAATGATGGCCACCTTTCACCAGCATAACGACCGGTACTTTGTTGCAGTAAAAGGTGCTGCCGAACCGATACTCCGTGCTTGTTCCCATCTGTTAACTGAATCGGGAAAGAAGGAACTAAGTGATGAAGACCGAACACGATGGTTAGAACAGGGTAATACCATGGCCGAAGAGGGTCTCCGCATTCTTGCCTTTGCTGAAAAGACCGTTGCGACCCCTGACGTGAATCCGTATGAACAGCTCACCTTTCTTGGTATGACAGGACTTATGGACCCTCCACGAAGGGATGTGGCTCCGGCGATTGATAAATGCAGAGACGCCGGTATAAAGGTGGTAATGGTTACGGGGGATCAGGCGGTTACTGCCCGAAGTGTCGGATCGGCTGTAAAATTGGTTCAGGAAGATAAGGCTGAGGTAATCCTGGGTAAGGACCTGAAAAGTCCTGATGAGTTATCTGAGGAAGAACTCCGGCATGTTTTACAGGTACCCATTTTTGCCCGGGTCAGTCCGAAACAGAAACTCGATTTAACTACCATTTATCAAAAAAAAGGTTTTGTCGTTGCAATGACAGGTGACGGGGTAAATGATGCACCTGCATTGAAAAAAGCTGATATTGGTATTGCTATGGGTCAGCGAGGCACTCAGGTGGCACGTGAGGCCTCTGATATGATTCTTCTGGATGATAATTTTTCGAGCATTGTAGATGCAGTAGAACAGGGCCGGGTTATCTTTAACAATATCCGGAAATTCGTCCTTTACCTTATGTCCTGTAATATAAGTGAAATTATGGTAATCGCACTCTACTCGGCAATTGACGCACCCTTACCGCTCCTTCCCCTTCAAATCTTATATCTGAACCTTATTACAGACGTGTTTCCTGCGCTTTCTCTTGGCGTTGGTAAAGGAGATCCGCACATCATGAGGCAGCCACCCCGGAGTGGTAAAGAACCTATTCTGGCTCGTTATCATCTGTTAGCCATAGGCATATATGGTCTGATCATGTCCGCTTCCGTTCTCTGTGCCTTTGAATTGGCCTTACGGTGGGAAAGAATTGAAGAAGAGGAAGCTGTTTCTGTTTCTTTTATCACTCTGGCATTTGCCCAGCTCTGGCATGTTTTCAATATGCGGGATGTTGGCTCCTCTTTTTTCCGGAATGATATAACGGGTAATCCTTTCATTTGGGGTTCTCTGGTTTTGTGTTCGGGGCTGATTGCCGCCGCTGTTTACGTACCAGGCCTGTCTACCGTATTAAAGGTACATAATCCGGAAATGGACGGCTGGATCTTAGCACTCGTGATGAGCACAATACCATGGGTGATAGGACAAATAGTAAAAGCATTCAAAATCAAGATCTTATAACTGACATTCAAGAGATTTTCAGAGGGGACAATTTTCCTGCTGAGCAAGGAGAAACGTATTATGAATGAAAGCGAGGTACGTCAGAATAAAATAACCAAGGAATGGGTTATTTATGCACCGGCAAGGAGAAAAAGGCCATGGGACTTCCAAAAGCCTGAACAGGAAAGGGCACAACCACCACCTCCTCATGATGCAAACTGCCCGTTTTGCCCGGGGAATGATCATATGCTCGAATCGATTACGATGGAGATAAAAGATGAAAATGATAATGGCCTCTGGGGAGCTCGTCTGGTGCCAAATAAATATCCTGCCCTGACTCCCAGCGATGGTATCAACAGATATACCAAAGGGATCTATCTTGCCATGAAAGGATTTGGATACCATGACGTTGTTCTTGAGACCCCGTATCATAACCGGCAGATAGGGCAGATGTCAGTACAGGAAGTAGAACGTATTGTAGATGTTTACCATAAGCGTTATAGAGAGCTTATGGAGGAAAAGGCAAATATGATGATTATCATCTTTCGTAATTACGGCCGGCGGGCTGGCACCTCGCTTATTCACCCTCATTCACAGATTATATCTACCAGTATGGTTCCTGTTTATATACGATGGCGGGAAGAAATGGCTCTGCGCTATTTTGATGAATGGGGACGTTGTGTTTATTGTGAAATTCTTGAATATGAGATGAAAGATGGAAGGCGTATTATTTACGAGAATGATCACTTTGTCGCATTTGTTCCGTTTGCTGCAGAGGTTCCCTTTGAAATTTTAATTATGCCTAAGATCCATAAGGCCAATTTTGGTAAAACATCGGATAACGAGAAATCGGACCTCGCTCTTGCATTGAAAAGTATCCTGGAACGATTGAGAAAGAAATTAAACGACCCGGATTATAATTACATCATTAATACTTCTGTACGGTATAGAGCCGAAGAGCCGCAATTACATTGGCATTTACTGATACGGCCGCGGCTCACTACCATGGCTGGTTTTGAGATAGGTTCCGGTATAAATATCAATCCTTCGATACCGGAGGACGATGCTGAATTCTTGAAAAATGATTAGCGGACATTTCTGTCTTTCCTGCAGGGGCAGATACTCTCTTCTCCTGTTTCCCTGGGGACCGTCTGTAAAGTTTGGTATGAAACAGGGGAAAAAGTGTTCTCCTGTTTATGAATGCCAGAGAAGGGAGTCGAACCCTTACTCCCTTTCGGGAACCAGATTTTGAGTCTGGCGTGTCTGCCAATTCCACCACTCTGGCGTATCGTTATTTACAGGTATGATATATATGAATGCCGTTCTAAACCTGCAGAAGATTTTTAATACCTCATACTATACCCGATAGGTATATTTTTGCAAGGAAAAACAAGGATTAAGCGAAGTTTTGTTGTATGAATCACCAGGTACGTGTACTTTTTCCCTTTTTGTCACCCTGAGTGGAACGATGGGTCTCGTTTTTTGGAGTGAGAAACCTCCCGCTTTGGGACTCTTCGTTTTCAAGATTCTTCGCTGTCATTCAGAACGACAACGATATTTCACTTTCCAAGCAGTAAAACAGGTACGAATTTTTCTATTTTACTGCAGGTGTCACACTAGTTTTTGAGATTGATGTGCGCATGTCTGTGTCTGCCTTGACATTTTTCAGGTGATAATAATCCATGATACCCAGGTTTCCCTCACGAAATGCCTGTGCAATAGCCTTTGGTACTTCAGCTTCTGCTGCAAGCATTTTCGCCATATTTTCTTCTGCAAGCGCCTTCATTTCCTCTTTCCGCGCAATAGCCAGTCCCTGTCGTTTTTCAGCCTCTACCTGTGCTAAACGCCTGTCTGCTTCTGCTTGTTCTGCAAGAAGTCGTAATGCAATGTTGTCGCCTACAACGATATCGACAATATTAATCGAAAGGATCTGGAATGCCGTGTCCTTGTCGAGGCCTTTTTCCATGACAAGTCTTGATATAAGATCAGGACTTTCCAGCACTTTTTTACACGTGTCAATGGAGCTAATCGCAGCGATGATACTCTCACCTACCCGTACAATAATAGTGTCCTCTGTTGCCCCGCCGATAAGGGTATCGATTTTTGTCCGGATCGTTACACGGGCCTTAACTTTTAGTTGTATGCCATCCTTCGTTATGGCATTGAGTGTAGGGCTGCCTTTGGAAAGGTTTGTACAGTCAATTACCTTCGGATTGATGCACGTTTTCACAGCATCGAATACATCCCTTCCCGCGAGGTTTATTGCACAGGCATGATCGAAGCTTAACTCAATGTTTGCCTTTAATGCAGTAATCATGGCACGCACGACATTCTTGATATCTCCACCCGCCAGGCAGTGTGATTCCAGAGAAGCGGCTGCGATATCGATACCGGCCTTTTTTGCCATAATACGATATTCCACAATAGAGCGGGTATCGGCGTGCCGAAGGGCCATACCGATCATTTGTAAGAGGGATACGCGTGCGCCGGATGTAATCGATTTGATATAGAGCCGGCTGTATTTGAAGAGTATAAATATAAATACCGCCATGAATAGAACGACAGTAATGAGTATATAGGTTGAGGTATCTGAGAGTGCCATAAGAAATAATAGGTATTGCATGTTCTCTCCTCTGTAAATTACTGGTTTTTTTGATCTTGTTGATTATTATTCCCTAACTTCTTTTTTAACTCTTCAAGTTTTACAAGGGCCTCAATGGGTGATATCCTGGATACATCAAGTTTTTTAATCTCCTCAATAACCATATCGTGTTTTGGTACAAAGAGCTTTAATTGTGCAGGCATGTTGTCCTGAGCTGTTTTTATCGGTGCAAATTTGGGTTTACCGTTTACATCCAGGGTTGCAGCCTCGAGATTATTCAGGATGATACGGGCCCTTTGAATAATCTCCTTTGGTATGCCTGCCAGGCGCGCAACATGTATTCCATAACTTTTATCCGTACCACCTTCTATGATTTTCCGCAAGAATATAATTTCATCACCCCACTCCTTAACAGCGACATTAAAATTTACTATTCCGGGAAAGAGGAGGGCCAGTTCGGTAAGTTCATGATAATGAGTAGCAAAGAGCGTTCGGGCGTGAATATGCTGGTAAATATATTCGGTAATGGCCCAGGCAATACTGATTCCATCAAAGGTACTGGTACCGCGCCCCACTTCATCCAGGATAATCAGGCTTCGTTCCGTGGCGTTATTGAGAATATTTGCCGTTTCATTCATTTCCACCATAAACGTACTTTGACCTCTTGAAAGTTCATCCGATGCGCCCACTCGTGTAAAAATCCGGTCTACCGTTCCGATCACTGCTTCTTTGGCAGGTATAAAGCTTCCTATTTGTGCCATGAGGACCAGGAGTGCTACCTGCCGGATGTAGGTACTTTTTCCTGCCATATTAGGTCCCGTGATTATCATAACAGTATTCTGAACCCCGTCTAAATGAATATCATTCGGAACAAAACCCCCGACCGCAAATTTTGAATACAACACGGGATGGCGTCCGTCGATTATTTTTAATTCCAGGTCATCGGTAATCTCTGGCATGATATACCGGTTCTCTGCGGCAAGGTTTGCCAGGGCGGATAGCACGTCAATCAGCGCGATTGCTCCGGATGTCCTTTGCAGTCTCGGCGTAAAGGTACTTATCTGTTCACGTATTTTCATAAAGAGATCGTATTCTAAATCTCTTGCACGTTCATCGGCTGTGAGTACCTTTGTCTCGTAGTCCTTGAGTTCTGGTGTAATAAAACGCTCTGCATTCTTAAGTGTCTGTTTCCGGATATAGGTCTTCGGTATTGTATCCTTATGGGCGTTCGTGACTTCTATATAGTATCCGAATACTTTATTGTAGCCTACTTTAAGGGAATTAATACCGGTACGTGTAATCTCACCCGCCTCAAAATTAGCAATCCACATCTTACCGTTTTTACTTATGTACCGTAACTCATCAAGTGCCGGATCATATCCTTCCCGGATGATGCCTCCGTCCTTAATTGTCGGAGGCGGGTCCGGTACAATAGCGGTGTTGATGAGTGCTTGTACCTCATCAAGGGTATCTAATCCTTCTTCTATGGATACCAGGATATCCGAAATGCAAAATCCCAACTGATTCCTGAGTTCCGGTAGTTTTGAAAGAGATTGTTTTAAAGCAACGAGATCACGGGCATTTGCCCGGCCGCAACTTATCTTGGTCGTAATTCGTTCAATATCATAAACATTTTGTAAAATCGTACGTATCTCCCGTCGTAACTCAGGTTTTTCGAATAACTCAAATATACCAACCTGGCGATATTTAATGTCAGCAGATACCCGAAGCGGGCTGATAACCCATTCCCTGAGTAACCGGGCACCCATAGGGGTCCTTGTCTGGTCAATTACGGACAGGAGAGATCCCTCCCGGTTATTGGTTCTCATGGTCTGGGTAAGTTCAAGACTCTGCTGTGTCGATTTGTCGATAAGTACCCTGTTATCCGTCCGGTATCGTTGAATTTTAATGATATGTTTCAGTGACGTTTTTTGGGTTTCCTTTAGATAATGGATTACAGCGCCTGCAGCACCGAGGGCCGGGCCTATATCTTCACAGCCAAACCCTTCCAGAGATGTTGTTCCGAAGTGCTCTGTGAGGACCTGGTATGCGGTATCTTTTGAGAACTCCCAATCGGGTCGGGGAGTAACCATAGTAGTATATTCTGCCTGAATTCTTTCAAGAAAGGCGGCATTGTTTCTTGTGGTTTCTTCCGGGAGCAGAACTTCTGATGGATTGAGTCTTGCAAATTCATCAAAAAGCCTATTCCGGTGAATATCCTCGACTTCAAATCTGCCGGTAGAGAGGTCGATCCATGATAATCCTATCGTGTTATGAGTTTCTCGTAATGCTATTAAGTAATTATTACTTTTATCTTCAAGGAGAGTATCCTCGGTGACCGTACCTGGCGTTATAACCCGTGTGACGCCACGCTCAACAATACCTCTTGCCTCTGCAGGGTTTTGTAATTGGTCGCAGATGGCAACCTTATACCCGGCCTTAATGAGCCTCCGAATATAGGATTCAGCGGCATGATGCGGTACACCCGCCATAGGTATTGACCCTTCACCCTTTGAACGGGAGGTGAGGGTAATTCCTAATACCTGAGATGCAAGTTTCGCGTCTTCAAAAAATAATTCATAAAAATCCCCCATCCGAAAAAAGAGCAGTGCATCTTTATGCCGCTTTTTAATTTCATTATATTGACGCATCATGGGTGTTTCATGTATCATATAGTACACCTTCAATTTGAGTAATACTACAATGCAACCGAAATCGGTATGGAATTTGTAAGATATGGTATTTTGTTCTTATAAGTGATCTCATTTTACTGAGATATTGTGTAATTGAACACTATAATTCCGGATAGTATTTTTAGGGTTACTCCGGAAAAAGTATAAGTGAGAAATGCATGAACAGTCTGATGAACCGAAGCCCTTTACAGGTATTGCGGCATTTTTTATAGTACTGATTTTGTGACTTAATGTACATTCCATGGCTTTATTACCCTCATGTTCAGAGACGGCAACTACTTCTGCATACTGTAAAAGATAGTCAATGTGCCAGTGAAGTCCCTTTTTCTTTTGCAGATGTCTTTTGACTCTCTGTTTCAGGTTGTTCTGTGCACTTCCTATATAAATATAAAAACCTGCCGGAAAACAAAAGGTACCAAGACGCCCAATTTTTATTGCATGTTCCCGGGGTAACGTAATGATAAGATGATATATACCTCTATCTAATGTGAGATCTGTATTCATGAGTAATAGTATAAAAAATTTCATGATAAATGGAAAGGCTATATTTTAATAAGTTTGGAGTTGAAGTTTTTTAGAAAATCAATTATCCTTGACTATTTCTATTTTCCTGTGTTAGTATTCATATTAATATCCAGTATCTACAATTTATTGTGAGGTATAGTGTTATGATTCCTGAACACTTAAAATACGCACAAACACATGAATGGTATTTCCATGATAATAAATTGGTTACCATCGGTTTAACGAGATTTGTTATTGAAAAACTTGACAAATTATTATTCCTGGATCTGCCAAAAATTGGAGAAGAGATACTTGCAGGTATATCTTTTGGAGAATTAGAATCACTGAACACCCTTGTGGATATTACATCGCCTATAAGTGGTGAAGTTGTTGCGGTAAATGAACGCCTTTATGAAAATCTGGACATCTTAAACCGGGATCCCTATAAACAAGGTTGGCTTATCAAATTTGCAACACCGGAGATTACCTTCCTGGATCAGCTCATGAGTGCTCAGGAATATAAAACATACATCAATAAACATGAATCTTCTATCCCAAAATATCATGCCAGAGGAAAAAGACGGAAATAACCTTTTTGTAAATCCAATGGCTAAACGCAGGATTATCGTATTAGCAGATGGTAGATTTGATATTTTTAATGCGAAAACGGCTGTTGGGGTTATTCGGTACTGCAGGGAAGAGGTTATTGCACTTATCGACCGTTACCATGTTGGAAAAGACCCGAGTGAAATCATTGGTATAGGTAAGGGAATTCCCATTGCAGATAGTATTGAAGAAATATTACCATTACAACCTACAGACCTCCTTATTGGAATTGCCCCTCCCGGTGGGGTACTGCCTCCCGAGTGGCGGAAATATCTTGTTGATGCTCTAAAAAACAGGATCAATATTATCAGCGGTCTTCATTATCATATAGGTGAAGACCCTGAGTTTTCTCAATTGGCCCGGGATTACCGGGTAAAGATCCTTGATATTCGTAAATCACCTGAAGATCTCGGTATCGGGACTGGTAAGGCAAAAGAAACAAAGGCAGTACGTATCCTTACGGTTGGTTCAGATTGCAATGTAGGTAAAATGGTAACCTCTCTTGAAATTACCAGGGCAGCAAAGAGACGTGGTGTGAGTGCTTGTTTTGTTGCCACCGGGCAAACGGGTATTATGATCGAAGGGGCCGGAATTGCTGTAGATCATGTTCTCTCTGATTTCATTTCCGGAGCGGCTGAAAAACTTATGCTTGAACGTGCTCATTATCAACTTTTGAGTGTTGAAGGACAGGGTTCCCTTGTTCATCCGGCATATTCCGGTGTAACCCTTGGTTTACTTCATGGTATAGTCCCGCAGGGTCTGATCCTGTGTCATCAACCGACACGAAAAATGGTGCGTCATACCAATTTTCCGCTTCTGCCGCTTCCACGCCTGATTGAACTCTACGAGGGCATAGCACACCCTGTTCATCCTTGTAAAGTGCTCGGGATTTCGCTCAATTGTTTTGGCATGTCCGATCAGGAAGCACGAGAGGAGATTCAAAATACGGAGAAAGAGACAAAACTTCCTGCTACTGACCCTTTGAAATTTGGTGTGGACAAATTTATTGACACTATCCGTCCTCTGTTACCATGAAACTCTCCTTTCATCCCATTGCCCTACACTTGAAACATACCTTCCGGATTGCCAGAGAGATCCGTGATGTTCAAAATACGGTTATTATTCAACTTAACGATGAAGACGGAATATGCGGGTATGGAGAAGCTGCTCCTACGACCTTTTTTGGTGAAGACAGCAACAGTGTTATGGAAACGTTTGGCAGGGCCGCCGGTTTACTGGAAAATGCCGATCCTTTCCAGATAGAAGATATAACTGCCCGCCTGGCATATACATTTCCTCAGGATACTGCCGCACGGGCGGCAATTGATATGGCGCTTCATGATCTGGTTGCCAGGAAGCTGAAAATACCCCTCTATAAACTTTTTGGTTTAAACCAACACGATACCAGGGTAACATCATTCACAATAGGAATCGATACGATAGAAAAGATGTGTGAAAAGGTTGAGGAGGCTAAGGATTTTCCCGTTCTTAAGATAAAGGCAGGAACGAGGAATGATATAGAAATCCTTGAGGAACTGCGTAAGATTACGAAAGCCGTCTTCCGTGTTGATGCCAATACCGGTTGGACGGTAAATGAGGCAATAGAGAAGTTGCATATCATGGAAGAACTCGGGGTTGAGCTTGTAGAGCAGCCATTTCCCGCCGGTGATATTGAATCCTTGAGAAAAATACGAGGCCAGGTAAAGATTCCGGTATTTGCTGATGAAGATGTGAAAATCTCAGCCGATATACCGGGACTTTTGGGAGTGGTGGACGGAATTAATATTAAACTGATGAAATGCGGCGGTATCCGGGAGGCTGTCCGGATGATTCATACGGCCCGGGTCCATGGCCTTAAGATAATGATCGGCTGTAATATCGAAAGCTCTCTGTCCGTCACGGCGGCCGCTCATATCATGTCCCTGGTTGATTATGTCGACCTTGATGGACATTTGCTTATTACAAATGATCCATATGCCGGGGTAATGGTTAATAAGGGAAGACTACTGTTGCCGGAGGGTAATGGCCTGGGGGTTTTTCAAAAGACAGAGTGACACGATTACCAGAGAAAATGTAAAAGAGAGTATGCAGGACAAAACGCTTACACAAGAAATAGTAGTGGGTGCCAAAAAGATACACGATTATGTTATCCGGCTGCGCAGGAATTTTCATGAGTATCCCGAGACCGGATTTCACGAGGTTCGCACATCACATGTTATTGCAGAGGAATTAAAACGATTAGGGCTTCACGTGCAGACCGGTATTGCAAAAACAGGCGTTGTTGGTACCCTGCCGGTACACGGTGCATCGCGTACGGTAGCCTTCAGGGCTGACATGGATGCATTACCTATAGCAGAGGAAAATGACTGCGAATTTAAATCAAAACATGAAGGAATATCGCATGCCTGCGGGCATGATGCGAACATGGCAATGCTCCTTGGTGCCGCGAGGCTCATGGTACAATTCAAGGATAAACTGAAGAGACAGGTAAAATTTATCTTTCAACCGTGTGAGGAGCAACATCCCGGTGGCGCAAAACTCATGGTAGAGCAGGGTGTGCTGCACGGTGTTGATGAGATTTATGGAATGCATATTGAACCGAATATGCCAGCCGGTGTCTTTGGGGTACGGTACGGTGCTACTATGGCAGCAACAGACCGTATTGTTATTACTATTATCGGAAAGGGCGGACATGCATCAACTCCTCATTTATGTGTGGACCCTGTTGTTATAGCTGCAGAAGTAATCCTGGCTATTCAAACCATTGTTTCCCGGATGATAAACCCCCTGTCTCCCTGCGTGATCTCATTATGCCAACTGTCAGGAGGAACGGCATTTAATATTATTCCTGAGAAAGTAACAATGACAGGTACGGTGAGGACCCTTTGCAAGGAATTGAGATACAGAATGCCAATCGTAATAGAAGACACAATAAAGGGGATCACTTCACGCTATAATGCAGCATATCACTTTGAGTATCTTAAGGGGCATCCCCTCCTGAATAATCCTCAGCCCCAATTGAATTTCATACAGGACAAAATTATTGAACTTTTCGGTAGTAAATCAGTAGAAAGGATAGATCCCAGGATGGGGGGAGAAGATTTTTCTTATTACCTGGAGAAAATACAGGGAGCGTATGTTTTTTTAGGCGCAGGGAATCCTGAAAAGGGTATTGATCAGCCTTTACACAGCCCCCGGTTTCAGTTAGATGAAGAGGTATTGTACAGAGGCCCGGCGCTCTTCTCTTATATTGCATGTAATCCATAGTACGACATATATAGTACTAAGCATATGAAATCGGACAGAAAATGAAATTGTTTAAAAGGATACTTCTGTAAGGAAGTTATGAAAATTTGTAAACAAGTTATAAAAGATAGCATCTAAGGAAAGCAGGAAATTCAGGAAAAAAGATTTTTTTTCTACAAGGGCTTAAAAAAGGTTCTTTGCATAGGTGGTACGGAGGACATATCCATATTTTATTATCATTGAATTCAACTACCCCAATTGCAAAGACAATACAATTCATTAAAGGCGGCTCATCGAAATGGATTCATGATATAATACAGGCAATGAATTGCCTGCCTGTTAGCGTATACCCCTATCGGGGTTAAATGATTAAAATAAGCAAACATTTATGCTAGGTACTTATAGTATCTACCAGATGAAACCGAACAGAATATAATAAAAACCAAACAAAATGAACCAGGATTAATTACACCATCACGGACAAACAAGTTTGTCCGTGCCACCCGGTCTAAAATTCGGTTCGGTTTCATCCCTTGGATACTATAGCTGTGCAGAACTACACAAAATATGAACCCAGTTTTCATACTACTTATATCTCTTGTTTGCCTCTTTTTAGCAGGACGTTTTTATGCCCGGTTTCTGTCGAAATCGGTAGGGATTGATTCAAAACGAGCCACTCCTGCGGTAAAAATAAATGATAAACGCGACTACGTCCCTACTGCAACTCCCATTGTTTTTGCACACCATTTTGCCACGATAGCAGGTGCGGGACCCATTATTGGCCCTGTTATGGCTTTGATTTATGGATGGGGACCTGCCTGGCTGTGGATTGTACTCGGGGGGATATTCTTCGGGGCTGTACATGATTTTTCTGCCCTGTTTGTCAGTGTGCGTGAGGGGGGGAAGTCCATCGCGGAGGTTGCCAGAAAATCTTTGGGTACCCCTGGCTTTCTTATGGTGATCTCATTCACCATTGTAATGCTGATTCTTGTGAATGCCACATTTCTTAATGCATCAGCGGCAGCCCTGACGTCTGTCATTGACAGCGTACAAATGGGTCTGGATAAAAGTCAGGTTTTTTTTCGCTGGGCTGATGAGGCCGGCGGCAGGGTTATAGTAGGTGGAATTGCTTCCATGTCTGTTGTTATTATAACTCTCTTTGCCCCGCTTATTGGATATCTTTATATCAAAAGACACATTTCTGTTATACGGTGTTCACTCTTTGCCGTTCTCATTTGTATCATATCGGTCGTTATAGGTTTCTTTGTACCAATTTCTCTCCATCCACGGTTGTGGATGATACTCATTTCTCTTTATACCGTAGTTGCTGCAGGTGTCCCCGTGTGGATATTCCTTCAATCAAGGGATTTTATTAATGTTCATCTGCTGTATATTGGTTTGGGATTGCTATTTACCGGTACCCTTGTGTCGGGTATCCGGGGAACTGAAATTCTGTTTCCTGTTAACAACATACAGGAGGGTATATCTTCTGTTGGCCCTCTGTGGCCGGGACTCTTCATAACCATTGCGTGCGGCGCTGTTTCTGGCTTTCATGCCCTTTGTGCAAGCGGAACAATTTCAAAACAGGTAAAATCTGAACAGGCAACTTACAAGATCGGATACTACGGTATGCTCCTGGAATCTTTCCTGGCCCTCTGCGTAGTTACGGCAGTTATTATGCATATTGATATGAAACAATATAAAGAGTTGGTATTGCCGGATACAGGGTCAAAATTTCACAGCAATCCGATATTGGCCTTTGCTCTTGCAATGGGACGTACGTTATATTCCGGATTTGGTTTACCATTGCCATTTGGAACTCTCTTTGGGATGCTGCTCCTCGAAGGGTTTATTGTTACGACGCTCGATACGGCAGTAAGGTTAAACCGTTATCTCTTTGAAGAACTCTGGAAGGTTATCTTCAAAAAGCCCCCGAGATTTTTAGGTTACTACTGGGTAAATTCCGGGCTCGCTGCAGCTCTGATGTTCGGGCTCGCATATAACAATACGGTAAATACTATCTGGTCTCTATTTGGAACAACAAATCAGCTTTTAGCGGCCCTGACCTTAATCATTGTCTCATTTTGGCTGCTCGCAAAAGGCAAAACCGTTTGGTTTGCAGCTATTCCTGCCATAGGTATGATTATTACAACGATAGCTATGCTGATAATCTTGCTTACTACCCGTTTTATCCCGCAGGGAAATGTTACTCTCATCGTTGCGGATATTGTCCTGCTGGGTCTCTCCGCCGGAATCATTACCATTGCAATAAAAACACTGTGCACGGCAGTAGTCAGGGCTGACACCCCTCATAACGTTTCTGACAGCGTGTAACATTTCGTAATTATTCAAGTTTTCTTACGAAAGTCTCCTGAATGCCGGATTTACCGGAATCCTACTGTGCCAAATACTGTGCGACATGGCACACTTTATAATGTCACACATTTGTGCCAGGTTACATTTTTAACCACCGGCCCCAACTTTTCCCTCTGTAAGCATTCTTGATTTTATCATATACTTTTCTTGCTAAAAACTTTGTAAGTATAAATAATATATATACTAATGATAGGTACCTGGCCACAAATTTTTGTACATTTGTATTACCGGGGAGTTTCAATATGCAAATATTTATGTACAGGTACTTATTATAACAGTTTAAGATAAGCATTTTATAATTTCTCAATCAACTGGTATATATTTTGATAAATTTTGCTCCTAAAAAAGAGTATATAAATAAAGTTATTACTCTTATGGCATAGTAATTGATTGTATATAGCAGGCAGTAGGGAATATCTTCCCTATACAGTTTTTAGTTCTTTTGATGTTTACGTTAATTGAGAGTAGCATCTTTATAACAATTGAGCGGTAAACCTGGCAAAATAGGATAGTAGAAAAAGAGTTCCGGGGGTGTTCATCATATTTCTCAATATAGTAGGAATTATTGGGAATGTTTTGAAGGGTTATTACTCAACAAACCTGTAGGCAAAAACCCGCCTTATCCAATAAGTCTCAATTCTATAGTAAGTTAATGCATCATTAAGAAATCAAGAGATCGTGGTAAAGTTGATTAACTTAACTGCTGCATTAGTATAACATTAACTTTGAATAACTATAAGAAATACGAGATCAATATTGCTGTCTCCTGCTTAGACAGATGGTATTTTACATAAGGCCGAAGTTATTTGTCGTGATTGATTGTATGGTTTTTTAATGAAATATAGATCATCATTTAGATCTGCTGATTTTGAGAGGGGTACATGTACATATCGTCAGGATCTAAGGTGTTGGTTTTTTCTTATAGAAAGGATGTGTTCATATGGAAAGAAAAGAATTACCAGAGTACGAAGCACCGAGTATAGTTACCTATACCGAAGAGGAGATTCTTGAGGAATTGGTCCGGTATAGCACGACAAAAATAGATAGGGTTGTACCACAGAAAATATCCAGAGAAGTTTTAGCGTTTTAGGGGATTTCTTCTCATAAACCCTGGTGAATTCATAAAATGCTTTTGAATCCGGCCCGGATGGTGATTTCTGTGGTGTGCCAGCACATCACAATTCATCATCAGGGGGCGGTGTATCAGACATTCAAGAGGTCCAATTTTTAAGTTATTGTTATTTAATGGCTTAATTAATTGGGCAATAAAATATTAGTTTCATAAGCCTTTGAAATTATAAGAGATATAAATACCTCTTGAATGTCGGGTGTATTTCTATAATATTTTTTTATACATTAGTTAATGATATTACTTTTGACGCAAGGAGTGGTAAGGAGTGGTAATGAATACAATAAAACCTGTCCGCAAAGAGGGCGTTTTTACGCAAGATATAGGTCGTGAAGCGTTACTTTACGGTGTCAGGGGAAAGGCGTTTCATGTTATTAATTCCACGGCAAGGCTTATTTGGGAACTTTGTGATGGTGAACATACGATAGAAGATATGGAACAGGCAGTGAGAGAAAACTTCTTAATATCTAAAGGACATGATGTAATCGGAGATATACGGCGGACGCTGAGGTTTTTTTCCAGTAAAGGATTATTGGAGGAATTTGCTTAATATACCTGAAATCCAAGAGGTTCTCAGAAATATACCTGCGGGTGTTGAGATAATTCAGGGTGTGGGAGAGAAAAGACAAAAGATCCCTCCTCCTTCTTCCCCATATGCATCAAGTTAGGCCTTCGGCGACTTTTGTCTGTTGTAAAGATGTAGGGCAAGGCTTTAGCCTTGCTTTCCCGCCAGAATACCTGTACGGGGAGGCAACCCTAAAGGGTCGCCCTACTTT
>SOER01000013.1 GCA_021646405.1 Candidatus Loosdrechtia aerotolerans
GCTTGCATGCCAAATTCTATCAGGCGGCTTTTGGTCTCTGATATTTCCAGGCCAAATTTCTTTAACCTACCTCCGAGGTCTCTCCATACTTTTTCTGCCGCTTGCTTGTTTGTGCACCCAATAATGAGGTGAGTAGGCCGGTGGAACTTCCCCGCCAGCCCCTCGCAGAACTGTACGTGAACCTCTCGACTCATACAGCTCCCATTATCCAACCGGTGACCCAAGACCCATCCTCCAGTGAACAAACAAATTTGGTTCTCGCCCTCTAATCTGGCCTAACCAATTTTTTGCCCGCCTTCTATGTCGCCTGAGTCTTTTGTATTTCCTTGTTGCCCAGCGTATCAGGTATATCTCAATGTTCCTGAGAGACGGATACATGGCAGATTTATAATATCGTCCATAATAGTTCACCCATCCCTGCACCTGAATATTGAACATCCTCGCCAGGTCTGTGAGGTTCTTGTCACTTCGAAGATGAATCTTCCAGCTTCGGATTTCTTTCCGAATCCCCTTCGCTGCCTTGTTGCTGATTGCAGGGGTAAAGTTGACAAAGGTTTTACCATACTTGTTCTTCGACAACCGAGGCCGAAATGTGTATCCCAGAAAGTCAAATTCTTCATGCTCATGCTTTCCTTTGCGATCAACATCCTTGCAGTAAACTATCTTTGTTTTCTCTGGATGCATCTCAAGACCACACTCCTCTAAACGCTCCCTGATAGCCTCCAAAACCCTCTCTGCCTGACTCAACGATTGGCAATGCAACAGTCCATCATCTGCAAAACGCTCAAACTTCACAAAGGGAAAGTGTCTTGCTATCCACTCATCAAACGCATGATGCATGAATATGTTGGCCAGTAACGGACTAATGACCCCTCCCTGCGGAGTGCCCTTATCTCTTTTGACAAGCTGTCCATCTTTCTGCTGGAGTGGGGCTTTCAGCCACCTTTCCACATAAAGATGTATCCACTTCTCTTTTGTATGAAATCTGATCGCCTTCATCATCAGGTCATGATTCAGATTATCAAAGAATCCCTTGATGTCCAAATCGATCACCCAGTCCTGATTCCAGCAGCGTTGTCTTGCTGTCCCAACTGCATCCAGGGCTGACTTCCCGGGACGATACCCGTAGGAGTCTTCATGGAACTTTGGGTCGACTATAGGTTCCAAGTGCAGTTTTACAACTGCCTGTGCTACCCGATCTGAAACAGTTGGTATCCCCAATAAACGAGTGCGCCCATCAGACTTTGGGATCTCTACTGCCTTTACTGGCGGTGGAAAATACGATCCTGACGACATCCTATTCCATATCTTATAGTGATTGTCCTTAAGGTTCTTCTCAAAGTCCTGAATTGATTCTTCATCAATTCCATAAGTACCTTTGTTGGCCTTGACTCTCTCCCAAGCGACCATAACGCTTTTCTTGGAAATACTAAATGGTTTCATTTTACTCAATCAGTTCCTCCCAATTTTCTGGTTGGCTCATTAGTAAAACTGGATAATTCGACCCCTTCGCTCCATTGGCTTTCACCAACTTCTTCACTACTACGGGTCGTTCCGCCCCTGATCCTCGTCTTGGTACTCTCACCCTTATGGTTCTGCCACTTGGATTTCTCCCTTTACACCAAAGATCAGGTTCCCACGTTCCATATAAAAGCCTGAATCAGGTTCATGCCACCTCTATGCCGGAGACCATCTGGCCAATAAACAGGTTTCCGCCAGATTTATCCCGGGTTAACGACTACCCCCCGGTTTCGATCCCGTTTATACGCTTTCGACACTTCCGCAGTGGTTCAATCACTTCATCTCCCTGATCCTCACCTGATGCCTTGTAAGACACCTTTTCTCTAACGCTCACTACCATAGCTTTTGACTACAGCAGCTTAGAGTGGTTTGAAGCCTCCTCCTGTAAGGCGGCTTCGGAGAGCCATCCTCCATCTCTTATATAGTTGCACACAAATTGCGTTATCTGATTATGGCTTCATATAACCCTTCTTTGTGCTCGTGGCGCACTATCATCTGCGTACCTCACAAAGTTCACTTGCGGGTAGTTCTTGGATAGCCACACATCAAGCGTGAAGTGGAGGTAAAGGTTTGCAAGTAAAGGGCTTATTACCCCGCCTTGCGGTGTCCCTTTCCCATCTTTGAGGTGGAGTGTACCGCCTTGCTTTTGCACCGGCATCCTTAACCATCTCTCTACGTACATCTTCACCCATTTCTCTTCCATTACATGTTCCACTGCTTTTATCATCAATTCATGGTCCATTTCATCAAAGAACTTGCTTATGTCCATGTCTATTACCCAGTCCTGCCTGTAGCAGTTCTCTCTGACCTGTTCTATGGCTTGATGTGCACTCTTCAATGGCCTATACCCATAAGAATTCTCATGGAAAAGTTTATCTATTTTCTTCTCCATGTAGTCCTTCGCTACTTGCTGCGCTATCCTGTCTCGTAGTGTCGGTATCCCTAATTTACGCATGGTGCCGTCTTTCTTCGGTATTTCTACCTCTCTTACGGCTTGTGGATGGTAACTCCCAGAAGCCAGCCTATTCCAGATGACGTAGAGATTACCCGCTCTTTTCTTGTCAAACTCTCTCCAGCTCTCGTTGTCTATCCCGGCTGCCTTTCCACCCTTCTTCACCTTGTTGTATGCGTTTACCACCTGGCTGTACTCAATTGGTACTGTTTTGCATATGTGCGTATTCATTTGTTAATCTTCCCACGAGAGATTTTTTTCCCTTACAAGGTTGTTGTAGTGAATCATGCACTGAATAACCTAAGCCCTTCGCTCCTTTCCGTTTTCACGGATTATCATCACTCGTATGGCTTAGTCCGACTTCCGTTTCACGGCTTTTGCAACCGTTACCCAGAAACGGATATCCCGTGTTCTGTAATAAAGCCCAACTTTAAGTCATGTCGCCTGTATAACGGTGGGCACATAGCCAGTAAACAGGTTTCCGCTATGCTTATCTCTGCATCCTTCGCACAATGCGATTTTGCCCGACAACTTACGTGATTTCGTTACTTCTTCAGCGATTCATTTGCATTCATCTCTTAAAGTCATACTTGATGAGTTCTTCTCACCTTTTCCTCTATCCGTTCACCACAGCAGCTTTACAGCTTTTGCAGCGTAGAGTAGTTTGACAACCCCGCCTGTACGGCGTTGCCGATACTTCACAATAGTTAGCGCTTCCACTGGTGTATCATCTTTATTACAGCATGTTAAGGAACTTTGTCGTTCCTTTACTTCACGGCACAAGCGAAGGCACAGAGAATAAAGAATGATGAAGGATAGAGTGTCAAGAATGGGGACATGCCATATATCTGATATTCAAGAGGTTTTCAGATGAAGAGGTTCTCAAAAATATACCTACAAGAAATTTCTCAAACGTGACAGGAAACTTCTTGAATGTCAGATATATCCTGGTGTCCTGGTGACTTTGTATAAGGATCAGAAAAAGTACAGCATTGTTCCTTAGCTTGATGCATATGGGACAATTTCCCCCTACGGGTTTTTTCAAAAAACTACGGTGTTAAGAAATTCTTTTATTGTAATAAGTTTAAAGCTAATAATTTCGGTTCTGTCATTTCTTCTATCGCATACCGAACACCCTCGCGTCCGATACCGGATTCCTTTACACCTCCGTATGGCATGTTATCAGTACGAAAAGAAGGCACATCATTAACAATCACTCCTCCTACCTCCAGATGCTCATACGCAAAGAAAACGTGCCTTATATTATTCGTGAAGATACTTGCCTGTAATCCATAAGCAGAATCATTTAATCTCATTACTGCCTCTTCAAAGGCATCGTGCCTCGTAACTGTTACCGCGGGTGCAAATAATTCATTTTTCCCAACCTTCATGTGTGGTGTGGTGTTCGTAAGTACTGTTGTTTCATAAAATGCACCCTTACGCTTTCCTCCGGTAACCAGGGTTGCGCCCTCATTTACCGCTTCATTAACCCATGACTCTATCCTTTGGGCAGCCTTTTCATCAATCATTGGCCCAAGCTTTGTAGATTCATCCATAGGATCACCCATCCTTAATTTCTTCACATCCTCAAGAAAGTTTGACAGAAAATCATCATAGATCCTTTTATTAACAAACAACCTTTGGAGTGATATGCAAATCTGCCCGCTAAAGGAAAAGGCACTGACAATACACCGTTTTACTATATAATCCAGATTTTCATTACTATCAATAACTGCACCTGCGTTCCCGCCTAATTCTAATGTTACCTTTTTTCTGCCGGCAACCTGCTTAAGCCTCCAGCCAACCTCTGCACTCCCTGTAAAGGTAAACATCTTGAAGCGTTCATCGGCTACCATTTTTTCAGCTACATCCGGTGTACAGGGAAATACGCTGAATGCCCCCGCAGGCCAACCCGATTCTGCGACAACCTCGCCGAGGAGGAGCGCAGTGAGAGGCGTCTTTGAAGCCGGTTTAATAACAATAGGATTTCCTGCCGCAAAAGCCGGTGCTACCTTATGAGCGATGAGATTCAGGGGAAAATTAAAAGGTGAAATCCCCAGGACAGGGCCAATGGGAAAACGCCTGTGAATCCCGATCCTGTTTTTTGAGCGCTCGGAAATATCTAAAGGAATGTACTCCCCAAGCATTCTTTTTGACTCTTCCAGTGCTACCTGAAATGTTCCAACAGCCCTTTCAACCTCGGTCCGCGAATCAAGAATGGGTTTGCCTGCCTCTAAAGTTATTAACCGTGCAAACTCTTCACTTCGTTTACGGATGCCATTACAAATATTATCCAGAATTTCAGCCCTTTTAAAACTGGGTAGTCTTCTCGTATCCTCAAAAGTCTTGACAGCCGATTGAATGGCATCGTCTGCATCTTTTTCGCTGGCAAGAAATGTGATACCGGCAACATCATTATTATATGGATTTCTCACCTCAAGTAAATCACTGCTCTCCCGCCATTCGTTACCAATAAGGTATTTATATTTGCCTCTCATTATTAAGCTCCTTAATCTATGTAAAAAATCAAGTATGATTATTTTATCCTGTCTTGTTACCGGGAATCCCCGGTAACAATGATTTTCATATTTAAATGGTATCCCGATTCCACTTCTCCGCAATAATTGCTGTGCCTGTGTTTAAGATACCACCACATCTTCAGTGTAACCTATTACAAGCAGGTTGTACTGAACATCTTGTATAATGACAAGTAAGGCAAGGTAAGTCAATATCAATTGTGTTGATTGCGTGACTTTTCAGGCAGTCTTTGAATGATTATTTGATTAATAACAGAAAAATGGGTATAGTATGTATAATCAAATTTTACCATATTTCGTAAGGTACACTATTGGATTTAGTTATGACTGACAGAACGGGCGTATCACTTGTTCGTTGCGAAAGCTATACCAGAGAAAATATCTTTGCCGCAGTTGATCAGGTTTTTCAACATTTCGGCGGTATTCAAACCCTGATAAAAAGGGGAACAAGGGTATTATTGAAACCAAATTTTATAAAAGAAAGCCCGCCCGAGGCATGCGCTATTACCCATCCGCTTATTATAGAAGCAGTTGCCAAAAAAATAATCGAGCTGGGCGCAACACCGGTTATCGGTGACAGTCCTGCCTTTGGTGCTGTAGCAAGGATTGCACATCGTGCAGGTCTGGATCGTTTTGCAAGAGAGTACGGCGTCGATATTATCGAACTTGATTCCCCACGTAAAGTAAAGGCAGTGTGCGGAACAAAACCGTTTTTACTCACCGTCTCAGGTAAGGCATTAGACGTAGACGCAATCATAAATCTTCCCAAATTGAAGGCCCATGTACAGTTATTATTTACTGCCTCGGTAAAGAATATGTATGGATGCGTCAGCGGCAAGAGAAAGGCATGGCGGCATTTTCAATCACATGATAATCTTGAATGGTATACGGAAATGTTATTAGCAAATTATCAGGCCGTAAAACCAACCTTTACCCTTGTAGATGCCGTTATGGCTATGGAAAAACACGGACCAACGGGTGGAGTTCCCAGACAGGTCTCTTTAATCATTGGAGGTACTGATTGTATTGCTATAGATCGGGTCGTGGCAGAGATTCTTAACGTCTCCCCCTCCCACGTACCTCTTTTAGAAACAGCGAGAAAACATAGTATAGGAGAACAAAACGTGACCAATATAAAAATCTTCGGAGAATCACTATCTTCTGTAAAAATACCCGATTTTCTACTTCCAAAACTAAGACCAATAGGGTTTAATATCTTCAGGATTATAAAAAGCCTTGCCAGGCATCTTTGGATGAAACGTTTTGCAAAAGCACTTCTATTTCTTATGGTATTTAACCTTGCCATGACAACACATGCCTTTTCAGAAACAGACAAGCTAAAAAACTTCCCCTCACATATAGAGCACGGTGATATTATTCATGTTCCGACAGGGATTAAGGTTCAATTTTCTAAGCTTACACCCTTTTTCGACTGTGCCGAAGTATTTTATGTTGGTGAAATCCATGCAAATATGGCATCCCATCAGGTACAATTAAAAATATTCAAGGCATACTATGAAAAGTTCGGAAACAATATGGCAATTGGAATGGAGATGTTTACAAGACCGTACCAACCCTTTCTCGATCACTGGATTGCAGGTGAAATCACTGAAGAGAAGTTTCTTGAAGACACCCGGTGGGATAAGGAATGGGGGTATGATTATATCCTGTATAAAGACATTCTCGATTTTGCCCGTGAAAAAAACATCCCTGTTATAGCCCTCAATGCACCAAAAGATCTGGTAAAAATGGTGCGGGAAAAAGGGCTAAAAAACTTAAGCGAAGAAGAGAAAGAAAAATTACCCGAGATTGATACAACCGATTTCTTTCACAGGGTTTATTTGAAAATGGCTATCGAACGGCATGCAGACGTCTCAAATGAATTCGAAAGATATAATGACATACAATCCCTGTGGGAAGAATATATGGCCCAGACAATTATTGATTATTTATCCTCCTGGGAAGGAAAAGGCAAAAAATTTCTGGCCTTTATTGGAAACGGTCATATTGTATACGATTTTGGAGTCCCGAAAAGGGTGTTTCGGCGCAATTCCCTGCCTTACTACACCGTCTACCCTGCCGAATTTCAGGACGGCAAACCCGCTGCTGACAGAGAACTATTCTCACCGGCTATCCCATTAGAACCGGCCGATTTTGTCTGGGTTATCCCCCCGTCAGGGGCACAAAAAAAGCCCGTATATTTAGGGGTTCAACTTCAGAAGGTACCTGATAACAAATTGGTTATCCAGGAAATACTTCCGGAAAGCCCTGCAGAAAAGGCAGGGCTTGAAGTAGGTGATGCCATCGTATCAGTTGACGAAAAACCAGTAAAAAATGTCGTAGAACTGATCCATTACCTTCAAACGAAGCAATTTGGCGATATCTGTTATGTAGAAATTGACCGGGATGGGACAAGGATATCGTACCCGGTAACCCTCTTTCAAATGGAATAGAACGCACGATTACGAATTCAGTGTGAAAAGAAAAAATCTCCCAGCTACAACAGATTATAGAGAATCCCCAAATACAACTTGAATACTCATCATTTATTCAATACAATGAGTGTTTATTATTTTTAGAAGACTTACCTTATTGCAAAGCTGAATAGTTACAAAGTACGAATAGAACAATGCAGACAACATTATCAACGCAGTATAACCCAAAAGAGACAGAAGATAAATGGTATCGTTTCTGGGAGGAGAAAGGGTTTTTCCACAGCAAACCTGACCCTTCCAGGAAACCATACACCATTGTCATACCTCCTCCGAATATAACCGGCGTACTCCATATGGGGCACGCTTTAAATAACATTATCCAGGATATTTTAATCCGCTGGAGACGTATGCAGGGATATAACGCCCTGTGGATGCCCGGCACCGATCACGCTGGTATTGCAACCCAAAATGTAGTTGAACGGGAATTATCAACCAAACATACGAAACGTGAACACCTAGGGCGTGAACGCTTTATCGAAGAGGTCTGGAAATGGAAGAAACAATATGGTTCAACCATTATCACACAGTTGAAAAAACTCGGGAGTTCATGCGACTGGGCACGGGAACGGTTCACCATGGATGAAGGCCTTTCAAAAGCGGTAAGAGAGACTTTTGTCCGGCTATTTGAAAAAGGATTGATCTATAAGGGTAAATACATGATTAACTGGTGCCCCCGGTGCACTACAGCCCTTGCGGATGATGAAGTTGAACATGAGGAGCACGAGGGAAACCTCTGGTATATAAAATATCCATTTAAGGATACCCCCCACCTCTCTCTTGTTGTCGCGACAACACGTCCTGAAACTATGCTCGGTGATGTTGCTGTAGCCGTTAATCCAAAAGATGAGCGGTACAGGGATATGATTGGCAAAACCCTTACACTTCCTATCGTAGGACGTGATCTGCCAGTTATTGGTGACGACTTTGTCGATCCTTCTTTCGGAACCGGTGCAGTAAAAATCACACCGGCCCATGATCCCAATGATTTTGAAATGGGAAAACGTCATAACCTGCCCTCCATCGTTATCATGCGAGAGAACGGGATCATGAATGAAAACGCAGGTGATTATGAGGGTGTTGACCGGTTTGAATGCAGGAATGCGCTGATAGAGGAATTAAAACTAAAAAAACACATTGAGGCCGTTGTCCCCCATAAACACTCTGTCGGTCACTGTTACCGGTGTCATACCGTTATCGAACCATATATTTCTGATCAGTGGTTTATAAAGATGCGCCCCCTTGCCGATGCCGCTATCCAGGCATCACGTGAAAAGCAGGTAAGTTTTTTCCCTGATCGCTGGGAAAAGGTTTATTTAAGCTGGCTCGAAAATGTACGGGATTGGTGTATTTCCCGGCAGATCTGGTGGGGACATCGTATCCCCGCATGGTACTGCCAGGATTGCGGTGAAACTATTGTATCACGGGAGGTACCTGCAAAATGCTCACGGTGCAGCGGTACAGAGCTCAAACAGGATGAAGATGTTCTGGACACATGGTTCAGTTCTGCACTATGGCCTTTTTCTACCCTGGGTTGGCCAGGGGAAACACCCGAATTACACTATTATTATCCGACATCAACTCTTGTTACCGACCGCGGGATCATTTACTTCTGGGTTGCGCGAATGGTTATGATGGGGCTTCAAATGATGCATCAGGTTCCTTTCTCCGCTGTTTACATTCACGGTACAATCCTCGACGAACAGGGAAGAAAAATGAGCAAATCGCTCGGTAATGGAATCGATCCGCTCGTCATGATTGACCGGTACGGGGCAGATGCCCTGCGATTTTCGCTCATTATCTTAACAACAGAAGGCCAGGACCTAAAGCTCTCGGAAAGCAAGTTTGAGATGGGCCGTAATTTTACCAATAAAATCTGGAATGCAGCACGATTTGTTATGTTGAATCTGAAGGAGGAGCATCCGGAAGAAATTGAGCTCACAGCGGCGGATTACCAATTTGAAGACAAATGGATCCTTGGCCGGTTATATTCGACAATTGAATCCTGCACCGCATATTTAGAACAGTTTAAGTATAACGATGCGGCCATGAAGATCTATGATTTTACCTGGCATTCCTTCTGCGACTGGTACCTGGAAATCGTTAAGGCACGTCTGTATGAACCGAAAAGTCCACGAGATAAAAAGGTAGCACAAACAGTACTTGCAAAGGTATTTCATACAACACTTCGCCTGCTTCACCCTTTTATTCCTTTTATCACGGAAGAACTCTGGCAGAATTTAAAGAAAATTATCCTTGAAAACAAAATCACCGTCCAGGAGGATATGAGTTACGAAAGTATTATGTGCAGTGTTTGGCCTGAGGCTGTTCAGCCGTATCAGGATTCTACAGAAAAAAACATGATGATCCTTCAGGATGTTATTCGGGCCATTCGAAACATACGAAGCAAAATGAATATTCCGGAGAAAGAAAAATTAGATGCGGTAATCTCCGTCTCCGGAAATGGCGAACTTGAGCTCAGGGAACATTCGGAGCTTCTGAAACGAATGGCAAATTTAAAGCATGTAGAAATTGGTAAAGATCTCGCAAAACCTGATAACGCTGCCAGTGAGGTTATTGGACAAATACAGGCGTTTGTACCACTAGCAGACATTATTGATCCAAAAGCAGAAAAAGAACGACAGATAAAGCATTTAAAACAACTGGAAGAACATTTGCTCATAGTGAGGCGTAAGTTAGAAAACAAAAATTTTGTCACACGGGCACCGGCACATATCGTGGAAATGGAACAGAACCGGGAAAAGGGGTTGTTAGAACAAATACAAAAGGTAAAACGTATTGTGGGCGACCTCTGTAAATAATGAAAACCAGAGTCCCTGGCGTTTCTTTCCTGCCTGTGCGAAATGCAAATGTATGATTAGGATGGAGGAGAATCCACGGGTATCTTCTTTCGTGGTTTTAAAACATATAGTCTTGTAGTTGTGTTTGGGTATCCTAAAATCAATTGTTTAGTATAGGAATAGAATGATAAAAATATATAGTGTCTCTTTATTTCTCATATTAATGTCATATTTTACTTTTGCCCCGGGTCTTTCTGCAGAAACCACAGTATCAAAAACAGGGACCAAAAAATGCCCGCTCTGTAATACGGTATATACGGATGAAACAAAATTCTGTGGCAAAGACGGAACCAAATTAACAGAAACACCCGTAAAAATGGTCTGCCCTGAATGTAAAAAAGAAGGAATACCGGGAGATAAATTCTGCAAGGAGCACGGCAAGAAATTCGTTCCCCTGCCAGAAGCACTTTCCAGCCAGGAGGGAAATCACTCAGAACAAAAGAAAGAACTTGCGAAAAAATACTACAAGGAAGGCAATGATTTCTGTGATGCGGAGCAGTATGACTTAGCATTACAATCGTACAAGAAGGCAGAAGAGGCATTCCCCGATTTTCCTGCGCTCCACTACAATACAGGATGGCTTTACGGTAAACTGGGAAACATAGAACAAGCAATCAACCATTTACAAAGATATATCGTTCTTGCCCCCGGGGCAAAGGACCTTACCGAGGTACAGAGTTATATTGTCATCCTCAAGCAGGCAAGGGAAAAACAGAAAAACATCCGTGATCGCTTCAAAAACAGAGAAGAGATCATGGGAGAGGCACTTGCCGAACAGAAAAAAAACTATACGAGTGTAACAATCCCTGCCGGTAAATTTATTATGGGATCGGATGATTCAAGGGAAGATTCATACCCTCAGCATGCCGTATATCTGGATGCTTATGAAATAGACCGGTATGAAGTAACAAATGCACAATATTGGGAATTCCTGGAATATATGAAAAAGACAAACGATCACAGTAAATGTTTCAAAGGAGAACCGAGCGGGAAGGATCACACCCCGCGATTCTGGGAAAATGAATATTATAACAATCCGGACTATCCCGTTGTGAGAATTGACTGGTACGATGCTTATGCATATGCCGCATGGGCAGGAAAGCGGTTACCAACGGAGGCAGAATGGGAAAAGGCTGCACGGGGAGCTGACGGAAGAAAGTATCCATGGGGAAACGAATGGGATCCTGCACGATGTCACCTGAGCGGAGACCCTAAACCCGTTGGCAGTGTTGAAAGCGGGAAAAGTATCTATGGATGTTATGATATGTCAGGCAGCGTGTATGAGTGGTGCGCAGACTGGTATCACCACACATATTATCAGGAATCTCCATCGAAAAACCCAAAGGGTCCGGATAAGGGTCTCCGGCGTGTAATACGGGGAGGTTCACATTTTTCTCAACCGTTTCAAACGCGTACAGACACGAGGAAATCAGAACAACCCGAGCTGTTTAATCAGGCCTTAGGATTTCGGTGTGCAAAGGATGTGGGAGAGAAAAAGGTTGATGTAGCCGAAACCTCACAACAAACATCCTCAAAGGATACTGCCAGGTAAGAACCTGTACGAATGGTATGTTGCGCAGAGACAGGTTAAAACTTGCCCCGGCACAACATAGAACATATTGTTATTGTTGGGAACTTTTCAGAAAAGGAAATTGTTATGCTTTCTTAAGGTTTTTCCAAAAAATTAAAGGGTTACCATTTTTATAGCAGCCGTACTACGGCATTTTTTGTAAATCATTTATTTTTAGGAGGGAGTATCGTGAAACGTATTGGATATTTTTTTGGTGTTGTATGTATCACATCTGCATTGGTGACTTCTTATGCAGTCAAAACAACCTTTGCAGGGGAAAGTTGTTGCGGTTCTAAAAAGGCTTCTGCCGCTGAGGAATCAAAGAATGCATGTGTAGTTTGTGGAAAAACCGTTGGTAAAGGCAAGGGTATAAAGGTAGAATGTGAGGGAAAGACAGTAGTTTTATGCTGCAAGAGTTGTGAAACCGCATTTAAAGAGGGTTGCGAAAGCGAAAAGAAATGCTGTGAAAAACACGAAGAAGGCCACCACCATCACTAATATACTATTTGTTGTCTAATATCTACCAAAAGCATTCCATCAATCAAAGGCATTCCGTATCTTTTTGATACCGAATGCCTTTTTTATTTTTCTTCTCAACAGGAACAGTATTAGTTGGAAATATTTATCTAGATAAATTGACCAAAATACAATACGATTAAATTGTTATAACTTTTTTTATTTGTTTAAAATTACTATTAGTATATGAACAATTTGGTATTGAACGATTTATCAGTTTATGGTGAAGAATTTACCCTGGTTAATGGCAATCCGGCGTGTCTACTCATACACGGTTTTGGCAGCGGTCCTATCCTGATGAGGGAGATTGGAGAATATTTGCACAGGGATGGCCACACTGCCAGAGGCTTTCTGCTGCCGGGGCACTGCAGGAATATGGGGGGAATTGCCTGCGGCTCTCATCACAGTTGGTTCGAGAAAGTAGAATCTGAATATCAGCAATTATCAAATAAGTATAAAGAGGTTGTAGTGGTCGGATTTTCTTTAGGTGCCCTCCTGGCCATGCAACTGGCAATAAAGTATCCAATAAAGAAAATCATCCTTTTAAGTATACCATTATTCCTCGTACGGGAGTACCTGCCAATAAGTTTTTTCATCAAAATATTCAAAAATTTTACCCCGAGGATTAGAACATGGAGACGAAAATGCTATATGGAATCGGAAATATATTCAGGCTATTTATATCATCCGATAGATACCTATTATTCATTCCAGGCAATTGAGGACATGATAACGACTATCGAGATTGTCAAACCGGGGTTAAAAGATATAACATCATCAACACTCATCATCCATTCTAAAAGGGACGGAGTTGCAGACCCGCTAAGTGCGGGGTACGTATTAGAGCACCTTGGTTCTCCCGATAAGCAGTTACTGTGGCTTGAACAGAGCCATCACTACATACTCTGTGATAACGAAAAGCATATCGTCTTTGATTCTATAAGAAACTTTCTCAAGTAGAATTAGAAAAAAAATTCTGTTTCGTGTTTCATCCTCGAAACAGAGTTTCGACATCCATTGTATTCCCAAAATGGATAATAATTTTCTTTTCTCCATCAGTATTCATCCGTACTACAATCCACCAACTTCTTGTTTTTTCTGCATGTTTTTCCTACCGCCTTTTTCCATAAGTGTCTTAATATCTTGTAAAGGCTGATAATCATATCATCAAAGTTACCATGAGACCTGGTGAAGAAAGATATCCTTTTCCCTCCCCCTTCATCCCCCTCCGGAGGGGGATGAAGGGCATACGTGTTAAGCTAAGAAATAAAAGAATATTATAAACAAGTATGCTATAACAAGTTGCAAGTATTCCAGGGTAAAACAGAATGATAGAAATTCTCAGTAAAAGTTCAAGGGTAATGATAGCAAAAGAATTGAAAGCTGGTATTGACAATCCACTTTTTTCTCGTACCATACTAAGAGTTCAGACAATTGTGTAATGCTCTGGTTGAGGCATACAGTGGTGATTTTTGCAAATATGGCAGTGAGGAGGTTTTATCATGATTACCGAAAAGATACTTCTGAGGGTTTTAAAAAAACTCCTGTTCCAAATGGCAAAGCAAACAGGGTTCATAAAAAGAAAAGGGAAATTGAGTGCATTCGAATTTATTCTGCTGATGACCGTCGGGCAGATGTCCATGGTTCATCCATCCTTGTCAGGTATGGTCGAGGCAATCCGTGCCAGGATAAGCAGGGTTGCTTTGCATCAGCGGTTTACGGCCCAAGCCGTGGAATTCCTTCTGAGGTGCCTGAAGATGGTTGTTGAATATTCAGTTTTTCCAGAGAGAATCACTCCCCTTGCCCTTAATGCTTTCAAGCGTGTACACATTTTTGATAGTTCGAGCTGGGATATTAATCCCAGACTCAGGCATGTCTTGCCTGGTTCTGGCGGTGAGGCATCACAGGCCAATTGCAAATTGCAGCTTGACTATGAGTACAAGAGTGGCAGCCTCGGCTTTTGTGCACTCACTGAAGGCATCAAACCTGATCAGGCGTACAGTAGTTGTCTCGTCGATTTTGTTGACACAGGAGAGCTGATGATAACCGATCTTGGTTACTTCAAACTCAGTGTATTTGAGAAACTTGCGGCAAAAGGCGCTTATTTCCTCTCAAAACTCTTGATAGGGACAACCTTGCTCACTGCTGAGACCTTAGAGAAAATCGACTTGAGTGCAACCCTGAGCAGATTTATCGGTACTACCTTGGAAATCAATGTCATTATGGGTAATGATAAAAACGCTGTGCCATGCCGTTTGATATGCTTTCGCGTTCCGAAGCAGATTGCAGATGCAAGACGCAGAAAATTGCTCAAGGAAGCCAAAAAGAAGGGTCGTACTCCAAGCAAACATCGTCTGGCATTATGCGATTGGACCCTCTTGGTGAGCAATGCCTCATCTGAACTCCTACCGGCCACGGTTGTTTTCTCTCTTTACCGTCTCAGATGGCAAATAGAACTTATTTTCAAACAACTCAAGAGTGTTCTTCGCATTCATTGTTCTCATACTGCCAAAGAATATCGCCTAAAATGTGAAATACTGGGAAAACTTATCATGGCAGTGATTATTCATGGTATCCACTCATCGATGAATGCCCGTATGTGGACTACACGAAAAAGGGAAATCAGTTTGGATAAACTCTACAAACGCATCCAGGAACGTGCTTTCTCCTTCCTGCAGAATATCCTCCATAATGTCGTTACGGCTATAAAACAGTTTCTTCGTGAAATCAACCGCCTTGCCCGCTCTTGTATTAAAAGCAGACAACCTTCACGAAAAACTACCCTGGAATTATTGGAGCATTTTCATGCTTTTTCTATATCTTAACTTAACACGTATGGGATGAAGGGGGGTCTTTTGTCTATCCTCTCCAACGCCCTGAATTATCACAACACCTGCAGGTATATTTTTGAGAACCTCTTCGTATGAAAAACCTCTTGAATGTCAGTTACAAGGATACTACTATACCTTTTTATTGATCAAATTTCACCTTTTTGGCTGCGGCCAAAGGCCGCGCCGGGTTCATCTGTGGTTAGCTTACCTTTAAATTTAAAGAAGTTACATAACGTCCAATGGTTAATCCCTGTACTAATATTGAAAATACTACTATTATGTAGGTTATTGCAAGCAAAACTTCCCGCTCTTTCCCCCCAGGAAGCGACAGTGCAAGTGCCACGGAGATGCCTCCCCGTAAACCTCCCCAGGTGAGAATTTTTACGGCATCCGGACTAAATTCTTTTATAGGGCGCATAAGGGTAATCGGCACACCCACACTTATAAACCGGGCTAGTAATACAATAGGAATCATGATGAGACCGGCAATAAAATAACTCGCTTTTATCGTAACGACCAGCACCTCCATCCCAATCATGAGAAAGAGAACCGCATTTAAAACCTCATCGACCAACTCCCAGAATGAGTCCAGGTGTTCGCGCGTTTTTTCACTCATTGCAAGAAGTCTTCCTTTGTTGCCAATGAGAAACCCCGCAATAACCACTGCGATAGGGCCTGAAAGATGGAGCATGTTTGCAAGGGCATATCCTCCCATAACCAGCGCCAGGGTAACTAATATCTCCACCTGATAGTTATCAATGGCCTTCAGCATCCAGAAGGCTATCATGCCTGTCACGAACCCAAAGATGATTCCGCCAACTGCTTCCTCAATAAAGAGAAGGGAAATATGTTGAAAGGTAACCTCGTGCCCGCCGGTTACAATACCCATAAGTATCAAAAATACAACTACCGCCACACCATCATTAAAAAGACTTTCGCCGGTAATCTTGGTTTCAAGACTTTTAGGAACCCCTGCCCTCTTCAGTATGCCAACAACCGCTATGGGATCGGTTGGAGCAATAAGAGATCCGAACAAAAGGCAGTATATATAGGATAATTTAATGTTTATCAGACTGAATACCAGCCATGCCAGACTGCCGACAATAAAAGTATTTGCTATAATTCCAAATGTTGCAAGTACGCAAATAATGTACTTATGTTTTGCCATGTCATTCAGATTGATATGTAAAGCCCCGGCAAAAAGGAGAAAACTGAGCATGCCGTTCATAAGCGTTTTATTAAAATCAATCCGGTTCAGGGCATACGTCGCCTTTTCGTGGATCTCTCCAAGTCCCAAAAAACCCAGTATCACAATCATCATAGATGTGAGAATTGCTATCAGCATAATACCGATAGTGGTAGGAAGCTTTATGAAGCAGAGGTTTATATAGCTGAAGATTGCCGCAAGGCTAAGCAAAATTGCGATAAGGTTAAATATTTCCATAGTATTGGTATTCCTACATGTGTCTTTCTAACAGATATTAAAGAAAAGTCAAATTAATCTTCCCGATCCCCGGTTTGAAATGAGCCGGGTAAGTGCCGTTTGGCGTTTTCTGTTATCAATTTGTCTGACAGCCATTGATAACGCCTTTCTGCTTCCAACAAACACGCACAGTTTTTTAGCCCTTGTCAGACCCGTATACATCACGTTTCGAAAAAGCATACGAAAGTGTTGTGTCGCTACAGGGATAATGACTGCATCGAACTCACTTCCCTGTGATTTATGAATCGTGATTGCATACGCTAAAACAATTTCCGTAAGGTCTTCTCTCTCATAGAGAATTGGCTTCTGTCTTCCGAAACGAATATGGCAACAAAACGATTCCAGGTCAACGTGTATGATTTTTCCGATATCTCCATTAAAAACACCAAGATCATAGTTGTTTCTCGTTTGTATGACCCGGTCACCCTCTCTGAATACCCGGTCCCCTATTTGTATTTGGCGCTTTTCTTCTTTCTCAGGATTCACAGCATTTTGTAATTCCCTGTTGAGGTTCATAGTCCCCAGGCTCCCCCGTACCTGGGGGGTTAAAACCTGTATCTCAATATCTTTACCAAAATACGCAGGAATGGTTTTTGTATAAAGACGCAATACAACGTCCAGCCCTGTCATTCCATAGTGAAGCGCAGACCATGGATGAACAGACTTAATAATTGATTTTATCTCTTCTAAATCATCTTCCGCCCGTGAAAGTTTTTCAAGGTCAACATGGGTAAACTTGCCCGGGATTACGAATACGGGAGTGTTTATCTCATAAGGGGTACTGAATTCCTGAACACATAAATCATCTACCTTGATCCCATCATCGGTTTTCTTCAGAACACCGGTGATCTTTTCTTCCTTCTGGATGAGGTATTCCTCGCCGGAAGATACCGTTTTAGCGAGTACAGATTTAGCCTTCTGAAGAAACTTTACCTGTTCTTTCGTGGCCTCTTCTGCATCAACAAAAAGACAACCGGACTGCTCATGCCAGAGTGCTGACCGGTGAATGGGAGATTCAATCCTGGGTATTTCTCCCCTGTTAATCTGGTGTGCAAACCTGATAATCATAGATTCCTCTGCCTGTCTGAAGACCTTCGTCAGCCGGAAAATCGGGATTACCGGCACTTCCAGAAGATCGTGGAGAACGTTTCCTGCACCGACGGAAGGAAGCTGATCGGGGTCTCCGATAAACAAGACCTGTGCCGTTAAGGGAACTGCCTTAAGCAATGCATTTGCAAGACTTATGTCAAGCATTGAACATTCATCAACAATCAGGAAATCCACCTGTAAGGGATTTTCTTCGGATTTTTTAAATCCGTTCTTATCCGGCATCCATTCAAGGAGCCGGTGAATTGTCCCGGCCTCGTACCCAATAACCTCACTCATCCTCTGTGCAGCCCGGCCGGTTGGTGCCGCCAGTACCACCTTTTTCCGCATCGCCAGTAAGAGTTTTACTAACACCCTTGTTGTCGTGGTTTTTCCGCATCCGGGACCACCCGTGAGAATTGAAAAGGATTTTTGTGATATGCCGACCACCGCAGCTTGTTGTTCGCTGCTTAATGCGATTGCCTGTTTGTTACAATATCGCTCGACCCAGTTCTGAACCCGGCCATGATCAACGCCTAACTTCTGTGAAATCATCAGTTGTATTTTCGATGCAACGCAGGATTCATCGAAGAACAGGGTATTGGCATAGAAGGCATCCCGCATTTCTCCGTCTTCAGATTCTATGATCCTTTTCTTTACCTCGTTCTTCAAAAGGAGTTCTTTTAAAAGCAAACGGATCCGGTCCGGAACTTCGATTAGAAGCAATGCCTGGGTATTTTTGAGAATTTGATCCTCGTATAAATAGCAGTGTCCTTCATCTCTCGATGCTGCCAGTACATGTTTTATCCCCGCCTCGATCCGGGGGGCACCATCCTTTTCAAACCCCATATTCAACGCTATCTTATCGGCAGAGAAGAAACCAATACCATAAATGTCCTTCGCCAGTTGGTAGGGATTCTGAGAAACAATACCGATCGCATTGTCTCCATAGGTCTTAAATATCTTTACGGCAAACAGGGTGCTGATCCCATAACCCTGCAGAAAAAGCATCACATCTCTGATTGCTTTATGTTCCTGCCATGAGTTTTTAATATCGAACAGCTTTTTTTCAGCAATGCCGGGGACATTCAGGAGGTCATCTATCTTCTCTTCAAAAACCTGAAGGGTATTTTCCCGAAAATATTTTACAATTTTTGATGCCGTTTTAGGACCAACACCCTTTATAAGACCGGAGCCCAGGTATTTTTCCATGGCTGCAGTCGACGCCGGTTTTTTTTCAATGGCCTTTGTTGCCTTAAATTGTTTACCATGCTTCGGATGATGGTTCCATACGCCCCAGAACTCCATCGAACTGCCTGCAAACACTTTTGCCTGATGAATCAGTACCGTTACCAATTGATGGGGTTCATGAAAAGGCGATACCTTAAGAACAGACCACCCATTTTCCGGATTATGGTACGTCACACGTTCTACTATCCCTGAAAGGCATATTACGGTATCTTTATCGATCATAAATTTGATTCTTTGGTATGGAAAAAACAAGACCCCATGTTAGGAATTTGTGTAATGAAGGCATTCCATTAGTCTACCTGCATAAGGTTTCGTGCGGCAGCAATCCCCATTTCCATGGCGGTATCCATAAAAATATAACGAAACGTCCCCTGTCTGCCACACGTAATTAAGTTTTTATAGCAATTGAGAAAGTCAAGGAGTTTCGATTTGTGGAACATATAACCAAGACTATAAACGGGATACCCATGAATCACGCTTGTTGTAAAATAATCAATCACCTTGTTTTCGATGTTGATACCCAGTTCTTTTAAATCTGCAAGGCATCGTTCCAGCAAACTTTCTTTCGGGCAATTCCATACTTCATCATTTTCATCGCAGGGTATCTCAAGTATAAGAGACGTTTTCCCTTCCGGTGCATTGTATGGACTTCGGCGTTTCGGTTCCTGGATGCGCGCCATACTATATTTATCTTCTGAAACATACATCCATGTATTATCACTAATATCAGGAAGATCTATGAGGATGTTGAGAAATTTTACAGAACGGAATTTCAGTGCTGATACACTATCCAAGATTTCACGAGGAAGTTGATTCGGGAAGGATTTTACAAGGTCTGGCAAGGGTATCGTTGAAATAACCGCATCACAGTTAATTGTTTTTGTCATACCATGCTGTATGTATGATATACTTTCCACACTCTTATTGTGTGAATTTATCGCTAAAACTGTAGCATTCAGGATTATCTTTCCACCCATCTTCAAAATCTCATTACTCATATTATCAAACATCTGCCCTATACCTTTTTTCGGATAAAAATACTCCCTGGCATGGGTTCGTAGCGTACTTTTTTTTAGTTGGAAGAGATGGAGAAGAACTTCCTTAAGATTTAACAAAGATATCCTCTGAAATGCCCAATCGGATGATATACGCTTAGGGGAAATCCCCCACAATTTCTCAGTATAAGGGCCAAAAAACAAACGATAGAGTACTCGACCAAAGCGATTAACAGCCCAATCCTCAAAAGAGGTGTCCTTTCTTCGAAAAACTATTTTGAAGATGGCAGCAATTATGTATACAGTAAATGCTTTTAGATTCATCCATGGATCCATCTTTAAAAAAATATCTTTAGCTGATAGAGGATAATCGAAGGTCTTATCTTTTAAAAGGATAACGCTCTTTCTCATGGAAGTGAGCAATTCATCACCCATCATCGTACGAATACTCTCAATAAGTTCCCTATTTTTTGAAATAAAACGATGCCCTCCAAGATCAAAACGAAAGCCTCTATATTCATTGGTAATACACAACCCTCCAACCTTAGAATCTTTCTCAATTACCGTAACATCAAGTCCACACCTAGATAGTTCCCAGGCAGCCGATAGACCACAAGGTCCACCACCAAGTACTATAATATTCTTCATTTTCAGTAACCCCTCAAAGATGAGAACATAAACTTTTACCACTATGGGTATGCATGAAAAAAATTACAAATTTTCTGTGAAACATACTCTTCATATCCGCGATAAAAATGGTCAGTACCCTGTACCAGTTCCAGAATTTTGGGGGCAGATACTTTTGAAAAACTCCTTAACGTCTCTTCTGTAGTCGTTGCAAAATCATTTTCATTATAAAGAAATAATTTTCCCTTCTTACAGTATTGTAAAAAATCCAGGTTATACCAACCAAATGGCGTGGATATAGAGGCGAATGCCTTCGTATGGTTATTCTCCCATCCGACCTTTATACCAATTATAGCACCAAATGAATATCCGGCAATGAAGATACTGTCTCTACCAATTTGAGAAATTAAGAAGTCTAATGCAGCCTGTGCATCCCTAACGGCATCAGTATAATCTCCTCCACATAAAGATTTTTCCCAGTACTGGTACTTTTGTGCGCTATTATTTTCATAGCTCTCACTATTCCCCACACCCCGATAGTTAAACCGAAGAGATAGAAATCCTCTCTGAGCCGATACTTGTGCAAGACTCATAATAATATTATTATCCATATCGCCACCTAAACTGGGATGCGGTGCGCACAAGAGAATTGCCGGAGATAATGAAAAATCTTCCTGATATGTCAGGATACCTTCTAACCTCAAATTATCCACAGAAAAATGTATATACTCTTCCATCATATTTCAAATATACCAGAACATGATTTTACATGACAATTTAGTTTTTAAAAATTCCCAACAATAACCGTGTGTTATATACTGTAATAGAGCAGGTTTCAAACCTGACCTACCCTAATTTATTTCTTCTTTCTCTACCATTTGTTTAACGGATTTTAAAAGTATTTTCGATAAGCGGAAGTTATGCATACCATATGATTGAATCAACCTTAAAAGATCTTGTATATCTCTACGAACATCATTTTTATAAAGTCGTTTAACTTCTTTGTTAAGGATTTCCTGCCACGCATCGTATAATAAACCATAATCAGGGTTATGACATTTCACGCAGTATTCCCGAACAGCTCTTAATGAATATCCATCCGGTCCAAACTCGTGGCAATCTATACAAGAAACAGCCCTGTACATCCAATCAGGTGTTTTTGGAACCGCGCCTTTAAGGTCTCCGTTTATGTAATCTCTCACATCGGCATGGCATTTAAGACAATCGTTTTCGTTCAGTAACTGCCTCTCCAATACTGGCTCTTTCAAAATTCTTTTTAATACAGTATAATTCGGAAACAGGAAAGATTCTCCAAAATTTTTGTTATCCTTCGATAATAAAGGTATAAGTATTGTATCCATTCTTTTATGGTGACAGGCCGTACAATCTTTATTCTGAATAGTTAATCTGCCATGTGTTTCCCTATCAATAGGATCATTGTTGTGGCACTGGCTGCACTCCAGCCCTTTATCTGGTGAATGGCTCTTATGCTGAAAAACGTTTCCTTGGTATATTGTACGATATGCCATGTAATTTACGTGGCACCTGTCGGTGCAGGAATTTGTTGGATATTGATACTTTTGGAAAGATACTCCTGACTTGATTTTTTGTTTATCATAGTAAAAAGTACTATTCTGTCTTTCTTTGGAAATGTGTTTTACGTTTTTGATACTATAGTGCAAAAGGTCTTTAATATATTTAATATTGTGAGCACCGAGGCTGCCATCCTCCCTGATGAGATTATAGTTTGCTTCTGCTTCCCAAAGTATAGAATTCCCGGCACTGTTCTGCCTTTTCTCCTTTATTAGCAAGGTTTTTAACATCTGCATCCTTGATGCGATGAAATGCATCTGTTCAGACAATACCTTATCAAATCCTTTTGTGTGGCAGTTAGTACACACCTCAGGTGTTACATGCGTGGAGAACTGTTTGTCCTTATGACATGCAGAACAATCCAAAGTTGCAAGATACATAGGGTCAGGTTTACCAGTAATACCCTTCCCCCCTTCTCCCATCATAATCAAATTTTGGACATTACTATTGCCTCCGTTAAATTCGGGATTATTACTTCTATAAATAGTATTCCTTGTTTGGGTCCGTCCGTGTTTAATAGAAGCATGGCATGATGTACAGGCTATTTTATGTCTATCAATATGAATATTATGTAAATCTGATGCACCCTGTGATTTACCTGTAAGATTTGAGTGACATTGAAGACAATTTTTCTTATCTACTTCTCCATCCCCCTGAACTGACTGAAAATGACAATCAGAACAGAGCACTTTTTCATTTTCCTCGTATATGTTATGCTGAAATATTTTTCCATAAATCTCTTTGGTTTTCTCAATATGGCCATGACATAAGGTACAATCAGACTTAGAGTTTCTCTTTTGTGTATTTATGAAGTGACATATATTACATGCCCTCTCGTCGGTTTCAAAATGTTTTTTTCCCCTGAGGCTAGTATGACACGTAGTGCATTTAAGTTTAAAATCCTTAGTAACTTCGGAGACATGTGTTTTATGTTGAAAAGGTTTTATATCTTTGTACAAACTTGCCTTTGCTGACAGCGTACTGAGGGGATGGCATGGTTCTGAAGTGCAATGTTCATTTCTTATCTCCACAGCCATTACCGGTATACCTTTATTTGTATTGGTGTGGCAGTCTATACAGGCAATATCCCCTGATAGAGCTTTGCAAGTAGTATTAAAGGTTATAGTACTATGGCACTTTGCACAATAGTGGGAATGATTTGGTCTTGTCAGGGTAATAAAAAACACAAAAACAACCACACCTATAGCTGTAAGAGAAAATAATGCAAGCTTGATGGTTGTTTTCTTATTTAATTCTTTTACTTCGTTAAACATCTATAAGAGAAAATAATGTTCATGAAATACTCTCGTAGTTACCAGGACGATTTGTATATCGTTTCTGCCAGTAACACATTTGTATCTTTATACAAGGATGTTCGGATCATATTTGCTTTCACTGCCCCTACATCTTCATTACCATAGAAACAGAATGGTATAGTCATCTTCTCTTTATATTTTAAGGCAGTATTCATTTCAACAAATAGGGATTTTTTCTGAGAATTTATGACACATCCTGTTTTATCCTGCATTTCTATTGTCACAATAACTTCTCGGTACCCATAATCTCCTGTCGGCACACTGTGGGGAACACCTATGTTTTCAACTTCTAAAATACCTTCGATCTTACCTTCTGAATGGGTTACTTTTACAAATGACATTACCAGCAAAGTCTTATCCTTCAAGTTTTGGTATGAGAATACATGCTGCTTTCCTTCTCTTTTCGGATAGATCTTTTGCCAGGGATCATCCTGAATGAGTTTCCTCTGTACAGCAGGCATATGGCAGTCCTGGCATGTCTTTTTGTATCCTGCAACATCAGATTCCTGCCATACCTTGAAGGTACTTATATGGCATTTTCCGCACAGTTCACTTGTTTTATAGAATGGATCTTTTTCAGAAATAGGGTGTGGCCCATATGCAGATGTTGGACCACTTAATTTGCAATCATTTAAATGACAGCTATTGCAATTTACACCCTCTGTTACATTTATCTTACGTGATTCAACCTTGTTATCTGTAAAAATAGTTTCCGGAACATGACACCCAAGGCAAAAGGTAAATTGATACTCATTCGTCTCTTCTTTGAACGCAGTACTCGTAAAGCTGCGTGCATGGGGAGATTCCTTCCATTCATAGTAAATATCCCTGTGACAATCCCCGCATCGTTCAGATTTTGGTGAATTTACTCCTTTTTCTACAAGTTCTGGATATATAACGCAGCTAACAGGTAAAAAACACCAGATTACAAAAAAGGTGGAGGTATATACTTTCGGGAATTTTACGGATTTATAAAACATAGGGTAATTACAAAAATAATCACAGTAATAACAATTGAAAACAGTATAGGCCTTTGCCATAGATTATTACTCTTTTTCATATACCTACTATGCCTATCATCAAAGGATGGCACATTACATTTTCTCCCATCTGTATAAAATGGCCATAAAATAAATAACAATGCACCGAAGATTAAGAGAACAGTGAATAGAACATCATTCTGAATAAGCTCATGTAATTTGTAGATTGGCAAAAAAAACCACGGGATATGATCTGGTTTATTAACAAATTTCCATGGTAATGGAAACACGATAACAGCAATGAACTCAATGGCAATGAAAAAACAGGTAACAATACAATGCCTCAGAATCTCATTTGGAAAAAACGGTTCCAGTTCCTCCGGTTTTTTATCCTTTGTATAATCTCTCATAGTGAATACGTGATTACTCAATTTCTTAGAAACGATGTTTGCCATACCTGACGACTATCACAACGGCTCATAAATACCTGTCTTTCTAACCATAAAGAAGTGCATACCCATAGAGAACGCCACAGCCAGAGGGATACCAATAACATGCAAGGCATAAAAATATATCAAATGTACGGTAAAATGCTCATTCCCATTGTGAACAGATAATTTGCTTCCAGTATAATACATAAGGAAAGTCAGAATAAGCAGGCATGCACCTGATATCCAATGCAACTCTCGTGGATGCCGGTAAATTCCTCTAAAGAGGATGCGGAGCATATGGCTAAGTACCATTGCAATCATCATATGAGGTCCAATGGCATGGATGCGTTGGATAAGCCATCCATAAGGAACACTATGACTTACATACTGGATACTGGTTAATGCATCTTTAGTGGTTGGAATAAAATAGAACATGAGAAATATCCCTGTACTTAATTGGATAATAAATGCAAGCAGAGATAATCCCCCCATACATCCAAACCAGCTTAATCCTTTCGGAATTAGTCGCCTGGTAATATTGTTCTCTATAAATTCTCTCAGAAAGCCCTTGTTTTCCATTTCATTTTTATACTCAAAAATATGTCGTTCAAAATTTCTATTACCCGATCTATATCGTCACGTGTAATCACCAATGGAGGCTGAAAAGTAAGTACATTCCGTAACACGCCGGTCTTTCCTGCCAGGACCCCATGCTCTTTCAGCTCTTCAAGAACATAATCGATTTCTTCAGTAGCAGGAACTTTATTCTCTTTTACAAGTTCAGCACCTAGCATGAGTCCTATTCCTCTAACATCTCCTATAAGCCTATACCTCTGTTTCATTTCCAATAATTTATCCTTCAGATAATTACCAAGTTCCTTCGCCCTCTGTACCAGTTGGTATTTTTCTATAGCATCGATAGCTGCCAGGGCAGCCGTAGCTGAAACAGGATTACCACCTGTGGTAGAAGCACCGGGGCGTGTATAAGAGAGGGCTATTTCATCATTTGTTATGAAGGCACCCATAGGGGTGCCATTGGATAGGGCTTTAGCCACAGTCATAATATCAGGGATAACACCCCAGTGTTTTATGGCAAACATTTCACCTGTACGTCCAAAACCTGTCTGTACTTCATCTGTTATTAAAAGTACCTGGTATTTTTTGAGGATTTCACAAATTACCTTGAAATATTCTAAAGGCGGTGTAATAATACCGCCGTTGCCTTGAATAGGCTCGACAATAAAGGCAGCAAAATCACTATCCTTAACAACATCTTCGATGCATGTTGCACACTGCAAGTTACAGAGAGGATAAGAAAGTCCGAACGCACAACGATAGCAATACGCTGCAGGGATATGAATGATATCACCAAGAGGATGAGGGTCTGTACGCCACATCGGAAGGCCTGTTAAATTCATTGTGAGTTTCGTACGTCCATGAAGCCCCTCGTGGACGGCAACGAATTTGTGCTTCTTTGTAAACAATTGGGCAAGGAGTGCTGCCCCTTCGTTTGCCTCAGAACCGCTGGCACAAAAGAACGAGCGTTTGAGCTTCCCCGGAGAGATATGAGCCAATCTTTCTGCAAGATCCATGATAGGTTGAGTGAGGTAGATGGTTGTGGTGTGTTGAAGAGTCCTTATTTGTTCACATACCTTTTCTATGATTTCAGGGTTACAATGTCCCGCATTCATTACCGACACCCCACCGTAGAAATCCAGATATTGTTTACCTTTATGATCATACAAATACTGCATTTCACCCCTGACAATCTGCATAGGTTTTTTATAAAAATGATATACACAGGGAATAAGGTATTCCTGTTTTTTTTGAAGGATTGCATCAGGTCCAATATAGTTTATTGTCATATGTACCTCATGATTAATAAATCCCATCAGCCTGGTAAAGTGAGCATTGTCCCTATATGCATCAAGCTAAGGATTTTTTGTTCGAGAGATTTATTATTGAAGACTTTCCTCATTCGAGTAAGGCTCATTCAAAGTACGAAGGACAACAAACAGGCATTTCTGATATTCAAATGAGAAGATGCTGGGTCCGTAGACTTCTTCGAACCTTGATAAAGGGAAACTATCCATATCGACATCATGGTTCCCAACAACAAAAAAGGCCGGAAAGGGAAATGTAAATTCGGTGGCATACTCAGATTTGAAATAGTTATGATTGCCTTCTGTACCTTTACGAACAAAATCTCCGAGAAATACCGCAAATGATAACGATTCGCTTCGCAATTCTCTGGCAATTTGTTCAAATGTCCCATGGCTTTGGGTATCACCAATGATTGCAAAACAAAATTCATCCTTCTGCTGTTCTTTAGCCAACATTTCCCTGACTTGAGTAAAATTGCCGGTTAGTTGTGGTAAATCGATATTACCTTCATAATTTTGTATAAACATCGTATACATTTCAAAGCCAAAAAATATGAGAATTAAAACTAAAAGAATACTTTTCCATAAAGAGCTTAATTTATGGATTATTAAGTTTATCTTTATCATATTAAAGCAATTTCCTCTATTTCATGCTTTTCATTACTGCTGCAGTACTCCGGGAATGGGTTACATCCTGTACATAGCCACCTAAATTAAACCCCCTCGGACTTTCTCTTGCAAGCGTATCCCAATCACTCTCCTGTAATGAGCGATAGTGATCAGGATATTCTTTTGCTATGTTCAAATACTTTCGATACAAGCCAACAAGGATTTTTATGAAAGTATCTTCATAATATTGCGCCTCAATTCTCATCACCTGCACACCAGTCCGTACAAAGGTACCAAGATATGGCAATATACAAATATCCCTTGCAAGCAGGAGATGATTACGGCAGTATTGATCTATTTCAATAGTCCGTATTTCCCCGCGCTCATCCTTCAGTGCATATCCCATGTATTGGCATACCTGCCTGCAATGGTCCTTTTTGTGTGATTTAGAGGTTACCAGAGCAGGAATGCAGTGTTCCAGTATCATACTGCATACTGATCCGTGTACGATACACTCCACCGAAAGCAGTGCCTCGTGGGACAACTGTTCCAGCTGCTTATAGGAACACTCTATGGAGGCCGTAATTCCGGAAATACCAAGTTCTTTTAAAAGCTTTAAGGCCTTCATATTGAGAGCATTCAACGAATAATCTCCTAAAACTTTTAAACCAAATTCCTTTGCAAGGCGCATAGTACCCAGGTTGTGAACCAACACAAAATCAAAATTAAGAAAAGCCGCTTGTTCAAATAACCACATCACATCGGCCATTTCTTGCGGAGTGGTTATACGAGGTGTACTCATTCCTATGGTTTTGCCCGCATCGTGGACCCTGGTGCAGGCCTCATGATATAATAATTTTGTCCAGAATTGTTTTCTCAAAGGTGAGACTTCAGCGCTTATATAGATGCGATCCGCACCTTCATTCAATGCTATCTTCAGACCATTCATCGAGGCAACTTTCACTGATAGTACCGGATCTGTTTCATTTCTTTGCGTCAGAAAAGATTCTTCAAAAGGGTTATGGTAAATATCATCTTTTACCAGGGATGCTTCTTTTGCTGCACGGCTTAAGAAGAGAGGCTCCCGACTGCCTGATATATCAACCAGAGAAGCAGACCCCGGTGAGAATGCTACTGATGTTGTAAATTCACGTACCCTATGGTTATACAGTTGCTCATACTCCATTGAGTTCATAGAATAGGCAAACGGGTTATCAAAATAGGTATCTATTGCTTTTCGATAGACACCAACAACTGTACGCAGGAAATCGGCCTGCCTCATGCGCCCTTCAATTTTTAATGAATGAACCCCCGCATAGACGAGGTCAGGAATGTGCCTCAAGAGGCACATATCTTTCATAGCCAATAAATATCCGGAAGGGAACTCTCCTATAGGCTGTCCTGAATTATTTTCTACCAGTGAATAATGCCAGCGACAGGGTTTCATACACTCTCCCCGATTGGCGCTCTTACCGAAAAGAATACTGCTGGCAAAACACTGGCCACTCTGGCAAATACAGAGGTCTCCATGGATAAAATATTCAACTTCAATCCCTGTCTTTTCCTGAATCTCCTTTACCTGGGCCAGAGAAATATCCCTTGAAGTGACAATGCGGCTTACACCAAGCTCCTTCATCACGAGAGCAGATTCGATATTATGGATGTTCATCATGGTGCTGATATGAACAGGGGTATGGATCGACATTTGTCTGATTAAGTGTAAGATACCAAGATCCTGAACTATAACAGCATCAACCTGGATTTCATGTAAAAATTGAAGAAAGATATTTACATCTCTCATCTCATCATCACAGAGCAAATTATTTACCGTAACGTAAAGTTTAACACCTCTGTCATGGGCATATCGTACAGCTTCTGCGATTTGTTCGTCGGTAAAGTGAAAGTCTGACCTGTGAAGCCGCATATTAAAGCGTTTACCGCCAATATATACTGCATCGGCACCAGCCTCTATTACAGTAGTTAATGCATCCCAGCGTCCTGCAGGTGCAAGTAATTCAACCTTCTTTTTGATTAACTTCATGATTTTTCCTTTTATCCGTTCAACTTCGTAAACTTAATTTGCTAATAAACACCCTGTCTTGCCCCTTCCCTCAATTCTTGTAATAACGAAGGATTTCTAACACCGTCCTGATATACGCCAAGTAATTGAGTTTTTTTGGTAGGTGCAATTCGAGTAGCCTCATCCCTCTCAAACATATTAGGAATAAAAAATGACTCATCGAGCCTATGGCATACAACTTGTCCCTTTTCCCCGTATTCAACTACTTGTGATAAACGGTGTTTCAGTGGCAGGATACCGTCTTTCGTCGAAACAACATGCAGTACCATACGAGGTCCAGGTGGATAGTAGTCAAGATCAAAATCTTCAGATTCATCAATCTCCATACAAAGGCCAAACAGGGTATTTCCATAACCAGCAATATGAACGGCATTAGGAAAAAACTCGGTCTTAAACCTTTTCAATTGTTCCTTTCCAATGGCGATCCCACCGTAGTGAATTCCCAGGATTTGCATTCTCTGTTCTGCATTCATTTCCTCTGCCAGCTTCATGAGGAGAGGCGGTGTCGAGAAAATTACTCCAATATGCTGATGCTGTAGTACATCCAGTACCTGTTCAACAATATGGCTGAGATACCTTTTATACCCAAGAGAATCTGGCTTAAGCTTTTTTATCCATCTTGGGTCCATGTCAATAGAAAATGGATCCATACTGCCCATACTCCTCGCTGCAGGGCCTACCGCTTTACCTATAATGTGTGGACCACCTGGACCTACCCATAGCCAATTTACACCTTTTGGAAAATTTCTGTATGCAGCAATATATCGGAACCATTCTACGAAGGAGATAAGGAACTCGTTTTTCGAATAAGCCGTGACTTTGGGAAGTCCTGTTGTTCCTGCAGTTTCTCCCACTATCAGATTTTCTTTATTCTCCAGATAAATTCTCGGAATAAAGTGTTCTATGGGATATTGTCGAAGGTCTTCTTCCGCCATTGGACCAAGGAGGCAGAGTTTATCCAGAGAAGATATGTCTCTCCTTGCATCGATTCTAAGTTCCTTTTCCTTTTGAAGCCAATATCGGGAACCAATGACCGGATCAAAATGAATTGATAGTATATGCTGCAGCCACATGTCAATAGGCATACCAAACCACCTGGCATAATAAAGGTTTGGTAAAACCGTACTACGTTGGTCCGATGCAGAACACTTGTGCATCGGGAAAAAGTCCTTATCTATTACAGTACTAACGTTTTTGATATTTATAGAATTATACATTTATACAATATGCAGAATAAAAGAGAGTCAATTCTCACGGTTCGTTTTGTTAAAATCACCAATCTTAAAATTTCGGTTTAAAGAACATCAAACAACTAGGCGATATGAACAGATCTGATATAATTGCATTTACGAGGGTAACACTTGTTAGTATGCCAAAATATTGTACCGGTTTAAAACTTGAGAAAGAAAAGACTATAAACCCGCATGCAGCTGACAGGGAAGTAAATAAGGCCGTTTTTCCTACCCCTTGTAATGTCCGGTGTATTGTCCCTGAATAATCCCCATCAACAGCCAGTTCTTTTTTAAAACGGTAGAATACATGAATCGTATTATCAACAGAGATCCCCAGGGCAATACTAGCTATCATAATAGTAGCTGCATCAAGTCTCATGCCGCCGAAACCCATCAATCCAAGTGTTATCGTAATTGGTAGCAGATTGGGAATAATACTGATAAGCCCAATCTTTACCGATTTTAAGACAATTGCTGTTGAAAGAAATGTCAGCAAAAAAGCCAGGGAAAATGACCATATCTCGCTCCAAAGAATGTTTTCCTGAACAGCAATTAAAAGCGGAACAATCCCTGTAGTGTGCCATACTAAGTCAATTGTGTTGAGATGTTTGTGAATGTATTCTTTTATTTCCTTCATAATTGTCTGATAGCGGTTTGAACCTACCTGTTTCATACGTACCGATATACGAGCATTGGTAAGATCATCTGTATAAAAACAGTTAACAGACTTATCGCCATAAAGAGAAACCAACCTTACATAATCCATAGCCTCTTTCTCAGTAGAGGGAAGAGGGGAATACCGTACCCTGTTACCCTTTATATTCTGATGGAAATTCTGGATATAATTTACTACTGAAAGTGAATTAGTTATCTCTGGTATACCACGAAGATATCTTTGAAGAGCGGTTATGTTGTTCAGTATATCTGGTTGAAATATACTCGTGCCGTTGGTTGTTTCAGCAACAATCTCAACGGGTAACAATCCCATGAGATTCCTTTCAATAGAATGATTATCCTTTGCTATTCGGCTGTTTTTTTGAAAGGAGGCCATAATATCAGATTCTATTTGGATTTTTAAGATACCCCATACAGAAATTCCACCAACAATACATCCACATATAAGAATAAAATTTTTATATTTTATAATAAAATTACTCAACCAGAAAAGGCAGACACTAAAACCCTGTTCTTTACCCCATCTTCTCCTGAAACTATTTTTCACGGGCCATAGAGTATTTTCCCTTGTTTTCTTTAAAATACCTCCAGGGTAAATCGGTATTCGAAAAGACACAAAAGAAAGAAGTATGGGTATAAGTATTACGCTGGTAAGAAAGGTAAACGCTGCACATCCGCTCATAAATAAACCCGTAGTAAAAACCGGCTGAATGCTGCTGGTGGCAAGCGAAATAAATCCAATTACTGTTGTTATAGTAGTCATAAGAATGGGTATGCCGATGTGCTGGAGAGTATGGCAGATAGCATCCTCGTTATTTAAGGAAATGTTGCATTCCTGGTAGTAATGGTTCATAAAATGGATTGAGGTAGAAAGGGAAATAATGAATGTAAGTGGAAGCAGCATGTTCGAAATCATATTCATCGTCTCTCCGCAGAGTACAAAGCAGCCGGTAATCCATACGATACAAACCACAACCATCGAGACAGGAATAAGTACCCCGGATATCTTTCTGTACAAGCATCCCAACACAATTATTGACAGTAGAAACATATACGGAGTAAACCTTGCCATATCACGTTGTGACATACGGTCAAGTTCAGCATTTACTACGGAAGGTCCCGCAAGGCGATACCAACTTCTTCTTTTTATAGTGTTTATATTCTGTAGAGCGATCTCATTGAGAACCGTTCTGACTTTGGATACTAATTGTTTCCTTGACTCTGGTCCTGTACATTTCACCGTTGCTATAATAGCTGTAGTCTTACCGTCTTTTGAAATAATGGTATTTTGATATACGGTATCCTTCAGTGTTTGCCTCTTAAAGACAGCCATAAGCGATCGTTCTTGACGGGATCGAATTGACTCCTGAAAAAGTGGGGATACAATCTTATGTTTCAGTACATCGGCTAACGATGTCACACTTACAATACCGTCTATCCTTTTCAACCTTTCTGCCAGAATGTTAATCTGGTGTATACGATCCTTCGTAAATAGATTTGCTGCACGAAAGGCAACGACCAGGAACTCCTCATCCCCGAATTTCTCTAAAAAAGCCCTGTAATAATTCAGGTCGTTATCATGTTTAGAAAGCCATATTTCTGTGGAGTTATCTGTCTTCATTTTCCTGGCATGATATCCAAAAAACACTGTCATTATACATATACAGGTTAAAATTATTATTTTATATTTGAAGAGGGTTTGAATGTAATTTTTCAAAATTAAACCTTGTTTCTGATTTTGAATCTCAATTTTGAATTTGAGTTTTTAAAATTGATGTCTGGTACTTTCATTTGTGTTTATTTCCCGTTTGGCAAACACGAGTTTGATCATACAAAATTATTATGAGAGGTCGCCTAAGACCAACCTTTATTTCCTTAGTTACAGATAATTAACCAGGACATTCATTTTTAACGCCAGAATAATGTCACCTCTTATATCTACCTTTCCTTGAAAAAACGCTTGTTGGGGTGTCATTTCACGTTTGATAACAGATAGAAACGTAGCACTGTCCAAGGTAAAAACACAGGTAGGTCTCTCATGTGAATCCCTTACAACCTGCTTTACGAGGCCATTTTCTATTATGATGTTCCATATCCCATTTCCATTATCTAATATCTCAAATTGAATAACGGCATTGAGATTAGATATCTTAGGAATGGAAGACATATTTACCCTATTCTTTAACAGCAGGTTAAAGTACTCTGTATGAGTTATATTTTCTGGAATTGCCGGTCTTTCATCCATTTGCTTATAAGTTTCTAAAGTCTTACCGTGCTGTAATAAAGATTAAATTGAAAATGCATCACAATGGCCGTAATTTATTTTCTCTTGCCCCACTTCGTATTTGCTGCATATACCATAAGATTGTTCACGAACTCCTGAGTAATAAGAGGGCACTCAATTCCCGTACCCCTGAGAAGATTCCTTGTACCCGTCGAGTCAAAATATGGCTCTCCAAACATATAGGGCAGGAGGGCTTTCGTACCCTGCAGAAGTAGCTTTTCATGCCGGGTATGAGGTGATAGCTGAAATTCATTCAAAGGTACTATTTTTACCTTACGGATACTGAATATAGTTTTCATCCACTCTGCAAGTTCGCCAAGTGTCGGTGGAGATGGATTTACCATATGGAATGTACTATTTATGCTTTTTTTCTGTGCGGAAATTTCAATAATTGCGCGAGTAACATAATCAACCGGCACGAGATTTAGAGTACTGTATTTATCTCCGGGAACCCTTAAAGGTGTTCGATAATTAATGCCGTTAATAAACCTTCTGTTTCTAGCCCGCATCTCATAATTTTTATAACGGTTCAAACCCTTGCCAAAGGCATAGATGTTATCGTAATTTTTGGTAAAGCCTGTCCGGGAATCTCCAATAATAATACTGGGACGGTAAATAGTCACCGGGATACCATGCTTTTTAGTGAATTGCCCCAAAAATCTCTCTGCTTCAAATTTTGACTTTTCATAGGTATTATTAAATGACTGCCTTTTTTCCAACTCATGTTCAAAAACCCTTTCCCGCCTCGTTCCTGCCACATAAGCAGTACTGATGTAATGAAGTCTCTTGAGTTTATTTGACAAGCAGAACAAGAATATATGTTCAGTACCATACACATTGGTATTTACCAGGATACTATCTTCAGTAGTACCGAACTTTGTTGCAGCAGCGCAATGAAACACCTCATCAACGCTATTTGCTAACCTTAAATACGTTTCTCTATCAAGCCCCAGGGAAATATCACAAACATCTCCCTCTATCACTTCAATACGATCATTGAACATGCCGCAAGGAATTCCTGTCAGAGCTGGAAATACCTCGGGAATCCTTTCTTTTCCTTGAACATCTGCTCTTTTCCTCATAAGGAGTTTGAGATGATACCCTATTTCGAAGAGTTCCCTAGCAAGATAGCTCCCTAAAAATCCCGTTGATCCCGTTACTAATATTATTTTTCGTTTCATTGTTTTTAACACAGTTCACCACTGGTTTTTTCTTAACTGTGAGGCAGAACGCAACAGGAATGCCGAGTAATTCCGGATAGACATGAGAGGAACAATATGTACACTAAATATTATGAAGATATAGTGTTAGGACTGGATATGTTTTTAATTTATGATACTTGCAATAGTATCTGTAAACACAAAACCGTGTAATAGTTACAATGGTAATGGTAATTTTTACAAAATTATGGAATTGTGCAGGATTTTCTAACAGAGGAAAGGGGGAAGATTATAATTTGTAAAGTAATAATTTCTCTTTCCCTCCATTCGTGTATGGATTTTCCTGGAACAGCATCAGTGGAGGATGTTGTATCTCAAAATTCCTGATATCTCTCAACGAATGTATTACAAGGATATCGTGAGGCTTCCAGAGTGAAGATTGTATGTCAATATTCAGCTCTGTTATATCCCTTATACTTCTTACATCCCACAGAGGTTCATAATAATCAAAAAATCTTTTCTCCCCGCCACAATAAATTCTTGCAGAATTGATATCAAATTGCTGTTTGATAAACTGCATTACCAATAGTGGTGCAGGGATGGTACTATGATACTGAATAACCAGCAGGAAAGACACTAATGAGAGGACAGCAATAAACGAAAACATAAACATTCGGGCACAAAAAACGGTAATCTTTCTTTTTTCATAGATTTTGTATAACCCGTAAGAAATAAGCATCAATATCGGTGGTATAATGGGCATCATGTGTCTTGGATTTGCTACATTTTGCCCAAAACTTACCCAAAGTATATAGGGAATTATCTGTAAACCCAGGAACCACCATTGATGCCAGAGAAAGTGGTACCATTTAAAAGCATAAAGGAGTGCTGTTAGTATCATGAAGGAAGGAACTATTCGGTAAAATGAGGTATCAAACCACCATCCCCCAAGCCCATGCACCCATATGGATTTCATAAGGTAGGTAACTCTTTCAAATCCTCCAAAGGTAACAATTGAACCACCCCAATCGATAAAATGTCCACATAAGAACGAGAAACAATTCTGCCAAAAATGATGCCAGCCTACATACCCTATTTGAGGGAGAAGCCACAAACAGATACCAATAATAAATCCCAATAATCCATAAGTAACACCTCTTAGCTTAAGGGGTATTTTCTGAATAGCCATGAAGAATACTATACCTACCCATGAAATAACAAAGGGAAAGTAGGAAAGCCTGATACCTAATCCAAAGCCCAAAACAAGACTGCCCCAAAATAAACGGTTAAAATTGCGTGATAGATTCATATCACTTTCTCTTGGCCTTTTTATATGAAAAGAGAGTTTCGAGGATGACAAGACATGGGAAGGAATGGAACGGAAACGCACGATCAAAGGGCTTGTACACATTGCATGGCAAACATCATATAAGAAATAAGTCGACAACATTATAAAAAACAAACCCATAGCGTCTGACATCGGTCTTTCTGCCTGTAACCAGCACAAGGGGTTAATAAGGTAAAAGATACAGGTTAGTATCGCTATCCTTTCAGAAAATAATCTTCTGGCAAGGAAATAAAGTGGAAAGACAGTAAGACTGCCAAAAAGAACACTTGGGATTATCAGTGCCAAAGTATCATTATGGAATAATTTGAAAAATAGCCATGAAGTAAAGATATATACGGGATAACCTGGAAAGTGTGGTTGAAGAAGAGACAGGTCGTAATCACGAAGCCCAAGGGCAAAGTCTATGCTGTCGTAACTATCGAGATATTTCCCTGTAAAACAGAACCGCATTAAGAAACAAACAAAAAACAGAAGGCTTACCTTGCATCGGAAACCTCTAAAAAAAACATACACATAATTAAACATCTAAGATACTATCACCCAGAAAGAATGTTTTACTGGTACTGTCATTTCCACCTAACGGGAGAAAAATTCTTGAATATTACTTTAAAAATTCAATTGCTGTTGATCAATATGATAGACATTCAGTTTGTTATAGAGGGTTTTTAATGATATGCCAAGGGTTTCCGCTGCAAGGGTCTTGTTCCATTGCTTTTCATGTAATATCTTAAGGATATATTTCTTCTCTACCTCTGAGAGAGTTTCCATCTTACCCGATGTCTCTTTATTCAGCGCCGTATTACGGATGTTTTCCGGTAAATCCTCAGTAGAAACACTATCACCCTCTGTCAACACCACCAACCGTTCTATGGTGTTTTCTAGCTCACGTATATTACCCGGCCATGGATATCTTGCCATCATCTCTATTGCTTCTGGAACCATGTTTTTCTTTTGTTTATTTCTACAAATCTTTTGAAAAAAATGTTGAATAAGGGCAGGAATATCCTCTTTTCTCTCCCGAAGTGGGGGAAGAGATACCGTAATTACATTCAACCGGAAATAGAGATCTTCCCTGAACTTACCATTCTTTACTTCCGCGGCAAGATTCTTGTGAGTGGCTGCTAAAATACGGGTATTTACCATAATTATTCTATTATCACCAACGCGCCGGATTTCGCCCGTTTGAACAACGCGAAGGAGCTTTGATTGTGTGCTAACTGTTAGTTCTCCGACTTCGTCCAGAAACAGTGTTCCTCCATCCGCTACTTCAAATAAACCCATTCTCGATTCGGTGGCACCGGTAAATGCCCCTCTCTTGTGTCCAAAAAGCTCACTTTCTAGTAAGGTTTCCTGGAGAGTAGCACAATTAACCACTACAAATGGCTTCTGCGCCCTTGTACTATGCTGATGAATTGCCTGAGCTACGAGTTCCTTTCCGGTACCACTTTCCCCCTGGATTAATACCGTAGCATCTGAAGGGGCCACCTTATCAATCATCTTATATACAGCATTCATCGCTACACTATTTCCGATCATACAGGAGGTTGTTTGAACACCCTTTACCAATCTTTTCAGGTATGCATTTTCTCTGCTCAATTGCCTTTTTTCAAGCGCTTTCTGGACCAATACGTCCAATTCAATTAATCGGCAAGGCTTTGTAAGATAATCATAGGCACCGAGCTTTATTGCCTGAACAGCATTTTCAATAGAACCCTGACCTGTCAGAATAATTACCTCCGTAGTAGGATCCACATCCTTTACCCTTTTTAATGTCTCAATGCCATCCATATCAGGCATGTTTATATCCAGAATTACTGTATCAAAATCCCGTTCCTGTATGTTTTTTACCGTCTCCTCACCACTGGCACAACAGGTCACATGATATCCCATGCGATTAAGTTCATTTGACATAATATTTCGGAACGTATCTTCATCATCAGTAAATATAATATTTGGTTTTTTATTCATAGGAATTCGTTACTTTGAAGGAGAGAACATTAACGTTACAAATATTTTTCATCTAGTATCAACGGCAATACTATGGTAAAAGTAGCACCTTTGTCAAGACCTTCACTGAATGCCTCGATTCTTCCATTATGAACGTCAATAATGCCGTAGCATATCGCTAAGCCAAGTCCAGTACCCTTTCCTATTGATTTTGTCGTGAAGAACGGATCGAATATCTTGTTAAGATGTTCCGGTTGAATTCCAATACCGGAATCCCTAAAAATAATCTGGACGTACGTTTGTTTTTTACAGATCGAAAGGTAAATATCACCACCACCTTCTGTTGCATGAAATGCATTAATCATAAGGTTAAGAAAGACTTGCTTTAACTGTTGAGGATCTCCCATTATGTTACAAGCTTGTTCAGAAATATTGAGTTGAATCTTCTGCCCTTTTGACTGAAATTGATGTTGAATAATAGAAAGAACATCGTAGATAAGAGAGCGAATATCGATTCGCTTAAATTCAGGTTCGGAATGTCTGGCGAAATTTAGCAAGTTTGAGATGATAGATTTACATCGATAGGTCTCGTTACAAATAATCTTCAGATACTCGGGAAAGATTTTTAACTCCTCCTCGCTGCCACCATGCTCTCCCTTATACGGAAGAGTTTTCATTCGTTCTATCAAACCCTCTGCACAGCTGGCTACGGAGGCTAAAGGGTTGTTGATCTCATGGGCCAATCCAGTAACCAGCGTTCCGATACTTGCCAATTTTTCTGACTGCATCAGCATGCGTTGAGTGTCTTGTAATTCCTTATATACTTTACGAATTTCTACTGTTCTCTCCTCGACCTTGTGTTCTAAGGTATCACGTGCATCGACCAATTGTTTTGTCCTTACATTGATAATTCTTGCAGCCTTCAACATTATCAGAAAGAGAACAAAAAATAAAACCCCCATTGCAGAACCAGTTGTAATGATCGCCTTCTTCCGTGCCTTAGTTATTTGTTTCTTCAACCCCCACATGTCTTGATAAATTTCCATAACTCCTGTCTGATGATCTTTTTTTAATCCTCCTTCTTGCATATCATAAATAGGATAATAGCTTTCGAGTAAGGTGTCTTCTACATAAGAACCTTTGGAGTCTATCGTACCTGCTAAGCGTAATGCGGATGCAGGAGTGCCACAAAGGGCAGAATCAAGTTTTTTGTTCTCTCCATGGCTTAAGGTAAATCCAATATGCTCCGGTACCGTGCTATAAATTATATGACTTTCCATATTATATAAGTATAATTTCGTAATAGGTAATCCATATAAACTCTTCCGAATAACTTTATCCAGTCTCCTGCGCTGCCTCCGATTGTTTTCGAGATCGATCTGCTTATCTTTCCGAAGTGTCGGAAGAAGAAACTCTTTATAAATCTCATAATTCATATGAGTAATAAAATAGCCTGCATATTCTTCACTTCGTTTTATTAATTCCTGACTTTCCATACGCGGGAAAACCCATCCCACCATCAGGCTTATTATACCAATAGCTACGAAGCTGGTAATGGTATAGTAGAGAATCAGATTGAATTTTTCAGGATGGAAAATTTTTTGAAGTTTTTGCAAGGTAGTTGGATGGAAATAACTCCATAAGGCTCATACTTCTTAATCACAGGGAATTACAAAGAGATACTGATATATTTAACCGTATTTGTATATATCTGTAAAGACCAAATCTACCATTTAACTATGGCCTGGATAAATGACTTCCCTAGTATTTCTTCTCCCGGTTCATTCTCAATCTCATATTCAAACTTAAATACCACATGTTCTGTCAGAGAATAATTTATGCCAATAGCTAACCGGTCTGCCTCATTCCCGTCAGTAATATTCCTGTTAGGATCTACAGAATCAAACCGAAGGACTCCTTCCAGGTATCTCAAATAATTAAAATTCAATGGATACCGATAAGATATCTGAAGGTAATAACCGTTCCGGAGGTAATCGCCGCCATCTTCTTCCTCTTGTTCTACCTGACCGGTAATATACTCACCACGTACTTCCATATTGCCCCTGGTAAATTGAATATCTATTCCAAGGAAGTCAATATCTAAATGATTATCTTTATCATACTTTCCCCGTGAATACGATCCCCCAATTTCCAGTCCTGGTAAACATTCATAGCCAAGCCTGCCACCAAGGGCTTTACTGCTATTGTTATCCCAGAGCTGCTGTACGTCCTCCGGATCAGGGCCTTCAAGACCATTTGTTACAGCAAATTCATACTTCAACTTTGTATTATTTGGAAATAAGACAGATCCATGGAGCATTCCACCAATATCAGAATATGTCCCAGGTATTACCTTGATTGACGGAAGAGGACGGTCTATCAACTTGTTTGACGGGGCAGATTCTACAAACCTTTCTATGCCGAAAGGGTATTTAAACTTGCCCAGGCGCAATATGAACAGCTTTTTTATAACGCTATAATCAAACTCAAACCTTTCCATCTCGTACTCTTGAAATCCTTTTTTGATCTCGACTTCAGAATTAAAGAATAGTTTTCTAGATATTCGTTTACCAAACCAAAGGGTAAACTCGTTTTCATCCAAGAGCTGAGAGGAAGGCTGGTGTGACTCATCATCTTCCCCGTGGATTAGAGATGTGATGGCGAAAAAACCGTGAAAATCAATTTCCTTCCAGTCTTTTTTTCCTTCTTCTTGGGAAACTGCTTCAACCTGAAAGTAATAATCCTCCGGTAAGGTGTTTAACCCTTCTTCCGTTATAGTATCTTCATTATATACGCTCCTTACAGTTTTACCTGCCCTGTTATCCGCAGAGCACAGAGGGTAGCAGACTATGACCAAGAGAATTGCAAGTAGAGATCTCCTTATCAACGTAATTTTACCTTACATTCTTACGCTATTTTTGCATTACCTGTTTCTTATCATTCAGAACCGAACTGCCCTGTTTCAAAATAAGGAAACGCCTGCACGAGTAAAGTTTCTATTTCCTTAGTTGTTATTTCAAAGTTCTTCAGATCTGGTTTTATCGCCCCTACGCCTAAAAACCCCATACTACCCAAGGTATCCCGTGCCATTATAAATCTATTATAGATCTTCTCATGTAAATTTGTCTTGTGCCGGATATCATAATTTCTTACATTTCCAGCAAGCAGGATACTATAATATTCTTCTGCCAGCCTTAACCGCACTTTAGAACGAATAAAGATCTCTAATTTTTCCTGACGATTATAATAAAATTTTTCACGTATAGCCAAAAAGACAAAGTTGGCCATATAATTAGCCAGGGCCTGAAAGTCTTGCTGCTGAATAGCAGATTCAATCCGAGGTTTAAGATCTATTTTGAAAATTGTATAAATATCGGTAATACGGTTGTTGATAGTATTGATTTCTGCAGCAACCCTTGACCAATTTGACTGTCTTCCATAAAAAATAACAGATCTGAACACTGTGATCAAAGGATCTTTTTCCCTGGCGTATCCATATCCATAAACATTTTTCTGAATCAGGAATAGATAACAGAGAAAAAGGATGAAACAAGTACTAGCGATCTTTTTCATACTTGGAATACTATAACTCAAATGGTACACCTCGTAGAAACCTGTTCAGCAAACCCGGCACTTCTTCATTATAAATACCCCTGGATTATTTGTCTATTTTATCTTTAGGGAGGATTTGTACAGTAAGGTCATGAGATGCCATAAAATAGTAACTATTTCTGTTAAAAGATTATCTGAGAAGAGTAAACAAGATCAAATTCCCCTTGAAAGCCCTGCAATTCCCTATACAATAGGAGGGATAAAAATACATAAAAAACTTATATACAGGTGAAAAAACGCTCTATGAATATTCTTTTAATGTCTATGCCTGACTGCGCCCCTCACTTTAATGCAAGGCGGTGGAGGCCTCCAAATCTCGCCATCGCTTCTATAGCAGGAAATATCGAGGGCCACAATATTTACATTGCTGATCTTATCTTACGGAGAGAAAGGATTCCTGAGACAGTTAAAGAACTGCTTATACAATATCGGCCCGATGTTGTAGGGCTATCAGCTATGAGTTTTCAATTTACCACGGCCAGGAGAATAGCAAGTCTTATAAAAAGTCTCAATAAAGATATTGCCGTTATCCTGGGGGGATACCATGCCACACTCTTGTATGATGAAATAGGTAAGAGTAGAGAATCGGACCCTTTTGATTTTATCATTCGCGGCGAAGGGGATCTCTGTTTTCATGAGTTGCTGGAAGCCATAGAGGGTAAAAAGCCCCTGGAGGGTATTACCGGTGTTTCTTTTCGTAGTAACGGTCGTTTTATCCATAACCCGCCGCGTCCTTTAGAAGATTTAACAAAAATAAAACTCCCGGATCGTTCTAAACGGATTTGGAAAGGATATAACTATTATGGTTTTACCCTTGATATTGTAGAATCCTCCCGCGGATGCATCATGCCGTGCAATTTTTGCAGCATGGATAAAATGTATGGGAAAACCTTCCGGAGGTTTAGTATAGAAAGGGTACTCTCCGATATAGCGAACGCCAAACGTCATGGTGCAGACTTTGTTATATTCTCAGACGATAACTTTACCCTCGATATAAAAAGATTTGAATCCTTATGCGATGCCATTGTGGAAGCAGGACATAACGATATTCGTTATATTATCCAGGCGAGTAGTGCCGGAATTACCGCCTCCGATACCCTGGTTGAAAAAATGGCAAGAGCAGGTTTTCGTATTGTTTTTCTTGGTATTGAAAACGTATCGGAAGAGAATTTGAGACTCATGAAAAAGGGAAACATCGTTGAAAAAACAAAACTGGCTGTTAAACGTCTTCAGGAATATCATATTATGATTGTCGGAGGTATGATCATTGGAAATCCATATGATACAGAGGAGGACATTGCAAGAAACTATGAATTCTTTGTAAATTTACAAATCGATTTTTTTGCAGATCAGATATTAACACCGTATCCGAAGACGGGTATGCGTGAAGAGTTGTTAAAGATGGGGCTTGTGACAAATACGGATGATTATAGTCGCTATAACTGCTTTTGGGCAAATGTTAAAACGCATACCCTGGAACCGGAAGAGATCCAGTTTCTCAGGTGGAAATACAATAAAAAATACGCTGACTATATTTGCACGACACCATCCTTCATCAAAAATTATCCGCTTGCATACTATTACCGAAAGTATTTTAGAAGACCATGCATCAAATTTAAAAATTTCTTCTTTCAACGGAACATTGATGAACGAATGTTGTACAGAAGGGACATGGAACGGGCAGAATCCATGAATAGGTTCTTTTAAATATTTTTCTATTTCCAGTCATAAATATATGGTAAACAACCGGATGTTCATTTATAATTAACCGGATTAAAATTCTTCTGACATAAGAAATTCTTAACAAACAACAGTAATCCATCTTCACCACTTTCTTACATGAAAAGTTACTATTAATTTAACGTTTTATCTTATGAGGAGGTTATCAATATGCCTTCCGTCTCGATTGTTAAATGTGATACGTATGAATTAGAAAAAGTATACCATGCTATTCATAAATCTTTAACATTGATCAACAGCGGTGACAGGTTGGTTAAGCCCGGCATGAAAGTGCTCCTAAAAATCAACCTTCTTTCATCTTCACAACCTCCCGAAAGGGCCGTTAACACGCATCCTATTATCGTAAGAGCGCTTGTCAATATATTTCAGAATGATTTTGGATGTGAAGTTTCTATCGGAGATTCATCTGGCAGCGTTAAAAACAGCTCAACCTTTCATGCATTCCGGGTAACACGTATTAATGAAATTGCAGAGGATACAGGAGCAAGGATTGTTAACTTTGACAAGGACGAATATCTTGATATTCATAACAAGGGGTATGAGGTTGTAGATAAATTCCGAATTGCCAAAACACTGCGAACCGCTGATCTCATCGTCTCTGTACCCAAACTCAAAACGCATGGCTTAACGCAATATACCGGAGCTATAAAAAATATGTTGGGTACAATTCCAGGCAACGGCAAAAAAAATATCCATCTCATTGCACCAAAACCCACTGTGTTTGCCAAAGCACTGGTAGATATTTACCAAATGGTACCTCCGCATCTTATCATTATGGATGCCGTCGTAGGGATGGAAGGAAACGGTCCCAATGCCGGCCAACCAAAAAAGGTGGGTTTGATCCTTGCCAGTCGTGACAGTGTGGCCTTAGATGCAGTAGCCAGTAATATCATTGGATTTGAGCCTATGGCTATACCAACAATTCGCTTTGCACATCAGCGCGGCTTAGGCAATGGAGAACTAGACACCATCAATATAGCCGGTGAATCCATATCAAATGTCACTGTCCCTGATTTCCAAAAACCTTCCAGCGGTGCTCAAGACTTTGCAGGAAAATACCTGCCAAATTTCTTATTATCCTTGATGTTTGATAACACATGCTCGACGTTTTCTACGGTAAATCATTCACGATGTACGCAATGTTATGAATGCGTTAGAAATTGTCCCGCGGGGGCCATGTCCAGAGAAAACGGTAAGGTACTTGTAGATAAGAAAAAATGCATTGGATGTTTCTGTTGTGATGAGGTCTGTGATTTTGAGGCAATTCAAATGAAGCGTTCTCTATTAGGAAGAACGCTTTTAGGTATGGCAAAGGCACTTGGTGTTGAGAAAGTCGAGTAACCGAAAACAGAAAAGCAGGTAAACTACCGTTAAGAGAATAGAATAGAACATTCAAATACATACCGGATCGTATTATAATTATGGAAATACAATGGCAAAAAATATTTCTTCCGGAGATTAAGGAGCTCATAGAGAATAAGGACTTCAGAGGTCTGCGGAGTTTCCTCCGGGAACTTCACCCGGCTGATATTGTCGATATTCTCCGGGAGCTTGATCCGACAGAACGGGTAATGAGTTTTAGACTTTTGGATAAAGATAAAATTTCTGAGGTTTTCGCGCTCTTTGAATATACCGAACAAGAAGAACTCCTGAAGCAATTTACGGAACATCATACAAAAGAAATTTTAACGCAGATGCAACCGGATGACAGAACACAGCTTTTCGATGAACTGCCGGCACATATTGTAGAAAAATTACTGAAATTACTTCCGCCCGAGGAATGGAAAGAGGCTAATGAACTCCTCAATTATCCGGATAATTCCGCCGGGCGTATCATGACACCTGAATATGTGGATCTTCAAACGGATATGACCATTGGAAAAGCACTTGAGCACATTCGTCAAACAGGTCCGGATCGTGAAACCATCTACATTTGTTATATCGTGGACGAAACTAAAAGACTCCGTGGTGTAACCACGTTAAAGAATATCATTCTTGCAAGCACGGATCAATTTATCAGGGATATTATGAATGAGAATGTCATCTACGTCCGTACCACTGATGATCAGGAGAGTGTGGCTCAAGTAGTTCAAAAATATGATTTCTTAGCAGTGCCTGTTGTGGATCATGAAGACAGACTGGTAGGGATTGTTACCGTAGATGATATATTAGATGTCGTACAAGAAGAAGTGACTGAAGATTTTCAAAAAATGGCCGGTATACAGACCATTGAGGAAGAATATTTCCGTATAGGATTCTTACGATGTGTGAGTAATCGTATCCCATGGTTAGTTGTTCTTGTAATAGCTGCAACTATATCACAGACTATATTAAGAAATTACTCCGGCATATTAAGCTCTGCAATCGCCCTGACCTATTTCATTCCTATGCTTACAGGATCCGGCGGAAATACAGGATCACAATCCTCTACACTCATCATCCGGGCGCTAGCAACAGGAGAGGTTAAATCGAAGGAATGGTGGTACATTATCGTCCGTGAACTTAAGGTCGGTATTGCACTTGGATTTATCATGGGTTTTACCGCTTTTATTATTGCAATCATATCCTTAGGTCAAACAGCCACATCTTTAACCGTAGGTATTTCATTATTTACTGTGGTTTGTGTTGGAAACATTGTTGGAGTGGCAATCCCTTTATTTTTTCGGTTTGTAAGGCTCGATCCGGCTTTTGTATCTGCACCACTTATTGCAACGTTATTAGATGCTACCGGACTCGTTATTTACTTTGAAATCGCCAGGAGAATATTAACAATAACTGCTTCATAAGGAAAAGATAGAGGGAGAAAACCGGTACGTTGCCCGCTGTATGAAATTCAGAGTAGTACTCCAGGGTAAAACAGTTGAAGAGGCACATATTAACTTGACATTTTTTTGCCAGAATGGTATCTTCTTAGACAATTTTCTAATATAATATATATTTAGTGTTATGAGTATATCACGAAACAGAAAGGAGTTGTCTTTGAATAATCAGCACAAAGCATCAAAGGGAAATTCTATCATTTGTGGCCTTGCCTTTGACAATGAAGATAATCACAAACGAATCACAACCGGAGAGAATTTTTGCATATTGGGCGGTTCTGAAAAAACCCACGAGAATCTTGTTGATATGGTGTTAGAATTTAATGAGGCCATTAAAAAATACGGTAAAAAATTAGACTACCTTTCTGAAAATGAATATTATGATATAATAAAGGAAATTTCCAAGGATAATGAAAAAACATATTGGCTTTATCATGCTTAATCAACAGAATAATTTTATAAGAAAAACTCTTTTTGCATTTTTAGTTTTCTGTTCAAGTATTACCTATTTTAACCTTAGTTACGGCACAGGTATGTTTAACGATTTCGATACGCACTATCAGCTCGGAAATGAGTACAACAAGCAAGGTATGGTTGACGATGCAATTCAGGAATACCAAAAGGCGATTGAGATAAATGAGTATTCCTCAAAAGTGTATAATAACCTTGGCGTAGCTTACGGCAAAAAGAATATGGTTGATGAAGAGATCTCTTCATACAGAAGGGCTGTTGATTTAGATGAAAATTACAAAGAGGCCTACTTTAATTTGGGAATTGCATATGGTATAAAGAAAATGGCAGACGAAGAAATCGCCGCCTATCAAAAAGTTATAGAATTGGATCCGGAAAATTTAGAGGCATATTATAACCTTGGTAATGCTTACCGGGATAAAGAAATGTACGATAAGTCAATTACAGCATACAAAAAAGTAATTGAGATTGACCCTGCGTATATAGATGCACACTTTAATTTAGGCGTCTCATACGGCAGAAAAGGTTTGCTGGATGATGAAATTCTACAGTATAAAAGAGTACTGAGCCTGAATCCGTACAATGCAGAGGCACACTTTAACCTCGCGATCGCTTATGGGGAAAAGAAGATGTTTGATGATCAGATTCGCGAATACAAAAAGGCAATTGAGCTGAATCCAAATTATGCCAAGGCATATAAAAATCTTGAATCTGTCTATCGTGCCAAAGGAATGAAAAAAGAGGCAGATAATGAATTATCAAAGTATCATGATATAGTAGAACGTTAAAATACATACAGTTATTAGATAGAGAAGGAGAAACAGATGATAGAGAAAATAGAAAAAACGATTACAGAGAAATCTGATAAAATCATGAAAAACGAAAAAATATCGGGATTTATAAATAACATAGGAGGAGTGCTCAGTTTTTTTGGCGCCGTTGTATTTGGTATCATGTTTATCGTATGTGGTGCAAGTTTAATGAAAACAGGCAAGAATTACGTTGTAGGACCTTCAGCAGCCGTAGCTGAAGAAGAGGCAGCCGAAGAAGCATCTGAAACATCTGAAGAAGAAGAAGAAGAAGAAGAGGAATAGGATATCAGCGAAGGGCATTATAATAGAAATATTCCGCTAACGACTATTAACAGAAATACTTATAGTAGGTAAGTAAACTATCATGGGAAATTACTTACATAACTATTTTGGTTTGGCGTCAAATATTTTCTAGTATTGGTTTTTCATCACCTTCAGTGTTTTTACAAGGATAAAAATTGTGGTTAAAAAGATATTTTTTTCACTCTGTTTTTTAGTTACAGGCCTGAGTTTATGTTTCCTGAGGCAAGCTCATGCTGTTAATTTAAGACTAACCCCGGTCCAAATCCAGGAGGCCGTGGAATATGGCCAGAAAAATAAAAATCTGGACATGGCTGTTTTCTCAGAGGCGTGGACTGTCTCATTGGGGAAAGGAAAAGGCTTTGCCACTTTATTTACTCCATATCATAACATTGCCTATAAGACGAAGAAACTTGCTGTTGAACGGAAAGAAATTACCAGGAGAGAAATTCAAGATGCATTGCAGATATCTGACTCCCTCGCTTTTTCTGTAACTGTTTACGGTGATGAATACGATTTTGCAAGTCGTTATTCAGCAGTTCTTTATCAGGAAGATGCAATAATACAGCCTGAATTTGAGTTTATACCAGAAATTGCAGACGCTAGTGAGTTCTGGCCCGATACACCGAGTAATATAGCTCGCCTCGTTTTTAAATTTCCTGTAAATGATGTAGATTTAAATACTCCTGTTACCTTTGTGGTACAGGTTCCCGGCGGTGAAGAAATTTCATTTAACTTCGACCTGTCAAAAATAAAATAATTTTTCCTAAAACATCAAAAACTCATAAAGGATTACTTCTCTTTCAGGAAAATACCGTCATTACCCTAAAACATAATGATAGTGTTTTCATTTACTATAAAAGGTAATTTAAAATGAAATACTTTTTCCTTATTTTTATTCTGTTTGGCTGTTCTTCCTTTTCAATCGGGTGTGCCGGGTTCTCAAAAAAATTATTTGAGAATACATCGAAGGCAGAAGAGGAACGTTTGGTATTAATAGAGCAAAAAATTCAAGAGCTGGAACAAGCGCTCTCAATTTTGAACACTTCTGAGCAAAATCTTGCAAAACGTTTTGAGGAAATCTCACAGAAAACTGCTACGATAAGCACAGATCAAGTAAATCTCTATGACACCGTTAACACCCTTAATTCAAAATTTGAGAGAAAAGATATAACAATTGAGAGTAATCTTGTCAAAACGCAAAAAAATATTGACGATCTTGAAAATAAATTAAATAAATTACAAGAAATAGAGAAGATAAAAACTGACTTACAAAACCAGATTATTGTCCTCTTAGCCCAGAAATCAAGTATTACGGATACGGAAGTAAGGAAGGTAAGAAATGAGTTGGGAGAAGAGGTCGTAGATATACTCTCTCACAAAAATGAAATGAGTAAAAACACTTCTGAAGAAAAACGGATGGAAGAACCGAATAGAAACCTGGAAAAAGAAGAACTGCAGCATATGATGGACGAGGCTCTTTCTCTTTACAGAGAAGGAAAATATAAAGAATCATCACTGAAATGGAAAGAAGTTCTTACCATTGACCCGGGAAACCTGGAAGCAAAATTTAACCTTGATATTCTTGAGGAGAAGATGAAATCTTCTTTTTAACTGCATCTGGTCATACTCATCGGGCAAAAAGCTTTGCGGCTTCAAATAAATCTTTTACACAGTAATCTGCGTCTATTCCAGAAACAGAATTTTGACCATGTATCTCTGTGTCCTTTATCAATATACAGGTACACCCGGCGTTTTTACCAGCCACCATGTCCGTTTCAGAATCACCGATCATGAAAGATTGTTTTAAGTCAATATGGTACTCCGCTGCTGCATCATATATCATCTTGGATTTCGGTTTTCTGCAGTCACAATCTATTCTATACCGCTCGACAGCACCCTTTCTATAATGCGGGCAGTAGTAAATATCATCGATAGTCACTCCCTCCTTTTCAAGCATATCCTTGAGTCTTTCATGGATAAACGTTAAGCATTCTTCATTGAAAAATCCCCTCGCTATACCTGACTGGTTGGTAACAATAATGATTAAATACCCATGTTCTTTAAAAAGACGGATTCCTCTGACAGCGTTCGGCAGTAATTTTAACTGATCAGGGGAATTCAAATAAGGTACGTGAACAACAAGGGTACCATCCCGGTCAAGAAATATCGCCTTCCTTTTTGTCATGTTGTATCAGCAATTAAACTCCAAAAAGCCCCTTCTCAATAAGAGAACACAGGATATGCCCGACAGTAATATGGCACTCCTGTATCCGGGGTGTATTATTTGAAGGAATTTTCAGGCAAATATCAACGGCATTTTGTAATTGCCCGCCATCCTTCCCGGTAAATCCAATAGTGATTGCCCCGATAGTTTTTGCACTCTGAACGGCATGGATGATACCTTGAGAATTTCCGCTTGTACTAAAAGCAAGGATAACATCTCCTGTACGGACCAATGCCTCGATTTGCCTGACAAAACACATATCATAACCAAAATCATTTGCAATCGCAGTCATCACAGAACTATCGGTTGTCAGGGCAACAGCAGGAAGCGGCTGCCGGTTCTTCTGAAATCTCCCCATTAATTCACCGGCAATGTGCTGGGCATCCGCAGCACTTCCTCCGTTACCGATCAGATAAATGTAGTTATGCTGCCTGAGCGCTCCAATAAGTGTATTTCCAATATCTCTAATTATCTCAAGATTCTCCGATAACAGCATTCTCTTCGTTTCTATGCTCTCCAGCAATTGTGACGTAATATCATCCATAATTTTTACCTTTTTCCCATCTGTTCTGCCTGATTACAACTCATTATTATCCTGGAAACAATATTTGTAGTCGATATGCCTCCGACAAAAGGTGCAAAGAGAATCTTTCCTCCATATGATTCAATAAATTCCATACCAACTACCCCTGCATCTTTCCAATCCTCTCCCTTTACCAGTACATCAGGCCTGATTGCTTCAATCAAATTTAACGGTGTATCCTCGTCGAAAAGTATGACATAACTTATATCTTCCAGAGCTGCAAGCATCTTTGCCCGTTCCATTTCCGAAATAATCGGACGAGTAGGACCTTTCAGGGCCCTTACAGAGCGATCAGTGTTTAATCCTACAACAAGAAGATCACCTTGTTTTCGTGCAAATTTAAGATACTCAACATGTCCAACATGCAGTATGTCAAAACAGCCATTGGTAAAAACAATTTTATCATGTTTCTTTCTATGTTCATTGACAATATTTACAAGCACATCAACATCTTTAATTTTACTTGAAAGCTGATTTCTCCCGTGCATAAGCTCGTTTAAGATTTCAGCTTTACTAACCGGTGATGCACCAATCTTTCCAACTTCTATTCCTGCGGCAATATTGGCGAGTGAAGAGGCATCTTCAAAGCTGTGACCACTTCCTACAACGATACCAAACATACTCAGCACCATGTCTCCGGCCCCGGTTACGTCAAACACCGTTCTCGGTGTGGTTGGTATGATTTTCCCGTCCTCATGTTTGGGGTATAAAAAAATACCATCTTTATCAAGCGTAATAATACAGTATTCAAGAGAGAGGCAGGAAACAAGCTTTTCTGCTGCTTTCTGAAGGCTGCTGTTATCCACAATCTTCATTCCCGTAGCAAGCTCAGCTTCATTCCTGTTAGGAGTAATAGCGGTAACCCCCCTATAGCACGAATAATCGTTAACGAGTTTCGGATCTACAATTACCATTTTTCTATACCTTTTACAGAGCGTTACAATTGTCTGTAAAAATGAGTTGGTAAGTAAACCCTTATTCATATCAGAAATCAAAACAACATCGCACACCGGTATGGTTTCTTGCAAATAGGCAGTAAACTGTGCTTCTATTTCAGACGATACAAGGTGTGTTTTCTCATAATCAACGCGTAATAACTGTTGTACTCCTTTACCGGCGGTCTGCAAGTGTCCCAGGAAACGGGTCTTTAAAGTTGTTGGGCGGCTACTATCAATAACAATTCCTGTCGTATCTGCTCCCATACCTTTAAAAATTTCCAAAAGATTATGGCCGTAGCTATCGTTACCGATGATTCCACAAACAAATACCCGGGCACCTAATGTTTGTAAGTTATTAACAACACTTCCGGCTCCGCCAGCCTTCACATCCTCCGATGTAACATTAATGATTGGTATGGGGGCTTCCTGCGAGACACGCCTTACTTCTCCCCATACATACTTATCAAGCATCATATCACCAATAACAGCAATCTTTGGTGAAGGTAAATGAGAAATGATGGTAAACAACCTGTCCATGGAATGAGCCTCCCGGGGGATTAATATATTTTACAGGACTTTACTATGTGTATCCTTTAATGCAGATTCATCACCTTCTTCAAGAAAGGATGATATTTTTACGTTAAGAGATGAAGATAATTTATCAAGGGTTGTAAGAGATGCAGCTATTTGTCCGTTTTCTATTTGGGATAGTAAACTGGGTGACAAACCTGTACGGTCTGCCAGTTGCTTTTGAGTAATTTTCTTACTTTTTCTCAGGAGTTTAAGTTTTTTCCCGACAGAGCTTTTGAGCTTATCCTTTGAATTTCCGATAAGGCAGTATGTCTTCTGCGCATTGCTCAACGCCTTTCGCAGATCGTTTAAATCAAATGGTTTTTTCAGGTAATCGAATGCATCAAGCTTCATTGTTTCAACCGCAGTTTTAAAGGATGGATATCCTGTCAGGATAATAACGCAAACATTCTGGAACCTTAATTTTATTTCCTTCAGTAATTCTGTGCCATTGATCTGGGGCATTTTTAAATCTAATATGACAATATGGAACTTCTCCTTCTCAAGTACCAGTAAGACATCCTGTGGTTTTGTTATACCTTTTACAAGGTATCCTTCATCAGTTAAAAATTTTGTTAGATACAAGTTGTAATCTTTATCGTCATCTACAACCAGGATGTTTATTCCTCTATCCATGAGTTGTCACCTTTTCAAAATCTATTGGTAAATTGATATCAAAGGTAGTACCTTTGCCTACCTTGCTTTTGACTTTTATTATACCATGATGCCTCTCAATAATTCCATATGTTATAGATAATCCAAGTCCCGTACCCTTTCCCACCTCTTTCGTTGTAAAGAAAGGGTCAAAGATTTTTGACAGGTTATCCGGAGGAATACCCATCCCTGTATCTTTAAAACCAATATGAATCATCTTCTTATCCTTTTCACTTGTCGTTATGGAGACAGTATCGCCTTCCTCCGTAGCATCATCAGCATTAATTAATAAGTTCATAAAAACCTGTTGTAATTGATCTGCAATGCCATTAATTCTTGGGAGAGAAGGAGATAGTTTTAGATTAATATTTTTGTTTTTTGTAATAAACTGTTCATCAATAAGGGATACGGTATTTTTAATTAATTCGTTGACATTTATGAATCTAGGCTGTTCAGTTCCCTCAAAATGAGATAGATCAAGCAAAGAGTCAACTATTTTTTCAATACGTTTTGTTACCTTTTGCATAGTCTTGAATTCTTTTATCGTCTCTTTTGCAAAAGAACCACTTTTTTCAAGAAACCCCTGGATCATGCCGGAGAGAATTGCAAGAGGTGTGTTGACTTCGTGTGCAACGCCGGAGGCAAGTCTTCCGATAGAAATTAATCTGTCTGAGTGGATAAGTTGTTGTTGAAGCTTTTTCTGCTTTTCTTCCTCATGCTTTTTGTTTGTGATATCCTGGATTAACTCCAGTACCTGTATAACATTTCCATCTTTATCAAAGATAGGAGAGCTAATTACGTTATAAAATTTTTTCTTGTGGTGATTGTAAACTGTGCGTTCAATCTGGTGTATTTTTCCTGTCTCAAACACTTTAAGGGAAGGACAGTCTTCCGGAACAGACTGCAGATAACAATAGGTATCAAAACAGGCACGATTCAATATGTTTTTGCCTAAAGGATGATGCGCTATCAGCCGTTTATTTGCCCAGCAAATCTTGTTATTTCTATCAATTACCAGGAGGTCAGCACCTATTTCACTTACAATATTATCAAGCTTTTTCTTTTCCTCCATCAACTCCGTTTCAAGGTTCTTTTTTGCCGTTATATCACGAAAATGCACAAGCAAATACAGGATACTTCCCTCTTCTCTCACTACGGTAATATCTAATTCCATTACCAGAATTTGTTGGTCCCTGCCGATAACTTCAATCTCAGTTGTCGGGACTTTATTACTTACCGCCTTTATAAGGAGTTCTGCAACAAATTTTTTTGACATCTCAGGTAAAAAATCGTAAATATACTTACCCAGGAGTTCTTTCATTCTGTAACCGATAATCTCCTCTTCACGCTGATTTACCGTTAGTATTTTTCCATTGAGATCGATCATTAACATTGAATCAGCAGCATTATTAAATAGAGTCTTATATCGCTCTTCCGAGGCCTTTATGCGATGAAATAATTTTGTATTCTCCAGGGCAATGGCTAATTGTGGTGCAACCTGCCAGAGATAATAATTACATTGTTCATGAAAACTGTTTGCTTTTTCACTGCCAAAAGCTATAGCACCGAGCACCTTTCCCTTGTAGGTAAGGGGAAATCCAAGCCTCGAGTGTATTCCCTCCTTATGTAATACTTTATCGGTCCAAAAACGGCCATTTTCAGTATCATTCATAATAACAGGCTCACCTGTTCTAATGATCTCCTCTAAAAGGCTGCCAGATATTGGGAAAGATCCCCCCTTATCAATTTCACTGAAATTATAGGTTTTGGTTAGGGCAAATACCTGAAACCACTGCCCTTGATCGTTAGAAATAACAATACAGGCCCGGTCAAACGGTATAACCTTTTTTAACTCACTACATACCGTAGAAAAACTCTCCCTGACATCAAGACTGGTAGCTATCGTTTTATTGATGTTGCTAATAATTTCCTTATCTATGAGTGTTTTTTTAAGGCTGGCCTCCAATTGTTGTTTATAAAGGGCTTTCTCGATGGTCTTTTTCAGATAATCGGGATCAAACGGTTTCAGGATATAATCAACGGTATCCGGGCAGAGTGTATTTATCACCGTCTTTACCTTATCCTGATCAACCATAACGAGTATGATTGTATCTGCCGAAACGCCTTTAATCCTGTTTACTAATGAAAGTTCACTCACATCCTGTAATATCAAATCAAACAGGATTAAATCGATCCTGTGATTTTCAAGGATATGCACAGCATCATCACCGTTAGATACCACATAAACATGGTACCCATTTTCCTCTAAGAGGCTTTTCAGTGATACACACATCATTTTATCATCATCGATGATAAGAATATTGTGCTTCTTATTCATGTAAAATCCGGCCTACTCTATTTAAGTATTTGACTCAAAAAGAATTATTCGTTTTGGTTATATTAATATCAGAGAAAATTTATGTCAAGAACAAAGCATGATTGATTGGGCAAGAACTGACGAAACAATTTTCCGTAAACTTTTCTTAGAATAACCTTTTCAGACCAAAAGCTTTACTACCATTCCAATAACACAAAGGGTAAGTACTATCCTGATAAACCGTTCGCCCTTACTAACAGCAAGGTGGCTGCCAATCCAACCCCCAAGGCCGTTACCTGCAGCCAGAATGAACCCTACAATCCAGTATATCTTATTATGAAACATAAATACAAATAGCGAAAATAGTGCATTAATACCGGCAATAAACACCTTATGACTATTCGTTTTTACAAGATCGAGCCTACCGATTATGTTCAGGACCATAATAATCAGAAAACCAACACCCGCCTGAACAAAACCACCATAAACCCCCGTAAAGAATAAGAAGACCATAATTGCTATACGCCAGGCCCAATTGAGATGAAATACATCTTCAACAGAGCGAACATTATCATACTTCCTCCGGACAGGATTCCATAAAATAAGTCCGAGAACACCTATCATGATAACAGCGAGTATCTTTTCAAACAAAACATCGGGTATGCCGATAGCAAGCCGGGCACCGATGACGGATCCTAATACTGCAGGCCCGGATAAAATTAAGCTTAGCTTAAAATCGGAAACGCCCTTACTTTTAAAACCAGCAACTGCAAATATACTCTGAACTACAATACCCAGACGATTCGTCCCGTTCGCAACAGTTGCCGGCAGGCCGAGAAAAATGAGCATTGGCAGGGTAAGGAGTGAACCACCTCCTGCAAGGACGTTAACAAACCCCGCGATTGCTCCGGCTGCAAAAATAATAAGATATTGCCACAGTTCCATACAGGTTTCAATCTAAAAACAGAGAAAAACAAGCATCCGGGTAAGGTAAAAATTTTATTGCGGCATAAGATCTCTACCTGCAATTTTTGAACCTAACCTCCACGATACCTTTGTCTGTCTCCTCTCCACCGCTGTTAATTTTGAATAAAAATCAAGTGCGCTCCCCCCTGCTGTGATACTCTTATGTATTGCCTCAGCAGCAAGCAAGCCTGTTGATAGGGCACAGGAGATCCCTTCACCAAAGGCATGCAGAAAACCTGCTGCCTCTCCGACCAGAAGTACGTTTCCCTTTCCCAGGTAAAAATTACCTGTCGAACACATATCGTTACCCAAACAACTAACCTTCCTCACTAATCTCCCGGATTTTAAGCCAAATCTTTCTTTTAACATTTCTGAATACCTTTGAAGGCAAGGGTATATCTTACTGCCTTTTCTCACTGCTGTACCAAAGACCTGCAAACCATCTTTCGTGCTATACCATGCATAGACTTCACCATAGTGTGGCTCCAGAAAACCGTGATAGAAATAAGGATCCAGATCAGAATTACCTTCATAATAGTTTTGGTATGCAATGAACCATTTTAAACCCTTTTCAAATGATGGTTCAAGCAGTGCTCTGATTGTCGATTTACAACCTTCAGCACTTATGAGATATTTAGAGGTAATATGTATCGTTTTACCATGAGCACCGTCGGTACACTCCACTCTCAGGTAATCGCCATAATCATAAAATCCTTTTAAAGAGCAGCAATCTTTTACCTCTGCCCCGGAATTTTCAATAAGCCAGTAATCATATGCTGATCGCCACACGTTTGGCGCTCCATTCCTTTCCTTTTGAAAAGACCAATCGGTAAAGTTTTCATTATCTGCCCAGAATCTTACCCCCTTTAAGAGCTTCGGTGTAACATAGACTGATTCAGGGATTTCCCCAAAATATTTTTCAGTAATATCCTGTGCTTCTTTAAAAATAATACCAGAACATATTTTATACCGGGGAAGCTTCTTCCTCTCTACTATCAGGACCTTTAGACCCTCATTTATTAAACCTCTCGCCGAAGCCGCACCTGCAGGTCCTGCACCTACAATTACAACATCATAGTCCATTCAATATTAACTCCTGCATCATTTTTGAATTCATGATACTCCTTGCGAAAGACCTTAACATCTGATACATTGGTATAGGTATTTAGATGATACAATAGCCCGCAGGGATACAAATTTTATCACTCTGGTTCTTTGTGTTCTATTATTCTCTCAATTCCTGAGATAAAGTCAATGTACTTTTTCCCGGCAGACACATGCATTATGATATAACCGTAGTCCTGAACAGAACTTAATTTGACAAAGTTTAAACGTTCATACAGGGAGGGTATTATCATAGGAGTTCATATATTCTCTATCCCGCCATTATTCCTGCGAAAAAGAGGTAATTTACTATGACTTCCTGTCCTATAAATAGCACACATTTGCTTCTTGCACCCATCATCCTTTTTTATGCCCCCGCCGCATTATGGTTGTTTCTTTACGGCATCAATAATTATTATATGATTTATCTTTTTCTGAGAACGGTAAAAAGGGAATCATTGAGAAATTCTGAATTTCTGGCAAAATTCTGGTTAACGAACAGCGATACTCTACCCAAAGTAACTACACAGTTACCCATTTATAATGAAAAAAATGTTGCAGAACGCTTAATCAATGCCGTCATAAACATTCAATACCCAAAAGAACTCCATGAGATACAGGTATTAGACGACTCTCATGATGAAACAAGAGATATAGTTGTCGCTTTAGTAAAAAAATATAAAGATTTAGGGTATAACGTAAAACACATCACCCGGGAAAAGAGAACAGGATTTAAGGCAGGGGCTTTAAATACTGGTCTTGAAATAGCGGAAGGTGAGTTCCTGGCAATCTTTGACGCAGATTTTCTCCCGGACGAAGATTTTCTCTACAAGACCATTCCCTTTTTTTATGAGACCAAAAAAGTTGCCCTGGTCCAGACACGATGGGGATATATAAACAGGAACTATTCCCTTTTAACGATTGTTCAGAGCATTGGTATCGACGGGCATTTTATTATTGAACAAGGTGCAAGGACATGGAACGGGTTCTATATGAACTTTAATGGTACAGCAGGTGTCTGGAGGAAGGAAGCCATTCTTGATGCCGGCGGGTGGCATTATGATACCTTGACAGAAGATTTGGATCTATCGTACAGGGCACAATTAAAAGGGTGGAAAACAAAGTTTATTTCCGATGTTGTCACCCCTTCAGAAATACCTATTACAGTAAACGCCTATAAATCTCAACAACACCGGTGGGCAAAAGGTTCAATACAAACAGCCAGGAAAATCCTTCCTCATGTTTTTCAATCTCATGATACACTTATAAAAAAAATACAGGCATTTATCCATCTCAGTCAATATATGGTCCATCCTATGATGATTATTATTGCCCTGCTGTCGTATCCGTTAGTGTTTCTTTTAAAATCGATAAATCGTTTATCAGTCTCTTTTATGGTGGAAATTTTGTGGGGTTTTATATTTTTAAGTACCTTTGCCCCGTTGATTCTCTATATGATCTCCCAAAAGACACATCATAAAGATTGGCTAAAAAGATGTATTTTCATACCTACTGTTATAATTATAGGATGTGGCATTGCAATCAATAACACAAAGGCGGTAGCTGAAGCACTCTTAAATGTAAAAAGTGACTTTATCAGGACACCGAAATACGGTGTCATCAAAAGAGATCAAAATACGGTAATAAAAGATTATGCACTGACAAAGAATCTCAACCCTGTTAGCGAGATACTTTTTGGGATATACTGCTGTGCAGGATTTATCCAATATGTAGTAAACAAGGAGTATATCTTTGGCTATTTCCTATTGGTCTGTACTCTGGGATTTTTCTATATAGGTACCTTTTCTTTTCTGGAAAATGTAAAAAGGAAAAAAATCTAGCACCCTCTTGTTTCTCCCCTTCTCGTCAAATTAAACAATGCCTATACGAACATTTACCTTTACAGACAGGAACAGTAAGAATACACTTCTGGATTTTATTGCCCGTAAACTCTCCCTTTCTAAAAAGAAAGCAAAACAGCTCCTTGATAAACGACAAGTCTTTGTAAATACAAAACGGGTCTGGATCGCTTCCTATCAACTACAGAGAGGTGATATCGTCGAGATTCTCACAGAAGAAGTACCATCTTTACAATTGCCACATAATTTTATTTTATTTCAAAACAAACACTATGTAATCGTATCAAAACCACCCGATATTTTAACAAATGGTCCTGAAAGCCTTGAAGTTATTCTGAGAGAGCGTTTTCATAATAAAACTATACAGGCGGTTCATCGACTGGACAAGAACACTTCCGGAGCCGTCATCTTTGCCATGCATAAGGAAGCCTTTGAGCGTATGAAAACCTTATTTAAAAAGAATCTTGTGAAAAAAATATACAGGGTCATCGTAAAAGGACATGTAAGGAAACAGGTCTTTACAATAGGCACCCCTATTCACGGGCAAAGGGCTGTAACACACGTAACACTCTTAAAGAGGGGAACAACCGCCTCCTACTTAGAGGCTGATATTGAAACAGGCAGAACACACCAGATCAGGATTCATCTTGCATCCATCGGACATCCTGTTATCGGGGAGACAGAATATGATCGCAGGCCGGTTGAAAACCCTCTGGCAAGACAGATCGGAAGGCACATGCTTCATGCCTATCAAATCACTTTTCCGCATCCATACACCCATACAACAGTATCAGCAACGGCTGATATACCTGATGATTTCAGCCAGGGTCTGAGGATGCTTGGTCTTACAGAATAAAATATACTCCTTTTCTACCCGGACCCGTTCATGTTAAGATCACGATACGACTGTTATCTCCCGTCATTCGCAGTAATAAGCATCTCCTTATCCTGAAAGCTTTTTAAATATTTAAGGTAATCTCCATCTGTAGTAAGTACAAGATGTGTTTGTTTATTAAAAATTGATTCATAGGTTGCCAGCGTTTTTGTAAAGGAATAGAATTCCGGGGCTTTCTTATAGGCGTCAGCATAGATTTTCATAGCTTCGGCATCAGCCTGGCCTTTAATTTCTTGTGCACTACGGTATCCTTCCGATTCAATACGCTCCAGCTCTTTTTTCATAGAACCGAGTATTTCAGCCTCTTCTCTCCGCCCCTCTGATTCATACTTGTTTGCGATACGAATACGTTCAGAACGCATTCGATCATATATCTTGGGAATAACAGCCTCAACATAATTAATATATCTAATACGGACATCTACTAAATCAATTCCGTAGCGCCCCTCTAATGCACGTCTGGCCATCTCCCGAATCTCTTCAACGATCTTATCACGGCCCATGGTGATCGTTACCCGCTTAATAATATCAGCCTCCTCCAGTTCCTTTGTCGTATACTCCAGCTTGCGATTGGTATTTCTCAAAACTTCCCTGAGTGTATAGGAACTAACTACGTTCTTGACGGCAGATTCAATTACCTCATCAAGGACTCCCTTGCCTCGCGACTCCATCCCTAATGACGTATAAAATTTGAGAGGATCATCGATCCTCCATCGTGCCCATGTGCCTACACCAATATTTTCTTTATCCCGTGTCAGGATATCACTCGGTTCACCGCTCCAGTCAAGTAATCTTTTATCAAAGTACCTGATTTCCTGGATAAAGGGAGCTTTTGCATAAAGTCCTGGTTCTGTAACGATCCGGACTGGTTTACCAAATTGTGTAATAACTGCCTGTAATCGCATATCGACAACATACAGTGATGACAGTAAACATATGAGTACAACAGCCGATGAAATAAGTATAATAACAATAACTGGCTTTTTCATCTCTTAGCCCCCTCTTCGCTAAGTCCCAATATTGGTAAAAAACCTTTGAGATCTTTATCAATGATATACAGCTTTTCACACTTCGGCATGACCTTTAACATGGTTTCCAAAAAGAGCCTGCGGCGCGTAACATCTTCTGCATTTTTATATTCTTCATATACCGCCAGGAATGCCTTAACATCACCCGTGGCTTCGTTCACCCTCCGGATCCGGTATCCCTCAGCCTCCCGAATAACCTGCTCTTTTTTTCCCTCTGCAGCAGGGAGTATCTTATTTTTCTGCCCTTCGGCGTCGTTGACAATTTTATCCCTGATCTGTATTGCCTGATTTACAGCATTAAAAGCATCTTTTACCGGTGCCGGCGGATCAACACCCTTCAGTAGTACCGTTTGAATATCAATACCACATTTATAACCATCCAGAATCCTCTGTATATTCTCTTTAGACTTCTGTTCAATCTCTATTCTCCCGATGGTTAACACTTCATCAATAGACCGATCACCGATCAGAGTACGCATAACGGCTTGTGAAACACCCCGTATCGTCTCCCGAACATTTTTTACATTTAAAAAATAATTTTCTAATGCTTTTATCTTATACCGAATAACCCAATGTACCTCGGCACAATTCAGGTCACCGGTAAGCATCAATTTTTCTTCTCTTACATCATCGTAGCCAACTGCCCGGGTAAAACCATAATCCTGCGTTCTGAATCCAAATTCTTCGTTATAAATCCGCTTGACTTCCGCTTTAAGTATTCTGTCAACTCCGTAAGGAATTTTCGTATGTAATCCGGGACCAACCGTTTCTATGTATCGGCCAAACCTTAAAATAATGGCCTCTTCATTTGTTTTAACGGTGAAAAAAGCCGTATATCCGGTAACAATGACAAAAATAATAATAAAAAAAGGAATCATAAACCTTTTTATTGATTGCCATTGAATATTTAAATTTATATCCTGCGGTTCTCTGTACGGTCCATAATTAGGCATGTTTTATCCCCTTCATCTCTATAACAGAACTTTTCAAACGTTATTTTTATACGATAACATTATTCATACATCATCTTTATAAAACCTTTGTAATTTCATCAACCCTGAATGTCTGCATTTTCACAGATTTACCGTTTCTCAGGAGTTTTAATCCTTCACTCTTTTCTGTCAACTTTCCGATGGGTGTACATACTATACCATTCTTTGTAAGGATAGCAATAACTTCTTTCGTAATTCCCGGGTCAACAGCAATAAGTAATGCCCCCGACGCAATGAGACCAAATGGCTGGATATTGTAAAATTTGCATATCTCTTCTGTTTCCGGATAACATGGGATCCTTTCTTCATCAATAATAACCCCCGTACCTGAGACCTTTGCCAATTCCAGAACGCCAGTTGCCAATCCACCTTCTGTTGGATCATGCATGGCATGGATTCGGGCTACACTGTTTGCCAGCAATGCATCCTTTACGACGCTTAAACCCGGATTATCTAAAAACGCCTGCGCCCGTTTAACAAATTTGCTGCCGAATTTGTTCCGAAGCACTGCCTCTTTTTCCCGGGCAATAATGGCTGTTCCTTCTATCGCAATACCCTTGGTAAGTAAAAGATCATCGCCGGGACGCGCCCGGGTATTCACTACCAGTTTATGTTTTTCCACCTCACCCAGCATGTGTCCAACTATAATCGGACGATCGATTTTATAGGAAATTTCTGTATGTCCGCCACAGAGAGTGATCTGGAGTGCCCTGGTTGCTTCAATAATATCACGAAAGATTTGTGATACCAGCCTCTTGTCAGTTTTCCCTTCAGGTAACAGGATTGTTACAAGGAACCATTTTGGAGTAGCCCCCATGGTAGCAATATCGTTGGCGTTAATGTTAACAGTATACCATCCGATACGTTTCGCCGTAAAGGTAACAGGATCTGTTTTGACCACAAGGTATTTTTCTCCAAAATCGATCACAGCCGCATCTTCACCAATGCGCGGCCCGACGATTACCCTTGGATCACGAACAGGATTTAAGGCAAGTAGCTTTTCAAGCAAACGGTAATCAAGTTTTCCTACAGGAAAATGAGTCATAAGTGGCAAACAGACCCCTCCTTCTTTCGCAGGAATACTGCAAAATCATACTGTTAAAAACAAAGTGAATGCGCGCATTTACACAATGTCGCGTATATCCCTTAAACCAATCTGCTCACGGCTCATGTAAGGTTCGCCGTAGTCAACCCGTATCAGATTACCATAATACCGGCACTTTGCTGTAATTGATCTGCTGATATGTTCCCAGCGGGCCTCATCATAGGCAAATTGGGACTGATACGTCCGGGCTATTTCGAGTTTTTTTTCAAACTCACTGCTGATATCTAAAATAAATGATGGTGTGACGTGGAGCCGGAAGTGAGAACAAAGATAATAAAAGATATAGGGAGGATAGCAAGGTTCTCCGGGGATATCTGATTTTGTTAGTTTTGCATAGAAACGGGCAGCCTCTCCGATTTGAGTAGTTTGAATATGATCGGGATGTGCATCAATCCAGTAAGGAAGGAAGATTATTTCGGGTCGTATCTGCCGTATTACAGCGGCAACTTTTTTACGGGCCTCAATAGTATCTATAAGATACCGGTTTGGTAAATCAAGAATCGTCCTGCTTTTTATCCCTAACATAGCAGTCGATTGTTCCCACTCTTTCTTTCGAATATCAGCATTACCATAAGGGGTGGGTTCACCATTTGTCATATCAAGGATATGGACTTCGTATCCCAGCTTAACGAATTTAAGAATACCCCCGCCCATACCGGCTTCAACATCATCGGGGTGAGGACCTACTGCAAGAATAGTTGTCATAAGAGATATCGAGTACGAAAGATTGCCATCAAGGAATGTTGTAATAACCACCGTTAAACTTTCATCACAAACTTCCAGGCTTTTTTAGGTATTTTTATGATTTTTCATGTATTCCTGTCTCTTTTGATTTTATCAGTATTTCTAAGACATTCAAGGGAATTTAATTCTTGTTTGTTTTTATTTGTTTTGATGTGTTTCTATGACCAGGTACGACATATAGTATTAACCATATGAAACCGAACAGGAAATAAAATTGTTTGAAAGGATACTTCTGTAAGTACGTTATGAAAGTTTGTAAAGAAGTTATAAAAGGTTGTTTTTTGTGACTGCCATATATGGTAAAAAATGGCCAAAATCACATAAATTAATATATATTGTACTGCTATATATAAATAAAAATTACAAATTAAGGATTTTTTGGCATATACAGTGCTTTATACTCAAAGTACCTGAGTAATTACCTTTATTATACTAACTTTTTTGAGGAAATGTCCAATTCCGTCTGGAACAGAACACTCCCGATGCATGAGGAAGAAAAGGAAAATCAGATACTGCCAGAACCCTAATAAATACAACGATTTTGAAGAGAATTACTACTCAGGTGTAATTTGGTATTCATGTTGCGCAGGGAATATATAGAAGATACAGGTGTTACATTAGTCCTTCTGTTTGTAAAGATAAGCGTAAGAAATTTTTTCTTCGTGTGTTTTTTAACAAAATAAGGTAAGGAGGAAGATTATGAGTGAAAAAGAGCATCCTGAAAAAGAATATTATAACGTTCCATTTAATATTGAGATGAGGGCAATGGGGGAAGATTTAGTTGCAATCAATGAATCAGAAACAAAAGTATCAGTTATTAACAAATCGGCACGTATAATTCTTGATGGAATTAGAAATTCGAAGACGGAAAGAGAGATCATGGATGATCTTGAAAATGTATACCTTATCGGAAAAGAAATTGATCTGAAAGCAGAAATCACCAAGGTAAAAAAAGAACTGATCGATGCAGGAATATTAATAGAAAGGAAAAGAAAATCTTTTGAAAAACCAAGTGTGATTGTTAAGGATTTGTCAACTGCACTGCAAAATCTAGATTTTCAGGAATCCGTGGTTTCTCAATATGAATGAATTTTCGGCACGAGCCGGCGTGGCATCAGAATGGAATAAAACATTTCCACTCTATGGAAGTTTGCTCTCAAGGTAAGTTCTGCGTTCATAGCTTCTGTCGTAAAAGTTTCAACGGTTGGGAGTTTTCATCTAGATAATTTTCCGGCTGAATCTGATTGGCAATATCAGAGGGTTAAATGTAGTATTTATTTCTGGTATGTATTGTATCCTTATCTTTGCTAAATTTAAAAGGGCATAATAAATGAAAACTATAATGGACTGGGTTTTTCGGACCAGTAATCAAGAGTCATTTTTGGTAAAATAAATGATGAAAGGAGGTCCGAAAGAAATAAGGATGAGAAAGAGTTTTAATTCAGCGTTTATGGCAAAAGTTGCCCTGGAGGCAATAAAAGGTGAAAAGACGATAGCAGAGTTGTCGTCAGAATATGAAGTTCACAGGACACAGATAACAAATTGGAGGAAACGAGCATTAGAAGGACTGGTGGAGATATTTCAGGGGAAGGGGGTGAAATTACGAGAAGAGAAGGAGAAGATGATAGATGAGCTTTACCGGCAGATAGGCCAGTTGAAGGTGGAGAACGAATGGCTTAAAAAAAAATCTGCACAGTTTGAGCGTTGATGAGAAGAGGAGGTTAATAGAAGGAGATTATAAGGGATTAAGCATACGAAAGCAGTGTGAACTTTTAGGTCTGCATAGATCGAACATATATTATGAACCAGTAGGGGTATCAGATGAGACAATAGAGGTCATGCACCGAATAGATGGAATATTTACTGAATGTCCATTCTATGGGAGTCGCAGGATAAGAGAGGCATTGAGACGGGAGGGCATTTGTATAAGTAGGGAAAGAGTGCAATCCCTCATGAGGCAGATGGGATTGCGAGCAATATATCCGAGAGGGAATTTCAGTAAGAAACATCCTGGTCACAAAATATATCCCTACTTACTGAGTGATGTGAAGATTCAGTATCCCAATCAGGTATGGGCGAGTGATATTACATACATTCGGCTGAGACAAGGGTTTTTATACCTTGTAGCGATAATCGATTGGTTTAGCCGTTATGTGTTGTCATGGTGTTTGAGTAATAGTTTGGACGTTTATTTTTGTAGAGAGGCATTGGAGGATGCCTTGGGGAAAGGATGTCCAGAGATATTTAACAGTGATCAGGGTTCCCAGTTTACCAGTAAAGATTTTACCGGGATTCTCTTGGATAAAGGGATAGCGATCAGTATGGATGGTCGGGGTCGAGTGTTTGATAACATTTTTACGGAAAGGCTTTGGAGGAGTGTGAAGTATGAGGAGGTATATATAAAAGATTATCAGGTATGCAAAGATGCCCGAGAGGGGTTAGAGAAGTATTTTTCATTTTATAATAATCGGAGGTACCATCAATCGCTTGGATATAGAACACCCTCTGAGGTTCATTATGGGATTTTGTCGTAAGAATGAGTAAAGAGAGGGAAAAGTGGTGGAGTTTTTGCGAAGGCCCAGAAGGGTAACTCCAGTCACCCTACGGGTTCCTTCCGTTACCCTTCTGGGCCTGGTAATTCATTCATTAATGCATCTAAAAATTAGTAATAAATGGTCTTGACAAACCCATCCACTTTATCTATGAGTCGGCACAGTCGTATCATGTTCTTTTAAAATTTAGTCATCTGAGTTTCAAATATCCTGATACCCTTGATATGAGAAGGGATGAAAGACTTGTTAGGGAGACAATGGCCGAAATCAAGA
>SOER01000014.1 GCA_021646405.1 Candidatus Loosdrechtia aerotolerans
GGGCTTTGTTTGAAAATAGTAACGGCGTTTTTACCAGAAGTATGAAGATTTACCCACACAAAACTGAGAAGACCCGTATTTCTTACACCATAAAATATTGTGCAAAAACTTACGGTCAGGTACTTATTACTCAGGGCCGTACTATTACTGAAATTATAGAGATAGCCCGGGATGTAGCACGAAAAATTATTGAATCCCCAATTACCCGCAAACGAACAGTCATTCCGAAATCGAATTCCCCTGGAAACCTTGATATTGCTGGATAAGCCAGATGAGATACGAATACATAAAAACAGCTAAAAAAGGCTTAGAAATTTCCTGGTGAAATATCCCTGAATAGTCAGGATAAAACCGACATTCAAGAGGTTTCCTGTTAAGTTCGCAAATTTCTTGTAAAGGCGGAAAGCTCCGGAGGAGCGGCATATTGATAGAATAAGAATTTACCCACATGGTAAGCTCCAGAGGAGCGACATGTTAATTCCGTGCCTTCTATGCCGCTCCTCTGGAGCTCAAGGGTGGTACCTATTGTTTTTCTATTAATATATCGCTCCTAACGGAGCTTTCTACGTTTTTCAAAAAACGAAATTATTACAATATTCTTTCATTTACCGGTGAAAACCTCTTGAATATCAGATAAAACTTGATTATGTGGTGTTTTCTGTTAGACTTTTATTTTTAATGAACCCATTCGTTATTTCTCATTAAATTTGATTCTGTTTTCTAAAAGGATGGAAAAATGGTATGAAGAAAAAGAGCTATTTCTGCACTATTGGAATACCTATCTTTTGTACTCTCCTTTTTTTTGGTTGTTCCAGGGAACGTCCTTTATCTGAGAAAGGCGGCATTTGGACAGTATATGAAAAAGAATGCCAGGAATGCCATAAAGCTGATGGGAGAAGCAGCCTTATAGGCCGATGGTTTTTTAAGGCCCCTGATTTTACTGATACAAAATGGCAGGATAACGCCTCAGATTCAAGATTAATCATCGCTGTGGCCAACGGTAAACGAAAGATGCCAGGCTTTAAAGGTAAATTAAAGGACGAAGAAATTGTAGACTTGGTTAAGGTATGTGTCCGAAGCTATTACCCTCCTGAAGAATGAATTTTTTGTTGCGCTTATGGCATGGTACGTTACAATTTGAATTATTGCGTTTTAGATACTTAATTTACAGTTTACAGCGTTGGAGAAACAATGCTACGAGAGATGTGTAAATCCAAGATTCATGCTGCAAAGGTAACCGAGACAAATCTTAATTATCACGGCAGCATCACTATAGATAAGGCCCTTCTTGATGCAGTAGACATTTTAGCGTATGAACGGGTGCAAGTTCTCAATATTAATAATGGAACACGAGTGGAGACCTACGTTATTGAAGGAGAACGTGACTCCGGTGTAATTTGTTTAAATGGGGCTGCGGCCCGATGGGCACAACCCGGTGACCGTGTTATTATCATCTCGTACTGTCTCATAGAGGACAAGAATGCAAAGAACTGGAAGCCAAAAATTGTCCTGATTGACGAAAATAACAGAGTGATGAAAACTCTTTAATTATGAGAAAAATCCTGTTTGAAATCCCCATACCTTTCCTCCAGGTAAGCCTTCCTATATATTCCTATGGATTTATGCTGATGGTTGCTTTTATCGCAGCCATCACTGTTGCACGCTGGAGGGCAAAAAGGGCAAATATAGATCCTAATAAGATTACAGACCTCGGTATATATTTGGTCTGTGCAGGCATCTTCGGTGCAAGATTATTTTTTATTATCCAGTTCTTCGATAACTATAAAGATAATCTCCTCAGTATCTTTAAGATTTATGAAGGCGGTTTGGTTTATTACGGTGGATTATTTGCCGGTATTATTGCGGGGGTTTTTTTTATTAAGAAACATCGACTTCCTTTTCTCAAGGTCCTCGATATTGTTATTCCATCCGGGGCACTGGGTCTCGCCTTTGGCAGAATTGGATGCTTTTTAAATGGCTGCTGTTTTGGAAAGGTTGCGCATCATCTCCCATGGGCTGTACAATTTCCAAAAACGACTGATACGGCGGGCTTTATTGATGGCAGTCCGGCCTTTCTTCACCAATACGAACTCGGATTGGTGCAACTCTCTGATACACATTCCCTCCTTGTCCATCCGTCTCAATTATATTCGTTTCTCTCGAACGCTGCACTTTTCTTTATCCTCTGCGTATTCTCCAAATATCGAAAAAAGGACGGCGAGGTATTTCTACTCTTTGGAATACTGTATCCCGTTATAAGATTCTTCATGGAGGCATTAAGAGGAGATAACCCGATACTTTTTCATTATTTTACTATAGCGCAAATTATCAGTATATTCATGTTCATCATATCATTAACCCTTTTCATAATCCTCCGTTTTAAGACAGCAGGAAGAGAATTCAAAACCTATACAGCATAAAGGCGCAACCATAAGAATAAGGGTTGAGAACAATTCCAAAGTATGGCATCTTCTAAATAAGGATAAAATATCTTTTTTACAGGGGATGCTACATTGTGAAGAGACCATACCTTTTCTCTTACAAATTCTTTTTCGCCATTCCCAGCAAGCCTTGATTGGTCGGGGCGACTGGATTCGAACCAGCGACCTCGACGTCCCGAACGTCGCGCTCTAGCCAAGCTGAGCCACGCCCCGAACCATTCATCTTCAGTATTTTTACCGGTTTTACTCTCTCATGTCAATAAAATATCTTCTATTCCTTTACCGCTCTATTCTTTCTCTATCGTTACCTTCTCTGCCCCAATATTTCCCTCGCTGTCAAATACATTAATAATAAGGGTATAATTGTCATGGGGAAGGGCCTTGGTAGTGATCTGAAAAGGCTCCTCTGTACTATCAAAAATACCATCCAATGGAAATGCCGAGATCCATTCCTGGCCGTCAATAGTATACTGGACCCTTGCTATATTGCTATAGGAATCTTTTGCTGTACCCGAGATAACATATCTATCATCAGGCTTGTTCACTACTTGTATGGATTCGATAACCGGCCTTGAATTATCAACCATGACAGGCTGTGTTATATCTTCTGTACGTAAGGCAGTTTCGGGAGGGTTATCGGGCTCATCACTGACAACCAGCCTGATGTGATACTCCCCATCGGGCAGACGCAATGTATCCCATATATAAAACCCCTTTTTTTCTGTATTCTTATCGAGCATCTTCCATGCCTTCTCATCTGTACCTTTATAATAAAGTACCAATTGCAGGGTATCATTATTAGGGTCCTTCACCTCCCAATGAATAGCCTTCTGTGCTATTTCATAATGCATCTTTTGCCCGGGAGACGTACGGAAACTTGATTCTGCTTTACTATCCTTCCTCGAAGACTTCTCCAATGAAGAATCTTTATCGATTACAAAGCTGATAATATCCGGTGGTTGGTTTTTGGGAAGATATGATATTGATACGGTATTTAATAAAGGGGTTGTAACTGCGTTTTCCGTTTGCAGGACTGCCTTATACTGTATAAAACGTGCCGGTCTGCTTGTTATTTTCGCACCGGATACTGTATAAGGCTCTGACCAGTTATCCCAGGTAATACCAGGTTTTTCACAGTTTCCGGAGCGGGTAGCAAGCGTTATTTTTGTACCATCAGGTTGTTCACCTGTCCAAAAAATACACCCCCAATTTGAAAGAGCATCTGTATCGAGTACATTCGAGATAAAGCTACCCTTATCTACAAATGATGGTGATATTTTATAAACTTTTCCATCATTACCCGTACCGACATATACCTCGTTATTACTTGTATGAAGGCAACAGAGGGCCTGTATTTCATCCATCATATCTACCAGACTATTTGAGGTTTCATCATTATAGACTTTATGCACTCCCGAGTTATTTGCAGTAACTACATACAGATTGCGGTACTCGTCTAAGGACATGCCGATAATAAAAGCCTTATCAATCTCGAATATTTTTTTTACAAACCCATCCTGTGTAATTTTATAAACAAAATTCGGTATGCTAGGAACATTTGCAACCTTTTGAGGTGTTCCAATATACTTCGATTTATATTTTTGGTGTGATACGTTTGTGGACTGTGCTATAGATAATTCTTCCGGAATATTTAAATCCCACGCCAGTCCTTCTTGTAACAAGGGTGTAACCGTTCTTGCCTCTGAGAAAAGCTGCATAGTTGTAGCAGCCGGTACCCGTACTTGTGCACCTGCAGCCGTCCCGACATAAATATTACCGAGTGAATCCATGGTGAGACAGTGAATTTCACTTTCATGAGCATCGTACAACACCTGTGCTTGTCCTGTGGAGGAAACCTTGTATACCAGACCGTTTGGTTCTGTTCCTATGTAAATATTGTTATCCTGATCAATCAGAATGTCTAACAAATTCGTTTCCGGGGTATCAAAAAATACGTCTGCAGTACCATCCGGAGAGATCTTGAACAGAATGCCTTCATTGCCCGTTGCAGCATAAAGATTAGAGTTACCGTCTATTGCCATATCCCAAATATAATGTGCAGGTAAGCGACAGAATACCGTTGCCTCGCCCCGGCTGTTCACTTTATAAATAATACCTCTTGGAGAGGTTCCTACATAGAGATTACCCTGCTGGTCTGTGATAAGACTCTGAACATAGATTTCGGGTGGCCTGAAAAACTCTACAGCCTCGGAACCGTCTTTTATGCGATAAACAATTCCCGGATCACCGGTACCTATATATATCTGATTTTGCTCGTCTATTGCCAGCGACCAGACAAAAGCACCCTGAATTCCTGCAATTGTTTCCACTCTCGGTGAAAGCCGTATTTCACCGGTATTGTGAACAGATATATTGTGTGCGCTTCCTCTGTGAAACTCGGATTCCTCTGATTGTGTCCATACGGCAGTTGTTGTAGCACTGGCATATGGGGAGAGTACTATAAGGGAAAATAATGTAAGGGTTTTTAGTAATAAAAAACTTCTCATAATTATTCCTTCTGTCCTTATTTAACTGATATCGGAATACTTTGATTTCCTATGAGTATATACGGCGTTGGTACCCGTGATATTACCTCATCGAAGAGCGGGCCGACTCCGCTTTGATTGGAAAAACTCATAATGGAGAGCACTGAAGACGGAAGCGAGGGAAACCCTTCACCTTTATACGTAAGCCCTTTCTTGGGCAACAAAATGCGCACCGTGAGATTATCATTTTGTTCCGTACTTTCTATAAAATGTAAGAGCTGGTCGAGATTGGTAGGGTGATACTTTCCGGCACATCTCCCCATATTCAAGGCCTGACTATAGGTAGCATCGCACGCAGTAACATTCAACGTACTCCCGGGAAGGGTATCCTCAGGTATTTGCATGGTTACTGTCTGGTGAAAACATTCGCCGGTAAATGGCTTAAGGCATACATCTACCTGGAGAGTATCCCCCGGTTCCACTTGTTTTTTGTCTACCTTAACAGATTCAATATGTGCTGTTCTGAGGGTATCTAGTACCTTGATTTTTAAATCTATCTTATCCAAATGTACTTTCTGGAATTGGTTATTGGTAATCATAGATAACGGCTGGGCCATATGGGCAAGAGGACGCCACGATTGATCCAGCTCATAGAAAACGTTTTCTACGACAACAGGCCTTTCATGTTCCTGAAGCTGAACTGAAAGTTTTACCTGCACGGACTTTTCCCCTAGCTTTCTTTCTGTAGATAATACGGCGCTTTGTGCAGCCATGAGTACCAGGTTGGGCATTAAAACCTTGTCATCAACAATCTCAAAATCGTATGTTGTCTTCTGCAGGCCTTCGACTTCAATATGACATGGCACCATACGGGAATATTCACCAAGGATACCGGCAATGCCAGCCCTTCTATCCTGACTTATTCTACCAACAATCTCTGTCGGAGAGCCCATTTTTACTGAATTTGACTGACTTGAAAGGATCGTGTAGATATAAGCAGTTGCCATAGGAAGATCTGTAACCCCTGTATGTAAGAACGGATGCCCAAACGCAAGAATCTTATCTCCTTCTACATATGTCACCGTTCCAACAACCGCCGCATTCAAATCTCCTTTAATCAGGATGGCCGCTACTGATGCCCCTGGTACAAGTTTTGTCTTATTCGGTACATCTGTTTGAAAAGAATACATTCCTCCCTGGACGGGATACAGGCCATAAGAACTAAAAAAGGGCTGCATGCTCTGTAAGGCTCCATTATCCAGACCTGATACCACGAGAGGAGATTGAATTGGTGTAAGCTTCATCATATTTGCCATGCTTACCGAATCTAGACCGGTTATGTCCGATGGTGTTACGGAAGCTGTTTGCAAGCTTTTTCCTGAATCAGAAAAGGCTGGCAGATCCCAATCAAGAGCAATGGATGGAGTATAATCCCTTTGTTGAGGTACGTCATTCAGTAGAGTACTTCTCATCTCGTTAATCGGAATAACTCCAGCAATAGCTTCTTTCGTGAATGTCCATCCATAAGCAAGGGCACCTACCAGGCGATTGTCAATATAAATAGGGCTACCACTCATACCAGCAACAACACCTGTTTTCTCTAAAGGTCCGCCGGATATCTTTATAAGGATCATATTACTCTTTGCCTCCCAGTTCTTCAGGACACCCAGCACCTCAACATTGAAGATATTGATATGATCACCGAGAAAAACCGTTTTGCCGTACCCTTTCATGCCGGGCAAGACCTCGTCTATGTCCATAATTTTTTCCGTAATTTTTTCAGCAGCAAAGAGTGATGTATTCCAGGATGGCGGGAAAGATGCAAAAACGTTGAAAAATGCAATTAAGCAGGGCAGATAAAATATTTTTAACTTCATACTTATTAAAAACAAAAAGATAAGGGAAATAAAATATCTTTCACTTCAATTATGTTGAATGAAAACTGTAACAATTTGATTTTTTATTGTCAAGGCAGAAAAGATATTGAAATATCTTTTTTTACTACTTAGACTATTGCAAAATTCAAGAAAAGAATATTATTCGGAATTAAGGTGTGGAATTTTGCAGAAAAATTCAGTATCTTATGATGTAAACTGGAAAGAGATACCCTGTACAGCAATTCGTAAATTCCTAATTCTGTTTTTCATTAAATTTAAATCAAATAGTTAAAAAACGCGTGCATGAAGACAAGAATTCTTAGCGTAAAAGATCAAGAACATTACTGGAACTATATAGAGGCGGCGGCGCAAGCATTGAGGGCAGGTAAACTGGTAGCATTCCCGACAGAAACAATCTATGGGTTAGGGGCAAACAGAGACGATGCAAAAGCGGTAGCTCGTATTTATGAAGTAAAACAGAGACCCGGAGAAAAGAGACTCACCCTCATGATCTCAGATTACGACGATCTGAAGAAATACGTTGATCATGTTTCTGCAGCGGCAGAAAAACTGATGGACGTTTTCTGGCCAGGGGCATTGACAATTATTTTTCCTTTAAAAGACGGTTCAGATTTAAGTATCCGGTTTCCCGATAACCCTGTAGCGAGAGACTTAATTCGTACTGCAAAAGTTTCTGTTGTTACAACAAGTGCCAATATCTCCGGATATCCCCCTGCTACAGATGCACAGCAAGTATTTATGGATCTCGGAGGTAAGATCCCCATAATCCTTGATGGGGGATCAACACGATTTCGTTCTCCGTCTACTATAGTACTCGTGAAAGGCGATACTATTGAGATTGTTCGCCGTGGTATTATTTCAGAGACAAGTATACGAAGTTACCTTGAAAACAATTTCATAAAATGTAATATATGAGTATACAAACACCCGGGGTGTTTTCCCCTTCGGGGTATTCCTGTATATCTCTTCCAGGAGTAAGGACTCTTAATTCAAAATATTTTCTAGAGAAAGACATGTACATGAAGATAGCATTGGCATCGGATCATAGAGGGTATGAGTTAAAAAAGCGCATAGCATCCGTACTGACCCAAATGGGATACACGGTTATGGATTTCGGTACGATGAATGGAAATGAATCGGTAGATTATCCGGATTTTGGGATTAAGGCCGCCCGGGCTGTAAGCACAAACCAGTGCGACAGAGGCATTCTTATCTGCGGTACCGGAATAGGCATGTCCCTTATTGCCAATAAAGTAAAAGGTGTCCGGGCTGCTGTATGCCATAATCTTTACACAGTAGAAATGAGCAGAAGACACAATGATTCTAATATGTTGTGTATTGGTGCTGATATCGTGGACGAAGAGCTTTTAGAGCAAAAGATAAAGCTCTGGTTAGAGACACCTTTTGATGGTGGAAGGCATGCTCGCCGTGTAGAAAAGATTATGAATATTGAGAATGGAAGACATAGTTAGTGTAAATGAATTGTTTGTACCTTTTTTGATATTGTTGGTGTAAATACCTTTGGATCAAGCGAAATATTTACTGCGACCTCAGAAAAGGTTATGGTAAGGGTTGTTTCATAGCGCGGCCATCGAACATGAACCTCTTGCGGTATCCTGCATCCATCGTACGTTCCGTAGTCCGTAAATAAGGCTTGCAACCGGACAGAACCATCCGGATTAAATAAGTCATACCGGAATACCTCAGCATTTATCCTATCAAGTGATACATTTCCTTTCAGGTTTACAAACTTTGTATCCATATCGAGCAGGTGAACTAACCAATAGGTAGGCCATGTTTCCAGGGCAAGCTTTTCTCCGATCAAGGTTTCTTTATAGTTAAAGAGGGTCGCTATATCCCCCGGAAAGATGTTGATGCCAAGCGTCTCAATTCTATGAAAGGTATCAGATGAGCCGGTATACAGTTTCTTTTCCATGGGAATATATAACCAGAATTTATCACCGGTCGAAAGTATATCAAAGAGCGTTGCAGTAAACTTCGACCCTATTATTCGGAGATTCTCTGGTTTTTGATATACGATTAATCCTCTGCAACGAAGCGAACCTTTGATGTCCGGGGTATCAAGGACGATATCTGCATTCGCGCGAAATGAATTCAGGTTTGAATTCCTGGTAAGTAAAATCTGCCATATTTGTTGTAATGAAAGACTCTTTACCTCCCCTTGAATATTCCCCAGAATAGGTGATGGGTCATCCCAAACCGATCTCTGTACAGCCGGGGCGCGATAGGTTGCACAACCAGATCCTAACAGTATACCAACAAGAGAAAGGCAGCAGGCTATATATTTATATTTCTTCATGGATACAGGCCAAAAAGAGAGACCCTCTTTTTTCATTCGACGGAGGATTACAGAGAGTTACTGCACGTTCCTGAAAGTCGTCGTACAAACCTTAAAAACGGTAGTAAAAGTTCTGGTGCATACATTGTAAGATATGCCTGCCCGTATTGCAAAGGAGAAAAGAAGTATTGCACCGGTTTGTAAAGGAAAAACCAGGTATAAGTGAATCTTTTAGAAATTTTACCTTCTAAGGTTGTGAAACAAACAGGGTTCTTTTTGTTCAAAAATAAAACATAAAAATATTGCCAAAAAAGTGCTTATTTTTGTAATATATGTCACATGTTTATGAGGAGCAAACCAAGGTAATTATTGAGAATAATCTCGTGTAAAATTGTGTTATCAGTATATACCTTTGTCTTACTGAATCAGTATAGAGGAGTAAAAAATGTCAGATATAATTGAAAGACATGAGGAACTTAGCAGAAGGGTTCTCAACCCAAACAAACCCATATCATCTGAACAAAAAGTATCCAGCCAAAGCAAGCTTGTACCTGCACCGTTCATCCGTGCATTCTCACTCGGTGCAATCCTGGGATTCTCCCTTTTCATTCTCATTTGGATACTTGCTGGTTTTTCAAAAGCAGCACTTACCATACCATTGATAGGGGGGGCTTGCAGCACTGGTATTGAGGTGGTGCGCCAAAAGAATAAAAGTATTTAAGTTTTGCCATTTTGTGATACAATCAATACCAGAACTTCTCAATTTTTTCAAATGTTTTACGAAAGGTGATGAAATATGAAAGTAACCATGGTGGGAGTATCTGGTTCTGGAAAAACAGCATACATGTCTTCATTATATGAAGCATTGGGAGATGCAGGCCAGAATGATTCAGGTTTTTACATTGCCCCCCGTTCATTACAACAATTCGATAAAGCCATCCTCAGTGTTGGTGATTTTAGCAGGTTTTCACTTGCCGATAAATTCAAATGGCCTGATGGCACACAGCAAACTACGGTATGGCCATTTACTGTCTACTATAATTCAAAACCAATAACCTATTTCGATTGGATAGATTATCGCGGAGGTATTTTAACGGAAATTACCGATGCTGCAGACTCAAGTGACATCTCGGATGCGACAAAATCTGAGATTCGGGGGCTCGCATCTCATATCGAACTCAGTAATGCCGTTATCCTTGTTGCCGATGCCTTTGTCATGACATATTACCCGAATATTAAAGAAGCAAGACACCGGTCAGGGGCCAGGAGAATCCATGAAATATTTACAACCTACAGCAGAATTTATCCCAACAGGAATTTAACATTTGTCATAATACTCACAAAAGCAGATACCGTTGACGCCCAATGGAAAAAAGATAATTACGCTCCATTAATAGAAAGAGGACTTGAAGTATTTAATCAGATGGTAGCCTTATGTAAAGAAAATCCGGCCTGGGAGGGCAGCATCGTTCCTGTCTCTGCAGTAGGAGAGGGTAATGTAAAGAGGACTATTACCCCGACAGGTGATATAATGCATCCTTTCAAATCAGAAGATAAAATTGTGGGTTTCCCTGTACCTATGAATGCAGAACATGTTCTGTTTTATTGTTTAGGCCAAACATTAAAACAAATGCGATCAGAGGCACATAAGAGTTTAAGGCAGCGGGAAGAAGAACTCGCAGAGATTCTGAGAAAAGCAGGGTTAGTAAACAAAATTTGGTCTTTAATTACCCGCAAACCAGACGCAGAGAGCATTGCCAGGGCTATCCTCGAAGAAAAAAATAAGGATTATGAAGCTTTAAGCCAGTTTGAACTGTATATAGAACCGTTACTGACTAAATCACTGGAAAGGGTGAGACAAATCAAATGATATACCAGGAGCTCTTATACTCCCGTTCTTTATCCAAGGATTACCGGTGGATGCTTATCCCATCTAAAATTTCAGTAGAGACTCTCAAGACATTAAATCAACTTTACAATATGTATGATAAGTACAAAAACACTTTTAACAAATCACCTGTTTCACCTCTCTACTGCTTAAATCATCCGGAAACAACGTCACTGGTAAACTGTTGTTTATCAGAACACAAAGACAAGGATGGCCGGGGCATTTACTGTTTACAGGGAATTAGTGTTGCACGAAAGTACAGGAGACATTTTTGGTTTATCCTTCCCTGGATACTGGACGGTTATAATAAACAAGGGGTGTTAAATACCTGGCAAAAAATAGATTTCTCTCATGCAGATGAGATAGTGCACCACGTATCGGAAGAGTGTTCCTTAAAACTTGACCAACTGGGCGAATCAATTGCAGAACTAACAAAAACAAGGGCGTCTGGGTCTGCCCGTGAGAGAGTACCGACGCATGAGTTAGTTTATATTCCATATAATAATGAAGGTTTAAAGGAATTATCTCATTTGATATCATCCTCATATCATAATTGTACGAATTTTGCCTTTGGTGCCACACCGGAAATGATAAAGACCTTTGATTTTAAGGTCATCGCAAGGGTAGGAAACCGCTCCCCTGTTAAAACAAGCGTACAGGGAACAGGCACAACCAATACAATTTCTTCCCCTCCCTTTGAAAATCAACACGAAGAAGTGATAACCGAACCTTTAGAAGATCCTGTAGACCGTTTTGATCCGAGAAAGAAAAAAAGCGGGTTACATGATAAGAACAACCTGTTGCGCAACAGGCATAAGCTATTAAGGGGAAACACTCCTTCGTGTCTGCTTGATCAGGTTTTACCCCGCATTCTGTCAATATTCAAGATAGGCAAAAAACTGAGGCAGCGGTTCAAAGATTGAAGGATAATGAAGGCACAAATTGTATATACCTGACTGATAAAAGGATTTTTTTGAATAGACCTCTATTTTTTCCTTATGTATTTTCTTCTGATGCAGCTTTATTCAGCGCCTTTAATAATGCATCGACATCTACTCCACCCATCCATGCTGTCTTTTCGATACTAAAGCCGCCTCCACAACATGAATCAACCTTAAAATTGCTAAAAACTGTAATTGTTTTTGGATATTTTTTTATAACATCATTAATAACCATATCCTTTGTAATTAATGCTTCTTCTGCCATTTTTACCTCCAAAATTTACATGCGTAAATATAAAATAACCTATCAATGAAAGCCCATTTATAATTATGATAACGAACAAAATAACTAAAAACAATACATTTATTTTTGTATAGCATTAACAGTGTACATTTAAATCAAAAAATAAATTGAATTTTGAAATGAACATATCAGTTTTGAAATACTACACCTATTTTTTTCAGGACAGCAAAAAATATTAATTTCACAAATATAATATTTATATATAGTTATACCAACAAACAAAATATAAAATTAATTATTTAATTGGAATGACAATTGTAAGTTACCATTCGTTATCATTATAGAATATTGGTTGGGGTTTAAAAACAGGCATGTGTTATACTAAGTGGTTTCTTTAATGGAGAAGTTTGGCTATGGGTGTTATCAAAAATACAATCAAGACGGTTCATCCGGCTTATTTTGCAATGGTAATGTCTACAGGCATTATTTCCATTGCATCCCAGCTTCTTGGTTTTACGAGTATTGGATATGGGCTCTTTTGCCTAAACATCGTTGCTTACGCAGTTATTCTATCATTACAGGTGCTCCGGATACACATGTTCTGGGATAATTTCTATAGTGACCTTTCTAATCCGAAACTCAGTCTTGTCTTTTTTACTACTGTCGCAGCCACAAATGTGCTCGGTGCCCAGTTTATTACGATAGTCAACCAACCAGAAATTGCCAAAGGGTTCTGGTATTTCGGTATATTTTTATGGACACTCGTTTCGCTGTCTGCATTTAGTATCCTCTTTATAAAATGTGATCAGAGAGTTGAGGTCGTACTCCACGGCGGCTGGCTGATATCCGCGGTAGGAACACAATCTGTAGCGGTTTTGGGTGCACTGCTTGCCCCTAAATTTGGCAGCACAAGTAACTTTGTCATGTTCTCTTCCTTTGCATGGTGGATGACCGGCTCATTCCTTTATATGATACTCATTACCCTTATAATCTACAGATTAGTGTTTTTTAAGGTATCTCCTGATGCGCTGGTACCTCCTTACTGGATTAATATGGGTGCGCTTGCCATAACAACCCTGGCAGGCTCAATCCTGTGTATCAATATTCCAAAGGTAGGAGGCCCTTATAACGACTTCTTGGGATTTACGAAGGGACTTACCCTGTTTTTCTGGTCATTTGGTACGTGGTGGATACCATTTTTAGTTATTATTGGCGTATGGAAATATGCTATTAACAAAACACAATTTAAATATACTCCGCTTTATTGGGGGATGGTCTTCCCTTTAGGCATGTATACGGTGTGTACCTTCAGACTTTCGCAGGCTATCCAGATCCCGTTTCTTGTTAATATATCGAAATATTTTATCTATGCCGCATATATAGCATGGACTTTTATATTCATCAGTATGATTCGATCGATGATAAAGGTTGCTATTTCAAAGGAAATTGTTTCTTCAAATAAGATCATTAAGGCTCCGGAAACTACCCAAAGAGAGGAAGGGAGGATTGCTCCTCAATCACAAACTACCACCATTATAAAAAGGTAAAATCTTTCAAACCGGAGTAGTTTTGGAGTAGTTATAGTAACCCAGAAATGAAACTGAACACAATGAATCAGAATTGATTCCATAATCCCGTCCAAGGCATACAGGGATATGGTTTATCAGTACCACCCTATCTCAGTAGTATCCGGTTTTATCATTTGAAAATTATAATACTCTTTCATAAGAGAATCTCATAATTTAATTAATTTTCTGAAAAAAGTGCTAATTTCTTTTTAATATACTTATAAAAGAGGGGGGAGTTGTGAAATAGAATTTCAGTAAAAATAAATTAATTAGTCTTAATAAAATTTAGCTGTATACGTAATTTAGTACTTATCTTTAATAATTTTTGATGAATGAAAGGAGGGGTTTATGCCTGGTAGGCAGGACATTGATAGTAGTAGTAATCAAGAATATGCAATACCAGTTATAGAAGTCGATGCCTATGCACCGGCAAAAATGGCTGACAGGGTGGGAATGGTCGGGGTCTCAAAATCGAAACTCAGTACCTTAACACTGTTTGCACTCAGCATCCTCGCTGGTGTTTTTATTGCACTAGGCACACAACTCTATATGCTCGTAACTCATACCGCAACCTCTAATTATGGTCTGAATCAGCTAGTAGGGGGGGCAGCGTTTACTCTGGCATTGGTTCTTATCGTCATCGCCGGTGCAGAGCTTTTTACAGGAAACTGTCTTATTGCAATGTCATTTATGGCCCGAAAGATTACGGGCAGGGATCTTGCGAGAAATTTGATTATTGCATTTATTGGTAATTTTTTTGGAGCATTAACCCTCGTACTATGGATATATAACTCTGAACAGTGGACACTGAATAATCATTTACTCGGCGCTAAAATAGTACTTGCTGCCAACGAGAAAGTAAATATTCCATTTATCGCCGCCTTCTCAAGAGGAGTACTCTGCAATGCCTTAGTATGTTTGGGCATATGGATCGCATATAGCGGAAGGAGCAATATCGATAAGATATTGGCATTACTCTGGCCTATATCCTGCTTAATAGCCTCAGGATTCGAGCACTGTGTTGTAAATATGTGGCTTATTCCGATGGGACTTGTTTTGAAAGGTAATAGCTCGGTACTTGCAGCAATAGAAAAGATATCTGGCGGAAGTCCGGATCTTTCAAATCTTACCTTTTTTAAAGGGTTCTTAATTGATAACATGATCCCCGTTGTTTTTGGAAATCTCTTTGGTGGTATTGTGCTCGTTGCAGGGGTTTACTGGTATATTTATTTACGACCATCAGGGAAGACATTATAAAAAAAGGAGAGGAAAAATATGGCGGAACATAATGTCCCAAAACCTGTTAAGGTTATAGATATAGACGCATATGCACCACCTCAGATCGCTGCACGGATAGATAAAGTGGCCGCAGTAAAAGCAAAGTTAAGTTTTTCACAAACCCTTTTACTCGGTATCTTAGCCGGGGCCTATATTGGTATAGGTGCACAATTTGCCACGCTGGTAATAAGCGATTCAACGCTACACTTTGGGCTTACATCAGTACTATCAGGTATCGTTTTCTCCCTCGGCCTCATCCTTGTAGTCGTTGCCGGTGCCGAGCTTTTTACCGGAAATACCCTTATTATTATGGGATATGTCGGCAAGAGGATTACGACTCGTGAAATGTTCAATAACTGGACTATTTCATATATTGGGAATTTCATAGGTAGTATCACCATGGTTCTCTGGGTAAACAGTAGCCATCAGTGGGAATTCTTCGATCATATGGTCGGCGCAAAGGCGCTCCTCATAGCCAATGCAAAAGTTAATCTGCCATTTAAAACGGCCCTGGCAAGAGGTGTTCTCTGTAATTCAATGGTATGCCTTGCTATATGGTTATGTTTTAGTGGGAGGAGTGTGGCCGATAAGGTTCTTTCAATTATTTTCCCAATAGGCGGTTTCGTTGCCAGCGGCTTCGAACACTGTGTTGCAAATATGTATTTTATTCCCAGGGGGGTCATATTAAAAGGGAATCCTGAGGTAGTTGCCGCAGCAGAAAAAATGGCAGGAAAAACCCTTGATCTTTTTCAATTAACATGGGGAGGATTCATTGTAAATAATCTTATACCTGTCACTCTGGGAAATATAGTAGGTGGTGTTGTCCTGGTCGGTATCGTATTCTGGTTTGTCTATTTACGGCCCCATATAAGTTTGTCTCTTAGTGTGAAACAAGACATATTCGAGGAGGATAGATAAGTAAAGTCTCTTAAAACCAGATATTTACCTTGAAAAAATCCCAGTATGAAATAAACTATACATTCATATTGGGATTTTTTTTAGGATCTTGTCTGTACCGTAAAGTTGCCACACTTGGACGATCCTCTGAATAGACATACCACACCAGTCGATATAGCTTTTTACTGGAAACAATCCATGCACAATTCAGTTCTGTAATTATAAACTCAACGCGGGAATAAGCGATAATTATTTGTTTGAATGAGGTAAGAAATTAACGTGCTTCTCCTTCTATTGATGATAACAGCCTTTGTATTTTTTGTATCATCTGCCGTAAGCTACTTTTTTGCAAAGGTGAAAATCCTCTCATGTTCCCTCTTTGCGTTCTATGTATGTAACTCTTTTCTTTCTTACGTGTTATTTTACCATTCACACAGTATTTTCTTTATTACGCTCATACTGTTCTGTATTACCTTTCCTGTCGGTTGTTTAATAACCTTTGTTCTTGATAAACAATATGCATTGTTTTGTACAGACACTTCCTTTGTTTTTGTAATTGTTTGGTTACTTATCCCCGTATTGCTTGTAATAAACCTTATATCGTATGTAGTGAGGATAATACATGCCTGAGGTACTCAAAAAATTATTTATAAGTGCCGGTGAACCTTCCGGGGATATTCACGGTGCAAATCTTATGCACCGTATACGTGAAAAAAATCCCTATGTGGAATTTTATGGTCTTGGGAAAGAGCATATGAGAAAGGCTGGTTTACATTGTTTGTACGACATGTCTCATGGCTCATTAATGTGGCTTCACGTATTGACAGAGTTATTAACATTCTTTGAAATAAAGAAAAAATGTATCGATTTCTTTCTCCGGGAAAGACCCGATGGAATCGTTCTCATTGACTATTGTGGCTTCAATTTTCATCTCGCCAAAGCCGCAAAAAAATATAAAATCCCGGTAATATACTATATTAGTCCCCAGGTCTGGGCACATGCCCCGTGGCGTGTAAAGAAGATGAAAAAGCTTGTTGATAAAGTAATCGTTATTTATCCCTTCGAAAAAGACCTTTATGAGAATGCCGGTGTTCCTGCTGCCTATGTGGGACATCCCCTGTTTGATGAAATCAATACCCTGGGTGTTGATGAAAATATTGTTTCAGAATTACAAAAACTGATGGGAAAAAATATCGTTTCTTTCATTCCGGGCAGCCGCAGGCAAGAAATCATTCGTTTATTACCAATGCTCCTTCGCTGTGCACCGCAGATACAACAGGCGATTCCTTCTTCACAATTTCTTATCTCTTGTAATGACGAGCGGAATTTTAATCTTGTAAACAGTATTGTAGAAGAATCAAGGGTATCCTGCAAGGTTGTTATAGGGAACATCCATGAAATCATTAAGGCATCCGAGCTCTGCATAGCAAGTGCTGGTACCGTAACACTACAAATTGCTTATTTCCTTAAGCCGATGATTATTGTTTACCGGATATCACCTTTTGCCTATTTTATAGCAAAACCATTCCTTACCACCCCGTATATCGGGTTAGTAAATAAACTTGCAAATAAAATGATCGTTCCCGAATTCCTTATCTACAGAGAAAATGATAGTTGGTTGGCAGAAGAGGCAATTCAATTATTACAGAATAATCAAAAAAGGCAAGCCTGTATCGATGAACTGGCTGTACTTATGGATACTATTGCAAAGCCGGGAGCATCTGAGAATGCAGCAAACGAAGTACTAAAGTTGATACCTTAATCCAATACAACAGGTTCTTCAGGTTAGTCTCTACACACTTGTTAGTAGATAATATAGAATATGTTAATTACTGAATATTTCACTGTTTTTTTCGGACCTCCTTTCATCATTTATTTTACCAAAAATGTTCTTGATTACTGGTCCGAAAAACCCAGTCCATTATAGTTATAAAGATATTTATGAATCATTTCCGGATGGAAGATCATCTGACTGGGGCGTTCATAATGCCAATGTTGCCCATCGGGAACATGGTGATCCAGATAAGGCCATTTGCGAAAAGGGTCAGTTCCGAGTGCCTGAATAAGTTTTTTATTACTCATGGTAACATTCCCCGCCCGGGGCGGCATGGGCCCTGCCTCCTTCCGCATACACCCCTTAAGTAAATGGGGATCATATCCTCCTATCTTATTTACAATCTGCCCAATCTGATACAAACTGAGATGCCGGTGTGAACCGAGATGAAAAATACCAGCCATCGTATTCTCAAGGGTAAGCTCCATAATCCTGTTAAAATCCTCACAATAGAACGGCGATCTTACTTCATCGAAATAGAGTGTTGCCGGATTATTCTTTTTAAAACGGGACAATATCCAGTCAATTGCCCCGGCATGTCCATTTACACTTATTCCCATAGGGAGTGATATACGAAAAATTGCCGCAGAGGGATACCGGAACATGGTGACCTCCTCTGCAATAGCCATAGTCTTACCATACACAGTAACCGGGGCCACCGGACATTCTTCCGTATAGAGTCCCGATAATCTTCCCGGAAATACCAGGTCTGTTGAAAGGAAGATAAACCGAATCGTACGATCCCCGATCACCTCAAGCATATTCAGAACTGATTGTACATTTACCCGGTATGCCAGTACCGGATTCATCTCACACGACTTCAGGGCACAAGACCCGGCTCCGTGTAAAACAGAATTGAACCGCTTTTTCTTCATCAACGCAGCCAATCCTTTACGGTCCTCTATATCTAACGGAATAATGCCCTCATCTCGCAACGGCCAATATCGAACAGGACGAATACCGGTAACATAGCCAGGATACTTTGTATGAAAATACTGAAAGGCGCTATACCCCGGAACACCTGTTACACCTGTTATTAAAAGGGGTAAAAAAGATGGTAAAGACATAGGTAGAGAAAATATGAGATTATAAAGATAAATAAAAAGAGTATTTTACCCTATTCTCAAATTTTTGTAAATTTGAGTTTTTGCTTATCTCTGTATCCCTTTATTCTCTCAATATCTTTTCCTTACAAAATGGAAAAGGGACGCTTTTCGGCGTCCCTTTTCATTCAGTAAATAAAACCCGCTAACGGGAATAGTACCCGCAAATTTTCCTTACACTCTTATCTTGCAAAAACCTTCTCTCTGTACTCCTCAACAGGATGCGGCCCTCCTACCTCCTGTCTGTAATCCTGCCCTTCCTTATCAATCACTCTCTCTATAACTTCTACACTGGGAACACCTCCCGCATTCACTAGTTCCTGGTGTCTGAAATACCGATAATCATCAGGTACCTGTCTTGCGGGTACAAACTCGGTGTCCATGGCATTGTAATTATATTGAGTTTTCAGTATGTTCCTTACATAATCTATATTGGACTTAAACCGAAAGAGATGAGAAAAACCGTCAGGGATAAGTTCTGCCGGGTCGCGCTTTTCGTATTGCTTCATCATGTCTGCCACTATCCTCAGGTGTTCAATCTCCATTGCAAGATTATCTTCCCAGACTTTTTTCGCATTGTTATTCGATTCACTCTGCATGAGCGAGTAGTACAGCCAGCATTCATTTAATTCATGATAAAATAACTGTTCAAACCAGCTCATTCTCGGATCAAGTAAAGACTCGTAATGGGTTACATGCTGTTCCTCAATCTGGGCTATTTCAAGATAAAGCCCTCTTCCTAAGCTCCCCTCTATCCTGTCACCTACATTCATATAAAAATTCATTGTCTGCTGTTCTGCTGAAATAATTGTGAGGGTATGGAGGATAGTCATCAGATCTGCAGTATTCTTATCAGCATATTTCCTTACATCATCAAGAGGATGACGGTGTTCCAATGCCGTTGGTCTTCCTACCGTTATCTCGGTATACTGTTTCGTTACCGATGATGCATCCTTTCCCATTGTAAGCCTCATAAGGTTTGCATAACGATAGAGATGATCAAAATCTTCTAAGAGTGCAAAATCAAGCGCCTGTTTTACATATGGATCTTTTTCATTTTCAGCCAGGAATGCAGTCAGGTCGACAGCGACCTGTTCATACCCTATCGTAACCTCAAGGTTTGACTCATCTGCGGGTATCATCCAGTTTATCACTTTCTGCTGGGACTGCTCTATCCTCCTTATCAATGCCAGCTTTTTCTTCAATTCCATATCATCTGTGTGCCTGGCAAAGTTATGGGAAAACAGGGCACCCTCCACCTCTACTCCGTTCATTAATATGCCGGCTGTTCTCGTATAAGGATGAATCGCATCCTTATCGTAAGGCTGAGAGTTCAATTCGCTCCAACTTTTAAACTGTTTTTCAATTGGTATACCTTTTTCTTTCAGGGGATTAAAAGCCATAACACAACTCCTTTCTAAAATAATACAAAACAAAAAAACTTTTTAAAATTATTGATTAATCTCGATAGAAAATAATCAAAAACCAGGAAAGATTGTTTCCAAGATATGCCTGGATGGATGAAATAGAGAGGACTTTCACCTCTGTATGTATAAACGGGTGATTAGTGTTTTCGTGTAAACAACCTGAAACTGATCACCGGGGAATTCAAAACAAAATGAATATGATTGAAAGAACATATCTCAATCTCATGGTATGAAAATAACTTCTGTTATTTGGTATGCTGTTGAGAATTATCTTTGAACACAGAGAAAAATCAGAATTTTTCTCTGTACCGGAAATATTAGAAAAATACATGCCAAACTACAGGAGAAAGACACGATATCATACAGGGAAGACTTCTGAAAAACATTTCTTGATAACTTACTATAGCATCTGAGTTTAATCCTGTAACCACCGAGGCAACTAACCTATAGCAACAAAAAGGCTTACAAATATTTAATATTTAAGCGTTGCCGGGATAATGAGAATAAAGAAAGGAAAATGCGCTCTCCCTTTTAATAAAAAAGTTTAAAAAAGAGTATATTTTTTTAAAAATGTACTCGACCCATAAAATAACTAACAGCAGAAGTGACATGGCACGGTAACGTGACATGGCAAAATGTGACATGATACATGAATATCTTCTTCATTATTAGACACAAAATACCTTGACGAAAGGAAGGAAGGTTTTGACATACAGAGTGTATACCTTTTATAATTACTAAGTAATGAATAACTCTATAAGCAAGATGTATGAGAAAAAGATTTGAATATTGATTAATTCCTCGTAAAAATCTGCATTATCATTTTCACAGGTGCATTGTGCCAAAAATCCGGATACAAGATTTTCACCTTGAGCATACCCTATTATGCGGGCAGCTATTTCGGGTAACAAGACAAGATGATTGGTACCATATTATCGTAAGGGACCGTATCTTGAAAATTCGCCAACGTTTTGATTGTTTAGAATTTCATGGAGTTAGCAAGGAGTTTCTGCTTCATTATTTTGCCCTTGACGAACCCTACATAGCGATCCTCACTCAAATAAACAAGGACCCGTACATCGATAATGCTATTAAGAAATACCATGGCTTAAGGATTATCCGGCAAGATCCGTGGGAGTGTGTAATATCGTTTTTGTGTTCCTCGGCAGCAAATATCCCGAAGATAACATTAAACCTTGAGCTTTTATCAAGCCTTTTTGGAAAAAGGATTCGTCTGAACAAATTTGAAGGATATGCATTCCCAAATCCAGGTGATCTGAACAGCTATCAAGGTATCTTGATGGCAAAAACCGGCTTTCGGGCAGGATACATTAAAACTGCAAATGAGCTTGTTACTGAGGAATTCTTACAATCCTTACGGAAGCTCTCTTACTCAGAGGCAAAAAAGGCCCTGAAAAATATTCCGGGAATCGGAGATAAGATTGCTGATTGTATCCTGTTGTTTTCCCTTGGCTTTAGTGAGGCATTTCCCATTGATATCTGGATACGAAGAGTCCTTCAAGAAGTTTACTTCAAAAATAGGCTGATATCAGATAAGCATCTGAGGGACTTTGGAACAAATTATTTTGGTAAGTATGCAGGGTATGCGCAGCAGTTTCTCTACATGTTTGTACGCAACTCCATTCTTAAATCAGATAGAAGGACTCAGGAAGGCCTGGGAAAAGTCATATCCAAAGATAGAACACTTTTTTAAATCCTCTTCAGAAGGAGTAAGGATAACCTTCAATGCAGGTTGCACAATCTTGAGTTTGAGCCCTTTTAACCGGTCTTCCATAAGTCTTGTTGCCTCTCCGCTCCAGCCGTAGGTACCAAATGTTGCGAATTTTTTGTTTTTTGCATTAACACTATAGATAATATCAATGATATCCCAGATCGGCCGTATTGCGTCACCATTTAATGTTGAAGAACCAAAGAGAAGGCCATCGGCAGATTCAATTTCACATCGCATAACTTCCGGAGAGACAGCAGCTGCATCATAGAGCTTCACCTCGGTATTCACCGTAGACACCCCTTTAGCTATTGCCTCCGCCATTCTTTTCGTGTTTCCGTACATCGAGGCGTAAAATATTACAATCTGCTTTTTATTCGGGTCCTTTCGGGGGGTACTCCAGTCCTTGTATGCCCTGATATATTTCCATGGATCAGTTCGAAGAATAGGACCATGGCTCGGTGCAATTAGTTGAATATCGAGATCTTTAATCTTTTCTATCGCCTCGAGCATCTTTTTCCTGTAAGGACCCATTACATGTTCAAAATAATCCTGAAAATCTTCAGAAAAGTCATCCACCCTGTCGTTATAAAGGCGTTCATCGCAAAAGTGAGTTGCAAACCCGTCACAAGGAAAGAGTACACGGTCCTCTTCCAGATAGGTAAACATCGTATCAGGCCAGTGCCAGTACGGGGCATGGATAAACCTTAATTGTTTGTTACCCAGGCTGATAATTTCACCATCTTCAACGGTCTTTCCATTGTAATCCTTATGGAGGATATTTTTCAGAAAAAACGCTGCAGTTCGTGTAGATAAAACCTGGGCATTTATCGCCTCGTTCAATAATGCCCCCAATGCCCCGGAATGATCCATCTCTGTATGATGAACAACAATGTATTGAATATCCTTCGGGTCTATTAATGATTTCAGTTTGGCAAGATATTCTTCGGTAAATTTTGCATGAACTGTATCCACAAGGGTAGGTTTATCTGCCTTGATAAGATACGAATTGTAGGTCGTACCAAAACGTGTCTTATAAACGACATCGAATACCCTGAGGGTTGCATTCAGCACCCCTACCCAATGAATATCTTTTTTGATTTCTAAGGTTTGCATACTAACCACCCCGAAGTAAATGAAATACTTTTATCTCACTACAAAAACTTTGTTATATTTTTTACAAAAAAGGTTTTACTCAGGCCTGTTTATTGAATAGTATCATGTCTCACCTCTATTTGACAAGGCCAAACCTTTTTACTGTTCTCTCCTTTTTTTTACAAAATTCATCAAACCACCCACTTGAATGATTTCCTGCATTTCTTGTGGAAAGGGTTCGAATCTGAATCTTTTTTTTGAAGTATGATCTATAATCTCCGCATGCGCAAGATCGATCTCCACTTCATCACCTTCCTGGATTTGTTCCGCAGCTTCAGGACTTTCAAAGATAGGCAAACCAATATTGATGGCATTTCTAAAGAAAATACGGGCAAAGGATTTTGCAATGACACCTGAAATCCCGGCAGCCTTAATTGCTATTGGCGCATGTTCCCGGGAGGAACCACACCCAAAATTGTCCCCTGCCACAATCACATCACCTTTTTGTGCTTTTTTCATGAAATCCGGATCAGCATCTTCCATACAATGAGCTGCTAATTCTTTTGTGTCTGTAGTATTCAAATAACGTGCCGGAATAATTTCATCCGTATTAATATTATCCCAAAACTTCCAACATTTTCCTCTCATTCTCGCCTCAATGATAAATCTCAAAAACAAAAGCAATAATCTTCATATACAAAAATCTATTCTGAAAAAACCTTCTTTTTGGGAGCAGTTTTTACCTCTTTATCCTTACCGGAGGCATGGAACGGGGAAATGGATGCTATCCGGTTTTTGGCTGAGGGCCTTTGTTTCTTAAGCCGTAATCTGCTTTCCATCCTCTGGTAAGCCTGATGCATAAATGCCTCTAGCCGTGTCTCTTCATTACTCTGCTCCTGGCCATCAAAAGACAGCTTCAAACAGGGTATACCACCATGTTCCTTTTGCAATCGTTCCAGTACGCCGTTTACGACGGTTCCGGGCATGCAGTGAAATGGAAGCACATTGATAATCCCATCGAATCCATTCTCTACATATTCAACTGCTTTCCCCATACTGAGCACCGGATCACCTTTATAAGAATCATCGATATAGGGTTTTCCTTTTTTGATGAGTTCTTTGATAGAAGCATCTTTTAAGAAATGTCTGACACTGCCTTTGAATACGTTTATGAGCCTGTTAGCATCGTGTCTTTGGACAATATCGGAAATAAACTCGCCAAAGAAACCTTTATAATTCTTTTCAAAGAGACAGGTTTCCCTGCGGCAGTGTGCAATATAATTAATCCATTCAGAAAAAGGCGGAACAAATGCCTCTCCACCCAGCCGTTCTATATTCCTTACAAGGAAATTATTAGCAAACTCATTGCACCGGACATAGGTTTCTCCGATAATACCAATCAAAGGTCTCGGTTTGCTTCTGTCAACCTTTATATTCGAAAATGCGTCACGTGCTTCTCTGGCAAGCCCGACCAAATCCCCGTGCTTTTCAAGCGTCATCTCTGCTTTTTTCACATAATCCTCGTAAACGGCATCTGCATCACCGCTCGTTACCTCATAAGGTCTTATCTCTCTTTGCAGCTTTTGCAGGAGGTCAATATACATAATACCATTCCATGCTAATTTGCGGAAATGGGTACCGAGTCTTTTTGTATCTTCACCATAATTTTCACCCTGATCCATCGTATAGATAGATACCTTAGAAAACCCAAGTTCATCTAATACCATACGGTGAAACTTGTTATATTGACCAAACCGGCAGGGACCGGATGCTGTAGCCATGAAGAAGGCACTTGCTTCAGGATCGAAATCAGGGCTTAATGCTTTTTTCACAATATCTCCGGTTGTCAGGATCGCAGGATAGCACTCTTTCCCCGAAGTAAATCTTCGCCCGATAGTAATAGATTCCGTATCCGCCATGGGTAAAGCCTCTGCCTTTACCCCGTTTGCATTCATGGAGGCGGCAATCATCTTGCCATGATCACACATATATGGGATATAGAGTACCCGCTTCTTTTTTTCTGTAACATTCCAGGAAGGAGTCTCTTCATGTGTCTTTTCCCTGCCATAGTCTGACTTAACGTTTTTTAGACTGTCAATAAATGCCTCACACCGGGTGATTGCACCTACATCGGAACTGTGCTCGTCAATCTCTATCGTTAAACAGGGTTTCCCCGATAATTCTTTTGTAAAGAATTTCGTGATAAACGAATCAGGACCGCAGCCAAAATTGGTAATGTAAAGAGGGTAGAGTCTCTTGTCTCTGGCAATTAATCGGGCAGCAGCAAGAAATCTCTGCCCTGTTTTCCAGTACATATTTGAATAGTCATGGACGATTTCTTCAAGATTAAGCGTCAGGAAATCAAGGGGAATCGTTATAACTCCCAGATCACGGAGTTTTTCAGGAAGGCCGAGATTCATCCCCGTATCGCATCCGTTATACGAACGACTTATAAGAACAAAGGCCTTATCGTTCTCTCCCAGGGTTTCCAAAACCTCTTTTCCCCGCATCTCTAAGGTTGCATGAAAGGCATCCTGCGCCTCAAGTGCTGTTCGGATAGCTGACGTAACAACCTTTCCGGTCTTCCCTAAATCCTTTGCAATCTGACGCAGCGTTCCCTTCAGATATTCCTCTCCGTACTCAAAACGAATAATCGGCGATAATACCTTAAAGTTCTTTTCCTTGAAATTAATCGCCGAACGGACAAGATAGGGGATGCACTGTACATAAGGACATGCAAACGAATGGGTAAATTTCTCACTGGCATGGCTTAGATTGATAATACTGGGGAGAAACAAATAATCAATATCCCTGTCCAGAATATCAATTACATGCCCGTGTGCAACCTTAATGGGGAAGCATGTCTCCGCAGTAATCACTTCTACTCCATTGTAAACAATATCTTTATTTGTATCGCTTGAGGTTATTACATCGAAGCCCAGTTCTATAAAAAACGCCTTCCAGAGGGGAAAAAAATCATGAAAAAGAGAAGATGCCTGTGGTATGCCGATCTTTTTCCCTATGGGGTGATCAGGTTTATTGTTCTTATACGAATTCAGGAGTGCTTCTTTTCGTTCCCGGAAGAGTCTCGGCAGGTGCCTTCCTTTCTTCAGAGATCTTTCATCATCAAATTTACCACAGCGGCTTCCATAGTGCAGCGGATTCTCCCCTTCAATGGTAACCTTTCGGATCTCACAAATATTCGAGCAGTCTTTGCATACAAAAGAAGAAAGTTCATACCGTTTATGGCGAAGGTCGAACCCTCTGAATCTTGATTTTTCCCAGGTCTTTTCTTCCATTGCAAGAACAGCAGAGCCAATAGCACCCATAATGTCATGATGAGGGGGAACGGTAACCTTTTTCCCTGTTACTTTTTCGAATGCCGCCTTTACACCGCGGTTTGCAGCAACTCCTCCCTGAAAGAAAATGGTATCACCAATCTTTCTATCCTCAACAACCCTATTGATAAAATTCAGTACAACAGAATAGCTAAGGCCTGCAAGTAAATCATCTTTCTCCGTTCCGCGCTGCTGATGATGGTTAAGGTCCGATTCCATAAAGACAGTGCACCGCTCTCCAAGATGAGAGGGACAACATGACGAAAGGGCCTGCTTACTAAATTCTGCTTTAATATTAACGCTGAGCTTTTCCGCCTGTTCCTCCAAAAACGATCCGGTTCCAGCCGCACAAACTTTATTCATGGCAAAATCAACGATCGCACCATTTTCCAGTTGTATAAATTTTGAATCCTGTCCGCCGATTTCAAAAATGGTATCCACGTTTTTATCTACATGTGCAGCGGCAGTAGCATGAGCAGTAATTTCATTCTTTACAATATCAGCACCAATAAAGTCTCCTGTCAGATAGCGGCCAGACCCTGTAGTTCCCGCTCCACAGACAATTACTTTGTCCCCTACTTCCAAACCTACTTCGTAGAGACCCTGCTTTACCGCCTCAAGCGGCCTTCCTGCCGTCATAAGGTAACGTCTTGCTAAAACATTTTTCTGCGTATCAATAACAACAATATTTGTGCTGATCGATCCAACATCAATACCGACATATGCCTCGATCTTTTCATCTCCCGTAATAGGATGGGTTTCCTGAACGATTGTATAATTGTCTGATTGAAGAGGTGCCAGGTTTGATGTTTTCGCGCTCCGGGTTCTCAGGTATTCCTCAACTTCTTTTAAACCGCGAAAAGGTGAGTGAATACCTTTGTCCATGATGGTAAATACCGTACCAATTGCACCCATTACTTTAAAATATTTCGGTATGATCAGTTCTTCGGGCTTCAGTTCCAGGATATCCTCAAAGGCTTTCACCATCCCGGCATTTGCTGCAACGCCGCCCTGGAAAACAATGGGTTTACTAAATTCTTTTCCCTTACCGATATTGCTCTTAAAATTCCTTGCCATCGCATAGCAGAGACCAGCAACAATATCATGTACCGGTGTACCCTCCTGTTGCAGATGAATCATATCCGTTTTGGCAAACACACTGCATCGGCCTGCTATACGCGGTGGATTTTTCGATTGTAATGCCAGTGTACCAAATTCTTTCTCGATAGCAATACCAAGCCGCGTTGCCTGTTGATCCAGAAATGAACCAGTACCTGCAGCACACATGGTATTCATTGAGAAATCGGAAACCTTCATTTGCTGTGTTGCTGCGTCATGCTCGATCAGCATAAGTTTCGAATCCTCTCCACCAATTTCTATAATGGTACGCGCCTCCGGGCAGAGGGTTGTCGTAGCTTTGCTGTGTGCTACAACCTCATTTACGAACGCAATGTTCATTAATTCAGAGACAAATTTACCACCGGTTCCTGTAATAGCTATACCATCAAGATCATCGATATGGATTCTGTTGAATATATCTTTGAGAACAAGGAGGAATGTTTCCACTGGCTGACCATGCGAACGGATATAGTGGTCTTCTAAGATTTCCTTACGCTCATTGATTAACACTGCTTTTACGCTAACTGAACCAATATCCAATCCTATATATTTTTTCCGGGACATAGTTTTACTCACTCTCTAGACTTTATTAGATATCAGATATTCTGAACAAACTGAAAAACCAAGGTAACAAGAGGCAGATTTTTCGTTTCGGTCAGATGATCGTACGGGATAATCTCATCATCTGAAAAGCGGCGAGGCGATTTGTATCTACCAACCACAGGTGTTCAGGGATCTTATGTACAAAATCCCTTAAGTCCTATTCCTTCTTTGCTACTTCATCAGGTGGTGTAATCTCACCGGTAATAGCAGATGTCGCTGCAACGGCGGGGCCACAAAGGTATATTTCGCTTTTGGGATGACCCATACGACCAACAAAATTACGATTTGTCGTTGATAATGCCCGTTCTCCTTCTGCCAGAATTCCCATATGCCCCCCTAAACAGGGACCACATGTCGGGGTAGAAACGACTGCTTCGGCCTCGATAAATGTCTCAATCAGGCCCTCTTTTATCGCTTGCTTATAGATGTCCTGCGTTGCCGGTATAATAATAAGCCGAATAGACGGATGTCTTTTCTTTCCTTTAAGAATGTGAGCTGCTATTCGGAGATCTGAAATTCTTCCGTTTGTACAAGAACCAATAACTACCTGATCTATCTTAATTCCCGCTACGTCCGTTACTGGTTTTGTATTTTCTGGTAGGCTAGGGAGAGCTACCTGAGGGGAGATTTCATCGGTATTAAACTCGTATATTTTCGCATAAGTACAATCGGAATCGCTCTGATGCAATACATATTTTTTTTCTCCTCTGCCCTGCATATAATCCGTAGTATTCTTATCAGGGGAAATAATCCCGTTCTTGGCACCTGCCTCAATTGCCATATTGCATATAGCAAAACGATCATCCATAGATAAATGGGTAATAGCGCTGCCGGTAAATTCCATTGCCTTATACAGGGCACCGTCAACACCAATCTTTCCTATTGTATAGAGGATCAAATCCTTTCCCGAAGTCCAGTTCCTCGCCCTGCCGTGAAAAACAAATTGTATTGATTCAGGTACTTTTAGCCATACTTTCCCTGTAGCAAAACATGCGGCAAGATCTGTGCTTCCAACACCTGTTGAGAATGCACCGAGTGCACCGTAGGTACACGTATGGGAGTCGGCACCGATTATAAGATCACCAGGGGCTACAACTCCCTGTTCCGGAAGGAGGGCATGTTCAATACCCATTCGACCAATTTCAAAATAATACTTTAATGCGTGCTTTGTGGCAAATTCACGAAGAGACTTTGACTGCTGGGCGGATTTAATATCTTTATTCGGGGTGAAATGATCAGGTACCAAAACAATCTTTTCGGGATCAAAGACCTGTTCAATTCCCGCCTTTTCAAACTCCTCAATAGCGATAGGGGCAGTGATATCATTTCCCAGGCATATATCTACATCCGCGTAAACAAATTGTCCGGGGTGGACTTCTCTCAGGTTTGTATGTGCGGCAATAATCTTCTCTGTTATTGTCATTCCCATAGGTTATCTTTTATCGTATCATACGTACTCCAATTGTTTTTAAGATATCAATAAATAATGGTACCCGTCCTGATGAACCAAAGATATGGATACAGATCTTAATTTTCCGAGAATCGTATCCGGTGCCACGGCTTTAAGAACAGGGGGTCCTGCAGATATTTTTTATGGCATTTGGTGCACAGATCAAAACGGAAGGTCCGGTAATCATCATCTTTTATTGATTCAGAGGAATCCGTAAAATTTTCGTAGCTCTCATCATCATCCTCCATAACCTCTTCCAGATCACCGTCCATAGTATCGCATGCAGTATAAACCTCAATTTTTACTACATATCGGATATCCTCATCTGCTACCAGTGACTTTCCGCACATATCACACGTATAGTGCACCATTCACATTCCTCCCTGTAATTTACTTTTTAAAAATATTTTTATTTCCGCCCATAGTTATAACATCAAATACGAAGGTAGTATGAGGTTGTCGGGGATTAAAAACCCGTATTCAGATGGCTTATATTCTCAACGTATTGATCTGTTATTCAAAATATTGTATTTAAGCCATTGCCCTGAGTCTCTTAATCCGTTCTTCAATTGGTGGATGAGTACTAAAGAGGGTGGCAAATGAGCGGCCACTTAATGGATTCACAATAAATAAATGCGCCGTAGATTGACTGGCATCTATGGGCCTGGCTGCCGCTCCTCTGTGCAATTTTTCAAGGGCGCCAGCTAATCCCAGCGGATTATTTGTTAAGGATGCACCACCTCTGTCAGCAGCATACTCCCGTGAACGGGAAATTGCCATTTGAATCAAAAGTGCAGCAATAGGGGCCAAAATAGCCATTACCAGGAGTCCAAGACCTCCACCCCTGTCCCCTTCATCATCCCTTCCGCCAAAACCGCCAAAAATCGCTGCCCAGCGGGCCATATTGGCTAAAAGCATGATAGCACCGGCAATGGTTGCAACAATAGTAGATATAAGGATATCGCGATTTTTTATATGGCTTAATTCATGTCCCAGAACCCCTTTCAATTCTTCACGCGTTAAAGCGCTCAGCAATCCATCAGTAACTGCTACCGCAGCATGACTGGGGTTTCTCCCTGTTGCAAATGCGTTCATGGCATTAGTAGGAATAACATATATCTTTGGCATGGGCATTCCCGCATTCATCGTTAATTCCTTTACAATGCCGGAATATGTTGGTAAATCACGTTCGGATACTTCCCGGGCACCGTACATCTTCAGAACGATCTTATCGCTAAACCAGTAGCTGAAGAAATTCATACCCAATGCCATAATAAAAGCAAAGATTGCACCTTGACGCCCACCAACCATCGTCCCTACAAAGATAAATAAAGCCGTCAGCACAATCAACAATAATGCTGTTTTAAAGTAATTCATACCGAACTTCTCCAAATTTCAACTTAAAAGCTTATGGTTAGGCACTTTGAAGAAAACTCCCGGAGAAAAAATTTCTTTTTTTTACGTTTTCTTATACCTAACAAAATTATTATAAGTATAGCTTATCTTTTGTCAAGGAATTTAATCTGCACACTTTTTGGGAAAAGAGAGATAAGAAGTTTTAACAATTGGTAATTATTTAGCCAGGTGAGCCTTCTTCGTATAAACGCCAAAGTATTAAGCATACTTTCTCCCTGTCACCCTGAGTGGAACGAAGGGTCTCGTTTTTTAGGAGTGAAAGTTCTTCGCTGCCAAGATCCTTCGTGGAGTTTATCTTAGGCAATAAAAGAGATTCTTCGCTTCGCTCAGAATGACAAAAGTGAAGGGCTCAGAATAACAGTAAAGCCTCACTATCGCTCAACAATTACGACAGTTGAAGCTTTCAAGAGATTTATACAGGCACTTTTTCAAGTCTCTTATCAATCGCTTCCATCACCACATCGTACCTAGGCGGGACCTCTACGGGGAGGTTAGCAAACCGTGAAGTTACCTCTTCCAGCCTGCTCTCGTGATATCGTATTTTAAATTCAGGAAATTTTAATCCGTGTGCCGTAGAAATAACAACAACCTTTTCATGAGGCAGTATTTCTTTTTTCTGAATAAGTTTCATTAATGCTGCAAGGGCCACCCCGGTATGGGGACAACTAAACAAGCCCGTTCTGTCTGCCTGGCCGGAGGCATTCGCTAATTCGTCTTCTGTCGCCTGTTCTACAATACCATGAAAGATTTCCAGCACCCTGATTGCTTTTTTGTAACTAACAGGATCACCTATCTGGATGGCATTGGCAAGGGTCTTTTGCGCCTTTACAGGCTTAAACTCTTCAAAATTATTCAAATAACTCAGATAAAGAGGATTTGCCTTTGCTGCTTGTGCACATACGATACGAGGCAGTTTATTTACAATACCTAACTCCTTCATCATAAGGAACCCCTTCCCCAGAGCAGCAGTGTTACCCAGATTTCCTCCCGGTATAACGATAACATCGGGCACTTCCCAGTCAAATTGCTGAATTATCTCAATACTTACCGTTTTCTGCCCTTCAACACGGAGGGAATTCATCGAATTAGCAAGATAGATATTGTTCTTACTGCATATCTCTCTGACAAGTTTCATACACCCGTCAAAATCTGTATCCAGCGACAGGGTAAGCGCTCCGTTTGCAATAGGCTGAATAAGCTGCGCAAGGGATACTTTGTCCTTCGGCAAGAATACGATTGCCGGAATGCCCGCTGCAGCACAGTACGCAGCAAGCGCAGCAGAAGTATCGCCGGTAGAAGCACATGCAACAGCCGGAATACTTTTTCCTTCTGCAATCATTTGCTTAACCATAGAGACGAGAACAGTCATTCCCAGATCTTTAAAGGATCCTGTATGGGAATTTCCACACTGTTTAATCCACAAATCTTCGAGACCGATCTCCCTTCCCAATCGTTCAGCCCAGAAAAGGTTACTCCCGCCCTCATAGAGCGAAACGACATTTTTATTATCTACATTCGGACAAACGAGTTCCTTCTTACCCCAGACAGAACTCCCGTAAGGCCATTCAGTGCGCCGGTACCGCTCGTCAAATAACCGTTTCCAATATTCAGGAGGGTGTTTGCGAAGCTCATCCATATCATGCTTTACTTCCAGCAGGTCACCGCACCTTTTACACTGGTAGATAACCTCATTCAGCTCATATTTTTCCCTGCAGCCAGAAATACACTGAAACCACGCCCGATATGGCATGACTCACACTCTCCTCATATATCTGTAAATGCCCTGTTACTTAGTAATAATAAATAGTTTAATTATAGGAAGTCATAGAGAGAATTACAAGCAAATTACCCACTATTGTCGTGGAATTATTTTGGTTTTGACAAACATATCATGGTTTTGATAAGATTTTGAACATTATGTACTTACAAGGTTTTTTATCAAGAATATTTTCATATTTTCAAAAAATAAACAAGCAATCCATTCTGCGGGAATTGAAACATGCCTTTAGTACGGGTGCATCACGAAAAAGTATGGCATTAAGTGAGCAGGAGCTGGCATTGATTTCAAAGCTTGTTAGCATAGTTCAAAAAAGAAAGCTTACCGTTCCGGCGCTCCTGTTTCTGGAAAGCACACAACCATTAAATTATATTGGAAGTCAAATAATGGTATTCTTCAGACCATTTTTAACCTTCATCTTCTCACCCAGGGAGTACGATCTCCTCCAGGACGTTGTAGAGAAAAGGGAGGGTATCGAAAAGATTATTGAGGAGTTAGAAAAAAGTAAATAGGGGAATGATTTGAATATTATTATCGCTACCGATTGTGGCAGTACCACAACAAAGGCTATTTTAATTGAAAAAAAGGATGGTGTGTACCGGCAAACCTTTCGCGGAGAGGCACCTACCACGGTTGAGGCACCATTCGAAGATGTAGCTCGTGGTGTATTAAACGCATTTGCAGAGGTAGAAGAACTCTCCGGCAGAAAAATACTGGATGGAGAAAAGATTATTACGCCGGCACAGGGAAATATCGGGGTGGATATTTACGTATCCACGAGCAGCGCCGGTGGCGGATTGCAAATGATGGTTGCCGGAGCCGTACGGGCTATGACTGCTGAAAGTGCCCAGCGTGCAGCACTTGGAGCAGGTGCAATCGTAATGGATGTCATCGCATCCAACGACAAGCGGCTTCCCCATGAAAAGATCGAGAGAATCCGGCAACTCCGGCCCGATATGATCCTCCTCTCCGGCGGTACTGACGGTGGTACCGTTACCCATGTAGTGGAACTGGCCGAATATATTGCAGCCGCCAATCCAAAACCCCGGCTCGGTATCACGTTTGAACTTCCGGTTATTTACGCAGGGAACAAAGATGCCAGGGACAAGATTGAAGCGATTTTAAGTAAAAAAACATCACTCCATATTACAGAAAATATTAGACCTACACTCGAACGGGAAAATCTCTTTCCGGCACGGCAGGAGATCCAAAAACTCTTTCTTGAACACGTCATGGCCCAGGCCCCTGGTTACAAAAATCTCATGTCATGGACAGGAGCACCTATTATGCCCACGCCCGGAGCGGTTGGCCTTATTATGCAAACGATAGCAAAAAAACATGGTATTAATGTAGTCGGGGTAGATATCGGTGGTGCTACAACAGATGTTTTCTCTGTATATGGGGATATCTTTAACCGTACGGTAAGTGCGAATTTGGGAATGAGTTACAGTATCTCTAATGTACTTGCAGAGGCCGGACTCGAGAATATCTTACGCTGGGTCCCTTTTGATATTGATGAATCTGATCTGAGGAATAGAATTAAGAACAAAATGATCCGCCCCACAACAATCCCTCAAACATTAAAAGAATTAAAGATTGAGCAGGCAATAGCACGCGAGGCGTTACGGGTATCCTTCAACCAGCACAAGGCCCTTGCAGTCGGGCTCAAAGGGGTACAAAAGGAACGTGACATATCAGAAGCATTCCGGCAAGAGGCTGAAGGTGAAACCATCGTAGATATGCAAAAACTTGATCTGTTGGTAGGAAGCGGAGGTGTGCTTTCCCATGCACCCCGCAGATCACAGGCTATGCTTATGATGATTGACGCTTTCCTCCCCGAAGGGATAACGAGGGTCGCCGTCGATAGTATTTTCATGATGCCGCACCTTGGCGTCCTTTCAACGGTAAATGAAAAGGCTGCCACGGAAGTTTTTGAAAAAGACTGCCTGATCTATTTAGGAACGTGTATTTCTCTCGTGAAAGGAAATGCCGGGAAACAGAAGGGGGGAATATGCATTTCCTATAAAATAACCATGCCTGATGGTACCGTACGGGAGGATTCGCTTCCTTACGGGAACTTGCAGGTTATACCGCTCGGCAGTGATCAGGTAGCAGAGATCGAAATTATTCCTGCAAAGAATTTTGATGTCGGCGAGGGAAAAGGCAAACCTGTCAGAAAGCAGGTTGCCGGGGGGGTTGTGGGTATCGTTATTGATACCAGAGGAAGACCCATTACGTTAGCAAAAGAGAAGGCATCACGGGTAGAACAGCTCCGCCAATGGACTGAAGCTATTGATGCGTATCCGGAGTAAAAAGGTATACGTGTAAATACCCAGGTTAAGGGTTTAAGGTTCAAGGTTCTGGGTTCTGGGTTAAAAGCGTTAACAAAAGAACCGATTGAAGATTATGTAGAGCACAGGGCAAATCAGCCTTGCCCCCATATGCATCAGGCTAAGCCTTATTAGCCTGCTGGCCTGCCACAGGCTTGTTCCCAAACTCTGTTTGGGAACACAATGGGCATCGAAACTCTGTTTCGATGATAAAATACGAAACAAAATTTCGTTTGAAATGGTGTTCCCAAAAAGATGCTTCGGCAGGAATAGTGCTGTACTTTTTTTGGTATTTGAACGTGAGTGTGGCGCAGGCTGAAGCCGTGCTGCTACCTGTCGTTGGATTATTGGAACTTGTTTGGGATTTATCCGGAAGCGCCAGATCCTGATAAACAAACCCCAAGTAGTAACATTACAACTATAAACTATTTTAGAAGGATTTTAACGATAATGGCTCATGCATATACACCCGGTTTGCGTATAGCAGAAAAAACACTTGTTACGAGCAAGCGCACATTACCTCTCCTGGGCGAGGTTATGGTTAAAAAAGGTGCAGTTTTAACGGCAGAAGATATAGTAGCAAAGACATATCTGCCCGGTAGGGTACACGCCATCAATGCTGTAAACCGATTGGGTATCCAGCCAAAGGATCTTAAAGAATATATGCTCAAGAAAGAAGGCGATCCCGTCCAGAAGGACGAAATCATTGCTGAGACAAAGCCATGGATTAAATTATTAAAGGCTGTTCTCCTTTCACCTATTACAGGTACCATCGAAACAATATCAACGATAACGGGACAGATCCTCTTGCGGGAACCCCCGAAACCAATCGAAGTACATGCATACATCGATGGCCGGGTAGTAGAAGTGAGAGAAAAGGAGGGTGTCGTTATGGAAACGGCAGCTACCTTTATTCAGGGTATTTTCGGTGTAGGGGGTGAGACGGTAGGCCAGCTTCATGTTACTGTTGAAAAGCCGGATGATGTGCTTACAGCAGATCACATACAACCTGCTTGCAAGGACAAGATCATCGTTGGCGGCGCTTTTATCCAGTACGATGCCCTCGATAAAGCGAGAAAGACCGGCGTTAAGGGAATTATTGTTGGCGGGTTTAATGATGAAGACCTCAGGAAACTCCTTGGCTATGATTTAGGGGTAGCCATTACAGGAACAGAAAATATCGGTATTACCCTCGTTATTACCGAAGGATTTGGCAGGATACAAATGGCGCAAAGAACATTTGAATTACTGCAATCACGTTCCGGTGCCAAAACATCCATAAATGGTGCAACTCAAATACGCGCCGGCGTAGTAAGACCCGAGATTATTATACCATATGATATCATAACTACGGCAACGGGTGAAGAGATGAATAAACCTATTGAAAGAGGTATGGAAGTCGGAGATCCGGTAAGAGTTATCCGGGTACCTTACTTTGGAAAGATTGGCAAAATTAGATCGCTTCCCTTCGCTCCCCGGAAGATCGAAACAGAAGCAACCGTGCGTATCCTTGAGGTTGAATTTTCTGATGGTACTACAGCCGTCGTCCCACGCGCAAATATCGAAATGATTGAGGTTTAAAACTGCAAAAAAGTCGCCTCCTTTACCGGTCCGGGCAAGATATTCATATCTTCCTGTTTATTGAAAAATGCCTTAAAATACACACACGAAAGGGTGCGGCAACAGGTTGCCAAAGGCAACCACAGGTTAGTTACAGGTCTTTAGTCTGCGCACACTCACGCTCAAACACTCAAAAAGTGCAGCATTATTCCGCACTCTGGCATAAAAACACCTACTAAGGAGACATAGGCGTTAACTGAATAAAAATCCTGAGTACCATGTACAGACCATATCCCCTATGCCTTGAACTCATCCATACCCGCATCTTTAAAATACCGTAAAACAGAGTACAGGTCGCTCCTCCGGAGCTCTCTTTGTGTTGTGATTTTTCTTCTACAAACAGATCGCTCCTAACGAAGCTGTATTAACAGAGGAAAACGTATAGCGATCCCGAAACAAAATGTCATATAGTATAATGAGATTTCCCGGAAAATAAGACACCTCTAAAGGGTGTAAAAGTAATATTGTGTTTTTACAGAACTATAGATCTCCACAGCGGGTTCAGGTTTGTAACCCTGAACCCATACGTTTTAAGTACCTGGCCATAAGTCATTGTACCTTTCTCTTTATCAGTGAAAAAAACCCGAAAAGCTCCGTTAGGAGCGATAGAGTAATAGAAAAATACTGTATACCCACTATCAAGCTCCGGAGGAGCGGCAGAGAAGGTACGAAAACAATCGATGCTAATCGTACCGAATCCCTTATAACCTCCCAACAGTCCTTTTCCTAACGCTTTTAACCCTGAACCTTGAACCCTGAGGTTACCAACATGTCGCTCCTCTGGAGCTTATCATGGAGGTACATTCTCGTTCTATTAACATCCCGCTCCTAACGGAGCTCTCTTCTTATGTCCCGCTTCCGTTATTCATAAGTACCTGTACATAAATCCGACATTCAAGAAGTCCAATTTTTAAGTTATTGTTATTTAATGGCTTAATTAATTGAGCAATAGGATATCAGTTTCATAAGCCTTTGAAATTACAAGAGATATAAAAACCTCTTGAATGTCGGATAAATAGTTGCATATTGAGACTTCTTATGAATAAAAATGTACAAAAATTTGTGGTCAGGTACTTATTGTATAATGGCACTCTCTGTAATCAACGGCTATATAAACAACAGAAAACATGGAGTTGAACTTACCGCCTTCGGCGGACTTTTACTCAACACACTCCATGGTAGAGTTGTACACCCCGGACATCCGGTTTTTAGCATATACCCTATGACAATACATGGATTACTCTCTGGTGCAGGAATGAATCTCTTTCATCAGGGATGAGACCCTTCGCTCCACTCAGGGTGACAGAATACAGGGTGTCATCCTGAAATCCTTCATTCCACTCTGGATGATATGTCAGCAGGGAATTTGTCATTCTGAGCGGCAGCGAAGAATCTCGTCTTTTCACGGTGTTAAGAGAGCATCTTATACGAAACAAATGAAAATTCCTATACAATCAAGTTACAAACTTGAACCCACGGAAACAACCGAAGAAACTACGTAACCCCATCAAGAATCTCAATAAATGGTATACTCTTTGCGATATTCTGCAGCTATCATTACTTCTATGAAAGATACCGCAACAGAAAAATTGAAAAAGATATACCCATGGACAAAAAAAACCAACAAGAGACAACCTCTCTACTAACAAAGGCATCCGACACCATCACCATCTTCATGTGCGGCGATGTAATGACAGGAAGAGGTATTGATCAAATACTACCCTATCCTGGCGACCCTATCCTCCATGAGTCTTACATGAAAAATGCCAAAGGATACGTGGAACTCGCAGAGGAGGCAAGTGGCCGGATCCAGCAGCCCGTCAGCTTCTCCTACATCTGGGGCGATGCCCTTGATGAACTTGAACGGATCACACCAGACGTAAGAATAATTAACCTGGAAACGAGTATAACAACGAGTGATGATTGTTGGAAGGGTAAGCCGGTTCATTACCGGATGCACCCAAAAAACATTCCCTGTATAACAGCAGCAAGGATAGGATACTGTTCCCTTGCAAATAACCATACCCTCGACTGGGGATATTCAGGCCTCACAGAAACAGTCGAAACACTACAGAGGGCAGGTATAGCATATGCCGGGGCTGGTCAAAACCTGAGAGAAGCAGAAACCCCGGCAATAGTAGAAATTGCAGGAAAAGGAAGGGTAATTATATTCTCATGCGGATCAGAAACGAGCGGAATACCTTCTCAATGGGCTGCTACAGAAAACAGACCTGGTGTAAATTTGTTAAAAGACCTGTCAGACAAAACGGTCTGGTATATCAGTGAAAAAGTAAAGGAGATAAAACAACAGAGGGATATCATCATTGCCTCAATTCACTGGGGAAGCAACTGGGGTTTTGAAATTCCCCAGGAACAAATACGGTTCGCCCATAAGCTTATTGATCATGCGGGAATCGACATCATCCACGGCCATTCTTCTCATCATGTAAAGGGCATAGAGGTTTATAAAGACAAACCCATCCTCTACGGCTGCGGCGATTTCCTTAACGACTACGAAGGTATTAATGGATATGAAAACTTTAGAGGCGACCTGGGCCTGATGTATTTCGCATACATGGATCCGTCAAGCAGGAAATTCATTCATATGCAAATGATACCAACGCAGGTTAAGCGTTGCAAAATAAACCGGGCATCGACATATGATGCCATCTGGCTGAGAGACATCCTGAACAGGGAGGGAAAAAGGTTTGCAACCCGGGTGGAATTACATGAGGACAATACCTTAACACTCCAATGGGGGTAGTCTCCACATGCATCAAGCTAAGGTATCTTCATCGCACAAAGACACGGAGGCACAGAGAATAAAGAATGATGAAGAATAGTGTGTCAAGAATGGGGACATGCCATATACCTGACATTCAAGAGGTTTTCAGATGAAGAGGTTCTCAAAAATATACCTGCAAGAAATTTCTCCAACGTGACAGGAAACCTTTTGGATGTCAGATATATCTTGGTGACTTTGTGACTTTGTGTGAGGACCAGAAAAAGTACAGCATTGTTCCTTAACTTGATGCGTATGGGGTAGTCTCCCATAAGCGCCCGGTTGTTTTTCCCGCCTCATGATTATCCTTGATTCCTTTGATGAGAATATTTAAAACAAAATCAAGAGTAATCGTGAAGAGATCACAAAACCAATAAAAATCTGCGTTTATCTGCGCCAATCTGCGTCCTATTCCTGGTTTTTGAACTCTATATCCTTTTCTTCTCACTCTTTGTTCGCTTCCCAACCCCGATGGTGCTTGCAATCCCGTGCCGGGTATGCTAAACTCTCTCTCACTTATAACTCCTTATCAACAAAAAATATCAGGTAGGAGCCAACGCCTGTTGGCGATTTTTAAGGGCTTACTCTGATTGCAAATCGCCACCGGAATACCGCCCTACCGGAAATTCATATATCCTTTTACGAATTGGTTATGAACAAGCAGGTTTCAATAGCGTTCGTCTGCTGCATCCTTAGTCAGCCGTTATTCTATCCATATCAAAAGGCCTTCTCCCAGTCCGGAAAGAATACCCCAGGCCTTACCATAAACATGAATAACCACCCGGATCCTGCTTATATCACCTTTCAGGAAGTTTTTGGTCAATTTGACAATAACGCAGAACGGCTGTATCAGCGGTACGGCATCTTTGCCCTTGAATTCTTAAAGGAATATGGAATCGAAGGACTCGTTCTCCTGGAAAAATACGGTAAAGAAATGGCCGGTCTCTATCCGCTCCTCGATTTACGGGACATCCTCCGCCTCTACAAAAACCCCGAAAACATGACTGATAATCTTCAGATATTTTCCCGGAAAACCATTGCCGGGTTTTATAAGACCTTTGGGGATGGTGGAATACAATACATCGCCAATGATCCCGAAAATTTTTTTCTCATCAATGGAGATAAGGACACAGGCACTGAACTTATCAACCTTGCCAAAGAGAAGGGTGATATTGTATTCCCCCTCGCACGGAAACACGGGATTGCATTTGCAAAGCTCTATGACCGGGAGGTATTGAATATTGTCATAAAATTTCAGGAGGACGGGCTTCTCGCCTTAAAAGAATACGGAGAAAAAGCCAAACTCCTTTTCTCGCTCTTTATCAATGACGATACCTTTTACCATGTAATAAAAACATATGGACATAAACAAACGATTCCGGTCATCTACCTTTTCTATGAGAACAAAGATTTCAACAGCCAGGTTTACCAGTATCTGGTAACGACAAATGCCTATAAATGGCTTTCCGGCTGGTGGTGCGATGCGGATTTCTCTTCATCAGATGCCCAAAGCGATTCAGTCATACGGTATGAAAATGCGAGAAGGGCAGTTGATCTCATCTTTGAACTGGGAAACGATTTCATTGACAGGTTTGAAATCCTTGATATCAACAATGTCAGGGAAGAGGCTGTCACTACCATTACCAATAAACTCAGGAATTTCTTTTTGTCCGATATAGAGAAGGTAAGTCGCAAGAGAATCCGGCACGAAGACATCACCTTTCAGGATAAACTCTTTGCCGGATTGGACATCCTTGGATTTATTCCCGTCGGTGCTGGTGTATCAAAGGTAGCAAAACTTGCAGCAAAAGGGACACAGCTTGCCAAAACCACGAAAGGGTTTAAAGGCATCATTCATCTGAGCGATGATCTTGTTACACGCTATGGTGATGATGTTGTTCCGTTTGTGGCCAGGCATGGAGACGAAGGCATCAGGGTATTGAAAGCAACCGATGGCAAGATTCTTACGTTATCACAAAAGTATGGAGATGTTATGATTCGTTATATGAAAAAATATGGCACAGGTGCAGGAACTGTGATTGAAAAATACGGTGAAGAACTATTACAGCTTGCACAGCAGTACGGCGACGATGTTATTAAATACACTATGCTCTATGGCGATGATGGATTCAGGATCATTCAGAAGCATGGTAGGGATATCGTCCTCTTGAGTTCTGTCTATGGAGACGATGTTATCAAACTGTCGGCCCTTCATGGAGATGATATTATTAAATACGTATCCAAATACGGCTCAAACGGTATCTATGTTATCAAGAAATATGGAAACGATGTACTATCCCTGGCAAAGATCCACGGCGATGATGTTATCAGGTATGTCAGCATATACGGCGATGACGGACTCAAGCTAGCGAGTAAAGGGAAAATAGGATTACGGATAATGCAGTTCATGCCGATGGGAGCCTTCTCAAAAAGTATAAAACTTATCAAATACGGTTTGATTGCAGCCGTCCTTTTTACCATTGTTACCAATCCGCTTGCATTTCTCATAGGGCTGGTAAGTGCCCTCTCGTGGCTGTTAAATATGAATCCTTTGATCGTAATAGTCCTGTTAGGTCTCGTCATATCTTTTTTTCTGATACGGTTCCTGAGAAAATATAAAATCGTTCTCAAGCCTCTATCCCTGCTTTTACGCATAATCCGGAGTTCCGAGAAGACAAAAAAACACCAGGAACCACGGAGAAACAGAAAGACAGAACAGACATGAGTACAGCCCTGATCTTCTCTCTTATATCCTGTTATTTTATAAACGATATCTTTACCTTAACCATTTAAACCTATCATATTGGAGGCCTACTATGTTACAGTCAAGGTTTTTCGCATTCGTACTTGTGGTCATTCTCTTTGCCGGCTGTGCAACAGTACCGATAACCGGGAGAAGACAGCTCTCTTTCGTACCGCAGTCACAGCTTTTTACTCTCAGTGAGGAAGGTTATCGCCAGTTGATATCCGAATCAAAACTTTCGGACGATCCTCAAAAAATGGAGATGGTGGTAACCGCAGGTAAGAAAATAGCGCAGGCAGCAGAGGAATTTATGCGCGAGAATGATATGGAGGAAGAGATAAAAAATTATGAGTGGGAATTTAATCTTATTGAAGACGGCGCAACAGTAAATGCCTTCTGTATGCCCGGGGGGAAGATAGCCGTATATACAGGCATCCTTCCTGTTACTCAGGACGAAACAGGACTTGCCGTCGTCCTGGGTCATGAAGTTGCGCATGCAATAGCAAACCATGGAGGAGAGAGAATGAGCCATCTTTTAATGGTGCAATTAGGCGCAACCGGCTTATCGGTTGCGGCCAGTCAACATTCAGAACAGACGAAGCAGATATTACTGCAGGCCTATGGGGCAGGTACCAACGTAGGATTCATTTTACCGTACAGCCGCAAACACGAACTCGAGGCCGACCATATTGGCCTCATCCTCATGGCACGGGCAGGTTACAACCCGAAAAAGGCTATCCCGTTCTGGCGGAGGATGGATACCATGGGAGGAGAGCGTCCGCCCGAATTCCTTTCCACCCATCCGGAACCGGCAAAGAGGATTGAGGACATTAAGAAGGCACTTCCTGCAGCCATGAAGTATTACAAAAAACAGTAGAAAATGTAGTCGCAGGTCTTTAGCCTGCGCACACTCACATTAAACCAAAAGCAGAACACAGATTTTTTTGATTTAGCTTCTCGATTACTTCACGATTATTCATGATCGTGTTTTTTATAGAAATCGTGAGGTAATCATGAGGCCTATTTTTTGTTTTTTAGCTTCTTAAACAGTTTCAAGTTTAAACCCAGAAAACACTCCCAAAGATTTTTATAGACTTTTCGAATCAGGTTATATATACTCCCGTTCAAAATAAAAACGCAAAATTTTAGGAGGAAGTATTTGAGAACCCCAACGAACCTATACAAAAGGTACTCTGCCTCTTTCCTGAGTTATCCAACAAAGTGTCCCGGTACCTGCCTGTCAAATTCAGTCATTTTTAGTACAATTATAATGGTGGAATTAATATGGACACTTTCATCAATATTACCGATTACCAAATGCAAATGCAGAAATAGTACCTCAGCAGGTATTCGAAAGTAAGATATTCATTATAAGTAACTATTGAATCTTTTGAAAATATTTGCACGAATGGTATTTATTGTAGGGGCAGGTTTGAAACCTGCCCTTATGCGGCATGTTACATTATCACTGTTGGAAATTTTTCAAAAAACTTAAATGAAAACATTCTTCGGTACTAATATATTCCTCAGGTATCTCACCAAAGATGATCCTTCAAAATATGAAAAATGCAAAGATATTTGCAGAAAGGCATTAGAGGGTAAAGTAACACTTGCCACTTCCGGAATAGTAGTCGCGGAATTAATATGGACACTTTTATCATATTACAGGGTACCAAAGGCTGATGTTATTGAATTGATTTCTATCATAGTGAGAACTGAGAACCTGTATATCCCCGATAAAGACATTATTACAGACGCCCTGGTCCTTTACAGCAGGAAAAACATCGATTACATAGACGCTTATAATGCGGTTTGCATGAAGTGCCAGGGACTGAATGAAATTATTCTTATGACACGGATTTTGATGTAGTTGAAAACATTAGTGGAATAAAAAAGGCTATAGGGAGATAATATGCTTTCAGCAATAAAAGATATTGGTTACCTGGTTTCTAAAAAAGCCTGGTCAAGTGAAAGACCTATAGAGGGAAAGGTTTTATCGGTTATTATTGACGCGGTTAATTCATCATTTTCTGGTATAGACATTGAAGATTTTGATACTAAAAAGATAGATCTATATCTCTTTAGTTCCGGTTCTTCAAAAGGCAACGTACCTTCTCCTTTTGCTCCTATTACAGAACCTGAAAAAACATATAAAAAGATTGAAAAGTGGATGAAAGATTGTGAAAAAATAACCGGTATTGAAAATGATACTAGAGAATTTTTAAGTAGGATTAATAAAGTATTAGCAGAAAATAAAGATTTAATTATGAATTTACTGAAATACAAGATTGAAGGACTACCGAAAAAGAAAGGCGAAGGGCGATATTTTACATTAGGATTTGAGGGAAACAAAAGATATCTGGGTGAATATGAAATTTTTAAACGAGGCGTTGAAGACTTTGCGGCCGCAAAGTTAAAAAAATCAGCCGGTAAAAACCAGGTATGTTCTGTTTGTGGATTAGTGAGAGAAGAAGTATCAGGCAAAGTTGATGTTTTTAAGTTTTATACAATTGATAAACCTGGTTTTATCTCAGGTGGATTTAAAGAAATCAGTGCATGGAAAAATTTCCCTGTCTGTGTAGAATGTAAAGCGCTGTTGGAAAGTGGTAAAAAATACATTGATGTAAAACTTAATTTCAAATTTTATGGGTTGAATTATTACTTAACTCCTAGATTGCTGGTAGGTGGTGAAGATATCCTGGAAGACATCCTTAATATCCTATCGGATACCACAAAGGCAATTGATTTAAAAGAACGTACAAAAAAGAGAATTACCAATGATGAAAACGAAATATTGGAATTCCTTTCTGGAATAAAAGACGTTCTCACCCTTAATTTTCTCTTTTTAAGAAAAGAACAGAGCGCAGAGAGGATTTTACTATTGATCGAAGACGTATTTCCATCAAGAATTCGAAGAATCTTTAAGGCTAAGGATTGTGTCGATGCAATTTTTGAGGATGAATTCAACTTTGGCAAGATAAGGAATTTTTATTCTAAGTCTGATGAAGGTAAGAGGGAAAGTGACCTGAATAAATATTTTCTTGAAATAGTTGATAGTATTTTCAAGGAAAGAAAACTCGACTTCGCCTTTCTTTTAAAATTCTTTATGGCAGTCATTCGCAGAGAATTTATCAATGAAGGCTATTTTGGCTTTAGGATTAAAGATGCCCTCATGAATATAATGTTTTTTGAGAATCTTGGTCTCATAACCTTTGAGGAGGCAAGTATGGTTGAAAGCATGTTCAACGGTATATTTACTCAATATGGAAAATCATTCGGAAACCCTGCAAAACGTGGGGTGTTTTTATTAGGTGCGCTGACCCAGCTACTTCTCAATAAACAGTGGAATGAAAGGAATGCAAGGCCTTTTATGAAAAAACTGAAAGGTTTGAAGATGGACGAAAAAGATATAAGGGCACTCCTGCCAGAAATTCAAAACAAACTTGAAGAATATGATTCTTTTGACAAGGGCAAAAGGCTAATTGCGTCCGAGGCTTCAAAATATCTGCTTGAGGCTGGAGAAGGATGGAAGATGCCGGTCGATGAAATAAACTTCTACTTTTCTTGTGGAATGAATCTTGTTGAGAACGTTGCAAATATTGTTTATCCAAAAGAAAATATTGGCTGAAGGAGGAATACGAATGTCGGAATTAGTAAAAAATCGTCAGGAAATCTTGTTCCTTTATGATGTTACAAATGCAAACCCTAATGGTGATCCTGTGGATGAAAACAAACCGAGGATAGATGAAGAAACGGGAATAAACATTGTCACCGATGTCCGTTTAAAAAGGACAATAAGGGATTATCTTTCTGAATACAAGAAAAAAGATGTCTTTATTCGTGAGATACGAGATAACAATGGTAATTTAAAAACAAAAGAAGATAGATTAAAGGATTTTAAAAATAATCCTGAAAACGTCTTAAATGCTTGCATTGATATTCGATTGTTTGGTGCAACAACAGCCGTTGAAAATCAGACAATGGCTTTAACAGGACCGGTTCAGTTTAAATACGGGAAATCTCTTCACAAGGTCGACGTTACTTACGTAAAGGGAACAACTGTTATGCCATCCGCTGCAGATAGAAAACAAGGAACTTTCACAGAACGGTATGTTCTACCCTATTCATTAATAACCTTCTATGGTATAGTTAATGAAAATGCAGCAATAACACAAAATATTAAATTAACTGATGAGGATATTTCTTTCATGCTTGAAGGTATCTGGAATGGAACGAAAAATCTTATATCTGGTTCCAAATTTGGGCAGATGCCAAGACTTCTTGTACAAGTAATCTATAAAGAAGGAAATTTTTATCTGGGAGAGTTGGATAAACGCATATCCTTAAAGTCGGAAAAAATTGAGGAAAAAATACGGGATATTTCAGAAGTGAAAGTTGATATAACAAATCTCGTTAAAGCATTTATTAATAATAAAAACAAGATTGAAAAAATACAACTCAAGGTAGATGAAAGGATTTCTTTTACCAAGGATGGGTCAGACGTTTCTTTAAAAGATACATTAACTGGCTTAACAGTTGAAAACTTCATTTTCTAATTTTTTAAAAATTCCTATGCAAAATGTAGAAATCACAAATTGTGATAACCAATAAAGAGAGAATGGGATCATAAAAATGAATTCAGTAACTTTTGAATGTGAAATCATAACGCCGATGTTTCTGGCAGGGGCCGATGGAAAAACCCCGGAACTCCGCCCTCCTTCTATAAAAGGGATTATGCGGTTCTGGTGGCGGGCAATTAAGGGAGAAAATAATCCAGAAACTCTAAGAATTGAAGATATTTTACTATTTGGAGGTAGTGATGAAAAGATTGGAAGATCAAAATGTTCTTTAAGAATTTTAAACAAAACGTTCAATAAGGGCTTTATCAATCAAAAACCCCTTCCACATCATACTGGTGATAGTAAATGTACTTTTTTACCGTCTTGTAAATCGAAAAATAATAATAATAAATGTAATAAAGGATTTGAGATCCCTTCAATAGCTAATCACAGTCAATTCAAAATAGAATTGAAATCTTTAAATATGGTGCAGCAAAATTATTTCTCTAATATCTTACAATTATCTCTTATCTTAGGTGGTCTGGGGAAAAGAAGTCGCAGAGGTTTTGGAAGTGTTCACTGTAAAAGCTGGAACTTCACAAACAATAATGAATTAGTTCAATTTATACTTAGTAAACTTAACGCAATACAAAATGATTTTGATGTCAAAGATATGGAAATTTATAGAAATTCTTCCTCTGGAGCAAATTATCCATTTATAAAGGAAATTGCTCTAGGTAAGCCAGAAAAAGATCCATTTGATTTATTAAAAAAAATCGGACAGGCATCTCATCTATTTAATGACCCATCTCTTGGCTATGCAGGGAAATTCAATAATAACACAATCAGAATGGCTTCCCCTATTTATGTAACCATTGCTAAAATTGGAAATGAATTTATACCCATTATTACAACTTTAAATTCAGCTTTTCCTCCATCCTATCCTTTTTACGATTTACAAAAACAGCAACAATTTAGAGGTTCATTATGACTAATGAGATTTTCTCAAAAAAACTTGCAGTTTTTTTGCACGACCCAATAGACAAACCCTTTATCCTCATGCAAGGCGAAAGCCACGAGCAGAGAGCAAGAGAGCTTGCGGATAAATTAGGCGCTGTGCTTGAAAAAGAACCCGCGTCGGATCATATCGCTTCTGCAATGGAAAGGACATTTTTACCAAAGGGCGCCTCACAAAACAAAGACCTTCAAATAAAATTCCTGGAAAATCCCTGTATCAAGCATCCTCTTTCAGGCAATGATTTTGAAGGTGTCATGAGATGGAAGGATTTATCAAAGGACACATTTAAGCAAATAGCCAATAAGACCTTTCTGGAAATAGCGACAAGGTCATTTAAAGACGATAAGGAGCGGTTTCTTTATCTCTGGCGTAATCTTAATCCGTTGTTGAAGAAAAATTCAGACGAAAAAACCAAAATATTGTGGTCGCTTGCACCGGCAGATACTAGGATTCCTGATCACTCTATCCTTGAGCATTTGAAAATCTCTTCTGCATGTTACAATGCCACGTATGCAAACGAAATGCTCTTAAACAATTGCTCACTGTTCCTATTTGCTATTGGGCCGATACAATCTTTTATTGCGCAGGCGAGGAAGACCCAGGACCTGTACTGGAGCAGTTTTATCCTGTCATATCTCAATTGGAAGGCAATTGAATATATCTCCGATAGGTACGGTCCAGATGGTATAATATTTCCGGATATTCACAGCCAACCATTTGCCGACTGGTGGCTTGAGAAAAAAGGAATTTATGTTGAAGGCAGTAATTCCAACAAGGTTAGGATTCCTACTATTCCAAATAGGTTTTTATCTATTCTTCCCGTAAACGACAAAGAAACATTATGTAAGCTCGGGAATGAAATAGGAAACAATATCAAAAATGAATTAACCAATATTGCGACATCAGTAATCAGCAACTTAAATATTTCTAAACCTTATGGTTTTGATAAACAAATAGAGAATTTTCTGCAAATTTATTGGACGTTTATTCCATGGCTTCGGGATAAAAACAACAAGCAAGATTGGGAGGATACCATAGAGGGAACAAGATCATATTTTACCGAAGATGTCCTAAAAAGGCATAATGATCTCCTTACATTTGTAAAGAATAGCGGTGAATACAGACCCAATATAGGCAACGCCTATCCTCTTTTGTTTTCCTTTGCCGAAAAGGTTTTAGGGGCAAGGAAAAATATGAGGATTTTCGAGCAGTTAGGGGAAGGGGATGGAGAAACGGGGAGGAAATGCGCATTGTGCGGTGAAAGAAATATTCTTTTTTATAAGAAAAAAGATAAAGATGCCAAACTCTTTAATAGTGATGTCGTTATCTTTGTCGCAGGTGAAAAACAAATTTCACCAAAATATCTACAGAATGGCGAGGGTCTTTGCGGGGTTTGTTTTACGAAAAGATGCGCAGAAAAATATTTCAAGGGCGTATTTGGAGATATGGGAAACAATGAATTCCCATCTACCGCTAAAATTGCCCAGATTAAGTTTTTACAAAAGATAAATCCGGAAGAATTGAAGAAATTTAAGGGTCTTTTCGGTAATTCCTTTGATGAGCAACTGTTATATGAAGAGAATCTTACGGAAAAATATTTTAAAAAATACGGCTTAAAGCTGGAAATATTTAATAAAGCAAAAGAACTTCAGAAGAAGATTTTAGAATGTGCAAAGGCGAACAAGGTAAAACAGACAAGATATTACGCTGCAATTATGCTCGATGGCGATTCGATGGGAAAGTGGCTATCCGGAGATTTGGCTCCTACGTTTGAAAAGGTTTACCATCCCGACGTGTGGAAAAATCTGCCTGATAACTTTAAAGAAAAATTAAAAGACAAACAAAGACCAATGACGCCAGCCTTGCATGCAGCCATAAGTGCTGCCTTGCGGGATTATTCATTGAAATTTATAGTGAACATCGTTGAAGAAAAATACGACGGCGAGGTTGTCTATGCAGGAGGCGATGATGTCCTCGCCTTTGTAAATCTAAAAGACCTTTTTGATATCATGATAAGACTCAGAGCGGCATTTTCCGGTCATATTGATAAAGATATGAAAACTGATTTTACAAAGGAGGTGTCAGGATTTGTAGAATCAGATGATGAAATCGTCCTTACAATGGGACCTCTTGCTACAGCATCTATGGGTGTTTGTATCGCCCACTATAAAATGCCCTTGCGGGTAGTAGTACAAACTGCAAGAGAGATGGAGCAGAAGGCAAAAGGAATCGAAGGCAAAAATGCCTTTGCAATCGCCGTCATGAAGCGTTCAGGTGAAACAGTAGAAACAATATCCAAATGGTTTGATAAACAGCAGCCTGTCGGGGAGGGAATTATTTCTGTACTACAAGATATTGTAGAAGAACTAATAAAAGGAAAACAGAAACAAGACGAAGGTTTTTCGGATACATTTGTTTGCAAGCTAAGAGAAGAATTTAACAGATTATGTGGAGGTGCTAAGGCAAAGATTGACGATCAAATAGTAAAAACAGAAATCAAAAGATTACTTTTGCGTTCCTGTCAGATGAAAAATAGAACAGATGAAGATAAAAAGAGAAAAAAACAAAGAGTCGAGAAACTGGCAAGCGATCTCTATCAGGTATTTCTTGAAGCGGAAAATATAAAAAATTTCATCTCATTTCTCGAAACAGCCGTTTTTCTTGCAAGGGAGGTCTCCGTATGATGATAGCAATAACGCCCCTTGATACATTGTTCTTTCGCGATGGTAGGCCATTCTCAATGGGTGATGATACATGGGCAGACGGAATATTTCCACCTTTACCCTTCACGATATACGGTGCAATGAGAAGCGTCTATATTGCCTATAAGGGAGATTTGAGAAAATTTAAAAACGGGGGAATGAAGAATTCAATCGGCGCCGAAGATGAGCATGGTAGCTTTAAGATCAAAGGTATTTTTATACAAAGGGGAAGTGACATCTTTTATCCTTTGCCATGTGATCAGGCAAAGGATAAAGATTCAAAAAATAATGATAGTAAAAATAAAGCACACGCCATGCAAATGGAGACAGTAGAAAGCCTGTTTTTTACGAATGCTGTAACTAAGAATCTCATTTTCCCCAAAAATATCGAAAACGCCAAATCTGTTGATGGAGGTTTTTTAGATGAAATAACGCTTGGAGAATATTTGAATGCTGAGGATAATGTTTATTTGTACAACTATATGTGTGATTTCGTTTTAAATGAGCCGAAAACAGGAATAAAGAGATCAAATGATACGCATACCACAGAAGAAGGGTATCTCTATCGTGTAGGAATGGACAGGCTGGCCCAACTAAATCCTGACAGATCGATAAACGAGGTTTCGATTTTAGTTGATTACGAAGGCTTAGATGATTTTCCTGACAATTGCATGTTAAGGCTTGGTGGCGAGGCAAAATCCGCAGTTGTAAAAAGGGTAGACACCTTCAAAACTCCAGAACTTTTACCCAAATCTAAGGCAAGGATCAATAAGAACAAAAAATTTAAACTGTATTTTGCAACGCCAGCAATATTCAAATATGGATGGCTACCTGGCGGAATGGATAGCAAAACATTAATATGGGAAAAGAATGGTTGTAAGCTCAAATTATTAACAGTGGTAATAGGCAAACCTGTAATGGTTGGTGGATGGGACTTAGCGAATAATAAACCAAAACCCATGAGAAAGGCTGTACCTGCGGGTAGTGTATATTACTTTGAGATTCTTGAGGGTGATGCAGAGAATATAGCAAGTACTTTTCATTACAAAAACATATCAGACTTTGGCGCTCAGGAAGGATTTGGTTTGAGCCTTGCAGGAGTAATATCATGAAGACTGTTATAACAACTGTTGGAACATCATTATTTACTAATTACCTGAAGGAAAAGAATGACATCCGAGATCATTATAAAAGTATAAAGGACAAGATCGCAGCTGACTATGAAAGATGTAAGGGTAGGATTGATAGGTTAAGACCTGCGATTATGGACTTCCTGAAGAAAAACAATAATGATGCCTCTGCCGAGATTAAAAGCATTCTGAAACTAAAGGACGAATTAAAAGATGATATAGAAGTCCGATTAATTGCTTCCGATTCATTGGAGTCTATTGTGGCAGCAGAAATACTTACTAAAAATAAATTTACAGAAGGAATTAATATTAGTTTTAATAAAGAGACGGACGTTATCAAAGGATTGCAAGTAGTAGATCCCAAGAACTTTGCCAGAGAAGGGATGACAAACCTTATTAATCGGGTCTACTCTATTGCTAACGGATATTTTGGGAATATGATTCTAAATATGACTGGTGGATTTAAAGCAACTGTTCCATTCCTGACAATATTTGGACAGGTAAACAACATACCACTTTATTATATATTTGAAAAGACAGAAACATTAATAAAGATACCTCAGGTTCCAATAAATATTGATTGGAAGATATTCGATAATAATAGTGATTTATTCAGTCAGATTGAAAGGGAAGGATTAAAAGAAATACCCCATTTTGATAATCCTCAGATAGAGGCAATACTTGAAAGGATTGACAGTCTCATCTGTTTCAATCCTCTTGGTGTTATTCTTTGGGAAAGGTATAAGACCAGATATGAACTCTTTTATCTAATTAATGAAACAAAAAAAAGATTTGAAAAGCTAACCGATGCAGATAGAAAAACCATACGCAAATCATTTCTTGAATTATCAAAAAGATTGTGTTCAAATCCGGCCGATCGCGATTTAAAACATAGTTTGACAAATTGCAATTTACCAGATGGTTTTTATTGTTTCAGACATAAAGAGGATGATAAACAGGTAAGGATTTTATGGCATAAAGAAGATAGAACAACTACTTATGATTTTCAAACTTGTGACATTTATATAGCCTCGTTTTGGTTGGGTAAAGAGGTTCATAATGCTGAAGCAGAATACGTGGATGAGATAAACAGATTTTCACAAGAGTATAGCAATTTAATGAACAAACTAAATGAATTTAAGACCATCTCAATAGAGAAGGAGGTAACCCATGTTTAAAAAGGCATTGCCATTCTTTATGATTGTCGAGACCCCTCTTCATGCAGGCAGCAGTGACGCTTTGGGAGTCGTGGACTTACCCATCCAGCGTGAAAGGCACACGGGGTTTCCAAAGATTGAATCTTCAGGACTAAAGGGGAGCATAAGGGAGGTATTTGAGGATTTAAGGGATATAAAAAGTAATAAATGGATATTTGATAGTGTCGGGAAAAAGTTTGCTCAATTTCCACAAATTAGTGAAAAGTGGGAAGTAGAGAAAAACGGGGAAAAAGAAGTAAAATCTAAAAGTATTAATGGAATAACATATGAACTTACAAGATTCGAAGAGTCTGTGTTTCTTGCCTTTGGCCCGGAAGAAGGCGATGCACATGCAGGGGCGCTTGGGTTCACCGATGCCCGATTACTACTATTCCCGGTCAAATCCATGAAGGGTGTATTTGCATGGATTACCTGCCCCCACATCCTGGAAAAGTTGAAAAAAGAAATGGAGCTGGCGGGGATATCAAATCTGCCATCACTACCTAATGAAAATACAGTTCCTCATAACTGCTCATTAGTTATTTCAAGCAATAATATTGTCCTTGAGGAATATACCTTTCAGGTAAACCGCGATGAAAATAAAAATGGAAATTGTTCAAAGTTTGCTGAATGGCTGGCAAATAATGTCTTTCCAAAAACAAATGGGGGAAAAGACCCATACAAGTACTGGCGTGAAAAGATGGAAAAAGACATTGTTACGCTAACGGATAACGACTTCAGGGATTTTGTAAACCTCTCAACGGAGGTTGTTGCACGCACAAAAATCAATAACGAAACCGGAACGGTTCAATCAGGCGCTTTATTTTATGAGGAATACCTGCCGCAGGAGAGTATTTTGTATTCACTTGCTTTAGCTTCTCCTATATTCAAAGAAAAAGATTCTGAGAAGGGTATTTTCAAACAAAATGGAAAAAACGAGGAAGATTTAGTTCTGGAATTTTTTAAAGCTGGCTTACCTGAGGTTATACAAATAGGCGGCAATGCCACTATCGGCAAGGGGATTGTACGAACTAGGGTTTTGGAGGTAAAAAATGGATAAAGACGTAACAACCATAACTGGCATTGAGCAGGGAAGAGCAAAATTCGCTTATGATTGTGTTGTTAAAGTTAAAGACAATAAAAAATATAAGGGTCATATAAAAAAAATCCCTTCGTACATTAAAACTAATGGACTTGGGGCGACAATGGCATTTATTTATGGGAAAGATGACACCTACAAAAAAATTTACAAGCATATAGAAGAATGGCTAAAAAAAGACAATAAAAAACTAATTGATATATCTGGCAATAAAAACATGCTGAATGAAATTGTTGGTATTGGAGGTCAACAATATCGAGCTATTACAATCGAAGTGTTAGCCTTTATCAACTGGCTCAAACGCTTTGCCGATGGATTGATTGAGGGCGAGGATACGGAAAATGGGTGAAAAGGGAAAGATAAAGAAGTTTATATCTGATAAAGGATTCGGATTCATTGAGTATGATGGAAAAGATATATTTTTTCATATATCAGATGCATTGGACAAAACTCTAGTAGAAGAAGGGATCGAAGTTACCTTTGAAATAATTAAGGGACGCGATAATAGATTATCTGCAAAAAAGATAAGGATATTAACACAGTATAAACCTTTAAAACTTCCTTATGATACATATGAAACACTCAAAGATAGATTAAATATCATAGATAATTTTTTACTTAAATATTCCAAGTGTGCAGAATTTTCGAAAAATAAAGAAGGTAGGGAAGAGGTAAAAATAAAACCAAATTACGGCTTTTCTTTCAATGGAAAATTAAAGGAATTGCTTGAAAATATTCAAAATCGTAAACGTGAGATTGTAAATTCACTAAAGAATAACACAATAACTATGAATTTTAAGGCAATTGTTGACTGGAGATTGATAGTTGGGCTTGGGAGCAGCAGTGTTTATGAAACCTCCATGACGCTTCATCACATCTATGGTATTCCATACATCCCTGGAAGTGCCATAAAAGGCGTCTTAAGACATTTTATTGTTTCTGAACTTCTTACAAAAGACCTTCCTGACGATAATCTTAACGTTATGAACAAACTTATAGAAATAGATAACATTAAATCATTGATCGAAAAAGGCAGTGAAACAATTAAAAATGCACTAACAATACATGAGAAAGGCGAAAACAACCACAGCAAAAAGATTGAACCATCTGTAAAACTATTAGGAAAGGTATTGGCAGGTTGGGATGATCTGGAAAAAGTAAGAAAAATATTTGGTAATCAAAGTCAACAAGGTAGGGTAATCTTTCTGGACTCCTTTCCAGTAATACCACCAAAGATAAAACCCGATGTTATGAATCCTCATTATGGTGATTACTACTCCGGTAAAGATAAGAACGGTAATCCTGTACCCCCTGCAGATTATCTAAATCTAGTACCTATTTATTTTTTAACTGTGGAAGATACCTCCTTCGATTTTTACCTTGCTGCTAAAAAGAAGGATAAGGATACATTTAAAGAAAAAATCGGAAGTTTTACAATTGAGGAATGGCTGAAAAAGGCACTATGTGAGCATGGCATCGGAGCAAAAACGGCGGTTGGTTATGGATATTTCAATCTTTAGGAATTTAAAATTACATAAGTAACACGAACAAACTTGTTTGCCTGTGTCTAATATTACGAGAGGGAATAAAAACTCATGAAAGTTCTTGCTTTTGATATCTGGGCTGATTATGCCCATTTCCGTAAGTTTTATACGACCAGTTCTCCTCTTACCTTTTCTTTCCCTCCGCCTTCTGCAATTGCCGGAATTTTGGGTGCTATTTGTGGCTTAGATAAAAACAAGAATGAATACCTGAAGGTTTTTGGGGGTGAGATGTGTAAGGTTGCTCTGCGGATTTTAAGACCAGTCAGGAAAGTAAGGGTGGGTATTAATCTTCTGGAAACGAAGGGAACAAATTTCAGGCTACCCATGAGTGACAAAAATCTCGCCCCACACACACAGATAAGAACAGAATTTATTAAGAATCCTGCATTCCGGATATATATTGCTCATCAGGATCCTAATATCTTTAATCACCTTTACAAACATATCATCGAGCATAAAAGTATCTATACAGTCTCACTTGGCTTAAGTGAACTATTGGCAGACTTCAGATATATCGGGATTTATAGTTTAGAGACAAAATTTGAGGGCAAACCTGCTGAGATAAATACCCCTGTTACTGCGGATAATATAATTCCGGATACCCTTGAGATTGAAACAGGAAAGAAGTATTTCAAGGAAAAGTTACCGGTACGTATGAATCACGATAGGATTGTAGAAAAATATGATGATGTGATTTTTGAGCCTGAGGGAAATACGATAAAGGCACAATTAAAAACATATTATACATTAGAAAATGGAGATAACATTGCCTTCTTCTAATCTTTATTCTCATCCTGGCAGGTTTTTAGAGGAACATTTAATTGGCGTTGCTCACCTCTCTGAACTATTTCTTAATGAAAAACCTGCAAAAATAAAAGAACAATTTCATCATATAAGCCGTATTATCGCTTTGACCCATGATATCGGCAAGGCTACGAGTTATTTTCAAAAATATCTCATCGCCGGTGAGGAAGAAAAAAAAAGTCTTAAAAATAAAAAAGAAACAAACCACAGTCTCTTCTCATCGGTATGTACATATTATTTAACAAAAGAGTTGAAATCAGCCGAGATATACCCCTTTTTTGCCTTTCTTACTGTGAGGAGACATCATGGAAATCTCAGGGATGTAATGGATGATGCAATATTTGACGAAGAGGACCGTAAATTATTATACAAACAGCTCGAAAGCATAAACACTGGAAGCCTGAGCATACTTGGTAAAAGGCTTTTTGAGGCTGGATTGCCTATGGTGTTAAATAACAAAATTATATCTCTCTGGATTGATGATTTTGTTCATGAATCAGGGTATATCAGGAAATACCTCAGGAAAATGAATGATGAGGTTTCTCATTACATAAACATCAATTTTCTCTATTCCCTCCTCCTCGATGCAGATAAAAGCGATGTTGTCATAAGAGATACTACTCTGTTTGAACGGCAGGTAATAAAAAATGATACTTGGGTTGATAATTATAAGGTAAAAACTGTTTTTCCTATATCCCAAATAAATAATCTCAGAGAAAAGGCATATTACGAGGTCACAGAGAACGATATTAATCTGGATAATAGGATTTATTCTTTAAATCTACCCACAGGACTGGGTAAGACATTAACTTCACTTTCTTTCGTTCTGAAGCTCAGAGAAACTATAAAATCTCAAAGTAATGTAAACCCACGGATCGTATATGCACTGCCCTTCTTGAGCATAATCGACCAGAATGCACAAGTGTTTGAGTCTGTGATTAGGGCAAATAATACAGAACCTGATACAAACATCCTCCTCAAGCACCATCACCTTTCAGAGATGTTTTATAAAAAAGATGAGAGCGAATTCGAAACGGACGAAGTAAAAATACTTATTGAAGGGTGGAATGCTGAAATAATAGTAACTACGTTTGTGCAATTATTTCATACCTTGATTTCCAATAGAAATAAGGCAATCAGAAAGTTTCACAGACTCGCAAATGCAATTATTATCCTTGATGAAGTCCAGTCTATTCCTATTAAATACTGGTCTCTTCTAAGAACTGTTTTCACAAAGTTTTTAGAACTATTCAATTGTTACATAATGTTCGTAACAGCAACAGAACCGTTAATATTTGAAAGAGAAGAAATGAAAAAACTCATAAATAGAGATTTTTATTTCAATTCTTTAGATAGGGTTTCCATGAAACCTTTGCTGAATAAGAGCATGACGATAAATGACCTGCGTGAATATTTTGATATAACAAATGGGAAAACGTATCTTTTTATATTTAATACGATAACCTCTGCAAAGGATTTTTATAATTTGGTTAAAGGGCAAGAAGGGGTATCTTCAACGTATTTATCAACCCATGTAACACCAAAAGAACGGCTGCAACGCATACAAGAGATTAAAACAGGAGAATATACGGTAGTAGTGTCAACACAGCTTGTAGAGGCAGGTGTTGATATAGATTTCGATATTGCCGTACGGGATATTGCCCCGTTGGATTCAATCAATCAGGCATCGGGAAGATGCAATAGAAATGGAAACAATAAGGGTAGTGTCTATATTGTCGACTTAAAAGACTCACGTGGACGACGATATGCCTCGTATATCTATGATAGTGTTTTACTTGATATTACACAAAAGATATTGGCTAATCGCGAAGAAATACAGGAAAAAATATTTTTAGAATTGATTGAAAGTTATTATAAGGAAACAAAAATTAAAAAGACGCAGGATGTTTCAAAGTGTCTTTTAGAAGCAATAACGAAATTGAAATATGACAGCGAAGATGATTCTGTATCCATATCAGATTTTAAGTTGATAGAGGAAGATTACATCAAGAGAGATGTTTTTATAGAAATTGATGAAGAAGCGCGTGCGATATGGCAAAGATACATAAACCTAAAAAATATTGATGACCTGTTTTTAAGGAAAAATACCTTTGACTCTTTCAAAGCAGACTTTTATCAATATGTCATTTCAATCCCTGTAAATGTAAAAAACACGCCACCTATGTTTGGAGAAATGGGATACATAAAGCAACCTGTCTTAGCTGGCTTTTATGATAAGGAAACGGGCTTTATAACAAAAGACACAAAATCTGTGGTAATATGGTGAAACGTGAAGTTAGAAATTTTATTGCTCAAATTGATGGTTGATACAAATTTAGATAAAAGCGATGCCAGGAAATTAAGGGGTTATCTTGGTAACCTTTTCTGGGATAATCCGTATGCACACCAGCATAATTCTGATGGCACTTTTATCTATCGATATCCTTGTGTTCAGTATAAGGTAATTAATGGTTTATGTTTGCTGATTGGTTTTAATGAAGGAACTGAGGTTATTAAAAAAACATTCAATGATTTGAAGGCAATAAATCTGGATGGCAAATGGGAAGAAGTATTGAGTAAAGGGTTAGAGAGCTATACAATGTCTTTTTCCATGTCATCTGAGCAGAAACATTATTCCTTCCTCACCCCCTGGCTAGCCCTCAATGAAAGGAATTATGAACAATACAAGAAGTTTGAAAGCTGGAAAAGAAGAAAGGAATTTCTGGAAAAGATATTAATTGGTAATATTATCTCTATGTCAAAAGGGCTTGGTTACACAGTACCTGAACCTATTAAAACAAATATATTAAAAATAAGGGAAGTTCAGACATCGCTTAAAGGCACCCCCATGCTTGGCTTTCTCGGTACATTCTCCGTCAACTTTGAAATTCCTGACTATTGGGGAATCGGAAAATCGGTGTCGAGGGGGTTTGGAACAATCAAACGAGTTGGAGAGTTAGAGAATTGAAGAGTTAGGGAGTTGGGGAGTTAAAAGTTGTGCTGTAGTTTAGGAGGTTAGAGCGTGTTATGCACTTTTGTGGGTAAAACTGTTATAATTAGGGTATGGAAACTAATAAAAACAAAAGAAAACCGTACCCAAGCGATGTTAGTGATGCTGAATGGGCATTTGTCGCCCCTTACCTGTCCTTGATGAAAGAGGATGCACCCCAAAGAGATCATGCTTTGCGAGAAGTCTTCAATGGGCTGAGATGGATGGTCAGAGGGGGAACCACCTGGAGGATGATCCCTCATGATCTTCGAGAGATCCTGAGGCTGGCCGAAGGAAAGAAAAAGAAGCCTTCTGCAGCGATTATCGATAGCCAGACTATTCAGTCTACACCTGAGAGCGGGGGAAGAGCCGGATACGATGGACACAAGAAGAAGAAAGGGAGCAAGATCCATATGGCTGTTGATACTCTTGGACATCTTCTGGCTCTGCAGGTAACTCCTGCCAATGAGCAGGAACGAGCCCAGGTGAAGAGGCTTTGTCAAGAGATTCAGGAAGTAACGGGAGAATCCGTCGAGATAGCCTTTGTGGATCAAGGTTACACAGGTGATCAGGCAAAAGAGGATGCCAAAGAGCATGGAATAGAGCTTCAGGTGGTGAAGCTCCCTCAGGCAAAGAGAGGATTTGTACTTCTCCCCAAAAGATGGGTCGTTGAGAGATCCTTCGCCTGGAAGAGCAGGTTCAGAAGACTCGTAAGGGATTATGAGCGATTGCCTGAAGTATTGTCTGGCCTTCATTTCCTTGCTTTCGCCATACTCATGCTCAGAAGATTTGCTGAGGTGATATTTCAAAGTGCATAACACGCTCTAGATATGACGGTTATCGATACGATTGCAAAAGAACTTCATAAAGACTTATCTTGAAAAAAGGCTTTCCAAAGTAGAAGCAGATCTCTTTCTGTTAGCCAAAAAATATGGTGTTAAAGATGTGTTTGAATTCGATTCCAAAGTGAAAGCTGGATTTATCAGGGAATCTGATGCCTATGATGACTATTTTAATTATGATAATCTTGAGGCAGAACGTGAAAAGATTAAGAAAATCTTAGAGAATCTTTAATGCCCACAATAGAAGATATCTCAAGAATAGCTGAAATTGAATTCTCAGATATTGTTAAAACTACGTCTTACGTTGATTTTAAGATGAGAATTATCCTTATGAATAACAGTTTTATAGATGTTCACCTGTCTCAAAAACTGCCTGATAGATTTGGCTTCCATAGTAAAGAAGATTTTGAAAGACTTTATTCGATGACTGATGAAGTTTCAAAAATGATATAATTGCTTAAAAGGAAGTATTTTAAATCCGACATTTAAGAGGTTTCCTGTTTCTTGTAAAGGCGGAAAGCTCCGGAGGAGCGGCATATTAATAGAATGAGAATTTACTCACATGGTAAGCTCCAGAGGAGCGACATGTTAATTCCGTGCCTTCTATGCCGCTCCTCCGGAGCTCAAGAGTGGTATCTATTGTTTTTCTATTAATATATCGCTCCTAACGGAGCTTTCTACGTTTTTCAAAAAACGAAATTATTACAATATTCTTTCATTTTCCGGTGAAAACCTCTTGAATATCAGTTAAATGACAATAATTAGCCAAAAAAAATTGAAAGATATGTATTACGCCAATCTGATGTATGAATACCACAGAATTACGGAGAAGATAAGGCTTTTCGAGAATAAATACGGAATGGTTTTCATAGATTTTGAAAGGGCAGTAAAAAATATGGAAAAAGAAGATATAGAGAAATGGGATGATTACATGGAATGGAAGGGATATGAAAAAGTCCTTCAAGGGCTGATTAAAGAGAAGAAGGAACTGGAAAGTGGAAATTATACGCTATCTTGAAGAAAGCCGTATAGTTAAAAGATACGATATCTTTGCCTTACTTTTTGTTTGATAGCTACATCCCTTCAAGGCTCGTTTCCTGCTAGAGCGTGAAATAGTACTGTACTCTTTTCTGATATATGAACGTGGGTGTGCGCAGGCTAAAGACCTGCGGCTACATGGTCAGAAATCTCGTTGCCTTTGGCAACTATTGATCGCTATATTCCTTTATATTCTGTTCGGTTCCAGCTATTAGGTGTTATAAGAGGATTTGAAGGAGTAGAGGATTGAAAAGTCAGGAAGTTGAAGAGTTTGAGTACCCATAAAGGATTTTGCCGATGAGAGATTTTTTTCCAATTATCCATATTATCGGTTTACCCGGTGCGGGAAAGACCACTCTGGGAAAACGTCTTTCTAAGCACCTAAACATCCCCGTCTATCGCATTGGTGAATATCGCTCAAGATTCCCTGTATCTCCGCTGGGTGAGGCAGATGCATGGACTGCCCTCTTTCATGATCTGTCCAAACAGAAATGGAGAAATTGTATCCTCGAAACCACTGGTCTGAATTGCAGGGAATCGTTTTTGAAAGCGGCTGTTCCTATACCGCAAAGGGTCACTATTAAATTAGAAGCACAGAGAAAGGTGCTCTACGAAAGGATTGAAAGGAAAAAGAAGGATGAACAGGGCGGCAATTGGCTGTTTAGCAAAGATTACCATAATAAATATGAATTTGTAAGAAAACTATTTCGACACTTTAAAATAATACCGGCGGATATCCGGATTGACACAACAAAATTGAAACAGAAAGAAGTGTATATCCTGGCTTTAGAAAAGATAAAGATTTTTATATCATAACAGCAAGCCCTGCTTTCTCAATGCTTTTTGTGAATTATCTTAATAACTCTTTAATTCTCTAACTCAGCCATGCAACTCGTCATCAATACCTACGGTTCATACCTCCAAAAAAATGGAGATTGTTTCAAGATTAAAAAGGACGATCAGGTCTTTGAGGTATCTGTGAAAAAGGTAAGTGGCATTATGATCACCACGGCTGCCTATATCACTACCGACGCTATTAAGCTGGCTATGGATAACAATATCGATATTATCTTCCTTGATGAATTCGGAGACCCTTTCGGCAGGGTATGGCATAGTAAGCTGGGCAGCACAACCCTTATCCGCCGCAGACAACTGGAGATCGCCAATACCCCTGAAGGCGTGAACCTTGCCCTGGAATGGGTCACAAGAAAGTTCGATAACCAGATCGACCTTTTAACACGGCTTCGTGAGAGCCGTTCACAAAAATCTGCAGAGATTACCGCATACATCGAAAAATTACGCACCAGCAGGAGTAGCCTGGAACAGCTTGTTCAGCAGAATACCTGCAGCTCTGGAATTGATGCATTACGGGGCTCGATTATGGGAATAGAAGGAAGCGGAGGACGTACCTATTTTGAGGCAATCAACTTCATCATGCCCGACCGGTATAAATTTGAAGGACGCAGCCGGAACCCGGCCAGGGACGAATTTAATGCACTACTCAATTATACCTATGGTATTCTTTACTCAAAAGTGGAAAAGGCCTGCATTATCGCAGGCCTCGATCCCTATGTCGGGATCATCCATACCGATCATTATAATAAGAAATCCCTGGTCTTCGACCTGATTGAAAACTTCCGTATCTGGGCAGATGAAACGGTAATAAAACTCTTTGCGGGAAGGGATGTGAAACAGGAACATCTTGATAAACTTGAGAATGGATTTACCCTGAACAAGGAAGGCAAGGCGCTGCTTATTAACGCCTTCAATGCCTTCCTGGATGAGTCAATTCGTTATGGCGGCAGAAATATTAAACGAGGGGACATCATACAGTTTGAGTGTCATAAGATAGCGAATAGTTTAATCGTATAGGAATTTTCATTTTCTGTAAGCGGGTTGCGGGGAGGTGTAATTATAAGGGTAATGAAGGCAATATATTACCATAATGTTTCTTTCTGTTCATATGTTCGGTATAAGGTGTTCTCTTAGCACCATGAAAAGACGAGATTCTTCGCTGCCGAGATTCTTCACTCCGCTTCGCTTCGTTCAGAATGACAAATTCCATACGGACATCTCATCTTGAGTGGAATGAAGGGTTTCAGATGTAACCTGTATTCTGTCACCCTGAGTGAAGCGAAGGGTCTCATCCTTGATGAAAGAGATTCATTCTTGCACGAGAGAGGAACACCATGTATTGTCATTCTGAACACATTCACGGAGTTTATACTGAGCGAAGCGAGTGTGTTCAGGGTAAACTCCGTGAAGCGGAGTGAAGAATCTTGAAAGATTTTTGCGGTTTTAAGATTCAGGGAAGGAGTGAAGCTGGCTGTCATGTGTTCTGCATAACCTTCAAGCAGTTGTTTTCCTCATGCCTTTAACCCTGAACTCTGAACCTTGAACCTGAGTAGTTCAATAGATGGCTCATGTAAAGACAGGTAACATGCTCAATGGTTTTATGAAATCTCTGACAACTACGAATATTATTCGCGAACACGTATATTGGTGATACCACAATGCTAACCTGGATTATTTATGATATCGTTGAAGACAAAAAACGAAATAAAATTGCCAAGGCCTGCAAGAACAAAGGACTTTACCGTGTGCAGAAATCGGCATTTCTGGGGACGCTTAATAAAAATCAGATCGATGAGTTAAAGATCATGTGCGATGATATCATTGACCCCGAAGCCGACTCTGTCTATATCTTTCCCATGTGTGAAGACGATTTTAAGAAGGTGAAGCTCCTGGGACAGGCATTTGATAAGAAACTGGTATCAGCAGAGTTATTGGAGAAATTCTTTTGATAAAGTGCTGCTATGGATACTGAATCAACCGTAATGATCACCCCATCGGAGGTTATTGAACACCTCTATTGTCCTCGGTTCACGTATTTCATGAACTGCCTTAATATCCCGCAGCATGAAGAGCGGCGATATAAGGTACTCAAAGGCAGGGAAATACATGAAAGGCGTGGACGGGAAAACCGTGATTATGTGAGAAAAAAGATCGGCTGCGTCTCAAAGGCCATTTCTGTATATCTTGCCTCTCCCGGGATAAGGGTACGGGGGATAGTGGATGAGGTACTGGAATTATCTGATGGAACCCTGGCACCGTTAGACTATAAATATGCGGAGTTTTCTGAGTATACTCATAGAACGCACAAATTCCAATCGATCCTCTATGCAATGTTGATCGAAGAAACTTACGGAAAACCGGTAAAGAAGGGATTTATTTGCTATGTGCGGGATAGGGCAAATTTAAAGGAGATACACTATAAACCTTCTGATTTTGAGGAGGCAAAGGCTTTACTTTCTGAAATTTTTAGTGTAATATCCAGAGGATATTATCCAAAAAAGACCAAATTTACTAACCGATGTATAGACTGTTGTTACAAAAATATTTGTGTGTGAACTGCCACTCAATGTAAGTTCTTTTATAGGAAGAAGTTATTTAAGCAAATAGGATGTAAAACATGGTTTTTTTACCAGAAAAAACACCTCATTTCACAGGAAAAAATCGTATTTTGATAGGGAGTAATTTTTGCATAAGTAGTGCAAATATTGAAGTTAGCACGAAAATGCGGTTGAAATGTTAATTCCATTAAAACAAGGATTGAAACAACGAAATAAAAGAAATTGCTGAATGGCTAGAGGGGTTGAAATGTTAATTCCATTAAAACAAGGATTGAAACAACTCTCTTGCAAACTATCACAAACAATGGGATGGGGTTGAAATGTTAATTCCATTAAAACAAGGATTGAAACTGGACCGTCAATTGGACTGGCTATTGGGGAAATGGGTTGAAATGTTAATTCCATTAAAACAAGGATTGAAACTCGTTGGTTTGTGAGATATGTATTCCGTCATCCTGGTTGAAATGTTAATTCCATTAAAACAAGGATTGAAACATATGCTTGAACCTGAACCCCCGCGTATGATACTGTTGTTGAAATGTTAATTCCATTAAAACAAGGATTGAAACTGATTTTACCGTACCGGATGCCTCTGAAGCAACAAAGTTGAAATGTTAATTCCATTAAAACAAGGATTGAAACTGGCCTGGATGGCAGACATGCAAAGAGAGAAGGGAAGTTGAAATGTTAATTCCATTAAAACAAGGATTGAAACTCCATTCTTCTTTTTTCATCCCCCTTATTCCCCTTGTTGAAATGTTAATTCCATTAAAACAAGGATTGAAACTATTGCCCTCTTTTATCCACTTTGTTACAATGGAATTGTTGAAATGTTAATTCCATTAAAACAAGGATTGAAACTTTATCATCTCTTCTTTGTCATTACTCCCGTGTGTGTTGAAATGTTAATTCCATTAAAACAAGGATTGAAACTACAACTCAACATTCGGTACTGCACCAACATTATGTGTTGAAATGTTAATTCCATTAAAACAAGGATTGAAACAAACCTCTAGCGAATCACCCTGGATTATCTTGTTCACGTAACCCCCAATCATCGATAAACCACGATTTCGGATACCCCTAGTAGAGCGTTCCATAAATAATATTTTATAAATCATACGACGGCAATTTCATCCATTTTATAACGCCATTTGAAGATAACGGGTTCTTCATTTATTTGGCGAATACCCTGATAGATGCGCTCAACGAGTTCATTTTTGGTATTTACTCTAATATGCCTTAAAAAAGACCTTGCAATTTTACTGAAAAATATTTCAATCATGTTCAACCAAGAGCCATGCTTTGGTGTAAAGATAAAATCAAATCGGTTTGGATTTGTTTTCAAGTACTGCATGGTCTCTTTTGACGTATGTGCTGAGTGGTTATCCAGGACAATCCGGATCTTCCAATCTTTTGGATAACTGTTATCTAATTC
>SOER01000015.1 GCA_021646405.1 Candidatus Loosdrechtia aerotolerans
GTCACCCCTTCGGGGTTTACAATTCTTCTGAGGTCTTTTGCTATAATCATGGCATCCCTTCGGGATGAAAAACAATTGAACATAAAGAATCACTGTTGCATCATATCAACATCATTAACCTTATAACAACACCTCCCCGTAAACCCGCTTACATAAAATGAAAATTCCTATACAATCAAGCTAAGGAACCCTCATCAACATGCCATCACCCATCTACACCTAAAGGAGGTAACCACAAGGCTTCTGCCTGCGCATACCCGCGCTAGAATTCAGAGGAGTAACACATTCATTTTTGAAAAACGTAGAAAGCCCCGTTAGGAGCGATACATTAATAGAAAAACAATAGGTACCACTCTTAAGCTCCGGAGGAGCGGCCTGTTTCTCCCCATCATCATTCACAAACAACATCCTGGTTACCCTTTTGCTCTTTATCCAACTTGTGGGTAAGGATGAGCTCGGAGGGGGACAACTGCCACACAGGAATTCTTTTTATTTACCAGGAGCCCTTATTTCCCTGTCTCAACATCATATGCACGATGCGTTGTATCTTTGGACATTCCATGCTCAATTAATTTCCAATAATCCCGTTCTCTTTCATAGGTTATTTTATAAGAATAATCTACCATTCTCCAGCGCCAGAAAAAGAAGTGGGAAATACCGGTCACATAGATATCAAGCCGCTTAGCATCCGGGTCAATATCTTCAAACATTGCAACACAGTGTTTTACTGTTTTTGGTGCTAACTCACCTTTTGCAATCACGGCGTATTTTTTATCTTCTTTATAGTCCTCATCGAGCTCTGCTGCATATTCCATAATCTCCGGATAGTAAACATCCGGGTACTTCTCCCCTGTGTCTGTCGCTAAAAGTACTTCAACCGGCACCAGAATAGGTTTTTCTAACGTATTTTTTAAATTATAAAACCATATAATATATCCAGTTTCTCCTCCTGTTCCTTTATTATGAATATATGTTTTTGGAGCATTCCACGAAAACTCAAGCGGAGACGCATTAACAATCTGTGACACTCCAAAAATGAGTAACAATCCTATAAAGACATATCTTAACTTCACACAATTACTCCTTCCTGTAGATTCCTGTTACCTCTTTTTTCTCCCTCTTTTGCTTTACAACAAGAAGCCTTGTTGCCGTGTAAACGTAATCGCCCATGGGCGTGCCGTCGTTATCAGCTTCAACCCCCATTGCAAAAAATCTTACCGGATTTGCTATCCAGAAATCCGCAGGAGGCGCCTGCCATTTTACATGCCAGTACCTCTGTTCTGTACCTTTCTTTGTGTGGCTTGCATAATTCCCACTCCCCTCTATCTGCGTATCCTCATCATCTCCTACGTTAATAAAGGTACCTACCAATCGATTGTAATACCGGTCTTGTGCCGTTATCTGAAATCCATGGAAATCCGTATCGGTTTGCTTAAAGGAGACGAGGATATCCACAACCTCACCCGGCTCGCATTCATCGAGCACAAACAACATGAACTTGCCCTTTCCGGAACCAATGGGATACTGATAGTGGCATGCTACATTTCCACAGGTATATTGATCTGGAGCATAAAGATTCCAACCATATTTACCATGTCCAATCCCAAGGCAACCCAGAGGAGGGCTATCAGAATGTGCAGAGAGTGTATTGCAAAACAGAGAAAATAAAAATACACACACTACGATAGAATAAGCACCCCGTAATCCGCTCTTTATAAATTTCTTACCACACTTACGTTTTTCTTTGTTTAAGAAAGTTACATATAAAGTTCTCATAAATAATCCTCTTTATTTACAGGTATCAATTACTTTTCTTACATAACATACCTATACCAAAACACCCTCACGACGATAGCATTCGTCTTTAAGAGTGCCAATAAATGGTAGATTCCGGTATTTGTTATTGTAATCCAACCCATAACCAACAACAAATTCATTTCCGATTGTAAAACAACAATAGTCGGGCTGAATATGAAACTGCCTTCTCCCCAACCGGTTTAAAAGAACACAGGTCTTCAGGGTTCGCGGTTGATAACTCTTAATATCCTCCAATACTTTTTTCAGGGTACTCCCCGTATCGATAATATCATCGACAACCAGAACGTGTTTATCTTTTATGTCAATTTTAAAATGGCGGATGATCTTACTCTCCCCCATGGGTGAAGTAGATTCGCCATATGTTGCAACATCAATCGTATCCAATCTTATGGGAACAGGGATCTGCCGGATTAAATCGGTGAGAAATACGAGACTCCCCGTAAGGATTGCAATAATTGTCCAATCCTTATCCTGATAATCACACAATAATTTTTTCGATAATTCAATGAGCTTACTCCGGATTTTTTCCTCACTGATTATTACCCTTGCAATATCTTTTTCCACTTTTTCCCCTCTCCGTTACGTCTTGTTCTTTTCGTCACATTCCTTTGATTTCCTGCTATGTTTTTGGACGAAGCGTCTTGCACGAAAGGTAAGAAACCAGCTAAATGCTATTGCCGTTGGGACAAAAATGATCTTTGCTGTCGCTAAAGAAATATGAATAATATGGCTTGCCTCCAGACTTTCAAAAATAAACTCGGCAAGGTGCACGGTATAATACGAAAGAACAATTACTGACAGCCCCTCAACGGTATGCTGCATGACCATCTGGGTCTTTGTCGTCTCATCTACGCTTCGCTGAAGTTCTAAGCTTTGCCCCTGTACGATAAGATCTATTTTTGTACGTAATATCGTAATTAAATCCATCATTTCCCTTCGTATACCATTAATTCGTGTAAAAAGACGATGATAAAGGTCCCCAAAGTTATCTGCATCTTCCAGAAAAAATCTTGAAAGTAAGGGAAAAGAAGAATCTCTACTGTTTTCACTCCAGTCATGAAAAATTTTTCGTATCGTATCCCTTTTCAGGAGGGTATAGTTCATGCGATGGCGGGACTCTTCTGCCACACCGGAAATTTCACCAAAGTTGTTGCTCAGCCCATGCAACCACCCTTTTAATGTCTCGGGGAGGGCTCTGGGCAAATTTATGGTGATGGTACCCAATTTGGCAACAAGTGTGGAATCCAGTTGATTCAGTCTATCCTCTGCCAGAATATATCGTTGTTTTTCCAAAGCAAGAAGATAATGATTTATCTCCAGTGCCATGATATCTTCTATAACCTTATCAAGAGTATCATCCTCTGACATTACAATAAACGTATCATTAACAGCACCGTCAGTTTCAAATCCTGCCAAAATCTGAGAGTTATTATAAATATAACTTATATATTTCTTTTCGGGTAACAGCCAATGAACCTCCTGCTCTACATCTGTGCTGTCTGGCACAATTACCGTACATTCAAAAAGTCTGTTGTTTTGTTTTATCGTATCTATCCTTTGAAAAATACTCTCACCATTCACCGCTTTTCCATTAAGTGATGTACATGCTATTTGATACGTATATATATCTGTGTCCTCTTTAACCCTCACGGTAATTTTTGTGTCATCAGCTATTGTAGTAATATGCGCAGTGTTTTCATGCCATTGAACGACAGAAACATCCAGGTTCAGGGCACTTATTATCCTCAAAAAACCTGTTTTTGCCAGCGTCTTATCTGTGCTGTCCTGCAAAAATCCTGTTATCTTTATGTGGGTCTTATAAGAAACCGGGGATGTTATTACCGCTACCGGGGCTATTTCTTCCATGGATGCACTTCGTTCCCTCGAGTCCGGTATGTATTGAGGTAAGGAAGGGTCTCCGGCAAGATAACGATCTGATACAAAAAGCGAACAATAACACCGGCCGTATTTTTCTACATCCAGAAAACAGTAAGAGCACGGGCAGATAATATCACAGTCCAGTTGGTATTTACCGGCAGCTAAACGGCAGGGACACGCCCTGTATCCGTAACGCTTTTCATTGATAATAAGCCCCTGGATAAGATCGTCAACCAACTGCTGGTCCGGATTAATCTCATAACCCTGGTTTTTTGCCTCCTGAAGCACCCAGTCGCGCATCTTCCTGCCCTCTTCAGCTTTGGTCTCCGGTAATGGGTATCCACAACCCTTATTCTCATCCTCTTTGGATATACCTTTTTCTTTTTCAGCTTCCTGCACCGGTAATCTCAACACATGCTTCAACCTCGATTCATGAAACCCGATAATACATATACCATCGATACAGGTTACCGGAAACGAACGCTGTTTACTCAGATGATAAGCTTCTGCAATGGCCTTCTCCTGTTCTTCACCCGTCAACACATCTACCACAACAGATTCATAATCTATGCTGTATTTCTTTAAAAACGACTCAACCTTATCACACCAGTGACACGTTGATATTCTATATACCTTTACGTTCATAATCTTTTTATATCGTAATCACCACCTATTTCAATCAGTTCAAATATTACACCGCACATGCGGCATCGTGCATGATCTTTCACATTAGGTGTTTTTCCGAAATTAACCTCCCATCCGCAAACAGGACAATAGAATTTCACTTCATGTTCCCCGTCCCTGATAGATTGTATCAGTTTCTGCAGGCCATTAACATGTCCTGTTTCCGCTTTAGCAAATTCTACAAACATCTCTTTTAATTGCGGATCGTGAGCCTTTTCTGCAAATTCGTTGTATATCCTTACAGCATCTTTCTCAAATTCAAGAGAAGTCTCAATCATCTTGATAACAGATAAATATCCATAGTACATCATTCGCTCTTTATTCAGTCTCCCAACTCCCAACAAATAATTTATTTACCATATATATCCGGGTATCACTCTATCTTATCACTATCATTACCAATCAGCCGGGTAATATGGTTTCGAATAATCTTCTCATGATCAACTTCGTTCCTGTGTAGCCCTTCAAGAAGGGTATGAATCTCCGGGTCTTTTACGATATCGTGTTGTTCCTGATATCGCCTTATCGCCTCAGCCTCCAGAGCAAGGGCCCGTTCGAGTATTTTCAAGTCTTGCTCTTTCATTTTCTGAATATCTTTCATCGTCTGTTCCTCTTCCATTGTTTGTCCCTCTCCTCTGATGCCAGTTCTCTCAGGATACGATTTTCTTCCATATGTTCATCGGTTTTGCCAAGTTTTTCATAAATAAGGGAAAGGGCACTGTGTGCCTTATCCGACTTTGGATTCAACTCAACTGCTTTTTTCAACGCTACAATAGCCTCATCATACCTTTTCATTCTAAAGTAACATATACCCAGGAAACAGTGTCCTTCTTCCAGATCAGGATTAATCTCTACTGCCCTCTTGCACGCAGTAAGGGCCTCATCGTGTTTTTCAATGAGACTATAAGCAACAGCCAGATACAGATAACCTTCGGCTTCCTTCTTATCCTTTTCTGCAGCAAATAAATCAATAGCCTTTTTATACTCAGAGATTGCATCATCAAACTTTTTATGAGCGACATAAGCAAAGGCAATATTGTAATGCGCCTTTGGTTCATCAGGATCTACTTCTATTGCTCTTTTCAATTCTGTTATAGCGTCATCGATCATGCCTTTTGCATAATAGGTAATTCCCAAATGGAAATGGGCATCATAATGATCGGGATTTAACTCTAAGGCATTTTTAAACTCGGTGATTGATTCGTCGTATTTCTTCTGGTTATAACAGACAAGCCCTTTTCTGTTATGGGAACTCGCTTTATCTTCACAACCAATAACAATGCAACTTATCAAAATCAAACAGAGTATTCTTTTTGCACTATTCACTTTTTGTTTTAACATAAACACATCCTACTTAATAGACCATTCGGTAACCATGTTACCTTTAAAATAACATATCTTATTCTTATTCTTATTCTTATTCTTATTCTTATTCTTTCATTTCCATACAATTTATCCATGTTTACGATAAAAGAGTATACTTTTTAAAGAACCCTATATTTTTATAGACGAGATTAGCAGCTAAGAAATTCGGCGCTTCATTCCCCGGATTAGGTTTTAGCTCCACAATATCGAATCCAACAACCTTTCGTTTTCTATAGACTTTACGCAGAAAATCAAGCGTTCTGTACCACGCCAGCCCCCCCGGGACAGGAGTACCGGTAGCAGGCATAATTGATACATCCAGACCATCTACATCCAGGGTAATATAAACGACATCATCTAATGTTTCTATGGCGTCCTCATGCCAATCGTCATTATGATAAATATCCTTTGCATAGAATACCGATACGGTATCTTTATTCTTTTTTACAAATTCTTGTTCTTCTTTTGATACTACCCGTACGCCAAAACTTGTTACCTTACAATGGAGATCTTCAACTATCCTCCTCGATACACTTGCATGGCTGTAAGAAGTACCACCAAACTGTTCCATTAAATCAAGATGCGCATCGAGTTGCAGAATTGAAAGCTTTTTGTATTTCTCCTTATAAGCCTTTATTACTCCTTGCGACAGAGAATGTTCACCACCGATCGTTACCAGAAATTTACCATCAGTTACCATCTCTTTACTCACCTGATATACCGTATCGATCACCCTTTTGGTATCGGTGTGAATTTCTTCTAGCTGCAATGTCCCAACCGTAAAAATTCCTGTGGTATAGATATCACCTAACTCATCGTCATAAGGTTCTATGTTAACAGACGCATTCAATATTGCTTGTGGCCCCATCTTCGTTCCCGTTTGGTAAGTAGCTGTTCCATCATAAGGTACTCCCATAATCGCAACTTTGGATCGTCTGTATGCATCGTTATCATTCTTAAAATGATACGGAAATGCACCAAATTGCTGTGAACTCAATACATGCTTTCGTATAGTACTCAGCATATCTATCTCCATATATATAGATCATATAAACCATTCAGACTTAGTGATTCATAGTTAAAAGCGTTAGCAAAAGAACTATTTGGGGATTATGAAGAGTATAAGGCGATCAATCTCGTCCCTCCTCTGAACCTTAAACCACGGGCTTTGAACCTAATAGTTACGAAAACATTTATATAAATAAAAAAGGCATCTTGAGAAGATGCCTTTTTTACTTTTTTACCATTAATTTCCATATACCATCATTCGTGTTTTGTCTCTCGTCTCTTCTTCCATATAGCAGCACCAAACATAAGAACAGCAACAATACCGACAATACTTCCTATGATACCGGCAATACCTTTTCTCTTCTTCTCCTCTAACAGGTTGTGGAGATCCTTTCCATGTTTCAATGCTACAGCCTGGCTCTCCAGGATATTAATCTTCTGATACATCTTGGCAGCACCATACCACCAGGCAATATCCTGTTGACCGTGTGCCACGCCTTTATATGCATGGGCTTTATCACCAAACCACATATCGGCATAGGTAATTTCAATTTCTGAAGGATTGTTCCTTCCTGTTGCAAACAGCCCGTGCAGCCCGAGGATTGGTCCGATAACCGGTACCTTTCCTGCCTGGGTTTTGAAGGCTTTATATACTGATTCTCCCAGTATTCCTGGCCCAAGCGCATCTGCCAGTATATCCCCAAGGGGGAAGATATCCCTTTCTTTAATTGGTACCTCGAATGCATCCAACGCTACGATTTCATCCAAAATCGCCTGTGCCCTATCCTGCAATCTCCACATTTCAAACATAAAATCATTTAAATTTTCCCGGTATAAGCGTGCAAATCTCGGACTGTGGCATTTACTGCACACTGCTACCCATTGCTCAGACCTCTTTTTATTTTCGGGAGAGTATATATCCAGCGTATAATTCATAGGAGGAAGATTTATACCATGAGGATAATCTTTCAGTGATGACTTATAATCTATACCTTTTGGCGGTATTGTTCCCATCCTCCATACACCCTTTGTTACAGGATTATGGGCAAACGTTCCGTCACCCTGATCAAAATGACAAAACTGGCAGGTCGGTGTCCTGTAATCCTTACCGGGTACGATCTCTGCTAATGGTTTCTCCCAGTCCCATTCATGCCCTTCCAAATGATAAATATATCCCATTTTTGATTCACCGTAAGTTTCTGCATCCGGATGATCAAATCCCATATGGCAACTCATACAGGCCTCAGGCCTTCTCCCTTCTGCGGCAGAAAATTTATGCCGGGTATGGCAGATATTGCATCGATCAGTGGCGTGGCAGAGATCACAACCAAACTGTGCAGCTGGGTATCCTCTCCTGAACATTTCCGGGTACCACGGTGGAACAACATTCGCGGCAAGTCCCTCTATATGGTTCGGACGTCCGCGATCTGCTTCATGCATAAACTCTACAACCTCTTTTGGATGGCACTCTCCGCACGTGGCAGGCGTAGGCATGATAAGTTCCCTGTGGTCTTCCCCGTGACAGTCTTTACAAAGCACCTGTTTTAATTCTCTGCCGATTAATCTCTCTATTTGCGCCGTCTTTTCGGCAATCTTAGGATTCTTTCGCAGATTAGCATGGGTAGACTCTTCCCAGTCGTATACAAATCCTGGCGTAACTTCTTTGTGACATTCTATACAATCAGATGGTTTATATTTCTCCAGAAGCTGATCGTAATACATGCCGTCCGGTTTTACATAATGCTTAACAGGAAACCAGTACATGTGTAGTGGTACAGGTTTGTAAACATTTTCCCATGGACCGGCACCTTTCTCTAACCCGGTATTCGTAACAAACCAGTCTTTTAACGTATCAGTAGGGTATAAAATATCGTAATAACTCATTGCTTTTTGCTGCATTTCTTTCAGTTCAGTATCAGACTGCGCATACGAGCTTCCAGGTTGCCAACACCATACAAAAGAGACGGCAACGGAAAGAACCGCTCCAAACTTCAACAATTTCATTATTTGCATCCTCCCCTTAAAATCTGCAATATTCTGCAATATATTGTAATACTGATTCCTTTATCTCATGTCCGATTACGAATTTTACGATGAAGAATTCCATTTCCTTTAATAAATTTTTGGTAATGAAGCAGACGGAGACGGAGTTGGAGTTGGAGCCTCCTCCACTATGCCTGTCTTATATGGCCTTGTGTGCTCCGGAAAAAACCACTCATCAGGTTCGCCTCTATCCTTGAAAAACCTTAATCTCATCTCGTGATTCCGCGTATGGTGACAGGGGCCGCAAATATTATAGGGTGTCCCATACGTTCCTATTTTTGCTATCTTCTGTCCTTCCGGTGCATTTCCAATTTCCATAAAATAACTAAATATTTCTCCTGCTCCATGGCAAGCCTCACAGGTAACTCCCTCTTCTGAATATGTTCCGGTACTTTCGTTATACCCGGTTGTATGGCATTTTAAGCAGGTTTTTCGATATTCTTCATTTCCCGCGATATAATCAGGGGCCGCCTTCACCTTTTCAAATGTTTTAAACTTAATTCTCATCCATCGTTCGACATGCGGGGTTGTCAATCCGGTATGGCATTTCAGGCACTTCTTACTACCGACATAGATAGCCTTATCTCCCGTAATACTGAATTGCTTAAAATCACCCAGTTCTATCCGTAAATTAGGATCGCTCTCTTCGGGTGTTAAGGTTGCCAGTTCATCCCAGAAGTCAAATAAAACCTCAGCATTTACCACCCTTTGCTGCATTTGTCTTTTAGAATGATACATCCCTTCATGAGCACCCTCTTCATCAAGTGCTCTTCCATTGCCCCCATGGCAAACAGTACAACCGTATATATCAAACGGTATATCTTTTGTGTTGGGATGCGAGGTTTTCAACTTTTCCTCATCAATGTGGCATGTCATACAACGGTCTACTTTCACCCCATTCTGCCCTCTTGCCCAGCTAATATCACCTTTCAGAAGAACCTGCTTAACTTCACAAACAGGGTTTCGCAGCGCCGCAAGGCGTTTTCCCAATAGCTCTTTTTCTTTTACCGTTGTGGCAACCTGATACTCCTTTTCCACCTTTACAGCCTGCTCCTCAAAATACTCCTTCTGATATTCCTTCCACTTTGGATTAAATTCATCGTGAATCCATTTGCCAGAGATTATTAAAAATATGGCACTAAAAACAAAAAATAACAGTCTTCGTAAGCTCATAAATCACCCGTTCTAAAAATACTCACAAAATATGAAGTATCCTGAAACAAATCATATGTTGATCCAAGGTGTAGCAATCATATATTTCACGTTAAACATAAGTCTTAATACCATTTTTATTACCGTACCTATCATGGTAAGAAGAAGTCCCATGGTAAGTACATACCGAACAACACCAAGTTTAAGGAAAAAATCCCTTTTTATCATTGCGGGAAGAACCAAACCCACAAAATAAAAACCAACCAACAGTGCAACCCCAAGCGGTAATGGGAGATCATGCATAGGAGGGGGGGTTGGAAAGTCGTGTGTCCATTCTTCCCATGGCCAGAAGAATGCCCAGAAGGGGCCACGAAGCGCAGTACCTATATAAATCAGCACGTACCAAAATACATATCCTAAGACAAAGACAGATACAGCAAATTTTCTCTCTTTAAACGTATAATAGCCGTTCCCTTTAGGGTTATTATCCAGATACGGAATAAGTATTAACCCAAGAACAATGATGCCCGGAAGTACGACACCAGCAAACCATGGATCAAAATATACCAGGAGCTCCTGCAATCCTAAAAAATACCATGGTGCCTTCGCCGGATTTTCTGCTTCTCCTGGATTAGATAATTCCCTCAACGGAGCATCGACAAAGTAAGAATAAGACAGCAGCCCTATAGTAACAAAAATAGCAGCCAAGAATTCTTTAGCAACCAGGTTGGGCCATGTAAATACTTTATCGTCCCGAAATTCACCTGCTCTTTTCTTTTCCTCCATAACTTCCATTGAAGCACTCCTCAGAAATATCTTTAAATCAACTAAAATTTACCGAATACATTACATTTACAGCGGACCTGATATACCACCATCTTTACGTACTCTCCAGAAATGAACCATCATCAGTGCAGAAGCTATGACCGGTATTGCAATACAGTGCCATACATAGGCTCGCAATAAAGCTGGTGCTTCAATCATTGTCCCCCCCAATAAAGCAAATCGAATATCATTATCAGGGCGCATTCCTAATATATAGGAAAAGGGGCCTTCATGACCCAGCAGTGGCGTTGCCCTGGCCATATTCGTTCCAACCGTAATAGCCCAGTATCCTAACTGATCCCATGGCAGCAAATACCCAGTAAAGCTCAACAGGAATGTAAGAACAAGCAAAAATACACCAACCACCCAATTAAACTGCCTTGGAGGTTTGTAGGAACCTGTTAGAAATACGCGAAACATATGTACACTTACGGTAATTACCATTGCATGCGCACCCCACCGGTGAGAGTTCCTTAACAGTCTACCAAAGGGTACCACATACATTAAATCAACAATATCAGCATACGCCCTGTTTACATCGGGAACATAATAAAACATCAGCAGGATCCCCGTTAGCGTCTCAAAGAGAAATATAAAAAAGGTAATACCTCCCATACACCATGTAAAGCGGATCTTTGTGGCATGTTCCCTTACTTTCGCCGGATGCAGGTGTAACCATATATTACTGATAATTTGAAGAACCCTGTTTCTCGGGGTATCTGCATATCCATGGCGAAAGATAGACCTCCAAATTTCATTTTCGGTAATCTTCTTCTTCAAGTCAGAAATTAACTTCATGTGAACGCCCTCTTCTCCTTTTCTCCTGGATTAAGAATCTCCCATCTCATACAAAATTATTTTCCTACCCCCTCCCTTTCTTCTAATGTTTTATTAATCTCTTCATTGGGTTTCCAGACTACTCGTTTTTGAGAAATTACGCCAACAGGGCAGTCTTTACAATTTCCACACCGAATACAACGGCCGGTATACTTAATTACAATACCATCTTTACTAACAAACGGCTGATATCCTTTCCCCTCATCGTATGCATCCACCTGTTTCAGGGCACCAACAGGACATACCATACTACATCGGCCGCAGAGTACACATTCATTTGTTTCAACATTGATACTGAGATCACACTTCAGACAACGGGCAGATTCGATTCTCGCCTGCTCTTCGGTAAGCCCCAATTCTACAAGGTCAAACGTTCCCGCTCTCTCTGATACAGGAAGCAGATCCATCGCTTGACGGGATACAGCATCATAATTTTCCTCCCGCAAATTGATGTCATCATCCACGAGAGTAACCCAGACTTTTTTCTTGGGCTCCTGGATTTCTACTCCTCTGATGAACCTATCAATTGACTTTGCAGCCCGATGTCCTTGTGCAATACATTCTATAACGGTACTTGGCCCCAGCGTTACATCACCACCGGCAAAGATACCCTTTTTATTCGTCATAAGACTATCATTTACACCAAGCGTTCCCCATTTCGTAACATCAAGTCCGGAATCATCACCAAGAAATTTCAGATCAGGTTCCTGACTAACAGCGGTAATAATACAATCGGTTTCAATGGTAAATTCTGAATTAGGAACAGGTTCTGGTCTTCTTCTTCCGGTGCTGTCAGGCTTGCCCAACCTCATTTTAATACATTCGAGGGCCTTTACCTTTCCATGTTCTTTTATAATCTTTATTGGTGCAGCAAGGAAGTGAAACTGAACACCTTCATGCTCGGCCTCTTCAACCTCCCACGGCAAGGCAGGCATCTCCCCGCGGGTTCTCCTGTAAACAATAGAAACTTCCGGGGATAAACGGTTTGAAGTTCGCGCTGCGTCAATTGCTGAATTTCCACCGCCGATCACTGCCACCTTTTTACCCGGGCTTCTCATATCACCATCATTGACCCTTTTTAAGAACTCCAGACAATCCATGACACCCTCGGTCCCCTCTTCTCCGGGCACCTCAAGCCTCTTTCCCTTTTGCGCACCTACAGCTATGAATACGGCTTTGTACCCTTCGTTCAATAAATCTGAAACCGTCTTTCCGGGATGCCCGATAGGCGTGTTGGTCTTTATCTCCACTCCCCGTTCTAAAATATCGCTCACATCAAACATAATTTGTTCGCGAGGGAGCCTGTAGGAGGGAATTGCCCACATCATCATACCGCCCACCTGGGATTCTTTTTCAAAAACAGTCACCCTGTACCCCATACCTGCGAGGTCATTCGCTGCTGTTAAGCCAGCAGGGCCAGCACCGATAACGGCGACTTTCTCATCCTTCTGCTGTATTTTTGGTTTGGGAATTTTTATCTTATTTTTATATATATGATCGGTAACAAATCGTTTAAGGGCATCAATGGCAACAGGTCGGTCAAAGTCCCCGCGCTTACATTTACTCTCACAGGGATGAGGGCAGATGTAACCACAAACGGCAGGAAATGGGTTGGTTTCTTTCATCAACTTATATGATTCGATATATTTACCCTCTTGAATAAGGCGGATATACCCTGGTGCATCCATGTGTGCTGGACACCGGTGTTGACAGCGAATATTTTCTTGCAACCAATCCAAATCGACGAGCGCCCGTATCCCTCGCTTTTCTGTTAATGTTGATTGGTTCATAACTATAACCTTCTTTCAAAAAATAATAAAATATTCCATACATACTACACAATTAACTCTGTTTCGAGGGGTACAATTTTACTTGTATCTACGACAAGCTTCCCGTTATCGTCCAAAAACATATCGTAGTGATACAAAGGCCGGGGAGCTGGCCCGGCGAAATTTACCCCGTTTCGGTAATATTTACTTCCATGGCAGGGACATTCATAGATGTTCTTTTCCTTGGAAAACTCTACAGCACATCCTAAATGCTGACATACTACCGATATTGCTTTGAAACTATTGCCATCGCGTACAACAAATATCTTTTTTGTTTTTAAGGTTGTTACCGAATTTACAGGAAAATCATTCGGAGTCCCTACCGTAAACTTTGGTGATGGTTCATAAAGTACCTTTGGGTAAAAAAACCCTTTGTATCCGAAGAATTGCACCAGATATGCGCCTATCGTAGCAAAGAACAGGCCCCACCCGGCTAACGTTAAGAAACTCCTTCGGGAGAGCTTAGGGAACCAAATTCCTTGCTCCGTATCGGACGTATTGCCTTTGGTTTTCTCATTTGTCTCCATAGTTCAACCTCCTACTTCTTAAACTCCTATAAAGTTTTTGTATATCAGATTTTTATCTATTTTTTATGTCTCTTCCACATTTCTACTACAGCATAATCAATGATCTTAATACGAACAATCGAATATCGCATCTTATATTTAACCGTGAGAAAAGTCAAGTATATTTCATGTAAACGTACAATAATATATCATGCCTTTTTTACCAGCAAGTGATATACACCTTGTACATTTTCTACCTTAATAATCTTATGGCCTTCCTCTTTTAAACTCCTGGGTACACTCCTCATTGGTTCACCATCATCCAGTACCACTTCCAAAACCTTGCCAGCCTCCATCATTTCCAGCTTTAGCTTTGTTTTTACAAAATTCATAGGACAGAGTACACCTCTTAAATCGATGCTGTCATCGGGTTTTATAATTTCATCTTCTACCATATATGATAAAACTCCATACTATTCTAATTCTTATGGAAAACGTATTTCCTCTTCCTCAAATTGTTTCTTTTCTTCCCGGTAAATCCAGGATCGTATTTCTGTCTTTTCCCCTTGTTCTATAGCGATGATCATATAGGAATATCCAAACCATGCGCGCTCCGTATCAAACGCAGATGGAACAGCCGGATGATCAGGATGAGAGTGATATATCCCTAATATTTGAAGCCCCCTTTTTGCTGTTTCCCTATCAATGTAAGCAAATTCTTTGCCATCTATTTCATACCTGTCATGGGTTCTTTCGGTATTCTTATTCTTTACAGGATAAACTTCAATAATTCTCTTTTCCGGATTGTTCCTGCCGACCAATAGTCCACAACACTCCAGTGGATAATTTTCTTTCACATGCTTTTCAATATCGTGAAGTTTACTCGCATCAATAAACAACAAGGTCTTTAAGCTCCACTGTATTTTCAGAAAATGGTATTCTACACACCAGCCCAAAAACTGGTACTTAAATAACGCTCACCCCTGTCCGGAAAAATAGTAACAATCAATCCTTTATCAATTTCACGTGCAATCTTCAATGATGCTACAAGTGCTGCCCCTGCTGAGTATCCCACAAAAAGCCCTTCTTCTGCTGCAAGCCGTCTAATAGCTGTGTAGGCATCCTCTGTCTCAACAGCAATCTTTCTGTCCGGAAAATGTTCATCATAGATGCCAGGAACAATCGAGGTAGCCATATGTTTCATACCCTCCAGCCCATGGATAGAGGTTGACGGTTCAACAGATATTACCTGGATGTCCGGGTTGTATTCTTTTAACCGTTTACCGGTGCCCATAAGGGTACCACTGGTACCCAGGCATGCAACAAAATGGGTTATCTCACCTGCTGTTTGCTCCCAGATCTCCCTTCCTGTGGTATAATAATGCGCCCGCCAGTTAGCAGGATTATTGTACTGATCTGCATAAAGGTATTTTAAAGGTTCCTCTTTTACGATCCTTTTTGCCTCCAGCATAGCACCATCAGAACCAAGCAACGGATCGGTAAACACCGTTTTAGCTCCAAAGGCACGTACAATTCTTTTACGCTCATCACTCACATTCAAAGGCATTACTAACGTTACTTTGTACCCCTTTAACGCCCCGATAAATGCATACGCAATACCGGTATTTCCAGAAGTTGAATCTATAATAGTCCTATCATGATCGAGAGCACCTGATCGTTCAGCCTCCTCTATAATACGCAGGGCAGGACGGTCCTTTACAGAACCACCAGGATTAAACCACTCTGCTTTTACATAAATTTCAACATCTTTATTTCTTAATTCAGCAGGGATTTTATCAATTTTTAAGAGCGGCGTATTTCCAATCCTGTCGAGAACTGAACTGTTGGGTATCCGCTGTATCTGCTTAGTATTCTTTGTTACCGTACTCAAATACTATTACCTTTCTTCCGTATTATATAAATAATTGTGTTTCAGCACCTTCAGCTATTTCCAATAGGGTAGTTAATCCAACGATATCATCCACTTTTGTTCTTACCAGGAAATCGTCCAGTTCCATAAGTTTTACGGCTGCGCTGCATGCATAAATTTTTAAATTTCCCATTGCCCTTACATCGTTCAGTATCTCTTTGAGCGGGATAGGATTCAGCTCCTGAATCCGGTTTGCCAATCGTTCGCCCTCTGCACCAAACTCGGCAGCAAGTTTTGCAACATCAAAATCCTCATGAACAAACCTCTTCAATGCCCAGAAAAAGAGAAATAGGTAAGTCTCCCTTCCCATTGAAGCTGCAGTAATAGCTAAGGTAATCATCTGATAAAGCTTATCGTAGGTACCACTATGAGCAAATATAACGCACTTTTTCGTATTTCCCATGGCGGTATCTATCTATGACTGTGTAAAGGCATTTACAACCTTTTCCTTAAAACTATCCAAACCGACCCGATTTATTGTTGTGCCAATCCTCTCCTTCGGTTTACCGTTTTCATGATACCATTGTATTGTTGCGGCAATAAAGTCATTTACTTTACTATCGGGCAAGAAATTAACTACCTGATCTGCTTCCCGGGGATGCCGCCCGTGTTTTCCACCAACACGCACCAGCCACCCTGTTTTTTTATCTTTCCATGCGTCTGTCGGGCAAGCCCTTATACAATCACCGCAGTACACACACTTGGACTCATCAAACATTGGTCTGCCTTCCTTATCAGAAACAATAGCACCTTCAAGACATGCCTTTGCACACAGGGTGCACCCGTTACATAAGTCTTTACTCCATTCCGGATAAACCACACCCTGAAAACCGAGATCCATTTCCCTTGTCCTTGCACAATCAATCGGACAACCAGAGAAGCTCATTTTAAACTTGTGGTGACAGGGAGTACCAAAAAATTTCTCGTCCACTTCCAGGGCCTTGGCCTGCGTATCCATAATTCCATTCGGATTATACTCACATCCCCCGCAAGCAGTTGGAACCCTTACCCGCGGACCACAGGAGGCAACTTTTTGCCCGATGGTAGCCAGCTCCTTTACAACAGCATCAAAATCATCAATGTGCACACCAACAATCTCTACTGATTGGCGAAAACTCAAGTGACAATATCCCAGCCGACTATATTTCCTGGCAACTTCTGCAATCTTTACCAGTTTTTCTGGTGTAATTCTTCCACCGGGAACTTTTAAACGAACGGTAAAAAGGTCCTTTTGGTTTTGTTTTATGAAACCGCCGGATTTTAATTCATTCAGATCAACCCTCTGTTTTACAATTCCTTGATCCATTTAAACTCCTGATATTTTTACATATTTTATTTATATACAAGTACTTAACAAAATAACAATTATAGAAAATACCTTAATCTTTATGATAGCACTTCATAAAATATCTTGCAAGAAAAAAGAGTCTATAGAAGTAGTGAACTTATTTATCATAAGAAATCTTTTCTGAAATAATCCCTCCTATTTGCTTTTTTACTTCATTCACACCTTCTTTCTTCAGTACTTCAAGCATGTCAGGTCCTGCAATCTGTTGTAAAATATCACGCCGCACCGACTCTTCTTTTATTTCAGAAAGGATTTTCCGGCGCGTCTCTGATAAAAATTTTGTAAATTCGCTATATTCATTCCCAAACTGCTCTTCCAGTGATTCCCGGATAGTACGTGCCAGGGCGGGACTGGCCCCACTGGTTGATATACTGATACATAAATCACCCCGTATAACGGAAGAAGGCACAATAAAGGAGCAGAACTCCGGCTTATCAACAACATTCACCAACTGCCCCCTCTCAACAGCATCGTAGTAAATGGCCTTATTTACCTCTTCATCATCTGTTGAAGCAATAACAATGAGTGCATCCTCAAGAAATTCTTTCTTATATCTCTGTCTGATTCGTTCAACACCCTGCTCTGTTTCCAATTCAGGACAAAACTCAGGAGACACCACTGTTACCTTTGCACCAGCCTCTTTTAAGCTGCATACCTTGCGCCAGGCAACATTGCCTCCCCCCACAACTACACACTTCTTATCTTGTATATCAACAAATATCGGATAATATTTTGCCATCTTACTCTCATACCAGACGTTAAATAATGTAAAATTAGTACTTCTAAAAATTATGTAAAAATTTTTCTCTCTTTGATCACAATACCGATAAAAAGCAGATTACAGGATTTCAGAATGCAAATAACTTTACATTCTGAAATTTTCATTTTGCATTCACAGTACAAATCTGCATAAATAAGATTTCCTATGAATCTTATTATATTGAATATATTAAGACTTAATGGGGGTAAAGACCGGAATCTGACAGGCAAGTTTTATATATCCTCACCCCGAATCAAATCTTCATACGTCTCACGTTTTCGGATAATGCGGTACTGATCCCCATCTACCAGCACTTCACAAGGACGTGGACGAGAGTTATATGTGGAACTCATACTAAAACCGTAAGCACCGGCACTGAATATTGCTAATACATCCCCTTCATTTACTACCGGCAAGACCCTATCTCTGGCAAATGTATCACTTGTTTCACAAACAGGGCCCACAATATCTACTACCCCTACATTCATATCTTTTTCGGAAGGATTTTCTCCTTCCGGCATTTTTATAACTGTATTTACAGGCCATATTTTATGAAATGAATCATACAGGGCCGGACGCAAGAGATCGTTCATAGCAGCATCACAAATGACAAAGCTCTTACCATGCAAGATTTTTTTTGTATAGATTACCCGGGTAATCAGGATCCCTGCGTTTCCAACGATAAACCTTCCCGGCTCCATTATCAAACGACACTGTAACTTTTTTACGAACGGAAGAATTTTTGACGCATAATCCTTCGGCCGTATTACCTTTTCTCCGGTATAAGAAATACAGTAGCCGCCGCCAATATTGAGATAGGCAATATCTACACCCGCATCCCTGCACCGGTAAACAAGCGATGTAATCTTTTCAAGGGCATGAATATAGGGATCAACGGTATAAATGGGAGAGCCAAGGTGCACATGCAGCCCGCAGATATCAACATGCGGATAGCGATGCTGAGACTGTTTTATGATATGTTCGGCTTCGATGCTATCTATACCAAATTTGTTCTCCTTTTTCCCCGTTGTAGTCTTTTCATGAGTCTTTGCATCGATATCCGGGTTAATCCGCAAGGCTACCTTTGGCATTCTCTTCAATTCCCCGGCTAACCGGGTAATGTGTTCCAGTTCATTCGTGGACTCCACATTAAACATAAAGATATCATTTTCCAGGGCATACCGTATTTCTTCATCCGTTTTCCCAACTCCCGCAAAAACAACTTTTGAAGGACTGGCTCCTGCTTTGAGGGCACGAAACAACTCCCCACCTGAAACTACATCAAAACCGGAACCCTCATCTGCCAAGATTTTACAAACGGAAAGGTTCGAATTAGACTTCACGGAAAAACAGATCAGAACATTATTATCCTGAAAAGCAGCTTCTAATTCATGGTAACGCGCCAGAATTGCATTTTTACTGTAAATATAAGCAGGCGTTCCTACTTCTGATAGAATATCCTCTATCTTCACTTTTTCACAAAAAAGCGTTGTATCTCTGTATTCAAAAGCATCCATATCATTCTCTACCTGTTCATTCCTTTTCGTTCTTTGCCCAATTTATTTTCCCAATACGAAATCCGTTTTCTCACAAGTCCTGGTGCTGTAGAACCACGACTTTTATAATTTTTTATACAATTCTCAACCCCGAGCACCTTATAAACATCATCTTCTATAGCAGAAGAGAACGCCCTGAAACTCTCCAACCTCAGGTCTGTAAGACTACAATGCACCCTGATGCATTCCCGCACAATTTTTCCTACGATTTCGTGGGCCTTCCGGAATGGTAAACCCTTTTTAACAAGATACTCTGCCAATGCAGTGGCGTCGATAAATCCTTTCTGGCAGGCAGCAAGCATCCGTTCTTCATGAAAACTTGTGTTAGCCACAAGTTCGGCGAGAATAGATAACGAGGCCTGAACGGTATCAGCAGCATGAAACAGCGCAAGCTTATCCTCCTGCATATCCCGGTTATAGGTTAACGGTAATCCCTTGAGCAGTGTAAACAAAGAGTTCAGATACCCGAATATCCGTCCGCTTTTTCCCCTGATCAATTCCAGTACATCCGGATTCTTCTTTTGCGGCATGATACTTGAGCCGGTGCAATAGTCGTCGCGAATCTCAATAAACTGGAATTCATCATTACACCAGATGATCCATTCCTCGCATAAGCGGGAAAGATGCAGGATGATCATAGAGAGGCAAAATGAATATTCAATACAAAAGTCCCTATCGCTTACCGCATCCATACTGTTTTCACAAACCCCTCTAAAACCAAGCAATTTTGCGGTAAAGAGAGAGTCGGTTTGCAGCGTTGTACCCGCAAGCGCACACGCACCAAGAGGTGATGTATCAAGCCGGATATAACAGTCCTCAAGCCGCGTTTTATCCCGTTCAAACATTTCTACATATGCTAATAAATAGTGTGATACCAATACCGGCTGAGCATGCTGAAGATGGGTAAAACCCGGCATGATGAGACCCGGATACTGTTTCCCTTTTTTCACAAGTTCCTTCTGCAGTGCAGTCAGGAGTTTTCTTGTCTGCTGTATGTTGCCACGCGTCCAGAGGCGTAAATCAAGGGCAACCTGATCGTTTCTGCTGCGTGCGGTGTGAAGTTTTTTGCCAGGCTCACCAATACGCTCTATCAGGGCCGATTCGATATTCATATGGATATCTTCAAGGGATTTTTTGAATTCGAATTTGTCGTTAAGGATGTCTGATAAAATCTCATTGAGCCCTTTCACAATTGCTCTCTTCTCTTTTTCCGTAATAAGCTTGCATTTAGCAAGCATGGTTGCGTGAGCAATGCTCCCTTCTATATCATATTGATAAAGCCTCCAGTCGAATGAGATTGACTCAGTAAATGATTCTACTGAGGGTGCTGTTTGTTTTGTAAATCTCCCCCCCCACAATTTTTTTTGTTTCATACCATTTGTCTTTCTAGAAAACGGCTTGAAGTAAGATCAATACAGATATCCATAACAATAGAACAGCAACGCACAACAAACGTGCATTTGCCTAAACGCAAAGGGTTACTCTCTGTAAATCTCAAAATAAAAGATAAAAAGGTTACTATAGCTAAATGATGTGATCTAGTCAATATAATTCATTAAATTATAGAGCGTTACAATCACTGGGCAGACCGGGAAATTTAAGCTCATAGATCTGACGTTCAAGAGGTTTCCGTCAGGTTGTGGAATTTCTTGAATGTCAGATAGATTTATTGTATCTCTGTATTTCTTCCGGGCTCAGTTTACAAGTTATGAGACAAAATTGATATGGGTTTCATATTCTGTTCGGTCTTATCTGTTGAATACTCTATACAGAACAATATCGCTGAGGAAGGCAGGTAAGAAAAAAAGGAGGAAAACATCTAAGAAAAGCAGGAAGGGCGGAAAGGGGGGAGACAGGAAAGAGAAAATTGATAAAATATGTAGAGCATTATATCTTTATCTACCAGGATATTCTTATTTTTCAGCCCTTGTATAAAAGAAAATCTTACCGGAGAGTGGTGAAGAAAAATAAACATTTACGGCAGGAGAAACACTTTCATTAGCCGATAGAGTATATAAGATAAAAGACCAGATATAATAAAAAGAATAAGAATCTCCAGAAAGATAATCCTGTCCCTTTTCTTCATTACTTTCTGGATCTTTTTAATATTCTGAGGAGTAACCCATAACCCTTCCCAGTAATATTTGCCCAGATTTCTATACTCTTCACACTCCTTTAAATGCTCTTCCCTGACCTTTCCTCTTATCTTTTCTCTCAATTCCCTGATCTTTAGAACCAGGGTATCGTTATTTTTATTTCTCATGGTTATTTATTTCAATTCTACCATTCAAAAATTTCTACCGAACAAACTTTAGAGTTCAAGATGTAAAAGGTAAACAAATAGGAGAAATACAAAGATCAGACTAAATATTCCTAAAAACACCCCTAAAAGAATACCCCCTGTATACTGTAGTGGACGAACCATTGTTTTTAAAAAAAGAAACGGTGCAGGAGGGATAAGCCCCTTTTCTTCCGATTCTCTTTGAATTTGATAAAAAAACCTTTTCCTTTCTCTTTTCTCCAGGATAACAACTATCTCATTATCGTCTGTCATATATAGTTAACTTTCTGTTGATTCTATAGATATTTTACTTTCCGTTGATATTTTACCTTCTGTTGATTCTATAGCCTTTAATAACCTATATACCCTTAATTTTCGTGTTTCCTCAAGATAATTTATAAAAAAGCAGTAGAATACTCCCCCAACAAAACCAGCCAGGCTTGCCACAATTGCATTCAGCCATAGAATGGGAAAGGATGGCCTTACAGGTGGAACCGCTTCTTCCACCAGAACGGCTACCTGCGGAGCTCTCCTTATTTGGGCTTTAACCTCCTCTAAATTAACATACAGCGTATCAATGAGCCTTTTGTATCTGTCTACCTCTACCGTTAAGGTGTCTAACCGGCTTTTCAGTTTCGGTATCTCGCTTATTCTGTTTTCAACCCTCCTGAGTACCTTCTTTACACCCCTTATGTTTGCTTCTGTCTTCTCATTATTAATATAAAGGTTAACTAACTGTCTCCTTAAATTTTCGTAGAAGGTATCCGGCGCCTTGATTTGGCTCTTTATTATATTTTCTACTTCCTTATCAATATTCTTTTTTACCTTTTCATAATTTTCCTGTAAAATCATATATTCAGGATGCGTTTCTTTTATTTCAACTCTTAAGGAAGCCTTTTTAGCTTCTAAATCTACTAGCTGTGCACGCAACTTTTCTAACAGCGGGTTCGTAACCAGAAATTCAGACCCCTTGATAGCCATAGCTTCTTCTCTGAGTTTCTTCTCCATTATCTGAATTTGTTTTTTACCTTCATAATATGAAACCCTGGCATTTTCTAATTGGGACTTAAATACCGACTTCATAGATATAAGCTGCTTCACTTCTTCATCAAGATTGGCTGTTTTATTTTTTTGCTCAAATAATCTCAACATGCCTTTCGCCCTGGAAAGTTTCCTTTTATTTTTTCTAATATCTTCTTTTATAGTATTCTGCTTTCTCAGTTCAGATGCAAGCGAATATCTGTTCATTAATTGTCTGAAATATTTTACATATGAATTCGCAATACTTGCTGCGATATGAGGATCCTTATCCCTTGCATAGATCTCTATCATATATTCATTGGTTAAAACAAAGTCCATATCTTTTCGCATAAAGGACTTGACTGTTTTATGGGGAAATTCCTGTTGGGCAAGTTCAGCAATGGTTCTACTTTTAAGGATACCAAGATATGGTCCATGTGGATCTTCTTGAGTAAATGGAACAAACGGTCGCCTGCTTGCTGACGTCTGTGGCATAATAAAAGTGGTTACATCAGGTTCTTTCGGAACAAAGAATACTGCCTTTGCTTCATAGACAGGATGGAGGCGCTTTGAAAGGACTACGGCAGAGACGAAAGCAGACAGAGTTACAATCACTATTACCCATTTTCTACTATATAATACGAACCAATACTCAAGTAGGGTCTTTTCTCCCATCAGCACACGATAGATACATTACTTTGCAAAAATGCCAAATGATATTTTGATGCAATCTTTAACAAAGCGTTGTAGATATTTAAACTATATCCTTTCCTGATAATATCTCTCATAAGAAACCAAGGGGTCGGTATGCTATCACCTTCGTAAGCTAAAAGCAAACAAATTTTACCGAACCTCTTTTAAAGGGTATTCTCATTTTTTACAAGAAAATTATTTACAACGAGGTAATCAACCCCTGTCTTCAAAAAACATAAAACAGCATCTTTTGGAGAGCACACGATAGGTTCCTGTACATTAAAAGAGGTGTTTAACAGAACAGGCACACCTGTTTTCTTTTCAAATTCCTTCAGAAGATTCCAATACAATGGATTCGTTTCTTTATTAACAGTCTGCGGCCTTGCCGTTCCATCAATATGGGTTACGGCAGGGATATCCTTCCGCTTCTCAGGACTTACCGGAAAGGCAAATAACATGAATGGTGACGGATCAGAATTCCCGAAATAATCGTAACTCTTCTCTTCCAGAACAGAAGGTGCAAATGGTCTGAAGAGTTCCCGTTGCTTTACTTTCAGATTTATAATATCCCTTATTTCTGCTTTTCGGGGATCTGCAAGGAGACTCCGGTTCCCTAATGCCCTGGGTCCCCATTCCATACGATTTTGAAACCAGCAGACTAATTTCCCATGAGCCAGGAGAGCAGCAACTTCGCTACATAAATGCTTCTCAGATAGCTCAACATAAGAAAGGCCTGATGCATTCAGTGTTTGCATACATTTTTCTCTGGAGAAAGCAGGCCCAAGATAGGCATTATTCATTTGGTAGACACGCGGTTTACCGGTATATTGATGAAATACATAAAGCGCAGCTCCCAATGATGTCCCTGCATCTCCTGCTGCTGGTTGTATAAATATCCGTTTCACTGGCGTATTATAAAAAAGTTTGCCATTGGCAACACAGTTGAGAGCAACCCCGCCAGCCATACAGAGATTATCTACGTTCGTTTGGGCAAGAAGATGATTTACCAATTTAAAGAGGACTTCTTCAAGCACAACCTGGGCGCTCCTGGCAATGTCCATATGCCTTTGATTAACCTCATCCTGCGGTAAACGGTTTTTGCCCAGCTTTTTTGTTATCTCTTCAGAAAATATTCCCTGCCTCGCAAGATGATAATCAAGGTACCGTGTATTGAACCTGAACAACCCGTCCTCACAGCTAGGCAGCACCTTTTCCCTAAAAAAGTCAGCAAACCCCGGTTCACCATACGGTGCCATCCCCATTACCTTATATTCATCGGACTGCATTCTAAAACCAAGAAACCCTGTCACAGCCGCATAAAACTGGCCGAGGGAATGGGGAAGTTTTATAGAGCTTATCTTTTTTATGTCAGTACCTTCTCCAAACCAGGAAACTGTCGTGTCCTCTTCCCCTGCCCCATCAACAGTAAGTATGGCTGATTTTTCGAAGGGAGAAGCATAAAAAGAACTGGCTGCATGGCAAAGATGGTGATCAACGTAGCGGAGTTTATAATTACCCTTACCAAAGCATTCCCCAAGGAGTCTCCTCATAGTAAAAAGCTCATACCATTCATTTCTTATCTGCCCTATGCCACGCCCTGATTTAGCTTTAAAGGTTTTTAAAGAAAAGGGAAACACCATGAGGGCATTTGATATCCTGATTCTCAGTTTCCATGGTTTCCATGAAACAGCAACCACATCAATATCCTTTATGGTTGCACCGATCTCCCGTAAACAATACTCTATGGCATTGGCAGGGAAACCGACGTGGTGCTTTTTTCGTGTAAATCTTTCCTCTTCGGCTGCAGCTACTACCTTGCCATCCACTACAATAGAAGCAGAGGCATCATGCATATTATTTATACCAAGAACTATCACAAAATCTCTTCTTCCTCCTTTTCTTCTCTATGTTTCTTTGTTTTTTTAGCCTGTTTGACCTCTTCCGCAGTCACAAATCCATCCTCATCAGTATCCAATTTAAGGAAAAGTTTAACAGCCTTCTCTCCGGCTTTTTTCTGTACAAAATCGGTAATTTCTTCTTTCGTTAGCTTCCCATCTTCATTCGTATCAACTTCGGACAGTTTAAATTTTTTTATCTTTTCTCCTTTTAATTCATTTTTTGTTAAAAAACCATCGGTATTGGTATCCATTTTTTCAAACTTTCCGGTAATCCTCTCCCCGGATTTTTCTTTTACAAAGAGAACTATCTCATCTTTGGAAACCTTTCCATCCTTATCAGCATCGGCAGCAGCAAGTTTTGACAGTAAGCCCTGACCCTTCACTACAGGTATTGAAATGAGAAATGCCACAGAAAAAACAATACAAACATGTAAACCTTTCGTCTTCACTTTTTATCTTACCCAATAAAGTTCATAAAAATATATTCACAATAGATTCGATACCGGTAAATACCGGTAACAACAAATACTGCCCTGTGAAAATCCAGGAGCAACATTTTAACGTATTCCCATAATTATTCAACTAATTATTCAACAGCATTTACTATTGTTGGGGTAGTTATTTCCCTTCTTGTATAGACTGAACCTGCTGCCTGAATAAAGCTCATTAAAATCCAGAGAAGTATTCCCATATAAACAGAATCAAATTGCATACTTATTAAAAGGACAGAGATGGAGAACAAAAGACCCCTTACGATACCAACATCTTCTGGATCTGACACCTTAAAGTTTAAAATGATTATCTTGATAAAAGAATAAGAGATAATCAGAAGATAGACGGCTAATCCCAGAAGACCCGCATCTCCGGCAACCCGAATAAAATTGTTATGGGCCCCCCAGCCAAAAAAATAAGATGTATATATATGGCTCTTTCCTATCCCTTTTCCTATCCAGGGATGCTTTAATATACCCAGGATACCCTCTTTGTTTAATTGTAATCTTATCCGAAACTCACCCCATTTTATTTCTTGTAAAACTATATCAAAGAAATCCTTATAATAACCACTCAGATACAGTATGAGGGCACATACTATTAAAAGAGAAGCGAAATGGAGTGAGTATCTCGGCCATCTTACCAGTAAAATAAACGGAATGGATACCACAAGGACAAGTTGAACGTATCTTGAAAAGGTGAGAATAAGGGCGATAAACATGATACCTATAAGAAAAGAAATTACTATCTTTAATCTACGACTCAATGACCAGTACAGCAAGACACAGAGACAGAATATTATGCCCGTGTTGAGGAAAAATGCTAAAAATACGTAAGTACCTAAAAGGGCTGGTACTCTTAAGAGGTCTCCCATCGGGGTGACTTCAAACATATGGCGCAATTCTTTCCTTTCTATAAAACCTACCAATGGTATTCCTGTCATAATAAAAATAAGCTCCTGTATAATAGCTACCAGAGCAGAAAAGGCAGTTATAATAATAAACCATTTGATTGCATAGGTAAGCATCTCCTTATCAGAACAAGAATTGACAATCAAAAAGGAAAGCGGCATGATTAAGAGAAAAGTTAAGATACTGAAACATGAAGATATCCGGCCATTGATGGTAGTAAGGAACAGGAGAGTAAAGAAGCAGAGATTTAAGATATCTAAAACGGTAACTTTGATAACTTTTTTTTCTAAGGATGTTTTTATCAAAAATATCAAAAAAAAGATTACTATAGTTAAATCGCTTAAGTCTAACTTGGAAGGTGAGAACGCAATTGTTTGCAAGGTTATCAAATAGATGATAATAAAACATTCTCTCATATTCCAGGCAGTCATCTTCTTAATGAAAAAAACAGCAATAAAAGTGATTACGAAGAACACAAGTATGAGGGATGAAAACCCATAGGGAATATTTATCCCAAAGGATCTTAAACTTAAATAAGAAGGGGAATAGGAATCCAGTGTTATCACCAGACCAAAGAGGAATCCAACGAAGAGAAACACCAGGAAAGAGATAGTTACATTGGCAGCTTTAATCAAGTGTATCTTCTTTCAGAATGAAAAGATATACAGAATTAGGTTCAACAGTAATATCCTTCACGAATGTTCTTTCTTTAATCACAATCTCTTTTTCTCTCTTTGAGCCTTCCAGAGAGATTTCATTCCAGTTGTTGATAGTATCAAGGGCATTATAATAGGAAGAACGATATGATCCTCTGTACCTTTCAAATGCATTTTTAAAATCTGCTTGTATTTTTTTGGGAGGATATTTGTTCCACTTCGTATGTATTTTTTTTATCCATTGATTTAAATTTTGTTTTATACCAGAGGTATTCTTGTATTTTTTTATATTCTTTTCTACAAACCCTATTTCCTTATTTGTATATCCAGAGGATAGAAGATAATCTTTCGCTGCTTTCATACCTTCTTTTGAGGCCTCTTCTTTTGCAGTCCAGACAGCCTGATCTATAACACCTCCCATTCCACAAGGGGCATTGGTTTTTGTCGGCTCTGTACTTTTATTGAAGGTACAGGCGTTACTATAAGTATCGTCAATTGTATACGTAATAAGTTTCGCCTTTCCGGTAAAAGGGATGTTGGTAAAATGAACCTGTATCTGCCTCGGTCTCACATCATCTATGACATCTTTAAGTGTATTTGCTATTTTCCGGGTCTCTGAATACTCTATCTGTGAAGTATTCAGTATATATTCGAGTCTTTTTTTATCACCAAGGAATGGATAAATATTCTTAATAAAATTTATAGCCTCAGTTTTCCCGAAATCGTTAATGGTAGGGATTAATTTATTGATGCATTCTAAGAGAGCTTTGTCTTTCCTCTTCCCGCTGTTTTTCTCCATGCATTTTTTTAACTCTATTTTTTCTTTCTCCAAAAATTCTGTTGTTGTCTCAATCTTATGAAGTATATGTTTCTTAAGTTTTTCGGTATCATGAGGAGTATAATGAGAAATCATAAGAGAGATTCTTTTTCTGTTATCACTAAGAGTAGAAAAAGCAACGATACTTTCTTTTTCCGGAAACTGTGTGGAGATAAGTCTTCGCGAGTGATCGGTATTTTTCCCGGCAACAATTGTTAATGCTTTTAAGGCATTATATACAGGTTTGGTTATCCCCCATCCGGTTTGTTGTCTCCTGGTGAATATACCCCAGTTACCAATAAACAACTTGTTTTGTCGGTTTCCTTTAATTGCATTCTCCAAACCATCATCAAACACATTAAAATCATGTCCGTGCCAGCCAATGCCTGCCTTCCACATATAATAAATAGCTTGAATACAGTAGGCAGCGTTCTCCTGTCCATCGAGGTAGTCGGCAGGGTAAGAATTGGCCCAATACGTCCAGTCGGAAGGAAAAAGGATTATTGTTTCTTCTTCAATGCCTGATTCCTTTAACCATCCTCTTATGGTATCCGCATCTTTCAGAAACCCTTCGGGAATTGCCCCAAAGGAATGCCAGTTAATAAAATCCAGAGGAAGGCGATAATGAGCCACATAGGTAATAAAATTTCTTAACAGAGGTTGCTTCTGCGGGTCTGCCCAGCCACCATCTGCACTGCAGAGATCGCTTACGTATGGGGCATACTCCGGGTAATCGCAAGGGACTTTTGGTGCTTCTACACTCCATGGTCCTATACCTCCCACTTTAATATTTTTACTTACACTTTTCGCTGCCCGTGCGGCCTCTTCATAATATTTGAAGAAACTCTCTTCCGAACCCAGCCAATCTCTGTTCGGTTCATGACCTACATAAAAACCCAAATTCCTGACATGAAGACCATTTCTGAAATACGTTAGTGTCTCTTTTACTACTTCGCCCCAAAGATGGTAATTTGCAGGCGGGGATGTTTGTTCGATATTAAAAGAGCCGGTATTTTTCCCAATCTTCCGGTAATCACCGGGCCTTGAGGAAAGCCACGAACGCATAGGAGCGGGATCAAATCCAATTATCAGAGTTGTATTGTATTCTTTTGATTTTTCTATAACAAGAGAAACTCCTTCATTGGAAAGATACTCCCTCATATCCCTTTTAAAACTTTTAAAATCAGTACCGCCTAACGGTATCGTGAGTTGTATTGTCGATGGTCTGTTCTCGCTGAAAAACTTATGTAAGATATATATGTCTTTCTCCGAAGGATGAGTTATCCATAAGCTGCTGGAAAGTATATCAGGAATGCCCCCCCAATCTTTCGAAGCATCAACCCTTATATGCTCTGTAGCTAATACTTCAAATGATAAGAACAGGAGAAGTAAAGTAAGCAGATATATTGGTTTTCTTCTGTCCATGGTAGTTTTCTTAAAAAAGTTAAGAATCCTTTATTGTTTAAGAAGATTTTCATAAAGTATTCCGTATCGTTTTATCATATCTTTTACATGAAAGATTGTTTTTACCCTTTCTTCATTATACCCACCCATGTGCTTCTGTATTTGAGTATCAGATAAAAGGAGACAGAGGCTACCGGCCATTTCTTCAGGTTTTCCGGGAGATACTAATACACCTCCCTTTCCCTCCACAATAATCTCTGGTATACCGCCTACCCGTGTAGCAACAACAGGCTTCCCCATAGCCATTGCCTCTAAAAGGACTATACCGAATCCTTCCCATAAAGATGGCAGGCAGAAAATGTCCATACCTGCAATGTACTCAGCTACGTTCTCTTTCCAACCGGTAAATGTAACAATATCCTGAATATCCAAACTGATTGAGAGCCGTTCTAAATCTCTCCTAAGGGGACCATCGCCGACAACAACAAAACGTGCCTGCGGAACCTGATCCTGAATAATCTTCACAGCCTTAAGAAAATCATCTATTGCTTTTTGTGGTTCGAGTCTGCCTACCGTTCCTATTACCGGAAAGTCTCTCCCTGCCCCTTGCCGGAACATAATACCCTGATTGAGCAATCTTTCCACCTCAATTCCGTGGTAAATTAACGTTACTTTCATACCGGAAGTAATCTTAGCCTTTATCCCGACGTCCTGCATGTTATCAGAGATGGCAACATAATGATCTGTAAATCTGTCTAGGAATTTTTCCAATACCCAAAAAAACCTTCTTCTCATAGAACTTCCATATGGGTAATCAAATGACCAGCCGTGAATGGTCCAGAGAACCAAAGGAATAGTATTCATTTTTGCGGCAATACGGCCAATGAATCCGCCGACAGAGGTGTGGGTATGAACGATATCATATTTCTCCTTTCTCATAATCTTATATAAACGGAAAAATACGAAAAGATTTTTTACCCGGAAAGGTGTTCTTGAAATTTTTAATGGATAAACATTCACACCTTCTTTGAGAAGCTGATTGTAAAAGTGACTATCAGCAGGAACTGCAAAAGAGAGTTCAAAACCTGTTTTAGGTATGTATCTGGCCAGCATCAATAAATTATATCCAACACCTCCTGTAGTCGTAGCTGATATGTGCAGCACCCGGATTTTACCTTTGTTTGTAAACTTCTTCATAAGCCCCCAGAGTTTTTCTTGCCGTAATATCCCAGGAAAATTCCTCCGACCTTTTTACGCCCATATTTGATAACCATTCCTGTAACTCATTATCTGTCAGGATATGTTCGATTACATTCCTCATATCCTCTACAGATTCCGGATTAAAGTAAGATGCCGCCTGACCGCAAACTTCCGGCAGTGCCCCTCCACGAGAGGCTATAACCGGTGTGCCACACGCCATGGCCTCTATGACCGGCAAACCAAACCACTCTGTAAATGAAGGCATAACGAAAGCAACAGCACCACTATACAACCCCGAAAGGTCTTCTGTAGGAACATACCCGATAAACCTCACATGCTTTTCTATTCCAAGCAGAGATGGCAGATTCATTACTCTGGAAAATTTTTGTTCCAGCCTTGCCGCAATAACGAGATCTGTTTCTTCTTTCAGCTTCAAGGGTAACTGAGAAAATGCCTCTATGAGTTTGGGAATATTTTTATGGACTTTTAATGAACCAACATACAAAAGATACCTCTTTGTTAGCCGATATTTCTTCTTGATCTGAACCACCTCTGTTTCAGATTGTCGTGTAAATTCACGACCAACCCCGTGGTAGATAACAGATATTTTTTGCCTGGCTGCAGGGTACAGATTGATTATCTCCTGTTTCGTAAAATCAGATATGGTCAGGATTCTGCTGGAACAGGCCAAAGCCATTCGGGTTATAAGAGTCCCGTACACCTTTACTTTGTAAGAGAGTCTCTTTTTTTCATTTTTTGTGAGTGTATCATGTACCGTTATAATTAACGGGCATGGGGTAAAAAAAGGAACGAGCCAGTGATTGGTAGCATGAAATATGTCCAGATTATCCTGATATATCCTATACCAAAAATACGGTTGTTTATGGAGATCGTAGATAGATACCGATAAAACCTTACTGTGAAAATTGGAAGATTTAATAGATTCCTCAGCAATTGATTTTTCCGATGAGAAATATATAATATACTCGTTCTTGCTATCTATCAGGGTTAAGTGCTTTATTAACTCTCTTATGTATCTGCCAACACCCTCATAGTGTAAAGAACGGGCATCAATTCCTATCCGCAAGAGATACTCCTTCTTTTCTTATTGTAGTTACAAGCCGATTAACAGTATCGAGAACTTCATCTACCGAAATGGTATCCAGGCTCCGGCATCGTATATCTTTACAGGCCGGGTTGAAGGCACCGTGATGTGTATAACAATTGTTACTGCAAGAGAGCTTGCCTAATAATCTTATACGTAATGGACCAGGCGGACAAGACAAAACCTGCCGGGGTATTGTATGGCCAAATATACCAATATAGGGAGTTCCTGCCGCCTCGGCAATATGTAACGGCCCCGAGTCGTTACCGATGAAGATATCCGATACCTTGATTATTGCTGCCAGTTGCGGAAGAGTAACTTTACCAATAACATCTATGAGATCACTGCTGTGGATACTGCGGGTGAACCTCTCATCGTTTTCTTCTTTACCTCCCAGAATGACTACCCGTGCCTGTAATTCATTTATGAGCGTCTTGATAAGTAAGAGATAATTTTCTATGGGCCAACACCTGTAGCTTGTATTCCACATCGCCCCCGGATGTACCGATATCAAGAAAGAAGAAGAGCCCTTTCCTGTAAGATGTTCTGCAAAATTCATATCTTCTTCCGGTATACTAAGCCTTATTCCTTTATTTTTTATTTTTAAACCCGCTGCCTCCAATAATAATATATTCTGTTCAGTAATAGGAATGTCTCTCTTAAAGCTCAAACGAACAGTATTCAAAAAACCGGCTCCTCCATCTCCATCGAAACCTATTCTGTGGGGAGAACCGGTAAGGTATACCATTATTAATGTCCCATTCGTTCCTTTCCCCCTCGCAGGTACATATACGAGATCGTACTTCTTTTTCCGTAAAAAGAGGATCAAAGCAATCCTCTTCATAAAACTTTTATGTATACCTTCCGGATCATAACGTATGATTTCAGATATATGCTGTTTTCGCGGAAAGAGTTGAAAAGCCTTCGTCGCATGGGGAAATGCAAGGATAGATATGGATGCCTCCGGGAAATTTTCAAAGAGCGTTTCCAGGGCAGGGAAAATCCTTAAAATATCTCCTATACCGCCCGTTTGAACAACCAGGATATTTTTTATAAAAGAGGCTCTTATCGTTGGCTTCTCTTTATGAAAGACAAGCATGCATTTCAATAACAAAGATACTATTATCTTTATGATATTCCTCATATATCGATCAGGTATTTTTTGTCTTCAGTAATGATTCAATTAATTGGGATGCCTTCCCCACTCTCTCCTCCCAGGTCCATCCCCTTGCAGTTTCTTTATACCTTTGAATCATTGAGGGATTTTTCCCATGAGTGAGAGCCAGTTTGATATTTTGTATAAATTCTTCAGTTTCTCTTGAAAGAAGAACCACATCCCGATAATCTTCTAATTCAGGAATCCAGGAGGAGACAACTGGTTTTCCAGCAGCCAGATACTCAAAGGTTTTTGTGGGCTGGCATGCCTTGAGAAAACTTTCCCCCTGATAGGGAATCAGGCATACATCAAAGCCTTTCAGGTAAGCAGGTAATGCCTCCTGTGGTTTTGCCCCCAAAAATACAATATTCTTTTGTTCAAGGATATATTGCGGCGGAGATTCTCCACAAGGACCAACAAAAACAAAATTCCATTGAGGCTGTGATACTGCCGCTGCCCGTATCCATTCCCAGTTCATTTTCGTATTTACCATACCGCCAATGAAACCAATAATCGGTTTTGGAATGGATTCCAGTTCGGAGGCTATTTTTACATCGGACGAATTCGCTCTTTTAAATAATTCAATATCCACAGCCGAAGGTAAATAATGCGTATTGGGATTCTGTTTTTTGCGGAGATGAAAGAGGTGTCTTGATGTGGCAAATACGACATCTGCCCTTTTGGTTAATTCTTCCTCTATGGCTGATAATTTCTTTCTTTTATCAAAATGATGGCTAAAGAAAAAACCGACATCGTCGTTACAATCGTAACATACCACTTTTTCATTGAACTGCCCTTGCGGCATAACTACATACGGGTGATATATCCAGAGGACAGGTGAATCAAATCCTAGTTTTGCTGCTGCCCTTTTAATAGCTAACGTCGCATATGCATGATTACCTTTGTCTATGATATTCGAATGGCCATACTGTATGAGTAATGGCGGATGGGAATAAACATAAAAATTCTCCCTGATTTGACGAATACCCCGAAACCACAACCAGGTATTTTTCAAGTACCGCTTCCACCAGTCCGGACGGATAACCAGATTACTGTATGCTACGGGTGGATCTACAAACAAGACCCTGTTGTTCTCTGCCAGTCTTGTCATCATCTGGTGCATCACAAGAGGGATTGAATCCCATACAAGCCATGAGATACAAATGATATTCTCGTTTTTTAACATCTACCTTTTAATAAAGAATCTTTATTCCTGTTAAGTATTGTAATTCAGTACATGGGATACAACTCAACCCCTGGCTGTGAAAAAGCCCTCTTTTTGTTATGGTAAACAGTTCCTTCGCCGGCACAGATTAAATCCTGTATATAGTCTCTTCTTCCCTGCATACTATCCTGTTCACAACTTCCACCCCTTGCAAAACAGAGTGATCCATATTTCCAACCTCATATTTCCATCCGCCAAAACGTCCACGGGAATATATATCACGTCCCGATAAGAACATCTGAATATCCTGTAACACCCTGTCCCTCCCTAAAAAGGGTACAGGATATGAGTAGGGGATTTCACTGACAAATTTTGAAATAATAAAAGGTCTGTCATCCTCCTTCAAAAGATCTGAGTTGATCAGTCCCTGTATAGTATTTTCAACTATAGTATCTTTAGAAACCTTTTTATATCCTGAGAAAGAGACTTCTGCAAGGAAGGAAAAATGGTCCCCCCCGGGTATCATATTGGGCGAATAATTTGAGAGGTAGGTTACACGATAGAAAGGTGAATCATCCTGAGGAAAGTACATCCAGTTCTTTTTACTGGGACACGGTTTGTGAATACCGATACCTACCATGTATCCCCCGCTCCAGCGAAATTCCTCAATAGACTTTTCTATTTCCCCTGGTTTGCTTTCCACTTTGTCTAAAAGCTCCGGTAAAGGGATAGAAGAGATTAATATATCATAAGATAATTTTTCTCCATCCTGGAAAAGAACCTCTTTCTTGTCTGTTCTAATTTTTACAACGTTTTTGTTTAATTGCAGATGGCTATCTGTGTATGGCAAAAATTTATTAAACAGACCTCCGATGCCTCCAAATAATGGATATTTGAATGTATGATTGGGTCCCCAATTACTGTCATCCTTCTGGAGTATAGCGTTTTTCAGGGTTTTCTTTATATCTATTATGCTAACCCTTTCTGCGATCCAGTTGTAATCTAACTTGTTAAGAGGATATGCCCATACTTTATTGTTGTAAGGAATCATAAAATATTTGGCAATTCCATCTCCAAAGAAACAATGAATCCATTCTTTAAAGTTTTGGTATGAGCCTTTTGTATTCAGGTTGTTGAGAAGCCCCAAAACACATTCAAGTACCATTTCCTTATCCGGGTGCATATGGAAGTTATTCTGAAAAGGATATTTGATAAAATAATCCTTAATCCATACCCAACTCTCTCTTTTGAAGGTAAGTACATCATCCCCCAGTAATTCATCAACAAGTTGATTAAATACATCATTATTTGAAAAAATAATGTGACCGCCCATGTCCCAGGTAAAACCTTGTTTATCTTTAACACTGGCAGAAAGCCCGCCAATATAATCATTTTTTTCGTAGATCTGCCAGTTTCTATAATTGAGTTTATGTAATTGATAGGCGGCACCCAACCCGGTGGGGCCGGCTCCCAGGATAACAATTTTCTTCATAGTATAATGTTATTTTTTGGAAGATAGCATCGTTACCGTACTATAGATATCTTCCATTTTCTGTGTAATAATCTCCCATGTATAATTGTGAAGTACCTTCTTTTTCCCCCACTGTCCCATACGTTTGCAAAGTTCAGGATCCTGAAGGAGGATAAGAATCTTTTCAGCTATTTCTTCCGGAACTGGATTTACCAGAAATCCACCCTCACCATTGCTGGTAAGTTCTAAAAGAGGAGGAATTTTGGTTCCGATAATCGGTTTCTCAAAGACCCATGCCTCAAGAAACGTTCCTCCGAGACTCTCCTCCATCGATGGCATACAGAATATATCACATGCCTTTAACAATGCTGCCTTTTCACTTTCTGATACAAAACCCAAAACGAGAACTTTCGGGTCATGATAACGCTGAAATATTTTTTCAGAATTGCCTTCTTCAGGCCCTGCAAAAATGAAATAGGTATCGGATTGTTTCTCCCACACAAGACGTGCCGCCATTAAAAGTTCTTCAATTCCCTTATATTCCACATTTCGTCCAAGAAACAGAACAAGCTTTTTATTATTGAGTCCGTACTTCTGCCGAATATTTAATGAGGAATCATCGGTGATCAAAGGCCCAACACCAACCCTAAAAACCCTTTCTGATGACACACCGTTTTGGATGAAAAAATTTTTTTCAAAATCAGTCATGGCTATAAGAACATCTGCCTCGGACGATAGCTTATACCAGAAGCTGTCTGTCCAGCCCCTTGGGCTAAGATGAAGCTGCGGATTATACCGAAACGGCCTTTTGCTGGTTCTGCACTCCTGCATCTCTCTGAGCCAGCCTTTGTGGCACAGATGCAGAACGGGGGTATAGACAAAGGGTATTCCAAGCCGTCGTGCCGCCCTGAATGCGGCATAACCAAGGTAGGAAACACCTCCATGAACACAATGTATAACATCAGAATCTTTTATAAGATGAATTAATTTTTTCATGTAAAAATTCGATAACCACTCCATCATTAACCTTATAAAGGCATCGGGCAGCTTTGGGCTTTGCATCCTGGCCAGGGGTAAATTCATAAATTTTTCTATCAGACTTAACGGTAATCTGATCACTGTTGCCCTGTTATCTTTGTACTCCACTGCATGAGCGGGGGCGTTTCGTATACACGCTACCCATAGTTCATGGGAAAGCTTGTCTTTCTGGTTGTTAATTAAGGTTATCACCCGTATGTCATGCCCTTCGGACAGCCTCTTAACAAGTTCATGTGTATGCAGTTCACACCCGCCTACAGCAGGCCAGTATACCGGCAGAATATAAGTAATCTTCACTTAAAAGACAGCCCCACATATTTTACCGATGTAAATATCCTCTCTATAGGTACCACGAAGATGCTTATATCTTAAATCTTTATTCAATTTACACGTCCATATGCTATAAAGAGATTCTTTATCAACATTGCCAATTTTAACAACCCTCTTGTTTTCTCTTCCGTATTGCTTCTTCATAAATTGTAAAAAGCTGTTTAAGGTGTATCTCTTTACGATAGCGCTCGTTTACCCTTTTCTGGCATTCAAGCCCCATCTTTTTTGTCAGCAAATCATCATCTAATAGTTGAGAAATCCTGTGAGTTAGCTCTCTGATATCTCCTCTTTTCACAAGGAATCCTGTTTCACCGTTTACAAGCCATTCTTTTATCCCACCTGAATCAAATGCCACCACAGGTTTACCAGCAGCCATGGCCTCAATTCCCACAAGCCCGAAGGATTCCGGAACCATCGAAGGGATAACAACGATACTACAGTTTGCGTAATATTTGTTCAACTCTTCGGTTGGTAAATTACCAAGAAAACGGACACGGTCATTCAGTCCCAGTTTTTCAACGAGTGCTGATGCATCTTCCTGTAATTTTCCTTCTCCAATAATCTCTGCTACCCAATCCCGTGTTTCCAGAAGGTTCAGACTTTCTATAAATTGCAAAATGCCTTTAATGCGGTCAAGTTTTCCAACGAAGAGGATTTTTTTAGTATTGTTTTTTATTTCTTTTTCTTGAATTAAAGCGTTATCGACATAATGAGGTATCACCGCAATGTTTTCTTTCGGGAAACCGTTTTTTATAAGCTGTTCACCTATATAAGAACTGGGAACTGTTATCTTGTCTACACTTTTTGAAACCTTTAATTCATACATCATCAGTAAGAACTTATGGAGATTCCACAAAAGATTACCCTTCTCCGGATGGAAAGGATAACAACCATTTCTAAAACACTGCAATCCCATTGGATAATTACATATCTCATCAAAGGCAGGTATTATCTTCCACCTGAAACCCGGACAAAACAGCCGGATGTCATGAACAGTTTTGACAATGGGTTTCAATCTAAGAAGATATTTTAAAATTAACGGGCTCAAAAAATATTGGGTATTATGCAGATGAATAATATCAGGGTTTTCCCTGGCTACTATTTCATAAAATGAGTCTTTCATCCTCAAACTACTCTTCAATCCATAAGAGCCCTTAATAAAGTATTCCTTTCTTCCCGGAACATGTATTGATTCTTTCTCTGAAGATGCAATTATGACAACTTCATAGCCCCTATCCTCAAGGGCTTTACAGATATTCAGCAGATATTTCTCTGTTCCACCAATGTTACCGTAGTATTCATTGATATGGATTATCTTCTTTATCATATGAGCGAGGTTTGTTATTCATTATCTTTCTTGCTCAACTTCAATAGTTAATTCATGAAATGGTAAGATAATGAATATGCTTGTCTTCATCTCTTAGAACCCATCCGTATCCCCATATGTGATATGCCAATTCTCTTGATTTAAGAGATATTTAGTATCAACTTCCTTTGTTAAAGGCGTAATAGTTACCTGAATAGGCTTAAATTCCTTATGCCTCTTAAAACCCAACTTTCTATGATACGTGCATAATGGGTCATGAGCCAAAAGGGCACTGAGAACATAATCAACATCTTGTTTAAGAAGCAATTGCAGGGCACCTTTCAGTAAAGATGTAGTTTTATTATCGCAGGAAAGGATGTCAATTATATATCCTACCCTTGCATCGTTGTTATCTTCAATCTTTGTAACTGCATATCCGATTAATTCTCCACCCTCTTCTCCAATAAGTATACTATATTGCTTATTTTTATATCTCCAATTCAGATAGGATAAATTTCTCACAACCATAATTCCGTATCTATCCTTCACGGTATTCCAGAACTTATCTATCCTTTCGTCAAACATATTAACCGTTTTTACAATAATATTTCCATCGGTAGTTCTCGCCATAAGATTGAATTGGTAAAATATCTTGCTAAATGCATGGATGAAATTTATTATCCATTTAGGACACCATGGAAACCTTCTCTTTAATGCACTTCTGAAGCTCAATCTTTTAAAGAGCTGAACCATCCCACCGAGATCCTTATACCCCAGGAACAACTTCCCTACCTGGTATGCTATTTCATTAGGAAATCCAAAGGTGAAAGAGGTCGTTTTTTTACTATTCTTGGAATGCTCTCTCACCAATTTCCAGAAAAGCTGTGCATTTTTCCTTGCCAGGGGATCTATCATAATATCTACATACTGCCCTGCTGTAAGCAGGCCATTATTGTATTTTATTTCCGTTGGCATATTGGCATAGTGACTTATAATTCTGCCGTTACTCTCCGCAACGATAATCCATTCTTCCATGTCCCTGACGGCCGGATTATCTCTAAACTTCCAGTCCCATTCCTCGATAGTTCTTGTTTTATGGAAAACGGTATTAAAAAGGCTATTAATAGCCTCTTCATCACCCGGTTTGTAGGGCCGAATATGTATTATGGGTCTATCTACCATCCCATTATATCTCCCAATTTTCGATATTCATCCAATGAACAGGCCAGGAATGGTTCAACATAACCATTTCCATTGTTCATGACGGAGTAATATCGTGACATGCCAGTAACTGCTCCTACCAGGTCTGCAAGCTCAAGCTGTGATTTATGTTCATGAAGTGCCCTGATTTTCATCTCCAAACATGCAGTGATATCCGAGATTACATTGAAGGTTGGTAATGGAGTCCATATCCCATATAAATAACATACACAAGACGCAAGAGAACTTGCAGCAGAAAGAAAAATCTGACTGGTTGCACTATGGTCATGATGATTATCAAGGAAAAAGGGAAGGAAGACTGCTTCCGGTTTATGATTCATAAGTATTTCAAATAGTTCTTTTACCGTTTTTCGGGAAAGAGCAAGTTCTGAGTCTCTGTTGTTAAGAAAGATAAGTTTATTGATACCCACGGCAGCGGCGGCCTTCTGTGCTTCGTCTCTTCTTATTAATACTAATTCTTCTTCCTTGTATTGATGATTCCCCTTTCTGCCATCGGTCATGTATACCACAGTAATTTCGGATCCCATGAGATGATACTTATATACTGTGCCACCACATGCGATAATATCATCATCCGGATGAGGAGAAAGCACAATGACCCTTTTTTCTTTCAGGCTATCTACATATGGGACTCTCAAGTAGGGAAAAATATCTATGGATTGTTTTATTCTTGCAGGAAGTAAATTCCTATAGATATACCGGAGGAGTCTTCTCATTAAAAATATCCGAGATCTCGCAACGTTTTACTTATTTTTTCAGATTCTTCATTACTCAAAACCCCCTCTCCTCTTTTTACCTCAACTTTAGAAGCTGAACTGTGAGTAACTGGATGATTCTCCAAATATTCTTTTGTAAAAACCTCGCTGAGAACTCTGCCATCCATGTCATCAGGAACGGGAATCCCTAAAATATTAAGAATGGTAGGGGCAACGTCAATAATTTTTGCGCCATGAATAGTCGAGTTTGCTTTTATACCCGGTCCCTTTAGGATAAAAATGCCTTCAAATCTGTGAGTACCGGAACTTTTGTTTGGTAAACCAAAGAATCCTTTACGGTATATCTCCTTTTGTGCAATGCACTCGGCCCCTTTCATTTTTACAAATATATCGGCTGCATCATCAAGATAAGGGCCCTCGTATATTTCCTCTTTTTTTACTGCCTCGATGTCTAAAGGTTTTCCACTCGTCGGGTCTTTCAATTCTTTTAGTTTCTCCATAATGGAATTCCTGACATCTTCATATTCTTTCCCCCTCTCAACGATACCACAAGGTTCTCTACCCTTCAGGTTAATGTATACTCCCTGTTCTGAGTAGTTTCCAGCATATGCCCTGGTTCTTTTCCAATCAATAAAAAATGGAATGTTAAGTCCTTCCCTCGGATCAACAACCTTTCCAAGAGCCTTAAGTTTATCTAAAGGTACTACCCATGCTACCCCGGGAAATCCGAACCTTCTCAAAGCCTTGTAAAAGATATGGGGAAACCGTATTCGCCATAAAGGAGAAAAGATATTTTTAAACGCCAGGAAGCCTTCTTTGTGCAGCCAATTATTTATGAAAAATGCGAGCTTTTCCGGCCCGGCTCCATGGTCAGAGACAACCATTACGGGAATATCATCATCTATCCTTTTCAAGATTTCTCCGATAGCTTCATCTATTTTTTCGTAAAACTCACCGATAACATTTTCATATTTTTTTGATAAAGCAGGCTCATGAAGGGGATGTTCTTTATCAAAGAACTTCCAGAAATGATGTTGCATGGTATCAGCACAAAAAAATACAGGCATAAATACATCCCATTCCTTATTATCCATGAGATAGAGGATTGATTGCTTCCTTACCTCAACTATTTGCCTCCACTCCTCAATGAACCTATCAAGATTATTGGTATAAAAACTCTCAAGGTCCCCGTAATGAACACGATACTCGCCAAATCGCTCTTGTATTTCCTCCATAAGCTCCGGAGGATGGGAAAAATTTTTTCCTCCATTCATGGCATGTTGTAATCCCGGAATTACAAAACCGTTTATCTTCTCAGGAGGATGAGTAATTGGCAGATTAATAATTCCGGTCCGTAATCCGGAATCAGAGAGTATCTTCCAAATGGTTTTTGCCTTAATGTATCTGGCATTCATTGCGGGTCTCACATAACCATATGAAGGGGAAGCATAGAAATCAAAGACTCCGTGTTTCCCCGGATTTTTCCCCGTCATAAGGGAAACCCATGCGGGAGGTGTTACCGGTGGAGTAGTCGATTGCAACTGTCCGGAAGTGCCCTCCTCCATAAGCTGAGCTAAATTGCGCAATTTACCATTTCTTATCAATGGCTTGATGATATCAAACGTTCCACTGTCGATACCTATTATCACCATCTTTCTTTTATGCATTTTTTTTCGCCCTTCAGATAAAAACAATTAATTCTCTCCGCCATCAAAAAAATATCATCCAATTTCTCCGGTCAGGATTACTTCTTAAACTGTTAACCGACGAAGTTATCTTTTGCCGGAATTCTTTAAGAGAATAGACAAAGAGTGCGTATAATATCAGTGTCAAAAATAAAAGTCCAATAGTATTTTTGTAATATTGGCAGGTTAATAACAGTGTAAAAAAGATACCAGTTGCTAGAATCAAAATCTTCCGTAATGAACCCTGTATCTCCAGTCTTCTTATACCCCAGATACGCTGTAAAAGGTAATTCCTTAAGAGGGTTTCAATTATCTTTGTTGCAAGAAAGGCTATTGCAGCACCAACAAAGCTATAATAGAAAATTAATGGTATGACAAGAATAAGATTTATACCAAACATCAGCAGTGCCCAGGGAACATACCGTTTTATCTCCCTGGATGCGGAAAGGGTCAGGGTTACAGGAATATTAAAGATGTGAAAGGCATAAGCCCAGCCAAGAATGGTTAATGCAGGAGCTGATGGAAGGTATTCCATGCCAAAGATAAAGGTGATAATTTCTTTAGGAAAAAATGTAGTTGCAAGGGTAAGAGGAACTATGATTAACGTAAAAAGTACTTTTGTTGATTTTGCAATAACATCCCGTACCATAGTTTGATTTTCTATATTTGAAGACATTCTGGGAAGAGCTGCTAACCGGAAACTTTCAGGAATCATCAAGGCATTCTGACATACGGAAGAAGAAGAATTATAATATCCCATAGCCGTCTCTTTCATAAAAGGACCAGGGAGTTTGGAAAGAAGAAGGATATTAATATTATTTGTAGCATGTTGAAGGAATGTGATAACAGCGAAGGGTGTTGTTTTCACCAACAAATCCTTTACAATAGAAAGATTGAAGGAAAATTTATATTTAAGAAATTTCTTTCTTACCCAACTGCCTGAGATCACCGCCCCAAGCAAACTACCGAAACAAGAGATAAAAATGATACCATTTAAACCATATCCCAAATAAAGGGCGATGATATTGAAAATAGTACTTAAAAAGGATATCAGAATTGAAACAAAGGAGGAAACCTTAAACCTCTCAAAGGCTATATATAAGATCGAGAAAGATCCTGAGAACGCAGAGAATATTGCTGCAACCCCGGCTATGGAAATAAGGTATTTAACATCTTTACTGTATCCCAGAATGTTTATCACTAAGATAAGAACGGGATAAAGGAGAAGCATAATCCCTACCCTGAGGGAAAGAATATTGTTAAATAATACTTCAACCCTTGACCTGTCTCTGGATATCTCCCTCACAGCCATAGGAAACAGACCAAAATTGCCAAAAGAGGAGAAGAATACCATCAGGGTGCCGATAAAAGCGTATAAACCAAAATCTTTTGGACCAAGAACTCTTGCTGCGTAGGCAATGAAGAAAAGAGAAAACAATTTACTCATTATCTTGGAGATAAAGACAAATCCTGTATTTTGTATGACACTGTTTCTAATAATCAAAGAATTATCTCACTTTTGCCCAGGCTGTGTAGTATTAAGGTGGGTATACAGGAACTCTACGAGATCCGATATTTTTAAATCATTCACATCATAGTCGTCTGATAGAAAAAGTTTTTGGAATGGCAATCCCTGCCTTTGAAAGCGTTTTTCAATTGCAGCAGCAAGTTGCACTAATTGAATAGATTCTAAAGCAAGATCAGCTATAAGGCGTGTTTCTGCTCCTATCGTATCGGAAAAACCTCTCTCCCAATCAGAGGATATATCGTTCAAAATAGAGAGGAGATCACACAATATCCTGTCCCTGTTAAGGTGGTTTTTATCTTTTAGTTCAACTGTTTCCATTTTTCTTAATCTTTATATTGTATGTATTAAGGGTTTATAAAAGTAATACGAACGCGACCGACGCTATACCAGTGAAATTGCAAAAGCGAAGTCATTCTCGTATCGCGTATATGCGATAAAAGACATTCCCCGATATGCAGGGAACTGATTTGCTAATTCTCCTGCAAGGGAGAGAAACACTCTCCCGGTCTCTTCCTCCAATTTTTGTATTACAAGATTGTTCGGAAACCCTATCATCCCTTTCCCGAATGCCTTTGCAACAGCTTCCTTGGCACACCAGAGGCGAAGCATCCATTCTTCTTTTTTCAGTTGAAAGACAGGTGCAAGTTTCGCTTCTTCCTCTGCACTGAAAATTATCCTCTCTAATTCCTTGTGATTCTGATTTGTCCGTTCCATATCAACGCCTACACCGAGATATCCGTTTCGTTCTCCAGCAACAGCCACTGCACTCCCCGCTGAATGGGTAATAGAAAGAGATATATGGCATCCAAGCATTTCTATAAACTTACCTTTGACAACAGGACGGCCATTTTCATCCGCCGCAATTTCAATATCAGAAGGAGACACTTTTCGCTGATATCGGTTCCTCAAGAAGAGGCGGACTGCATCCTTAGCTACAAGCCTGCCAAGCAGCCATTCTGTTCTCCGTTTCTCAATCCTGGTAAGATGAAACCATGTCTCCAGCTCTTGCTGATTGAGGATATTCCGGGCAAGGGTCTGAATTTGTGATTTGCATTCATTTTCCGAAATGCGGCAACATTGAAACCCTAATGAAGAAGGCAAACAAGAGATAAGTTCCGGATATGATGTGCTTAACCGAACATCGAAAAGAGCGCTATTTTTGGCTATGAATTTCGACATGATTTCTTGTTGTATGAATAAGAATTGATCCATTGTTTGCAGATACTCTTGCATAATTTTAGGCCGAAAACTATCATATGGCCGGAAATGCATCCCTTGCATTGACTGCATCGATGATAAATGGTCTGTTATCGGTGAAAAATCAAACGAGGGAGAAGTATTGATATCCTTATCATGTAGTTGTTTTTTATCATCTTTCTGATGATGAGAATTTTCTTCTTGAAGTGGTATCTTATTTTGTACGTGATGTTTTACATCTGTCTGATTTGAAGAGGTTACCGGAAAAACTGGTGTATCTGCCGATATACTGCTTTTACCGGTATTCTGCATTTGTAATACGGGTAATTCCAATGTCAGCTCTATTGTACCTTGCTTCTTTACAGATGTTGTAGTATGTTCCTCTTCGACCTCAAACGAAATACGCTGTGGTTCTCTTCGCGAGTAAAGATAATCCAGGTGCATGTTTACACCATGAGCAGCCAGTAATCCAATCATGTAGTTAAGTTGCGTGATGCCCGGGGTATGGGGTACGTTAGAAGGTACAGCTACATATTGACGATTTTTGAGTATATCATCAACAAAACTCGTAAGGTTTCTCCTGGGGCCTACCTCTACAAATATTCGTACTCCTGCATCATATAACGATTCAATAGTTTCACGAAAGCGCACCGGCTGAGCCCACTGCTCTGATGCAATTCTCCTGATTTCAAGAGGATCCTGAGGATAGGGTTCTGTTGTGGCACATGAATATACCGTGGTATGTGGAGGCACAATCCTCCTATTTTGGAAGAGAGAAAAAAAACGATTACATACCGACTGGTACATCGGTGTATGATAGGGGCGGTTGAATGGCAATAGGCTGCAAATGGCTCCCTGGTTTTGCAGGTGGTTGATGGCATTGTCTGCCGCCGATTCTGTGCCGCAAAGAATCACCTGATGCGGACAATTATCCATTGCAATGTAAAGAGATTCTGTATTTTCTAAAATCAGGGATGATACTACTGCAGGGTCAATATTACCCACGGTTATAAGTTTTGCAACTGGAATTTTTTCCGTTACAAAGGGAGTAAGGTGAAACAGATCGAGATTGAATGAAATAATCTCATCTTCATTTTGAATATCCAGAGCGCCTGATGCAAGTAAAGCGGTATATTCTCCGCTACTGTGGCCAACCAATACATGAGGCTGGATTCCCAAACGACTAAGCAATTTAAACAGGGCATAATCCGCATAAAATGCCGCCGCTACCGCAAAGTCCAAACGCCAAAGTTCACTCTCCAATTTTACAGGAGAAGCAGGTTGAAGATGTCTCGGTGGAAATAATACCTGGCTGGGAAGAATATCCCTTTTGCTATTCAGGAAGGCGCGGTCTGCAAGGTCGAAACATTTTCTCATCTCTGGAAAATTTAAACTTAAGTCGGCAAGCATATTGACATATTGTGAACCTTCGCCGGGAAAAAGGAATGCCAGTGTTCCTTCTTGTGCAAGTGGTTTCTCAAAAAAGAAGATTCCGCTTTGATCTTTGATTTTTGTACACTGAGGATCGGCTAAGCGTTTCATGAGATACGTAAGCTTCTTCTCCAGATCTTTCACAGAATTTGCAATAATGGCAGACTTGTAATGTGATTCTGAAGATGTGCAATTCAGCGTATAAGCCAGATCTTTCATTTTTAGTGTTGGCTCACGGGACAGGAGCCGGAGAAGTTGCTCACCATTTTTAATCAGGTCATCACGAGTGTCTCCTTGAATAATAAAGACCTCCGTATCCCATGTATGTATCAGGCTGGGAGCACTGTCTTCATTGATTTTAGTGTATTCCTCTAAAACAGCATGTGCATTAATTCCCCCGAAACCAAACGCACTTACCCCTGCCCGCCGCGGCTCAGGCTTCCCGTGAATCCACGGCCGTGTTTCAGTGTTAATGTAGAAAGGAGTTTTCTCAAGTTCGAGTTTTGGGTTTGCCTCATCGTAGTTCAGGGATGGAGGAAGTGTCTTATGATAAAGAGCCAAAGCTGTTTTAATAAACCCGGCGATACCTGCTGCTGTTATAAGGTGTCCAATCATAGATTTTACCGACCCCACGGCACATAATGAATACGGTCCGTTTCGTGGAGCAAAGACCCCGTTTAATGCCTTGATTTCAGTAATATCTCCCAGTGGTATGCCGGTACCGTGGGCTTCTATGAACCCTATAGTATCAGGTGAAACGCCAGCAACTTTATAAGCCCGTTGTAAAGCCAGAACTTCTCCTTCCAGACGTGGCGTAAGCAGGCCGAGTGCACGACCGTCACTAGCAACGCCAATACCTTTGATTATAGCATAAATCCGGTCATTATCCCGTTCTGCATCTTCCAGGCGTTTCAGTATAACCATTCCTACTCCTTCACCAATCAGGATCCCATCGGCGTCCTTATCAAAGGGACGAACCTGTCCCCTTCTCGATAATGCATTGATTCCAGAGAAACAATACAGAAGGGGAGGCGATGCAAAAGAATGTATTCCACCAGCAATTACCATATCACACTGCTTACAAAGCAAATTTTGAATTCCAGTTTCAATAGCAATCAAAGCAGAGGCGCAAGCCGCATCCACAACATAATTTGGGCCCATAAGGTCAAGCCGATTGGCTATACGGCCAGTTATTACATTCGAAGTGAGACCCGGCACAAGTTCCATACCGAGGGGGGGGAGGCTCGATCTCAATTCGTTTTTAATCGCTTCCAGTTTTTCCTGGGAATACTCGGGATGAAGATGCTTTAAAATCTGAATGGTTTGATCAATAATCAAACAATGTTGAATAACATTTGTATGACCACGGCTAAAATGTGAGCCTTTACCTATAATTACTGTACTCTGTTCCCGATTGAAAGGCCGGTCTAAATAACCAGCATCAGAGAGCGCCTCATACGCAGCCCGTAAGGCGAGAAAATGGCCTGGTTCTCCCCCTTCAATGGTACTTGGCATGATACCATACTTAAGGGGATTAAACTGGGCAAGATCTTTAAGATATCCCCCTTTTTTACAGTAAATCCGGTCTTTAAGCATTGCATCTGGACCTAAAACGTCTTCATTTCCCCAACCTACGGGAGGATCCGAAATTGCGTCTACTTTCGATACAATATTCTGCCAGTATGTCTGTACGTTTGGGGCACCGGGAAAGATACAAGACATACCGATAATGGCAATGCTACCGCTAACTGGCTTCATTCTTTTTCTCCCGAATTGGTGCAGCACAGCCAACAACCCTATTGAGATCTTTACTGCCTGACGCTTCCACACCTTCCATAAGGGCCACTATCTGCCCGGATGCATTAAGAAAGTATATGTTAGTCGAGATAATATGACCGTTCATACTAGCGGATGCATGTAAGTAGCAATAAACAGATGTATCAATACGGGAGCTAAAGCGGCGGTACAATTTAAAGCCGGTAGGGAGCACTGTCATGTTATAATGAAAACGTGCCCAGAGAAGGGCTAGTTGTAAACCACTGTCGATAAGTACCGGATCAACCAACCACTTGCCCCTGGTTTGTTTATGAAAAAATCCATCTGGTGAAGATGTACGAAGGCGAGCGCGTATTCCATACTGATTAATTCCTTCTATAAGAGAAATACCATGAAAACAAGAGCCGTGAAATAACCACTCCCGGTAGATATCTGTTACTCCCATAGGAAATGGATTCAGTTTATGCAATGTATCAGAATTGTACGATGGAGGAGAAGCAAGTTGCCTCTCCATCTGTACAGTAGCACAATAATTGGGATAGTGTATTTGTCCCAACTTGGTAATCTCCACAGCAATATCCAGAACCTTACTGCTGGAAGAATGACTGGTTCGGGGTTTTGCTGCTATATGGATTTGTGCACTCCTGCCTTCTATAACAATTCCTTTACGAATTGCCAGAGATTGGATACCTGTGATCTCCCAATCGGGGTAAGCTTGTTGAATAACCTCTGCCATTAGCTCCATTGCAACAGCCATTGGCAATACAGGTTTCCCATACAACTGGTGATCATGAAGGTATAGGTCAACGGAAGGATCCAATGTCCTTACTAATTCTATAGTGCCATCATCTTCCATCTTCAATTGCGATCCATTAAGGAAGGGGAATGCATCCACATCAGAGGATGATGGGGTAATTCCGATATCAACCCAGGGCCCATTCCCGAGAACAACTTCGACTTCTCCTTTCCGGCCAAATTTGAGTTCCTCATCAAAGACACGGTATCCCGCAAGAGGTGGAATAAGCTGGACGCCTCGTTCCTTAAACAACCTTTTTACATCAACAGAAACCATTCCTTTCCTATCCCAGGGGCCCCAGTTGATTGCTACCACCCGCCCCGGCCATTGTTTATCTAAATAAATTGCAAGTTTATTCATAACCTCATTTGCGGCCGCATAATCACCCTGGCCCCTGTTGCCAAAACATCCAGCCATTGAGGAGAAGAAAACCAGAAATTTAAGTGAATCAGCCCGTAATTTACGGCTCAGGATAAAGGCACTATTGACTTTTGTATCAAAAACCCGGTCAAAAGAATCAGGAGACTTATCACTGATTAATTTATCCTCGATAATTCCGGCACCATGAATAACACCATCTAACCGACCATGTGAATGATAGATTTCATCAATGAGATTGCTCAATGCTTGCTCATCAAGAACGTCTACCTGATAATAGTATACGGCTGAACCAGCCTGCTGCATTGCTGATAAATTATTCCGCATTTCTCTTTCCAGCATTAGACGGGAGTAAGCAGCCTCAACCTGTGCAGGAATAACTCTTTGCCCCGATTCCCGCATTCGGTTGATCAATGCTGTTTTTAGTTCCTGGGCTGAGACAAGACAAGCAGTGTCAGGCGATTCATGAGGAGCAGGTAGTGGGCTACGTCCAACAAGCACAAGGGTAGGACGGTATTGTTTCGAGAGTGCGCAGGCAACCTCAGCCGTGATACCTTTTGCTCCTCCGGTAATGAGGATAACCCAGCTTGAGTCGATAGCCAGATTAGCCTGCATGTCCTTATCGAATAGAGCTTTCTTTGGCCGCAAGATTAATCGCTGTGCATCCCTATAGCCTACTTCAACCTCTGTATCTCCACTAGTCATCTCGCAGAATAAATAATTTGCTGCATCCGGAATTGATAGTTTAGGATCTATGTGAACTACTTTGCAGCAAACACGCGGCCATTCTAGTGCCAGAGTCTTTACTAATCCGGCAATACTACCCTGACCGGGGAAAAAATGAGTGAATTCGTTTGTATTACTAGCAAACACACCTCCCATTCCGGTTGCCGCAACCAACCAACTACACCCCATTTCTGCTGTACGTCTGATATCATGGCCTGCAGCTCTGGCAAGATAAAAGAGACTCTTGATTTCCAGGCAAAGACGAGCTTTCAAACTTTCCATATCCATCTCTTCCAGGGTTGTCTTCAATTTTAATGGAAGAAGATGAATAATACCGGCAAGTGAACCGTAATTTTCCCGGATAAGAATAAGGAGTTCATCTACTGCAGTTGGGTTCATCAGGTTTGCTGTATAGAGATGTGAACTTACTTCACGAGTTTCATCTCCCATCCGCACGAGAACAGCACACCCCCCGAGCTGATTTATTTTATCAGAAAATGCCAGTGCAACACCTTGTTCATCATCGGTAATAATGAAAACTGCATTAGGAGTTAACTGTTGTTGTTGTTTGTTAAGTAGAGTATTGATTGATGCGAAGAGAAAGCGTGGAACATCGGCTTTGTTATCCGTTTCGTTGGAATTCGAGTGAGTTTGTACTATTTCTTGCTCCTTTAGAACCGGTATATTCGTTTGATCCTCAAGAGGTGATTGAGACATGGCATCCATATAGTCAATGATGCCCTGCAAGGTCTTTATTTTGACCAATTCCTCCATGTCAACACTTGTCTGTCTATCACCAGAGAGGTAGAAACGTTGAAGAGCACCCAGTATTTCAACCCGTTTGATAGAATCTATACCAAGATCTGCTTCAATATCGAGATCAAGACCAAGCACCTCCTGTGGATAACCAGTCCGCTCGCTTACCACCTGAAGGAGCTGTGCCGTCAATTGCTTTCTATCAAGCAAAGGTTGCTGTTTCTCTTCTGAAGGAGTCTGGTTGGTTGTGATCTGCCGTTGCTCTGGAACCGATTTATCTGTATGCTCTCCGGATTGTGACTGTACTGCAGCACTTATATAATTAATGATAGCACGCAAGGTTTTTATTTTAGTTAACTCTTCCATTGCAATATTTACCGATCCATACCGTGAAAGGTAAGTTCGTTGAACAGAACCAAGGATCTCAACCCGCTTAATGGAATCAATTCCCAAATCAGCTTCAATATCAAGATCGAGGCCAAGCATTTCCTGTGGATAACCGGTTCTTTCACTTATAGTATGAAGGAGTTGGGCTGTCAACTGTTCTTTATCAACAACAGAAGATGGCGTTTGTACAGAAATTGGATTGACCTGTCCTGAATCTTCAGTACGTGCCGGAATATCGGAAGATTCAGAATAAACTGGCTCTTTTTTCGTCTGGAAAAATTCCTGAGGTGGTGGTAATACTGTTTCCACCAATTGAGAGTCAACAGAGTTTTGTGTCTGAACGCATGTTGTATCTGATGGTTCTGTAGAGAATACAGAATTTGATAGTGGATTTTGCCAACCTGTTGGACTCTGGAGATAAGCCTGCATGACTTGTTGCTGAGTTTCCAGAAACCGGCCCATTAGTTTTTGGAATTGAAGCATGACATGATTCTCCTCTTCACTTGCCGTTGGTTTCATGGATAAAGCTGCCTGGGAATGGGGAGAAACCGCCGATTCAGAGACGAAGGATGAAGATCCCGGATAATCCGGCTTAGATTCAGGTATTTTGGGAGAAGTTTCTATATTCGCTGTAGTAGAATCGGGCATTAACATAGACTTTTCAACTTCACGCATGACATGTTCAATATTTTTGTGATTACCAACTTTTTCTTGTGTTTGTGATTTTATTGGCGGTTTCATTTCTGTAGTCCTGTGAAAGGGATAAACTCGACTTCCGGTTACCATAAAGGTAGTAAGTGACGGAGGAATACTCCTCGTTTCATCAATGAGGGCATCAAGCTTAAGCTGGCGTACTTGTCTTCCCTTGTAAAGATGATCGAGTTGGAGATGTACTCCATGAGCCATAAGTTGACCCAGTGCATGGTGGAGTTGTAAGATACCGGACCGACCGGAGACATTGAGAGCCACGGCCAGGAAATGCTGTCCTTCAAGTATCTGCTGTGTCAAACTTGTCAGTATATTTCTCGGTCCAACTTCTATAAAGATGCGTGCTCCGTCATGGTACATTGCATTAATCTCGTTGACAAATTTTACCGGATTGATCAGATGCTTTCCAAGAAGTGCCGTGATGTCTTCAGGGTCCTGAGGATAGGGCATCGAAGTGGTGTTAGAAAAAACACTCAACCGAGGCGGAGCAATGGTAATAGTTTTAAGAAACTCTGTTAAACGCTTTTGTGCTGACGCAACCAAAGGAGAATGGAATGCGCAGGACACCGGTATGGGGCGTGCACGCATCCCTTGTGCCTCAAAGCATTTTATGGTCTCTTCGATACTAGATCGTTTTCCTGATACGATGGTCTGCCTTGGGGCATTAAGGTTAGCAATCCAAATATCCTTAACTGATGACAGAACTTCGCTGATAGCTTCCGGTCCTGCATCGACGGCAGCCATTGCCCCGAGATCTTGTCCGGCCATTTCTATGATAAAACGCCCTCTTGCTTCGGAAATCGCATACAACGCCTCTTCGCTGAAAACATGAGCGGCACAGAGGGCAACGTACTCACCGTAACTATGTCCTGCAACCATATCCGGGTTGAGTCCTAGAGCTTGTATTAAATAAAACAGACCCATTTCTGCTGCACCAAGCGCCGGTTGCGCAATATTCGTTTTCATAAGTGCTTCCAGGCAAGCACGATCTTCGTCTTTATTAAAGCGGGAAGGTGGAAAAATATAGGAACTAAGGGGTTTAGGAAAACAAGTAGCCAGAGTACGGTTTGCAAGTTCGAATTGTTCCCGTATTTCAGGAAATAGTATTGCTAGATCAGAAAGCATATCAAGATACTGCGAACCTTGGCCAGGAAACAGGAATGCAATTTTACCAGAAACAATATTTGATCTCCCGGCAAAGTAAATCCCCTTCGGGTCTTGAATTTGATTACAATCCGGTCTTTTTAAAAGTTCGATAGAGAGCGTTAATTTTTGATATAAATCATCAAGAGAAGTTGCTACGAGGGCAAGTTTAAGTCCGGAACTGCTCTCTTTAAATCGCTTCCATATTGTATAGGCTAAATCGTTCAGGTTCGGCTTGGCACTGTGCGACAGCGCATGATTAAGTTTCTCCAAGGTGTTTACCAAATCCTCTTGAGAGTTCCCCGCAAAGAGAAAGAGTTCGCTTGGCCAGTGATTTAAGACGGAATCAAAAGTTGGCATGGGAAAGTTTTCCGTATGTTCTTCAAGTACGGCATGAAAGTTTGTTCCGCCAAAACCAAAGGCGCTAACACCGGCCCGGCATGGTTGGTCAGCAACCCTGGAAATCCATGGGTGTGCTTCGGTATTTACATAGAATGGACTTCCCGTTAGTATCGAATTTGGTTTCTCAATACCAATCGTTGGTGGGAGGGTTTTATAATAGAGCGATAATGCAATTTTAATCATGCTCGCTACTCCAGCCGTGGATTTTGTATGCCCGATCATTGATTTAACCGATCCGATAGCACAACTCTGAGGTATTGCACCAGCCCTTTCAAATACTCGCTTAAGCGTTTCAATTTCTGCACGGTCTCCGGCGACCGTTCCCGTGCCATGGGCTTCAATTAATTCAACAGTAGCAGGAGAGAAACCCGCTTTAAGGTACGCCCGGTCCAGTGCTAAAGACTGGCCCTCCGGGTGGGGAGCTGTCAACCCTTTCGCCTTTCCATCACTGGAAGCTGAAACGGCCTTTATTACAGCGTAAATTTTATCTCCATCCCGCTTAGCATCAGCAAGGCGTTTTAAAACAAGAATAGCGACCCCCTCGCTAATTACAATACCATCGGCGTTCTCATCAAAAGTCTTGCACCTCCCCCGGGGTGAAAGGGCCTGTGTTTTACTAAAACAGAGATATGAAAACGGATTCTGCATCGTATCAGCACCACCAACAATTACTACATCGCTGGTTTCACTCTCAAGCTCCCTGACTGCAAGGTAGACCGCGGCGAGGGAGGAAGCACATGCAGCATCTACCGTGTAGTTAGCTCCACCGAGATTAAACCGATTGGCCACTCTGCCGGCAGTGACGTTGAGAAGAATACCGGCAAAAGAATCTTCTGTCCAGTCCGGAAGCCGGGCCAGGGTGTCAGGAGGAATGGTATCCATAAACATCGGTAAAGAGGAGCGGAAGGTATACAACTGCCCTAAATCAGAAATTCCTCCGCTCGTCCCGAGAATTACCGAGGTTTTTTCCCGGGGAAACGGACGGTTTGCATATCCTGCATCCTCAATTGCCTTTTGAACTACCTCAAGGGTAAGTAACTGGAGCGGTTCGATCGAAGACAGAGAATTTGGCGGCATGCCGTACTTGACCGGATCAAAGGGAACGGGGTCAATAAACCCTCCCCATTTGGAATAAATTTTATCACGAGCATCACGATGAGGATCGAAATAGAGTTTCCAATCCCATCGGTCTGCAGGAACTTCAGTAATTGCATCAACCTTATTCAGGATGTTCTCCCAATAGGTTTTTACATCACCTGCTTTTGGTAATATACATGCCATACCAATAATCGCAACATCAGAGGGCTTTATTTTTGTGGAAGTTGAAATTCGAGTTATTCCCGGCTCTGCCAACTGCATCAACCGTTCGGTACTTCTTACAGAAATATCATGGTGAAGATCTGTTACAGTACAGACACGATCACGGAGCGCTGCTAGTTGCCCAATCATGTACATTCCCTGATTATATTGCTCTTCACTATTGAGAATTTTATATTTAGGGGTATTCATATCCGACCTGTCCTGTGGATTGCGGATAACACCTTTAGAGGCAATTCGTAACCGCCCAAGATTCATCTCCTCAAGAAGAGTGCGGATTTCTTCAGCAGATCTTCCTTCAGCAGTTAACCGTAATTTCTCTTGGAAAAATGTCTTTATGTAAGGTGTAATGGCGCAGCGGGTGGCATGTCCCGGCCCACTTTCCACAACAGCGGTTTTTGTACATTGTATTGCGACTTCTTGAAAATCTTTGTTAATGGCATTGGTAGCTAATGCGTCTTCGGTGAAGAGATATGCAGTGCCGAGAAGTACCCCGATCTGTATTCCCCGTTCGGCTAACGGGGCTGCCATGGCCGTGACCATCGATGCCGAGAGCGCGTCATGAATACCGCCGGCAAAGAGGATACAATAGTTAGTCATTTCTTTGTCATGGAGGGACTCCAAAAGTACGTCAATTGCAGAGTTCCATAACACAAAACTTGACCGGGGCCCAATATGACCACCACATTCCCGACCCTCAAGAATAAAACGCCGTGCCCCGTTTTCAATAAACATCTTAAGAAGGCCCGGTGAAGGAACGTGAAGATACGTGCCAATACCATCCTGTTCAAGTATCCGGGATTGATCTGGCCGCCCACCGGCAATAAGAGCAAGCGAAGGCTTATATACCCGGACAACATCAAGCTGTTTTTGAAGGAGATCCGGGGAAACAAATCCGAGTATTCCAACCCCCCAAGGTTTGTTACCAAGAAGGTTTTTTGTTTCCTCCAGTATTTCTTTAATTTCTGCTGCATTCAGCATAGCCAGTGCTAAAAATGGCAGTGCCCCATTTTCAGCTACACTGGCAGCAAAGGAAGGTACATCACTAATCCTCGCCATAGGTCCTTGAACAATTGGATAGTGTGTTCCATGCGACTGCGCAAGCGGAGATCCTTGTTTGAGTGGAGAGAACATTTTCGCTGTTTGAATATGCGAAACAATTGCCTGGCGGAACCCACCAAGAATCCCCCCTACTGTATGAAATTGCTGTGCCAGATTTGCAGCAAATGACGCATCCTGGCCGAGAAACCAGATATTTTGATCCGGAGAATCCCACCCCACACGATTCCTGATCTCCTGATACCAGGTAGCAAGGATATCAGAGCGGGAACGAGAGTCTGAGGAAAGGGCATGAACTATACCGGATAATTCCTGAACAGAAGAAATACCCGACCGGTTGTATACCCGATATGCCTCACTAACCTCACTTCCGATACAAATATTTTCACTACCATCCATACGGGATATAACTGTCTTAACCGCTTCAGGTAATGCAGATTCCTTCGCTAATGCAAGTTGAACATCTAAAACTATCCCTGCCGCACCTGCAGCGTAACAGGCCGCTGCTGTATGCAGCCCGATGCCCCCCTGCACCCAAACAGGCAATGATGCATTCTTTAATACCTGCTGGAGGAGTATGAAGCTTGTTTCTTCACTCACCCGTCCACCCGCTTCATTCCCTTTAATAATAAATCCGTCTACCCCGGTCTTATTTCCCAGAAATGTCTGGTCAAGAGAGGTCACTTCCAGGAGAACGGTAACGTTCCGGTGCTTTAAGAGCTGGATGTGGTTGCTGAGGGTTTCAGAATCAGCATGCACAAGGATGACGGTAGTAATTTGTTCAGGGAGCTTGGATATAATGTTAGTTACAAAACGGTCCTCTCTTCCTGAAAGTTTAACACCACAACCTTTTTCTGCATAGGTAACCAATTGAGAAATGGAATGGAACGCGGCCTGTTCATCATAAGTATACTCGAGATCTATAATTCCTGTTTCCCCGGCCCGGCTGGCAGCAATTGCGATTGATGGATTTATCAGATTGGGAGGTGTTAGAGCAATGATTTGAAATGTTTGCATATAATTTAAAATGGCATATTTATATAGTTAGCGAAAACACAGATCATGTAATTCAGTTAAACACCCGGATTATTCAAGCAGTTTTCATTAAAATGAATGGCATTCTTATTGCCGTAAAAAGGATTTCGAGATAATATTTAGGCATACTTCAAATAAACTTCTAATTAAGGCTGGGTTATTATAGGTTGAACAATAATAGGTGCACCTTCTTTACCCGAAAAGATTTCCTCTATACGATCAGCCAATACGACCCCCTGTTCAAGATACACAAGCGGCCGCACGATGTTCTCAAAATGTTTGAAAAATCGATCAACATTAGCAATAAAAGTCCGGGGTACATAAACGACATCGCCTCTTTGCAAGACGACGTTTCGGGACAACTTTCCTTTCTTTCGTGCATTATCAAAATCAAGATTATAGGCATTAACTTCCGGGTTCTCAAGTCCGCCTCTGATGAGTAAAACACTCGTATCTTTTCCATCCATAGTAAACCCGCCGGCCATCGAAATTGCTTCGTATATAGTCATCGGTGGGTCAATACGGTATACACCGGGATTCCTGACCTCTCCTAAAATAAATATCTTTTGACCTTTGAATAACGTAACCTCTATACTTATCTGAGGAGATACTAGATAAGTGGAATAGGCCTCTTTTATTTTCTCCCTAAGCTGGTGTATGCTCAACCCTTCAGTTCGTATTTCACCTATCAAAGGAAAGCTATTTACACCGTCAGGCAAAACACGTACTTTTTTGTTTAAGTCACTATGCCTGTATACCGTTACCTCAATTTCATCTCCAACACCTAATATGAATTCAGATATAACAACCTTTTCTTCTGCATCTACAGTATCAGAAAGTTCTCCATCTGTGTTATCCTTCACCTCTGTTGATTTTTTAATTATGGCGCTCCCATGATTTCTAAAACCCCTTTTTTTATAAACGCCACCAGATGTTATCACTCCCTGATTCTCTATAAAGAAAAGAATTACTAAGAATATTGAACAAATAGTAAAAACTCGTTTCATAAAAATACAATACCGAGTATAATATCCTTAAGAACATAAGTGCTTATAAATAAAGATCTTATGCATAACCAATTCCCGCACCCTAAATTATGAGCGGCGATTATAGTTTAGCTATTCTTATAAGTCAAGAAAAATAAATCCACAAATTTAAATATCTATCTTATATAGTATCCCGCAAAATTCTTACGATTTATTTGATTTTTATACTTCCCAGAAGAAACAGGGAATGGTGTAAAAGCAGGAAAAACTATCATATATCTGACATTCAAGAAGTTTTTATCAAGTTAAGGAAATTTTTTGTAAAAGTTGATATAGTATAGCATCAAAGTTACCATGAGACCTGGTGAGGAACTCTATCCTTTTCCCTCCCCCTTCATCCCATATGCATCAAGCTAAGCTTCAGTAACTTGCTCGCTTGTTGCTGGCCTGTTCCCAAACCATGCGCTGAGCCTGCCTCTTCCTCTTGTTCCCAAACTCTGTTTGGGAACACAATGGGCCTCGAAACTCTGTTTCGAGGATGAAACACGAAACAGAGTTTCGTTTGAAATGGTGTTCCCAAACAGAGTTTGGGAACAAGCCTGTGGCAGGCCAGCAGGCTAATAAGGCTTAGCTTGATGCATATGCCCTTCATCCCCCTCTGGAGGGAGACAGCCTCCTTGCGGAGGCGATAGTTTGCTGCTTTTCGTTATCTCAAAATAAAATATTTACCCCCGGGCAATCAGAGAAAAAGCCCTTCGGGCTTTGGAAAAAATACGGCAAGGTATCTTCAGTCCGATGCATGCACCTGTCCCCCTCCGGCTCATCCTTGCCCACATATTTTCAACCCGATAACTGGACATGAAGCACGAAATCCGAAACACGAAACTTGTCCTGAGCGGAGCGAACGGATCCGAAATAAACTCCAAAATACAAAATTCCAATAAAAACCGTGTTTTGAACATTTGAAATTGAGAATTTGTTTCGTATTTCGTGTTTCGCATTTCGGATTTCACTAACGGAGGGGGAGGGATCTTTTCTCTTTATCTCCTCTCCCACGTATTAGATTGTCTCAACACCTGCATTCTTTACAAGAAATTCCACAACCTGGCAGGAAACCCCTTGAATATCAGATATATTGGTAAATGATAGGTAACTTCAGAAGAAGAAGAAGAAGAAGAAGAAGAGACAAAATAGTAAGTAAGATGAGGAGTGTTGTTTTAAGCAGAATGAAAACATACAACAAATCTCAAATACCATTTACATTTATACTGTTCAAGACAACGTTCTGTTATCAGATTGGAATTACCCGCCATCCCCAGCAAGTAAATTTACGGAGCTATTGCAAGAACAGATTTTGTAATATTTTTCCTCTAAAGCCCGGAAAATTTCAAAACCTGTTCTGCAATAACTTCAGGAAATATACTACTGATAATTATTTAGTTACATAAACCTGCCGACCATGAACCGCTGGCACCGGCTGAGTTAACCCAAGTACCGGAAGCAGTCTTACCCTTTTTGCCGGTATGGGTACCTGTGTATGTAAACCATTCAGCGCAACCGCTGCCGATAGGATTTGTTGCTGTTAATTGTACATTTACAGCATCAAAAGAACCTGTCACATTCCAAATACCGCAACCAACTGCATCAACAGTACCTGTTAGTTGCCCGGGTCCGGCTACCTGAAGATACCATACATATCCGTAATTATCGCAAATTGGAGGAACATTAAAACCCTGTTTTACACCAAGAAATGTACTATCGTCTCCAATCTTGGCAGGTCTCTCATCAGCAGGCCCTGCATAGACAGGAACAGTAAAAGCTGTTATGACAAACATTACAAATAAAATACCTAATAATTTTTTCATTTTCCCCTCCTTTTAAAAATATCCTATAGAAACAGTTTCGCATCTTTCCATACACTTCAAAACAGATATTATTGTACTACCTCCTTTCTGTAATGTGTTCAACAATGTATTCAACAAGTAATGAAAACCAGGTATCTTACTCACACATCCTTTGCCCGATCTTTAAAAAACTCTCCATGCCGGTCATTTCTTTATATAACTTTAGATATATAATCTACTGGATTCCAACCGCATCAAAGGCTGTCTGTACCGCAGAGAGTTCTGAACCGATACCGTAAAGGTCTATCGTTGTCTGTTCTATTGCATCCCTTGCATCTACAAATTGAGAATCAGAAGAGAGGTAAAACATCGCATAGTAGTATATTTGTTTTGCCTTTTCGAAACCAATATTTGTTGTTATCAGATAAGCTGCTTTATTCGGGATACCGGAATTTATATGAACTCCGCCGTAATCCGTCCACGGCCAACAATTTGCATGATATTGCTCTGTGGTATGTTCGGGCTGTCCCCAACTGGACAATGGGTTATCAGGATTGTAGTCATTTTCCGGGTAATTATCGGTTCTGAAAGATGGGTCATCCATTCTCCTCAGGGTATAATATGCCTCATATCCGGACGTTTCATCAATCTTCATGATACCCTCGCCAATCCAGTAAGGAAGGTCATAACCATATTCAATGGATGACAACATCCCCATAACATCGGACCATGATTCATTCAGCGCCCCTGACTCCTTACAATATACGAGGTTGTTTATAGCTTCAGTAATACCATGGGCAATCTCATGGGCTACAACATCTAACGACCCTGAAAGAGGGTGGAACATGGTATTTCCATCTCCATATACCATCTGATTCCCATTCCAAAAGGCATTATCGTACGCACTGCCATAATGTACAGTTGACGTGATACCACCGGAGGTATTAAAACCACTGCCAAAAAACCAGGAGAAGTTACCAAAATTGTTCTGATAAAAATCATGAACAAGATTTCCATGGAAATGTGCATCTACCCCTGCAGGGTCTTCCCAATAGTTATCACTGTCGGTCATTATTGAACCAGGAAGGTTTTCTGTATTATTGGCAGTATACGTTCTGACTTTTATAAATGTGCGATTGGAATTTGGGATATTACCAAGATAGAAAACTCCCGTTTTCTCATACGTATCAAACGTCTTTAATACGCCATCCACACCAATACCGGTTCCCGTTGCAAAGTCAATATGCATAACCCTGTTTTCAACGAGGATAACGGAGCCATTATTTGCATCTACATATACCCTATATCTCGATGGTACCGGATTGGAAGTAAAAGGAAAATCTATCCTATAGATAAGATAAAATTTCTCTTCCCAGGGGAGTATAGCGAGACCACCATCAAACTTTTGGTCAGAAATATCTACTGCAGTTTTAGCAATAGCTGCTGCCTTCTCCGGAGAAATAGCAGGTATCACCCCGACAGGGATATTTGGCTCAAAATGGTTTGCAATCGTAGTTATTATTCCCTTATCTACTCTTACGGTGATTTTACCACCAATAACATCTAAACTACCCTTTTTCTGCTTAAACTGAATAAAATAACCTTTTGGCGTACTATCAGTGTGATCCCATTCAATTTCTTTTTCCGGATCTTGAATACCAAACAATACCCTATTCCGTTTGATAAAGTCTTTTGATAATTGCACCGCAGATTTTTTATCAGATGTGGCAAGCCGGCCGGAAATAAACTTTACAATATCTTTTTTCTTATCCCATTTAATATGGAGATTTTCAGAAGATATTTCTTTTATCCTTAAAATAGCATTCCTCTGCTCCTTTGTGACAAAGGAAGGTATCTCTTCGGCTATAATAAAGCTGCACTGAAAAATTATCAGAAAAAAGATTATACCCTTTATACAGTTTTTCATTTAATCCCCCTTTTCTTTTAAATACCTCGTAATATTTGATCTTTTCGGGAATCCATTGTACCCCTCAGCCAGAGGTTAAAATATTTACCAAATAATACTCATCCAGGCAAGGCGGATGAGTATATTTTGTAATTTCAAATTCCACTACCAGTGCAATAGCATACAGGAATTTTAACGTTAAAATAATAATGCGTTTAGTATATATATTATTTAGATTGGTTTTGTCAATAAAATTTACTAAATTACAATGGACAAGAATAAACAACCAAAGTTAACAAGAGGTCTATAAATGGAAGTTTTTTCTGTACTTAAGACACAGTCTCTAACAAAGATTGTATGACTTCTACCACCCGCAAAATCGTATACATAAATAATGAAAATTCCTATAGTATTGATATTCATACTTTTTATGTTATAATCCCCATACTCTTAAACAGGAAACAAAGAAGGTTAAATAATATGGACAAAAAAATCATGAGAAATAAAGGTAAAAAAGTCGTTGTCGTTGGTCTTGATTGTGCAGCACCGCAGTTGGTTTTTGATGAGTGGATCAATGATCTGCCTAATATTAAAAAGCTTGTTGATAGTGGAGTGTATGGTGAACTGGAGAGTATTATACCGCCGATTACGGTGCCGGCCTGGACATCCATGGTAACTGGTAAAGATCCGGGAGAATTAGGGTGTTACGGTTTTAGAAATAGAAGAGATTACTCTTATGACCGGTTATCATATGCGAATTCTCTCGCAATAAAAGATGCTACTCTCTGGGATATCCTTTCGAAAGAAGGAAAAAAATCTATCCTGATTGGTATACCACAAACCTATCCTCCAAAGCCGGTTAATGGTTATCTGATCAGCTGTTTCCTTACACCTAACACGAAGAACCAATATACCTATCCCGTTGAACTGAAAGATGAAATTGAAAAAATTGCCGATGGCTATATGTTAGATGTTAGTGATTTCAGATCAGAAAACGAGCAAAAGATACTTGATGATATTTATACAATGACTCAAAAGAGGTTTAAGGTTGCCAAACACCTCTTAACAACCAGGGAATGGGACTTTTTTATGATGGTAGAAATGGGAATTGACAGGATACATCACAGGTTCTGGAAATACTTTGATAAAGACCATGTAAAATATGAAAAAGGCTCCCGGTTCGAACGAGCTATATTTGATTATTATAAATACATTGACCAGGAGATCGGATTGGTCTTGTCACTACTGGATAAAGATACTACCGTACTCATTGTATCAGACCACGGTGCTAAAAGAATGGACGGTGGTATATGTATTAATGAGTGGTTATTGAAGGAAGGGTTTCTTGCTATAAAAGAAAATCCTCATACTGTTACACCTCTTGAAAAATTAGAGATTGACTGGAAAAGAACAAGGGCATGGGGTGAGGGTGGTTATTATTCGAGGTTATTTTTAAATGTAAAAGGAAGAGAACCCCAGGGCATTATTGAACCTGAGGATTATGAAAAAGTACGAAATGAGTTAAAAGAAAAACTTGAGGCTTTAGGTGATGAAAACGGTAATCCAATTGGTACCAAGGTTTTTAAGCCGCAGGAACTCTATAAAGAATGCAACGGCATACCGCCCGACCTTATCGTCATATTTGGTGACCTGTACTGGAGGTCCATAGGAACTGTTGGACACGGAAAGATTCACATCTTTGAAAATGATAGTGGTATTGATTATGCAAACCATTCTCAACATGGAATATTTATAATGAGCAGTTTGGATAATATCAGCAGAAGGAAGTTACATAACTTACATCTTATGGATGTTGCACCAACAATCCTTAATGTTCTCAATATAGAAGTACCGGATAACATCCATGGCACAGCAATAAAAACTGAAAAAGACGTTTATGACGAGCACGAAGAGAGAGAAATAAGAGAAAGACTTGAAGCACTGGGATATATCGAATGAGTATAATATCCAATTACATTGTTACACTATTTCTGATAAGCTCTCTGGTTTGAGTAACTATAATGATCCACACATACAGGAAACAAAAAGATAGAAAAGTAGTAATCATTGGGCTGGATGGTGTTCCCTATACCTTGCTCGTTAACTATATATCCAGGGGATTGATGCCGCAATTTTCTGAGTTATGCAAGAATGGAAAGCTCCTCAGGATGAACTCCTCCCTGCCAGAGATATCGTCAGTGGCATGGAGTAGCTTTATGACAGGGAAGAATCCCGGCCAGCATGGTATCTTCGGTTTTATGGAAATAGACAGACAAAGCTATGAGTACAGATTTCCGAATTTTACTTCCCTCAAAGAACGGCCCTTCTGGGAGAAAGAAAACATTCAAACGGTTGCCCTTAATATTCCGCAAACATATCCCGCAATGCCAATACATGGTGTAATGGTAAGCGGTTTTGTTGCACTTGACCTCAAGAAAGCAACATATCCGGAAAGGATCTTTGATTATCTCAACAAAATAAATTATAAAATAGACGTCGATTCTAAAAAAGCCGTAGAAGACCCCGAGGCATTTTTTATAGATCTTTTTGAGACCTTCTCGAAAAGAAAACAAGCAATGGAGTACTTATATGATAATGAGGAATGGCAATTATTTATTGGTACGATAACAGAGACAGACCGGCTTCATCATTTTTTCTTTGATTCAGCGGAAGAGGGAAAGTACTTCCATGTTTTTGAAAGATTTTATACCGAACTCGATGATTTCATTGGTACTATGGCAAGAAAGGCCGCAAAGGATAATGCTGTTTTCCTAACATGTTCAGATCATGGCTTTACCTCTATAAAGACAGAGGTATACCTGAATAAATGGTTAATTGAAAACGGTTATTTAAGCCTTAATGACAGGAAAAAACTTAGTACATTAGTTAATAATTCAAAGGCATTCTGTCTCGACCCTTCCCGGATTTACATAAATCTTGAAGGTAAATATGGAAAGGGGTCTGTAAAAAACTCTGATTATGAAGCGTTACTATCTGAATTAAAGGAGAAACTTTATGAAATTCAGTTTGAGGGACAGAATATTATAAATAAGATTTATTTTAATAGGGAAATATTTCAAGGAATGTATGCGAGTATGGGACCAGATCTCTATCTCCTGCCAAATTACGGTTTTGATCTTAAAGGATCGGTAAGTGCGGATACATTGTTCGGAATAAAACATTTTAAGGGAATGCATACCTATGATGATGCACACTTATTTGTATCATACCTATTACAAACCGAAAATATATCCATAGAGCATATTGCAGAAATAATTGCAGGTCATTTTAAATGACAGCAGGAGCACGTAAAGATATCCCTGTCTAAAAACGGCTTTGTTGCATAGACCTTCTTTAATCAACAAGCACCTCTATTCACAAAAATCGATAGTGCTGTTAAGAAAAGGATCTTTACATCCATCAGGAATGACTTTCCTTGTACATACTCAATATCGTACTTTATCCAATCATTAAATCTACCGCTCCCTCTCCCCTTTACTTGCCACAACCCGGTTAAGCCTGGCTTAACAGAAAGCCTCATTTTTCTCCAGTAATAATTTCTGGTCATTTCCTCACTTGCCAATGGCCTTGGTCCTACAAGGCTCATCTCACCTTTTAAAACATTAAAGCACTGAGGTAATTCATCAAGACTCCAATTTCTCAGGAACCTCCCAACCCTTGTAATCCTTGGATCGCATTTTACCTTAAACATAGGACCATCAGTCTCATTTTTCAGATTCTTTTTTAAAAATTCCGCATCCCTGACCATTGTTCTAAACTTGTACATGGAAAATTCAATTCCATTTTTACCACATCTTTTCTGTAAAAAGAGAACAGGACCGTCGCTATCCATTTTAATAAAAACAGCAATGATAAGAAACAGAGGGGAAAAAATAATCATGAGAAGAAGGCTGCCTATGATGTCAAAAATCCTCGTTAATCTGTCCTGTATTCTAACACTCTTGAAATGATGATAAGGTTCTTCAGAAAATTGATATTCCGTGAGGTCTTTAGTAACACGTCTCTGCGGTAATAATGATGATTTTTTGGTCATTATAAAGCGGTTTTCCTAAACGTTCTGGAGAGTTTCTGTAATTTGCTATCAATCTTTTTTAGAAATTGAACAGGCAATATAAAATGAAAATGAGTACTGAAAATTCGGCAAACTTATATCACATTTACTTTTTGTTGTCAATGTTAATTTAACAGTCTGTATTTCAAACTTTCAGGATATTTTGCTAAGCGTCACCAGGAGAACAGGTTAAAATAGTAAAACTTATCTTGAGGTGAAAAGTGTATAGTATCTGACATTCAAGAAGTTTTTCAGAATAGGTCGAGTAGACGGCAGGATTACTCCCGCCGCCCCTCACAGAACCGTGCATGCAGAATTACCGCACACGGCTCTTCAAACAGACTCACTAAGTAGAAGAGTAAATCCAACTGTAGCCTTTCACAATT
>SOER01000016.1 GCA_021646405.1 Candidatus Loosdrechtia aerotolerans
AAAAGAATCACTCCCCGGCATACCTTTTCCTTTCTTTTCTGAAGGTTTTTACCGGGTAGATTAATCTATCCTTCTAAAAAATCAATTAAATTTTATCTCCTCTTTGAAAAACCTCTTGAATGTCAGGTATATCTCATCTCGTGTTGATTTTTAACTATTGGGCTATAAAGTTGGTAAAACAAGTATTCAAAATCAACTTTATCCTCGTTTGGAACAATTACAGCAATGTTACTACTTACTAATATTTCTGAGTACTTTTTATCATCTTTAACGGATTCTTTCTTATAGAATGAATTTGGATCAAATATAGTTGGTCTCAGAATATCACCAACAAGTGAGACAAGAATACACTTATGTCGAATAATTTGAATTTCGGATGACGGTTTTACATAAGAAACATTGTTGAAATCTATATAGGGATGCATTGCATCTGTTGGCAAGTCTAAAGGTTTAATAAAAGGTAGTCCATCTTTATCCTTGTACGGATGCTTACGTGTTTCGCCCCTTTTGATTTTACATATGTCTTTGAGGGGAATCGCAGCTCTATTCTTTCTTAGTTCTTTTATTTCCCTTGGGAAGGTGCCAACATAACAATTAGGGAACAAATTAAAATTATTTTGCTGTATTTCTTCATAAGTGACAATTTCTTCATTTTCAGTTTTTGCTTCAAAATTTTTATAAACCGCTACTATTCTCTCAATTTCTTCATCAGATATAGAAACCGATTCATCTCTTATAAAAGGTATCACTTTTATAAATATAACCTTATGCTTTCTCTCTTTTGGCTTGTTCTCGTTCAAAATAAGAAGATTGATTGATAAAGATGTTTGTGGGAAAAGTCTTTCCGGGAGTTGAATTATTGCTTCAATATTATCTTTTTCATCAAAAAATCCCCTTACAAATTTAATTTTTCTTTCATTTAAAAAATAACTCTGAGGAAGCACTATACCCATGCGTCCATTATCACTTAACCCAATAAAAGAAATACCCATACTAATCGATTCAAATGAAATTTTTTTTGGTTTATCACCAATTTCTACAAAAAGATTAAATGGGGGTTTTAAGAATACAACGTCCGTTTTATCCTCAATATTAAAATCAGTAAGGGGACCTCTTTTTCTTGTAGAATTATTAAGAACACCAGCCATAGCAAGCCTTAATTTTGTTAATGTTAATAGCTCTTTATCCTCATCATAAATATCTATATTTTTTGATAAATTGTATTGTTCACATTCGTTTGGCCACCTATAATTTTCATATATATGGGTAATGGCTGAAATAAGTGTGTCTCCAAAACCACAAAAAGGATCGTAAATCTGTTCGGAAATCTGTGGGTTCAACAATTTTACTAATAATTTGCATAATGAATTTGGTGTATGTGCTGTCCGGCTTCTTGTTCCTATACTTTCTGCATGTTGCTCAAAAAATACAGAAACAGTTTCCACAAATTCTTTGAGAGAAAAATTATTGAGAGACAAATCTAAAGAATCGAATGTGTTTAATAATTCCTTTTGTGTTAATGGAGAAATATTTGGCTGATACCTTTGTATACCAAGCGCTTCAGCAATATCTTCCAATCCTTTGTTAGCAGATGAAATCTCTCTGAGATTTTTATCAATTTGTTTAAATAGTTGTTCAGATGAAAAATCCAGGCGAGACCATCTACTACTTTCTGGAATCGTAATTATTGATTTGTTAGATGCTCCATTTTGTTCCAGAATGTCATTAAAACGTTTGTATGCCATTAGAACAAAAACAATTTTAAATGAATCAAAGGAACTTAAGGTACTCAATGAGTTGCGGAGTATTTCTATAGCTTCAGAGATTTTATTGAGCACTACCTGTGTTTTCTTATTTTTCATCTTATCCTAAACTAAAAAATTTTACATTAACGTTATAAATCATTATTATTACTTAATAGCAAGGACAATACCGAAAATATTATAGTTTATCTATCTTCTATGATTACAAAATGTTACAAATATTACATCAAAAATATTTATCTGTTAAGTTTCAACTTAAGTTTAATTTTATTCAACTTAGGTTTAAATTATGGATTGCGGAGAAACTTGTGTACTGCCTGAGGTGTAATTCCCAAGAGTTTAGCGGCTTTGCTCTGATTCCCTTCAGCTAATTCCAATGCCTTCAATATCATTTGTTTTCGAACACTCGATAAAAAATCTTCTAAGGAAAAGCCCGGTGACGGTTCTGGTAACACTGCTAAAGGATCTGACTTTATTAACGGTTCTGAAATCAACAAGTCATCTGCTTCCAGTATATCACGTCTTGCCAATCTTACTGATCGCTCAATCACGTTCTCAAGATCTCGTACATTACCGGGCCAGGAATGTTCTTGCAACCTTGTCAATGCACCGGGGGATAATCTTCTTGGTTTTTTAAGTGTGGCATTAATACGGTCGAGCACATACAATGCTATTTTGGGAATATCACTTTTTCTTTCCCTTAAAGAGGGTAAGCGAATTTCTCCAATATTTAATCGGTAATAAAGATCCTCTCGAAATTGCCCTTTTTTTATTGCCTTGATTGGGTCTTTGTTTGTGGCGGCAACGATACGAACATTTACCTTATGTGACTTTTTAGCCCCAATAGGTTCTATAATCCCATCTTGCAAGACACGGAGCAACTTTGCTTGCATTGATAAGGGGAGTTCCCCTAATTCGTCAAGAAACAAAGTCCCACCATCTGCCTGATCAAATTTGCCGGATTGGTCATTTATCGCCCCGGTAAAAGCACCTTTCTTATGCCCAAACAGAACGCTTTCAACAAGATTTTCCGGAATAGTGGCACAGTTTATTGGTATGAACAGGTCTGATGACCTGCCACTAAGAAGGTGGACAAATTTTGCAAACACCTCTTTGCCAGTACCCGTTTCTCCAAGAATAAGTATTGGTATGTTTGATTGTGCCAGTGTAGCGGCCGTTTCTATAGACTTATAAATACTTGGATGATCTCCGACTATCCCCAGTTTTTTAATAGCCACAGATACATCAAAAGAAACATCATCAGTTTCAACATTGAAAACATTGGATCTCACAATGGGGAAGTCAGGTAAAGTTAAGTCTATTTCTGAAACTATTTGGTAATCTTTACTAACAAATTTAGGAGGACGTACATGTAAAATACAGGCAGGAATTTCTCCGCTTGCCACAAGCAATACCCAACAGGCGTGCATTTGGGGAGTTCCCGAAGCTACAGCAACAAAATAGTTTGCAGTCTGGAAATTTTCAAAGATCGTCCTGGTGTGATGGCGCAAACCTTTCAGAATTGCAATATAGTTGGTTGGGTCATTAAGTAATAATTGCCGAACTTCTATACCGGTATTGGGAAATAATTTTTTTATAACTACTTCCGTATCCGAAGTGTTTTTTTCTGTATTTATTGTGGAAAAGAGAACAACATGATTAAAAGTTTTTGCACTTAAAAGGGAAAGGATTGGACCGGGTTGTTCTTCTTCGCCAATAAGTCCCTTCGCATAAGGATCATGGAAACCGGTAAATGTAAGTAGTATGTTCATTCTTCAACCTTCTGTCTTCTTTAGTTCATACCTGATACCTTTTTGGTACCTTTTCCGTAACGCTCACGATCAGATTTTTTGACTCAAGCCGCTTACGGTAGTTTGCAACCTGCACCTGCAAACCGATTGCGAGGGGCCCTCATCTCCTACGCCGCTTTCTGCGGCATACTTATATCCGCACACCATCATGGTTCGGATACTCTATCTTCAAATTTCTCAGTAAGTACGATATTTCTTATGTTCTTCTTTCCTATTACTCAGCCTCCTCTTTGGATAAATCACATAGGTACCTGACCACAAATTTTTGTACATTTGTATTGCCGGGGAGTTTCAATATGCAAATATTTATGTACAGGTACTTATAATCCCATCTGCCTCATCAGGCGGTTTACCCGCTTACGATTTACTTTATGTCCCTCCTTTCTTAACCATTCCGTCATCCGTCTCACTCCATAAAACGGACATTCGGTATCTCTTCCATTGCTTGTTTTTTCCACTGGGTTATTTGGGTCGGATGTATCCATATTCTCCTGCTATCTCAATGGACTATTTTGCAAATAATCTTACTATCTCGCTTACTATTTCTTTAATATCCACATTTTTGGAAGGTAAAACATTGTTTTCAACATGCTTGTGATGAGGATAGGTTTCTATTTCTGTATAATGTTCTGCATTATCATATCTAAAAATTAATTTCTTGTCATGGGTCTGATAATGGTAGGTATAAGCCAGTTTTTTTAAGGTAGGGATAGCAATAAAGTACTCTTTAAAATGTAGTTCGCTTTTGTCAGTAAATATAATCTCTCCTTTGATATACAGTGCAGCATCGCCTCTATTTTCTGATTGAACATTGGTAAGGAGTTTAAACGGCACATCATTGAGAAATTTATCCAATTGAGCAAGATACCCTTTTATGGCTGACATATTTCAATGTTCTCAATTATTGATAATTTCTCTTTCAGTTCATTTAAGAGTTTTTCTTCTGCCCACCAGTTGAAGGTTTCGTCATTCTCTTCGATTTCTTTATTCCTGAACTTTTCAATGAAGGCACTCGTAGAAATTCCATATTTCTCCTCGTATTTTTTGATTTTTGATACGGACATTTCTACGGCAAATTTTATTCTTCTTTTTTCCTCTTCCAGTCCTCCGGCCAGAAGTTCCTTAATAGTTTCTGCTTCTCCTGAAATACTTTTTACATTTAAAGTAACCATATAATATCACCTCTAAATACTGTTTCATTTATTCACTACAATTCATTAGCACTGCAAGTGGATTCACATATTTTTCAGAGGTTTTTTTGAGGTCTGTTAGGCATGCGTAACTTATTGTGTTATATATATTTGCCGAAGCAGGGAGTCGAACCCTGATGGAGTTTCCTCCACTAGAACCTGAATCTAGCGCGTCTGCCAATTCCGCCACTTCGGCTTTTTGCTATTCTCTCCTGCAATCTGAAAGATTGCAGGCCTTTAAAAAGATATTATTATATACTATTCTAAACAATATTTCACCTGTTTTTTTCTATCCATAAGAATATTCTTACGGAAAACCGCTTTATTATCGAGACCCCGCTGTGCACATTAAGATACAACACACTGTTTTTGCATCTTTAATAATACCGTTCTTTACCATCTTAAATGCCTCATTCAGGGTAACTTGAATAATACCCTCGATTGCTTCATCGACCTGATAATTTGTTTGTGTCCTGGTAAGTTTTGTCGCTTTAAAAAGATGCATAACTTCAGTAAGTATGCCCGGTGAGGGATAGAGTATCATAAGCGGTTCAATACTAGCAGCCCTGTAACCGGTCTCCTCCTCCAACTCACGCTCTGCACATGCATGAAATGTCTCTCCCTTGTCAAGTGTACCGGCAGGAACCTCGTAAATTAATTTCTTAACGGCATTCCGGTATTGCTGGATAAGGATAATTTCATCTTCTGAAATAAAAGGGATAATAGCAGCGGAACCAGGATGTTCTACGGCCTCTCTTATTACCTTGCTTCCATCGTCTAAAACAATTTCATCTTTTCTGACATTTATTTTTTTACCGGAATAGACAATCATAGGAACCCCCTTTTTATCACTTTGAATACTATATCTGGCATTCAAGAGGTTTTTATCAAGTTAAGGAAATTTCTTGAATGTCAGATATACGTGCCCTATCCTTTTACCATACTATAACTTCTGTTCTTTTTTCCCAGGAAAATATACCCTCTGTTTTTTCGTTATAATAATTCCAGTGGATATACTGAATATGTATTACCATTCAGTCATCCATCGAAAATACCTGATCTTAACCGGTGTAACAGACCGGTCAACAATTGCCACTAATTTTTTCTCAGCCATTGTCTGAGATCCATCAGTGTTAATAATGCGGGCTGTGACATAAATGGCAAACACATTGCTGTGGGTTGTAATAAGATTTGAAATAGCGGTAAATATAAGGTCCTTTTCATCCTTTTCATCAACAAGGCCATCGCCGTCGTTATCAATAGTATCCGTTGCAAAATAATCCATACCGGTAACACCGGTTATTGTTCCGACTGTACTGAATGGACGTGCATCTATGATGTTACTGATAAGGGAATATCCCTTTGCTGATTGAATGAGTGTATCCCACGTACCCAGAGAGGTACCCGTATCCGTTCCGGGTAAAGCCGCTAATACCTCAGATGGTGCAGTATTAATATTAATCCTTCCCGGTACCTGAATCTCAGGGCCATCGATATCCCCTGTCTGAGTACCTGTATCATTGTACGTAGCACCATCGGCGTCGTCATCAATAGTGTCATCCTTCGGATCGATTATGGTAAAATACTCTGATATAAGATTTCCGGGACTACCAACAAGGTTTAATTTCGCGTTGTCAACTGTACTGCTGCCGGCGATATTATAGAGAACGTTATTGGTATAGGACGATTGTGTCCCATATCCCACCGTTAAAAGATGCCCCATCTCTCCCAGGGAAATTATGTTTTTGTTTGAAATCACAAGTTGTTTCCGTTCATTGGCTGTAACCGATCCATAAGAGAAATTTACCTGGCCTAACGTATGGGGCGTTGCCGTACCCCAATTGTCGGATCTTTCTACAAGCGGATTTTTTCTCTCACCGATGGACGCCCTTACATTTAAATAGGGGTCGCATTTTGCCTTTTCCAGCAGATTTTGAATTTCTTCTGCATCGGCTATAATTTTGGCCCCGGAATCAGCATTGATTTGCTCATTACTGACAAAGTTATTGGTACTGTTTATGAGCGATGTCAAGGTTGAAATTGCATTATCAATCCCATTCGTTCCCGGATCCCAATATGCATCACTAGTTTTATCCGGCTCTACTAATTCAGTAAGGGCATTAGAACCATAGGGAGGTTCGGTAGTATGTTGAGGTCCCGGTGTTAGAGGATCTCCATCCCACACGCCGTCACCGGATTTTGCTAACAATGATTCGTACGCACTATTTTTCTCATCATTACCGGGTGATTGTGTCTTATAATAAATAAACGCTATTAAATCATACAAAAGCCATAACACGTCTTCTCCGTTTATCTTATTTTTATACGCATTTGGTTCGGCCTTATCGAGGATTAAATAATCTCCGCTATTCAGGGCTGAAGAACTCCCCATAAGGGTAACCGTTACTGCCAGCGGTACATACGTACTATCATAATCGTAAACATTAAATCCTGTTACTGTTTGTGTACCGCTCAGGGTGGGGATACTGAGGAATGCACCGGGTTCATCGTAACCCAAAATCAGATATCCTTTCGGCTGTATGCTGAAATTATCCATATTGATTGGATAGGTGATATCACTCACAGTGCTTATAACCCAATCGCAGGCAGGATATCCCATATTCAATGAATAGTATTCTTTTGTAACTTTAAGGAGTAGTTCCATCTTTGAACCATTGATACTCAGGGTTTCGCTGCCAACAGCAATATTAAAAGGATTATATAATTCGATACGGTGCTGACAGGGATAAGCCGAATGAGTGCCCGTATGATAGAGTTCGTTAATAAACGGATGGGGTTCCAGACCATACTTTGTCCCGGTGCCATAGGCAGTAATATCACTGTCGGCATCCATGTAATCCTTGCTATTTACAGCAAGCTGGGTTGCCGTTCCCTCACTAAACCCAACCACTTGCAACTGGTCAATAATAGTATCGACAGACGCTGCGTCATCAAGTTTTAAACGATAGTAATTTTTGTTATCGGGCAGCAGAAGGCTGCCGGTACCATGATTATGTATAACCGTATCAAACGAGTACACGGTAAGGATATTCCTTTTACTTTGGAAGAGAGATTCACTATTCATAATTGCACGTAATCTTGATTGAAAAACTGAAGACGGAGTATACGTTCCGAAGCATATATCGGCAGCATCGAGAATACCAAATGGCCGGTCATCTTCGACCGGATTTCTGGGTTGGTATTGAGAGGCCGTTGTACCAGTGCTGCCTGGTACACTATTTACACCGCAACGTCCGGTATCAGAACCAACCACAATGCCTTTTGCAGCTACCGTACCAAGGACGTCCTGTAATCGTATATCATAGGTTGTTGCGCCGGTACCATAGAAAAAGGCCCCTGATGTACCAACAATATTTCCCGTAGCATTTACATTAATCCGCGATCCGCCAATATCCTCAATAAGGATAGCATATTGTGCCTTTAAACCCTTGTCTAATGAAAAAGGGACATCAATCCACCGGGAATCGGGAATATCGTCACTATTATTATCGATGCCGTCTTCATTCGGCAGAGAGTTACAAAATATCTTATCCGTTCCCGTACCCAACCATTCTTCTGTATACACATCATAGCTTTCATCGGTACCCTGAGTTGTTGTGCCGATATAGGGATAGGTATTGTCATTGTAAACAACACTATCGGTACCGTATTTATCCATCTTTAGCACGTAAATTGCATATTCGAGTCCGCTCAGTGCAATCATTTCTGCCTGACGGTTATTAACATAATTATCAGTTGCCGTAAAATCTATACTGGTAAGGTTAAGGAACGTCATCCCCATAAAAAGCATGGCTACCAGAATAACAGTAACTACAATAACAACGTATCCTGCATCTCTTTTATCGTTCATATTTTTATTAATGTGTTATACGATGGGGAATTAAAATCTCAGTAGTATAGGTACCTGTTTCTGGTACATTTCCGGTACCGGTACCATAGACTTCCAGGGTTATTCTTATACTATCAGGTAAACGGCCTGTTGTAGTACCACTTGTGCTGTTCCAGGTACTTACCCAGGTGTTTTCACTGCTATATTCAAGATGAAAGTAGTTGATATTTGCTGCAAGTTTATAAAATGTTGCATCGGCAGGGTCGAAACCGGTAACCGTCCCGTAGATATACGATGTGTTATTGTATTCTGCCCTCATGAGTTCATCCGAATTATTCAGGTAATAAGTAACAAGGGTTGCAGGTGTTGACGAACCATTTGTCGTTAACGATAAGAAAGTGAGGATACTACTGTTATCCTTCGGAAGCGGCGTAAGCCCGGCTGCCTCGGCAGTGGTAAAGGATCTAAAATAATCTCTTTCATCTTTAAGTGTTGTGCCCTTTAAATCACGGGAAATACTATCAAGAGCTATTCTCGCATACTGATACATCACGAGCTTACTGTTTGAAAAAGAAAACACCTTCTTTGATTGGTAAAACAGGGTAAAAGCTATACCCCATAAGATTGCCATGAGTACTATAACAAAGAGTAATTCCAGAAGCGTAAAACCATCATTTTTCTTCTTTGTACTTTTAAGATTTCGTTTTACCATTAATGTGGAGTGTGTAATGTATTGTAAATACCTGTAATGGTATTCGTCGATATATACGGGGCAGAACTTGCCGTCTCGTATTCATAAGGCTGCTGTATCGTTATACTGTTAGCAGATCTGTCAACATTCGTTATACGATACCAGATGCGATTGTGTGTATTACAAATAAAATCATTAACCGAAATATTGTTGATATTTGATACGTTAGATAGGGTTTTATTTTGATAAACAAAATCTGCAGTACCATTGTTTACCGTATAATTTTTATATACGGTAATCTGCTGCCTGAAAAGATAGGTTTCTCCTATTGATGTTGCCGTTCCATCAGGATTTTGAGGAGGTTCAATATCTATAGGCACAAGGGAGGTATTCCAGCCAAAAAGAGAATTTCCTGGTACTGTGATAGTACCAGTCTCCGGATAGAAATAACAAACAGGGGTACTTGTTCCCGATATAGCATTTACAATATCCCGGATGTAATAATCTGGTCCGCTTACATTCCCGGCAGGATATTTGTATGATGCATAAGCAAGAGGTATTTCAGACGAAACAGCCCCTACCGTAATTTTAGCAATTTTATTCGTATTATGAATACCTACAGGAAACAATGCCATAACACCAAAAATACCTATTACCAGGATAAAAATGGCAATAAGTATCTCAATTAAGGTAAATCCACGTTTACATTTATATGACATATTCAATGTTATTCTTTTACCTGACAAGTGCTACCAAGAACGGTCCGGGTAATTGTTCTATTGGTCTTTACGTCTTTTAAGATAATAACAACATCTTCCGGAATAGTAATACTCTGCGAATCATGCATCACCCCATGCGATTCGAAATAAATGGTCTTTGTTCCGCTGGTAAAACTTTGTGGAACATTGTTCCCTCTCCCATATTGCCAGAATCTTACATACCTGGGAAGCCGGTACTCTTTTTTAAAGGTTTTTTCTGCATCTTCTATAATAAGTATACAAGGTAAATTCCTGGGAGTTGTATAATAATCAGCGTTTATTATGAGTAAACAACGCTTTCTTTTCGTTATAGCAAAAGTTTTTGCAGAAAATACCGTATTTTGCAAAATACTGGCCGCTTCATTCAGTCCGTTATGAAAAAAAACAGGGAGCAGTACCCCCGCGAGAAGACCAATAATGGTCATAACAACAATTAGCTCTAAGAAGGTAAAGCCTCTGCCTTTACTTTGATTATCCCTTAAAGTGTCCATGATTCTCCAGAGAAAAACCTCAGATAGATCACAGGACTATACCTTTTGCTAAAATACTTGTAAATTCATTAATTGACAAAGGTTTACAGAAAAAATGGCCCTGTATTTCATCACACCCTAACGATTGTAAAATCTCAAACTGTTCTTCCGTTTCAACGCCTTCAGCAATAACTTTTATTTGTAAACTATGCGCCATGGTAATGATGGCTTCTGAGATTGCCCTGTCATTAGGATTTGTTGCAATATCGTTTACAAATGATTTATCTATCTTTATTCTGTGTATTGGGAGATGTTTAAGGTATCTCATTGATGAATAACCTGTACCAAAATCATCTATTGAGAGCTTTATTCCCCTGTTATTAAGGAGTCTTAGTTTTGTCAAAATCAATTCCTCATCATGCATCAGAATGCTCTCGGTAAGTTCAATCTCAAGAAAACAGGAATCCAGTTTTGTTTTGTGCAATATTTGGGTAAGGATCTTTACAAAATCCCGCTGTTTAAACTGACGAGCCGATACATTTACAGAAATGGGCACGGGAAGAATACCGTTATTCTGCCAAACTCTATTTTGGATACAAGCAGTATAAAGGGCCCATTCACCAATAGGTATAATAAGTCCTGTTTCTTCAGCAACCGATACAAATTTTTCAGGTAAAACGAGTTCGCTGTCTGGCGGTTGCCATCGGATCAATGCCTCAACGCCCACAATCTTTTTTGTCTTCGTATCTATTTGTGGTTGATAATGGAAAAGGAACTCCTCCCGTCTTATCGCCTCCCGAAGTTTTTTCTCAATGGTAAATTTCCAGAAGGCTGCAGTATTCATACTTGATTCATAAAAATGATAGCTGTTGCCCCCGTTCCCTTTCGCATGATACATAGCAGTATCGGCATTCTTAACGAGAATTCCTATATGATTACCATCTGCAGGATAAATAGTAATACCAATACTAACTCCAATAGTACATTCGTGTTCTTGTTTTATTTGAAATGGAACTTTAAAACAGGAAATAACCCTCCGGGCAACATAGGCGGCATTTTCATGCTCATTGATATTGGTAAGGATAATTGCAAATTCATCACCACCTAACCGTGCAACGATATCTGCCTTACGTATGCAGGTTTTTAACCTTTCTGCAGCCATTGTTAAGAGGGTATCACCAACATCATGTCCCAGGGTATCATTAATTATTTTAAATCTGTCTAAATCCAAAAACAGGATAGCACAGGCATAGTTAGCCCGCTCTGCCTGTGCTAATATTTTACTCATAGTATTATAAAATAACGTACGGTTAGGAAGCCCCGTAAGGCCGTCAAAATGAGCCATATATTCAAGGCGCTGCTCAATAGCTTTTCTTTCAGTCATATCGCGCACTATATTGACAATACCGAGTTCTTTTCCGTTTTCATCTCTAATGATTGATCGGGAAAGATAAATAGGAAAAATTTTTCCATTTTTATGTTGATGATAACTTTCGCCGCACCACACCCCCTTTTTGGTAATATCAATTAAGCCATAATTACCATATTCATTCAGAGAAATATTTTTCCAAAAAATATCACAACGTTTCCCAATGATATCTTTTTCATCATACCCATGGGTCTTATAAAATGCTTTATTGATAAAGAGAATTTTATTTTCCATATCAGTAAAAAAAACACTATCATTTATACTCATAAGGGCGTATGACATCAATTGGGAATGGTTTTCCTTTTCCTTGTTTATAAGTGCTTTTTCTAAAACTACCGGTAATACTTTCAGGTAATTGTGGTTAATATCTTTAATTACATAATCGTAAGCCCCCGCCTTCATAGCTTTGACAGCAATCTCCTCATCACCCGCTCCGGTTACGATGATAAACGGCACACCAATACTGGAAGATATAATGTCAAATGCTGTACCATCGTTAAGTTTATAGTCGATAACCATTACATCGAATGTTTCTGTTGATAGAATCTTTTTCGTCTCTGAAACAGATTCAGCAATTAAACAATCATAGGAAAGAGCTCCTTTAGCAACAAGACGTTTGAAGGCGGCCTGATCAACCTTATCGTCATCAACAAACAATATTTTCGGTTTTCTGTTTTTCACACTTACCCCCACTTTTAGGGTTTCTCTTTGTTTTTTCTTATAAACCCTTCTATCCTGATAGCTCACTCAATGTCCAGTAAAGGTTAATTGTCCTTATTACCTCTACGAATTGCAAATAATCGACAGGTTTAATCATGTAACCGGCAACACTCAAATCAAAGGTACTTATCCTATCTTTTTCTTCTTTCGATGTTGTCAATACAATAACGGGTATCTTTCGTATCCTGTCATTCATTTTGGCTATTTTTAAAAATTCTATACCGTTCATCCTCGGCATATTCAGATCTAAGAGAATAATGCCCGGCAGTTCATTTTTTTCGTCCTTAAGAAATTCTAAAGCCTCTTCTCCGTTGCTGGTTATCTTCAATGGATTAGCAATTTTAATATCTTTCAGTGCACGTTTCACTGTCATTTGATCAACAATATCATCTTCGACGAGAAGGATTGTCTCTTGTTTTCTCATTTTACCTTTCTCCCAGTTATGGTAAATTTAATAGGGGAAAGTGAAAAAAAATGTACTTCCATTGCCAATCTTAGACTCTACCCACACTTTTCCACCATACATATCTACAATCTTTTTTACTATAGAAAGGCCAATACCTGTGCTCTCTATCTCATCACGTGGCTTTAATGTCTGAAATATTTGAAATATCTTCTCAAAATATTTTTCTTCGATACCGGGACCATTATCAGCAACGCTAAACTTCCAGCATTTATCCCCTTTGCTGCAACCAATGGTAATTTTTCCTTTGGGCTTATCCATGTACTTTACAGCATTACCAATCAAATTTTGAAAAACCTGCTCAATACGAACCATTTCACATACAAGAGTAGGTAATGTGTTCGCAACCTCTATTTCTATATTCTCAGGTGGATTAATCAAATCGATTACATTTTTTACAAGGGTATTCAGGTCTACCTCCATCTTTTCTTCTTTAAAACGGCTAACCCTGGAATACTGAAGGATACCTTCAATAAGGGTATCTATTCTCCGTACCCTTCCGATAAGCAGCCGCATTTGATTTTTACCTTCTTCATCAAATTTTTCTGAATAGTCAGTTGTAATCCAGTCGGCCAGAGAACTAATTGCACGAAGGGGTGCTCTTAAATCGTGTGATACTATATATGCAAAATCTTTTAATTCCTGATTAACACTTTTTAACTCACTCAGGAGTTGAATCTGTTTTGCCTCTATTTGTTTACGTTCCGTAATATCCAGGACCACGCATACTATTCCGTTTATCGTATCACGGTTACGCATTATTGAACTTGAGAAAAGAACCGGTATGCTCGTGCGATCTTTTGAGAGGAAAATACTTTCCACGTTTTTTACAAAACCCCTCTCATATAAGCTATTTACTGTAATCAATTTATATTTCAAATCTTCTCCAAGAATTTTATCAAAGGGCACCCCGGCAAGTTCGTCTTTCGTATACCCTAACATTTCACATGCAGCTTCGTTAATATCCTGAATGTACCAATTCTGAGAAAGAACGATAAGTCCACCGATAATAGAACGGATAATACTATCGGAATAATCCCGGGAGATCGTCGTTTTTTTTAAGTTTTCCGTCATCTTATTCAGTAACGATGCCAGCTGTCCCAATTCATCTTTTGATTGTATGTGTATCACATGTTCCAGGTTGCCACTTCCAAGAATCACTGTTCCTTTCTTTAATTCTCTGATAGACTTCATTGTGCTTCTAAATAGGCTGTTAGAGATGAAGACTACGAGTACGGAGATCCCTGCAAGGATATAAATAAAAAGCCCTGGTTGTATATCGTGCAGGTAATTCCATATAAGAAACCCGGTAATTGACAATATGATAGAACTTATTAAAAACAAAACAGCCTGCAGTCTTCCGTTTATACTCATTATATTCTCTTTTTTCAGTTCAAATTCAATGTTATATCACTATCCGCTTAAGCCCTGCATCAGCTTTATTAATGGTACAAACATCGCTATTACAATAAAACCAATGGATCCCCCCAGAAAGATAATCATCATGGGTTCTATAAGACTGACCATAGCTTCTACCGCCCTGTCAACTTCATCGTCATAATTATCCGCTACTTTTGTAAGCATTTTATCTAAACTTCCCGTCTCCTCTCCAACCTCTATCATATTAATAACTATTTCATCACAAATCTTAGAAGCCCGGAGAGGTTTTGTAATATTCTCTCCCCCCCTTACACTATCATGGATATGTTGAATTGACTGTGCTACAGCCGCATTTCCTGTAGATTCCTTAACATTAGTCAGGGCTTCCAGGATTGGTACCCCGCTTGATGTCAGGGTTGCTAACGTACGGGTAAATCTCGATATGATTGATTTGTTTATAATTACGCCAATGACCGGTAATTTAAATTTCGCCCTGTCCGTCAGTAATCGTATTTTTTTTATTTTTCGGAGGATTTTATAAAATGCAACAGTACCAATTGGGATAGCAGGAACAAACATCCATTGTGTTTTTAAAAACATACTGAACGAAATAAGCATCCGGGTAGGAGCAGGCAACTCAAGACTTAATTCTTCAAACACCTTCGCAAAGCTGGGAATAATAAAAATCATGAGTCCTATTAAAATACCAATTGCAACAACCATAACAACCGTAGGATATATCATGGCACTGATTATTTTCCTGATAACCCGCTCCATTTTTTCACGAAAATCAGCTAACCTTTGCAGGATGACATCCAAAGAGCCACTAACTTCACCTGCCCTTACAATGCTAATATACAATTTATCAAAAACCCTTGGATGTTTTGCAAAGGCACCGGAGAGAGTACTTCCGCCTTCAATATCGTCAATTACCTTCACGATCGCTTTTTTCAGTAATCCCTTTTTCATTTGTGAAGAGAGTATTCTGAGACCCCGTATGATAGGAAGCCCTGCATCCTGAAGGGTTGATAATTGTCGTGTGAATATCGTTAGTTCTTTCGATTTAACCTTCCCGAAGGAGATATCGCCAAATCCCTTTGAGGTTGTATCTGAGGATACTTTTTTCCCTTTTTGGCGGACTTGAATTTCTTTAACATCGGTTGGAAAATACCCTAAGCTCCGTATTTTTGCAATGGCATTATAAGAGCTTGGTGCGTCGAGCTTACCTTTTACTACTCGTCCATTACTGTTAATTGCATTATATTGGAAGGTAGGCATTTTTGTCGTTTATTTATTCAATTCATGCCAATGCTGTTTCTCTTATTACTTCTTGAACAGTTGTTAATCCGTTACGTATCGCAATTAATCCACTCTCTCTCAATGTATACATTCCGTTTTTCTTTGCGGCAGTTCTGATCACATTCGCATTTGCTTGTTCAGTTATTAAATGACGCAGTTCTTCATCAATAACCAAAATTTCAAATATCCCAATACGTCCTTTGTATCCCGTATTATGACAGTTGCTACATCCTCTGCCCTGGAAAAACCGTGTTTCCTGTATATCATTCTCTGTTAGACATAGTTCCGTCATATACTCTTCCGGAGGTTTATATTCTTCTCTACAAGAGGTACAGATCTTACGTACCAATCTCTGGCTAATAACAGCACCTACGGTAGCTGCAATTAAATATGGCTTGATACCAAGATCTATTAATCGGGTTATTGTTGTGGGGGCATCATTGGTATGTAACGTACTGAAGACTAAATGTCCGGTTAACGAGGCCTGTATAGCAATTCTGGCGGTTTCTTCATCCCGTATTTCACCTACAAGAATTATATCAGGGTCTTGTCGTAAAATAGCTCTGAGGCAGTTTGCAAAATCTACGTTAATAGACGGGTTTATTTGCACCTGAATGAGACCGTCAATATCATATTCAACAGGATCTTCTGTTGTAATAATTTTTGTGTTGATATCATTTAAATAATGTAAGGCTGCATAAAGGGTGGTTGTCTTCCCGGATCCGGTCGGACCGGTAACGAGAATAATTCCGTTTGGTTTGCTCAACAATCGATAGACTAATTTTAATTCTTCAGGGCGAAATCCTAATAATTTTAAGTCCAGTGATACAGCAGACTTATTCAGCAAACGCATAACAATACTCTCCCCGTATTTTGTAGGAAGTGTGGAAACACGCAGATCAATGGGTGTTCCGCCAACATTTAATTGTATACGCCCGTCTTGTGGTAATCTTCGCTCGGAAATGTCCATGCCCGATAACAGCTTTATTCGCGATGCAATTGGTATCCCAAGCTGTTTTGGTGGGGAAATCTTTTCGTGGAGTATGCCATCAATACGATATCGTATCTTAAACTCCTTTTGAAAAGGTTCCAAGTGTATATCGCTTGCCTTATCCAAAATAGCATCAAGGAACATGAGGTTGACCCATTTTCTTACAGGAGTTGTTGCCGCCACCTTCTTGAGTTCTTCAATATCAATATACTCCATCCCCGAAGGTTCACTGTACGATTTATCATCTCTAAACTCCAACAATAACTGTTCAACAGATTCGTGCCTTTTTGGATAGTATTTCTCGATCGCGCGATTAACCTCTTCTCTATGGCACAATACCGGTTTTAAGGAACATTTCAATATCATCCTTAAATCATCCAAAGCCTCGAAATTTAAGACATCGGTCTGGGCAATGCTCAGGGTATTATTATCGTGACTTATTGGTATTATCTGATATAATTGTGCAATAGCAGCGGGTACCATATGAATAACATCGGGTGCTATATCCATATTTTCAATAGATACAATCTCCAATCCTAAATACTCGCTCAAGGCCTCCATAATCTGCTCATTCGTCACATAATTCAGGCTTATGAGGATATCACCAAATATGCCACCTTTCTGTCTTTGAATTACCAACGCTTCATGAATTTGATCTTCAGTAATGTGCCCTTTTTCTTTTAATATTTGTCCGAAAAGTTTTCTTTTTGCTTCGGCTTTTATATCTTTTTTTATTTTCTCTTGTGCCTGCATAAGCATACTGAAAAATGATAGTAAAATTGAAGGCTGAAAACTTATATTTTGAAAAGTATCAAATTAAAATCCTGACGTTCCTCTATTTAGTCCTCCATCCCTGTTACCGCAAATACCTCATCGAGTGTTGTTAAACCATCTTTTGCCTTTTTTAAACCATCTTCTTTTATTGTCGTCATCCCCATCTTTCTGGCAACATGCCTGATCTCGTCTGTAGGGGCCATACGGTACGCCATATCCCGTAAAATATCATTCATATCAATTAATTCGTAAATCCCTATTCTGCCCCTGTACCCTATATTGTTACAATTCTTACAACCCTTTCCTTTATAGAATAAGAGATCATTCCCGTTTTTTATTTCAACTCCCATCTCTCTTAACTGTTGAGGAGTATAATGAACCGGTTCTTTACAATGGGAGCAAATCTTTCTTACTAACCGTTGAGCCATTATACCCTGGAGGGAGGTAGCAATAAGAAATGGCTTTACCCCCATATCAATTAGTCGTGTGATAGCTGAAGGGGCATCATTTGTGTGAAGGGTACTCAAAACAAGGTGTCCTGTTAAAGCAGCGGCAACAGCAATATCTGCCGTTTCTGCATCCCGAATTTCTCCTACAAGGATGATATTGGGATCCTGACGAAGCATAGACCTCAGGATTGCGGGAAAGCTAAATCCGATTTTTTCATTTACTTCGCTCTGGTTAATACCGGAAAGGGTATACTCCACAGGATCTTCCGCAGTAACGATTTTGGTATCTGTTTTATTGAGCTCGTTGATAACCGCATACAGTGTAGTTGTTTTACCACTTCCGGTAGGACCGGTAATCAACAATATACCATTTGGTCTTTTGATAACAGAGCGAAAACGCTTATAATCACCCTTATACAATCCAAGATTTTTAACATTCATAAGGACATCTGTTTTTTCAAGGAGCCGCATAACTACACTCTCACCGTAAATTGAAGGAAGGCAAGAAACCCTGACATCAAATTCCTTCCCGGCATACTTAAGACCGATACGCCCGTCCTGTGGTCTTCTTTTCTCTGCAATATCGATATTGGCGAGTATTTTAATCCTCGAGATGATTGGATCTTGTAACCGTTTAGGCAATACTTCAGCCTCTTGGCACACACCATCAATCCGGTACCGTATACGTACTCTATTCGAAAAGGGCTCTACATGAATATCACTGGCACGGGAAGCAATGGCTTTATTAATGACCAGCGAGACTAATTGAATAATGGGACCCTCATCTTCTATGTCCTTTGATTCATAAGAAGACTCATCTATCTGCTCAATGCTTATCTCGTTAAAAGAAGTTTTGCGGGTAGTAAGTTCTTTTAGTAATATATCTACAGCGTCCGTAGGTTTCTGCCCATAATACCGGTGAATGGTCTTCTCTATATTTTCTGGTGTTGTAATCACACATTTGACATTTGCGTTTAATATAAATCGCAGATTATCTATGAATTCAATATCAGGGGGGGTGCTCACTGCAATAGTAACAACATCGTTCTCTTTGGATATTGGTATAATTTGATGTTTTTTAATAAGCTCTAAAGGTAATACATTAACTACTTCATCTGAAATAGTCACCTGGTCAAGATCGATTACAGCCAAATCATGGTACAGGGCAAGGGCACGAAGGATTTCTGAATACGATGCATACCCGAGTTTAACAATTGCATCTTCCAGTCTGATGGATTCTTCTTTTTGGATCCCTTTAGCCGTATCTATTTGTGTTTGGTTAACGATACCGCTACTTAAGAGTATCTCATCAATCTTATAGGTTAAAGGCCCCATAATAAATTTACTTGAATTAAACCATAAGGATATATTAAAATTTTTCGCTGCCCTTACGTGCACATACTATAGTAAAACTTATTATGTATTGCAAGATTATAACTGCAGAATAAGAGATTATGAAATTATTAAAAGAAACAATACAACATATAGAAGAGATCCTGATAGATCCGGAGGGTGTAATCAAAACACAGTTCGAAAAACTCGCTATACCGGGTGGTAGCCTGGGAAGATTAGAAGAGTTAGCAACAATTTATGCCTCTATACGAGGCAGTATACACTCTACGATAAAGCACAAAAAGATATTTACTATGGCAGGTGATCACGGCGTAGCAGAAGAGGGTGTAAGCGCTTTCCCACAAGTAGTTACGATACAGATGGTTAGAAACTTTATAGAGGGAGGTGCTGCCATCAATGTCCTTGCACACCGTATCGGTGCAGAGGTAATCGTGGTTGATTGTGGAGTAGCATCAAATTTAGAAATGCTTCCCTCTCTCAGGATAAAAAAGGTTGGGGCAGGTACAAAAAACATGGCAGTAGGACCTGCAATGTCCAGGGAAGAGGCAATCCGTTCCATTGAACTTGGCATTGAACTCATTGAAGAAGAAAGAAGAAGCGGGCTTGACATTATTGGTGCGGGAGACATGGGAATTGCCAATACTACTCCCAGTAGCGCCATTCTCGCTGTTTTGGGTAAGTTAGATGTAGAATCGGTTACAGGAAGGGGAACAGGATTACATGAAAAGGCACTCCGGAAAAAAATTCATATCATAAAAAAAGCAATTGCTGTAAACCAGCCTGATCCTCACGATCCGATAGATGTGTTATCAAAGGTAGGTGGTTATGAAATAGGAGGTATCGCAGGACTGTGTTTGGGTGCATCGCGCTACCGTATACCTGTCGTTCTTGACGGTTTTATTTCAACAGCAGGTGCCTTAATTGCCCATGCATTAGAACCTAAGGTAAGCAATTACTTAATAGCCTCTCACGTTTCAGCAGAAAAAGGGCATCGATGTATGTTACAACTATTGAATAAAATTCCGTTATTTGACTTACATTTGCGGTTGGGTGAAGGAACCGGCGCTACACTAGGTATAAGCCTTGTAGAAACAGGACTGGATTTACTCAACAAAATGGCTACGTTTGTAAAAGCACAGGTATCAGAACCGCTGTAAGGGAAAAAACGCAGTACACAATCCTCATATCAATTTTTAAAAATAATTTCAATGAAAACAGCATGTTCTTTTTATATAATTAAGTACTTATATATTTATTCAGAATACATAATGACAGAATACATAATGAAAATTAATACTAATCAAGTGTAAGTATGAGAAAAATACCAAGAACAATGAGTACACAGCACCCCGATAACGTAACAATACCGTTTTTTGCGGGAGGTACGTCTTTCCAGGGTGAAGATGAGATAAAAGAAGCATACTATGTATTCTCACATCTTCTGTGTGATGAACAGATGTGGGACTGTGAGGGAAAGGAAGTTGATGAGTTCGTTGTTAAGAAACTACTGACCCGTTATGATAATTTTTTTAAAGACCATCAGATTGGAAAGGACGTCTTTATTACCTTGCGGGTACCGAACCCGGTAGTTGAAAGAAGTGAGGCAAAGATCCTTCTGGAAACACTGGAAAGTGCACCACGCTCATATGATACAGCAAGCCTGTTCTACGGGGATAACAATACCCCCCCTATTTTCGAGGTAATCCTTCCCATGACTACGAACGTAGAATCTATGAACCGGATATACTATTACTACCGTAATTTCGTAGTCGGGAAACAGAATAAAAGATGTTTTGAGAATGATATTACCATCAGGGAATGGATCGGTGAGTTTAAACCAGAAACCATAGAGGTTATTCCGTTGTTTGAGGATATTCCCTATATGCTTACAGCCGATACTATAGTAGAGGGCTATTTGAGAGATAAAACAGTCCCCTACCAAAGAATATTCGTTGGCCGCTCTGACCCGGCGCTAAACTATGGTATGCTGCCAGCTATCCTGGTTGTTAAGATTGTATTACAGAGATTACACTTATTGCAGGAAAAAATTAAAATTCCCATTTATCCTATCCTTGGGTTAGGCTCTAATCCTTTCCGGGGTAATCTTACACCATTTAGTATTGATGAATGCCTGAAGGAATACCCAAGCGTTCAGACCTTTACTATTCAATCAGCTTTTAAATACGATAATGATGAAGGGCTGGCAAGAAATGCCATCGAGAAGATTAATTTTCATCAGAGAGCAGCGCCTCCGCTTATTGATGAAGAGAGGGCTCTCAGCATTACCGAAAAACTGGCATCTGCATACAGGGAACAGATTAAGGAACTTGCTCCCCTGATTAACGAAATAGCAAGATTTATACCACGGCGAAGGATGCGGAAACTCCACATTGGACTCTTTGGCTACTCAAGAAACGTGGAAGGGGTGACCTTGCCGCGGGTAATCTCTTTCTGTGCATCGCTTTATTCAATAGGGTTACCACCAGAACTTCTTGGATTACATCAGTTAACCAGGGAAGACTTCGATTTTCTTAACGATGTGTATCCGTTCTTCCAGGAAGATATCTCACTCGCCGCATCATTCTATAATAAAGATGTAATAAAACTTATATCACCAAAAATTGCAAAGGATATAGAAAAAGTACTGGGTATGATACAATATACCGAAAATCTACTCCACAGTGAATATACTTCGCAAATTATCCAGGCCCTCCTCTTCAAAAAAGAAGATACGTTAATAGAGAACATTATTGCCGCCGGAAAAATTAGAAGGTTCCTGGGATAAAAATGCCACATCTTCTCAGCAACAGGATACTACAACGATATCTTATCAGAGAATGGCTCAGAACTTTTTTACCATCATTGGTATGCTTTGAATTCCTGATATTTTTAGGATTTACCATCCAGTTACTGCATAAAGGACTCGACATCGTTTCCCTTAAGGAGCTTATTACTCATCTCTTTATTCAGGCACTCCCCTATTCAATACCCCCGGCGCTGCTTACCGCCACCATTATGACGTATGGCAGGATGAGTGCCGATCGTGAGGTTATTGCCATTCAAGCAAGTGGTATCCATATAAATAAAATAACGATGCCCATTCTCATAGTTGGTATTATTTTTAATCTCATAACACTCACCCTGTACTCGGAGGTCGTGCCCCGGTCCTATTATAAGATCAAATTACTACAAGAACGTGCAATAAACAGCATTCTTACCAGGCGTTCGGCAGATTTTCAAAAGAAATTAGACTTATATCCCTATCACATTTATATCGGGAGTGTAGAGGATAATAAAAATAAAGATATAACAATAATTGAGTATACCGATGACTATGTAATAAACGTTATCCTCGCCAAAGAAGGGTTTGTCACCGTTGATGAATCCGGAAACAGGATCCTTTTTACATTACAACACGGAGAATTTATAAAACCGAATTACAAAAAACAAGAAAAGACTCCTCGTTTAGGTGTATTTGACGAATCGGTATTTGAAATTCCATTCAATGACGAAAAAAGGGATTCCTCTACAAAATACCTGACAATACCTCAACTCTATAAGAATAATGTAAAATTAAGAAAAATAATAAAGGAGGGGAAGGCCTCTTCTGATAAAACTGACCGCGATAAGCTTATGAAACAGCTTAGTACCCGCCAGAGGGAATTAGATGACTTATCAAATAAACGCAATATGCTTGTATCAGAACTGGAACAGTTGAATGAAAACTCATTACGTCAGAAATCTAAAATTGACAAATTTAATAATGAAATTAAGATTGCACAGAATTATATTATTGTTTCTAATGAAAACTTAGCCCAATTAAACCGGAAAAACAAGATAATCCCGTTTATAAACGATGACCGGGACAAAAAAATTATGCAAACGAAAGAAACCATTAAAAGAGAAATGCAGAGGATTGAAACCCTTGGTCAGAATATCAAAACAGCAAAAAAAATACTGAGTGATGAAATGAAACACAGTGCTTTGCTTTCTCAATCCCTTTCCGATATCGATAGCCGCAGGGCATTTCTTTTACAGGAAATCATGACAGTTAAACAAGATTTAAATATCGCAAATGAAGAAAAATTATTAAGGAAAAATATGATGTCCCTGCACAGGAGATTATCGCAGGCATTTTCCTGTATAATTTTTATCATTATTGGTATCCCTCTCGGTATTCGGGTACGCAGCGGGAACCTCATGGCCGGGCTTGGCATAAGTTTCATGGTAATCCTTCTCGTCTACTATCCCTTAGTGATAACAGGGGTCGTAATGGCAAAAGATACCTTAGTACCTGTAATACCTGCTATTTGGGGTGCAGATTTTATCCTGTTTCTTGGCGGACTGTTTATTTTCAGAAAACTCTTTACTCAATAATACTGAACTCATAACATCCTTGACTTTTAACGAAAAAGGGTTAGTATATTTTCTAATGTATTTTAATATTTCTGGTTAAAACAGCATATGAAATGCGTAATAATAGACTTATTTTTGGAATAAATATCGGCAGTAAGTGGACACGCGTGGTCATAATCTTACTTATTGCCAATATCAGCGTGTTCATCCTCCAATTGTTATTCTCAACAGTAAGCTCCCAATGGTCACCGCAAATTTACGAAGAAATTGGAAACCCAGCGGGACACTATGGCCTCTACCCTGCCTCCGATAAATTTACGAAGTTATTTTGGCTTTACCCGCCGGATGCAGTAGGAAACCTGTGGTTGTGGCAGTTTTTTTCCTATATGTTCCTGCACAGTACGACAGATCCGTGGCATTTGATCTTTAATATGCTTGTACTCTGGATGTTTGGAAGTGAGGTTGAGAGAGTGCTTGGTTCACGGCGGTTTTTAACACTCTACTTTACAGCAGGTATCTTTGCCGGTATATGTTGTTGCCTGTTTACCCCACTGTCACCTATTGTAGGAGCCTCAGGTGCTATCTTTGCCATTGAAATGGCTTTTGCAATGTATTTTCCCAACAGCACCGTTATTTTTTACTTTTTTCCCATGAAAGCAAAGTATCTCGTTATGATTTTTACCGGCATCACAATTTTTAACTGCATCACTCCCAAAAGTGGTAATATCGCACACTTTGCACATTTAGGAGGCCTTCTCTACGGATTCTTCTTTGTCCGCTACTCTTACCGGGTATCAGAATATCTGAGCAGATGGCAAATTCAGTACCATGAGAAGGAATTCATGAAAGAACAAGAATTACGGGCAAAGGTAGACGAAATTCTGGAAAAGGTAAATCGTGAAGGTCTTCAGAATCTGACACGAAAAGAACGGAATTTTCTTAAAAATGCCAGTAAACTCTATAAAAAGGATCGGGACTAATATCAGAACTTTGTTGAGTACAGAACGATAATGATCAAAATTGCGATAAACGGTGCCTGTGGCAGAATGGGCATAAGAATTGTAACACTAACGCTTGAAGACCAGGAATTAAGGCTAACAGCTGCATTAGAAAGACCAGGACACCCGGCCCTGGGGCAGGATATCGGTACGATTGCAGCATGCGGGGAAACAGGGATAAAAGTTACCGAAACACTTGATGCACCGGCCCAGGTATTAATTGATTTTTCTTCACCCGAATCCACGATGAACACTGCAGAAATGTGCGTAACAAAGAACATTGCCCTCATTGTTGGTACGACAGGACTCACTGCACGCCATCATGAAAAAATACAGCATGCCTCACAGTATATCCCCTGTCTTGTTTCTCCTAATATGAGCGTAGGGGTAAACACCCTACTCGATCTTGTATCCAGGGCGGCAGGGATGTTAGGGAAGGACTTTGATATAGAGATTTTAGAAACGCACCACAGATTCAAAAAAGACGCGCCAAGTGGAACAGCATTACGAATTGCCGAGAGAATTTGTGAAGCAACAAATAGAAAGATGGATAAAGACGTTGTTTACGGCCGGTATGGCATTACTGGTGAACGCCCCACGAACCAAATTGGTGTACATGCAATCCGGAGTGGAGATGTTATTGGAGACCATACCGTTATATTTGGCGGTCTGGGAGAACGAATAGAAATTACCCATAAGGCACACACAAGAGATACCTTTGCATGCGGTGCAATCCGTGCAGCAAAGTTTATAGCCCATAAACCTCCGGGAATATACTCTCTGTCAGATGCTTTGCAGTCATAACGGTAACCTTAATACGGCTCAGGTATGAAAAAAATCATACAAACCTCTCAACATTCCACTCTATGAGCTATACACTCCCTTCCATAATACCAGTAAAACACTTGAGTCTTCTTCATTCAATTTGTATCATTAAATGATTATGCAGTTTCAATATTTGATTATCCGACAAAAGTATTGATAATTTTTTACCATAAAGAGTGAAATTATGAGATTTGATAAATTTACTATTAAAGCACAAGAAGCAGTACAAGAAGCCCAGGAACTTGCAGAATCAAAGAGACAGCAACAGATATTAGCTGCCCACCTCCTGGAGGTTTTACTTACACAAGAACAGGGAATTGTTGTCCCTATATTGAAAAAATTAGGCATGAATACGGATGCTATTCTTGAAAAAACAATTGATGCGGTAAATAGATTACCACAGGTAACGGGGCCGGGAGTACCGGGACAGGCATATGTAAGCGCAGAACTAAGAGATACATTTAATATTGCCTGGGAAGAAGCAAGTAAGCTTAAGGATGAATATTTAAGTACGGAACATCTGTTACTGGCACTGGCAGCACAGAAAAATACCAGTGCCGGCAGGATATTACAGGAGGCCGGCGTTCAGAAAGAAAATATTCATCTGGCATTAAAGGATATCAGGGGTAACCAAAGAATTACTGATCAGAATCCGGAAGAAAAATATCAGGCCCTTGAGCGTTATAGTAAGGATTTAATCGAACTGGCCCGAAGAGGAAAATTAGACCCGGTTATCGGACGTGATGATGAGATAAGACGGGTGGTACAGGTCTTATCACGCAGAACAAAGAATAATCCTGTACTTATAGGAGAACCAGGTGTAGGAAAAACAGCTATTGTAGAAGGCCTGGCCCAGCGTATCGTTAACGGTGACGTGCCGGAAGGGTTAAAAAATAAGCGCGTTATGGCTTTAGATATGGGAGCACTGATTGCCGGTACCAAGTACCGGGGTGAATTTGAAGACCGTCTCAAGGCAGTAATTAAAGAGGTAACAGAAAAAGAAGGCCAGATTATTTTATTTATTGATGAACTGCATACTGTTGTGGGTGCAGGGGCAGCAGAAGGCGCTGTAGATGCATCAAACCTGTTAAAGCCTGCCCTGGCCCGCGGTGAATTACGCTGTATCGGAGCTACTACCTTAGACGAGTATAGAAAACATATCGAAAAAGATGCTGCCCTTGAGAGGAGGTTCCAGCAGGTGTATATCGGTGAACCATCTGTAGAGGACACCATCGCAATTCTCAGGGGGCTGAAGGAGCGGTATGAAGTACATCACGGAGTACGCATCAAAGATTCTGCAATTGTTGCTGCAGCAACATTATCACACCGGTATATCTCTGACCGGTTCTTACCAGATAAGGCCATTGATTTGATCGATGAGGCAGCTTCAAAACTGAGAATAGAAATGGATAGTATGCCTATCGAACTGGATGAAATTGAGCGGAAGATTATGCAATTTCAGATTGAGAAAGAAGCCCTGAAGAAGGAAAAGGATCCTGCATCACAGCAGCGCATGGAAAAAATTGAAAAACAATTATCGGATTTACGGGAGGAATCCAGGGTACTTCGGGCTCAGTGGGAAAATGAGAAGAAGATTATTAAAGAAATTCAGGAGCTAAACGCACGAATTGACCATGCCAGGATTGAGGAGCAGGCTGCCCAACGAGAAGGAAATCTTGGCAAAGTAGCTGAAATACGGTATGGAATCATCAGGGAATGCGAACAGAAACTTAAGCAGAAAAACCAGGAATTACAAGCGCTGCAAAAAAACAAGCTGCTTCTCAAAGAAGAGGTTGATGCAGATGATATTGCCATAGTTGTTTCTAAATGGACAGGGATTCCGGTTACCCGCATGCTGGAAGGTGAAAGGGAAAAACTGTTAAAAATGGAAGAACGACTTATGGAAAGGGTTGTGGGTCAAGAGGAGGCAATTAAAGCAGTCTCAAACAGTATCCGGCGCGCACGTGCAGGACTTCAGGATCCAAACCGCCCTATAGGGGTATTCCTGTTCCTCGGACCTACAGGTGTAGGGAAAACAGAACTATGCAAAGCCCTGGCTGCTTTCCTGTTTGATAACGAAAATGCTATGGTACGTATTGATATGTCAGAATTTATGGAGGCGCATTCTGTCGCACGACTTATCGGTGCACCGCCGGGCTATGTAGGTTATGAAGAAGGCGGACGTTTAACCGAAGCAATCCGGAGAAGACCTTATTCTGTAATCCTGTTTGACGAGATAGAAAAAGCACACCGGGATGTGTTTAATATTCTTCTCCAGGTCTTTGATGATGGCCGTTTAACAGATGGACACGGCCGCACGGTAGATTTTAAGAATACCATTATTGCTATGACTTCAAACATTGGCAGTCAATGGATACAGGATCTTACAGATCCCGAACATGAGGATGAATTAAGGGACCGAATTAAGCTAACCTTAAAAGAAACCTTCCGACCTGAGTTTCTCAATCGTATTGATGAAATCATTATCTTCCACAGCTTAACAATGGATCGGATAAAGGAAATTGCTGATATACAACTGAAAGAGCTTCAGAAACGCTTAGCAAAACATAACCTCAGGTTAACAGTAACTGACAGAGTGAAGGAGAAACTGGTACAGGAAGGTTATGACCCTCACTTTGGTGCCAGGCCACTAAAACGTACAATACAGCAAATAATTGAGAATCCGCTCTCTACAGAAATTCTGAAAGGAAGATTTCTTGAGGGTGAGGAAATTAAGGCGGATATGAACAATGGAAGAATTACCTTCGTTACAGACCATACGCCTACAGCCACGGCTGTATAAGAATTTACTATGTACATTTTTTAATTTCATGAAAACGAAAGTATATGAAAGTCTTCCATAAAGTATCGTATTACCCGTTATAAACTTTTGTACGAATGGAGCAATTATGAATAAACAACCCGTTACATATATATGTCTCACTCTTCTGTTTGTACTAACCTCGATTGTTGTTTCAACACGTTCTTCTTATGCAGAAAACGCCATTCAGAGAATTAATATTACAGAATTAAAAGATGTCCTGGAAACAAATAAAGGGAAGGTAGTAATCGTTGATTTATGGGCTACATGGTGCCCGCCCTGCAGAAGAGAAATTCCGGGGTTTATTAATCTTTATAAGAAATATAAGGATAGAGGTATAGAGATTATCGGTATCGCCTTTGATGAAAACGGAACGGAGGTGCTTCCTGAATTCATCAAGAAAATGGGCATTAATTACCCCATTTATCTCAACGGAGAAGGAATTGCTGAAGCATACAATCTTCGGGCCTATCCCACCACTATCATTTATGATAAAAATGGCAATGAAGTTAACAAACACGTCGGGTTTGTATCAGAAGAAATGTTCGATAACGAGATTCGTGAATTGTTAAAGAAGTAAGAAATTATATGGGGATGAGGCATTTGTCATTTTCGAAAAATACATCTTTTCGGAATTTTACAAATGCCCCCCTGCTATTCTTCTATCACATCTTATTCCTGTGCCATGAAACGCCTTTGTCACACACCATTTTTGTGACATGATCCAGAATACAAGGACATGGAGTTATTCGTCATTTTCCTGTCAACGCCTACCAGTAGTTCTGCTAAAATACCTATAAATTATATTTACCTTTTAACTTACAACAGTACCTAACCCTCAGAATACCCATTTATCCCTTGTCCCCTGATAACTCAATAACCTTTTAGAATTAGTTGGCACTTCATTTGTGATCGAAAGTATCACAAGATAAATCATGTCTGTAAACACAGTGCTGAATAAAGAATTTACACAAAATTCTTTATAGTATTAACTTCATAAGGTATTGTTCGCTACCACAAAAGGAGGGGAAAAGATGAAAACATTCCGGAAAAACTTTCTGTCGGTTTTAACAGGTCTTTTTATAATGGGTTTTATGAGCATGGGGTTTGCCCAGCAGGACATACGGGTAAAAGAGGGTGTAAGGAAAATCGGAAAACAGGAGTGGGCTTCGGATGTGATCCTTGTGAAATTTAAGGAGGGCGTTTCTCAGGATACCATTCATCACATAAATCAATCCAACAGATGTTCGATGCTCTCTAAAAAAAACAAACGTGAACAATTTACCCGCCTGAAAATCCCTAACAATAGAACAGCAAAAGAAATGGTGAAAGTTTACAGGCAAAACCCGAAAGTGGAATATGCAGAACTAAATTTTATAGCCCACGCCCTCTGGTACCCTAATGATCCAGATTATTCCTATCAATGGCATCTCCACAACCCCCAGTATAAGGGTATAAACATAGAATCTGCCTGGGGTATTCAGACGGGTAATTCCGGTGTTATTGTTGCAGTCATCGATACAGGTATTGCTTATGAAAATTATGGTGAACAATACAAACAGGCTCCTGACCTTGCCAACACATCCTTTGTTGCAGGCTATGATTTTGTGAATGATGACACCCATCCTAATGACGACGATGGTCACGGCACCCATGTCACAGGAACAATAGCACAGAGCACGGATAATAATTTAGGCGTAGCCGGTGTAGCATTTCATGTCTCAATAATGCCGATAAAGGTGTTAAATGACAATGGCTCCGGTACGTATGCAGATGTAGCTGATGGTATCTACTTTGCCGCTGATAACAATGCGAATGTGATTAATATGAGTTTAGGAGGCTCCAGCCAGTCTATTACTTTAAAAAACGCTTTAGCTTATGCTTACAGCAAAGGAATAACAATTGTATGTGCTGCCGGAAATGAATACCAGGATGGCAATCTTCCTTCATTTCCTGCTGCATATGATGCGTATTGTATTGCCGTTGGTGCTACACGATATGATGAGACGAGGTCCTATTACTCGAGCACCGGCAGTTATCTTGATATAACCGCCCCGGGTGGGGATCTGAATATTGATCAAAACGGGGATGGATATGCTGATGGTATTCTCCAACAAACCTTTGGTAACAGCCTCTCGAAATTTTCCTATTATTTTTATCAAGGTACATCCATGGCATCTCCCCATGTAGCGGGTGCTGCCGCACTGCTTATATCTAAAGGAATTACCAGTCCGGATGATGTAAGGTCAGCCCTGGAATCAACGGCTGAAGACAAGGGACCGGCCGGATGGGATGAGGAATATGGCTGGGGGATAGTCGATGCCGCTGCTGCCCTCAACTATTCTGTAACACCTGTTCATGATGTGGCAGTTACCTCACTATCGGCAGAGGCAATACTATATCAGGGTGATATGGTTCCTGTTGTCGTGGATGTTGCGAATCAGGGTGATTACGAAGAAACGTTTACCCTTACCTTAAGTGATACCTCCGGTAGCGGAGAAATTGGCAGCCAGTCTATTACCTTACCGGATGGTGGAACAACGACGGTGACTTTTAACTGGGATACGACGGGTGCGTCAATTGGCGATCATGTCCTTATAGCAGAAGCAAGTACCGTTACAGGTGAGACCGATACAACCGATAATTCTTTGACAACAACCGTCGAAGTACAGGAACAACCAACTGGTACTGCAATGCACGTATCAGATATTACTATAGATTTAAAGAGAAGGGGTTCAAGGTATAAGGCACTGGCGAAAGTAACCATCGTAGATCAGGATAATAGTAACGTTGCCGGGGCTATGGTAACAGGAGACTGGGTTTTGAGTAGCAATGATGTCGATACTTATATCACAACATCATCAGATACGACTAACAGTTCCGGAGTAGCACGATTAAATACAGGTTGGGTAAAGGCAAACACGGGAGATATTCTTTACCTAACGGTTAAAAATGTTATCAAAGATGGATATTCCTATGATAGTACCAGCAATTCAGAATCAAGCGACTCAGTTGTTGTGCACCGCTCGTCCGGCAAAAGGCAGCAAAACTAGGGAAAGATAATAAAACTTTCCTTAACCCAATTGGCTGGCAAGGTTATTTAAAATAGCTACGCCTTGCTGAATGGTCTCTTCTTTTGCGGCATAAGAGATTCGGAAATGTGTGTTGCGTTCAGAAAAAACATTACCGGGAATGATAAGGAGATTCTTCTGGATTGCAGCAGAAACAAATTCCTCGTCAGTACCCCATGGTACTTGAGGAAAGATATAAAAGGCCCCTTCCGGTTTCACCATTTGATACGTATCTTTTAGTCCGTTGTACAAAAGGTCCCTTTTCCTTCTGTAGCTGGCGATACGTTCTGTTAAATCAACCTCCGGGGATCTTGAAATTGCATACTGAGCAAAAGACGGCGCACAGACAAACGTGTATTGTTGTAGTTTAATCATTTCACGAATAATTTCGCCTGGTCCTGCAGCAAACCCCATCCTCCATCCTGTCATGGCAAAACATTTAGAAAAACCGTCCACGATCAGCGTCTTTTCATAGTACCGCCCAATACTATCGAATTCATGACCATAATCATAGTTGTGATATATCTCATCAGAGATAACAATGAGATTATGTTTTTTGGATAATTCTGCAATTTCTTTAATATCACGCGTATTACACATTACCCCGGTAGGATTAGCAGGACTATTTATTACAAGAACCTTGGTTTTCTCAGTAATATACGGCTGAATCCGCTCAGCCGTTAGTTTAAAGTCAGGATAGGTATCTACGAATACAGATTTTCCGCTGCAAAAGTTGGTCAAATGCTTATAACTGACAAACGAGGGATCAGGTATCAAAACCTCATCGCCGGGATTGAGCAGTACCATAAAAGCTAATGTTAATGCCCCTGACACCCCTGAGGTAATCATGATACTTTCTGCATCTACACCACGGTCTTTTTGAAGCCGCTTCTGTAACACAGTCCGTAATTCAGGAATTCCCTGTGTGATGGTATATTTGTTCATACCATCATGAACGGCTTTAATAGCTTCTGTCTTAATCTCCTCGGGAATATCAAAATCCGGCTGACCGATACTGAGGTTCACCGGATTTTGCATCTTTTGTGCTAAATCAAAAACCTTTCTGATTCCAGAGGAGTCTAGTTTAGACATCCTGTGAGCAATCATTATTTCTTGGCCTTACCTGCCGCTAATGCCTCTTCAGCCTTTTCTTTAGCCTTTTGCTCTGATTTACTCTTCTGTTTTAGTTTAACCACCTTTACTTTTGGAATACCGTAAACAGATTCTGCCGGATTCCATCTTCCTTCTTGTCTCAGTATCTGAATCCGTTCTTTCCTTGTGAATACATTCCTAGGTCTTACCAATTTACCCTTCAGTTTTAAACTTTTATCAATACTCATATTCTCTCCTCAATTCTATCGTATACGTATGGGATAACATCCCTGAAATGGTTTTTTATTCTCATACTTAAGTTCAGCAAGCATCTTTTGTGTATTGGCAAGATAGTCGCTCTCCTTTGTGTCGAACTCACCAACACAAATAAAAATGTTCTTACCTGCATCTACGATAAAGGCATTATGTCCTACCGTATCCTGAATCATTTTTGCTATCTCTTTTGCCCTTTCTATATTTTCTTCAGTGTTTCTGTAGGAGATTACCCGCAGCGTCCATTTATCTTTAATAACGGGCTGCTCATTTTGATCTTCTGTCCTTTGCGATACTACTTTGCTTGAAATACCCTGTTGAACCTCTGCAGCCTCGGGTAACCCCACTTCTCTCTCCGCCTTCTGAGATGCAATGATATTTCTCGCCTTTTGTGGTATTTCCCCGGATCTTGGCTGGCCAATGCCACTTTTTACGTCGTTTGACTCAAATGTCTCCGCCCATTCTTCTACTTTGCTTAAAACTCCTTTATTATATCCAATCTTATGCCCGACAAAAAAACACGCAACAGAGAAAAACGTTGCCGCAATGGCACCAATAATTAATGTTTCCTGCCGCAAAGTTATTTCGTCTTTCCGTGAAGCACGTTTACCTTTCGAAGAAGGAGCCGCAGATAATGGGTTAGGTGCTGTCGTATCTATTTTTTTTCTGATCACGCTGTCATCTTTACGTGTATTTTTAATCCAGTCAAGAGGATCAGCAGAAACAACCGGTCTGTTACTGTGTACCTTGTCACCAACCTCTGGTACCGGATGTTTTTGCGAAGAAGGTGCTTCTGGCGGTTCTTGATCAGGTTTAACATCTTTATTCGTGATATTCTGCCCACCCTCGGACGATTTCAGTACTTCAAAAAACTCCCTGGAGTCGTTTCCTTTACTCATACATTTACTCCATTATACGATGTTTATTAAATTCGTAAGGATTTATCAATAATGGGCTTGTGCTCTGATATTTACGGCTAGTGAAGTTTATAATAAATAAATTATATTGTCAAGTTATTTATCCCTCTGTTTAGAATACATTGACGATTATTTAGATTGTGTTATAATTATGCTTTTCAATCAAGACTGCAGAAATTACATTCGGGATCTTTCATAAAGTATCACTTATCTTTACTACCTACAGAATGACACAATTAATCAATAAAAAGAGGATTGAACAGCTACAGAGTTTAATTCGGTACCACGACCGGAAGTACTATGTTGAGAATAATCCTGAAATCACCGATTATGAATACGATCAACTCGTAAAGGAATTAGAACATCTTGAAAAATTACATCCCGAATTTATTGCACCTGATTCCCCTACCCGGCGAGTAGGAGAAAAACCACTTACCCATTTCCCTACTCTCGAACACAAAATCCCCATGTTAAGTATCGATAATACCTACTCAGAAGAAGAGTTGAGAGAATTTGACCGGCGTATAAAACGCATGGCTGGAATCGGGAATCAACAGGACATTGAATATGTCGTTGAATTAAAAATTGATGGAGTTGCTGTTTCCCTTTTCTATGAAAATGGCCTTTTTGTAAAAGGAGCTACCAGAGGAGATGGGTTTCGGGGAGATGATGTGACGGCAAACCTTAAGACGGTTCGTCAGATTCCTTTAAAACTTGAGCCATTAGATGGAGAAAGAGAGATTCCGCCCGTTTTTGAGATCCGCGGTGAAATTTATATGCCAAATAAGGCATTCCAGAAACTGAACGAAGAAAAGGAAGAAAAAGGTGAGCCTCAATTTGCCAACCCCAGAAATGCTGCTGCCGGGTCGCTGAAACTTCTTGACCCGCGTATTACCGCACAAAGGAATTTATGCTTATTTGCCTATTCGGTAGGATACCGTGAGGGTTTAGAACTTATGACCCATATGCAGTGTCTGGAATATATTCAGAGATTTGGCCTCCCGGTAAATCCTTATAACTGCTTGCGGAAAAATATTGAAGAGGCAATCCAGTACTGTAACGAATGGGATATGCGCCGCAGGGAACCGGATTACATGATTGACGGAATGGTTATAAAGGTCAACTCCCTTACCCTTCAGGATAGATTGGGTTATACAAGTAAGGCGCCGCGCTGGGTAATTTCATATAAATTTCAGCCCGAACAGTCAGTTACAAAAATCGAAAAGATTACTCTACAGGTCGGAAAGACCGGTACCATCACACCCGTTGCCAGGCTTATCCCGGTGTTACTCGCCGGAACTACTGTTTGCCGGGCCACTCTTCATAATTTTGATGAAATCCGGAGAAAGGATATCCGTATCGGTGATTATGTCATAGTACAGAAAGCCGGTGAGATCATCCCGCAGGTTGTGCATGTTTTAAGAGAAAAGCGTAATGGATCTGAAGAGGTTTTTCACGAACCTGTCAATTGTCCTGCCTGTAATAATACCGTAAATAGAGAAGGTGTGTACTTGCGCTGCCATAATCCTTCATGTTCAGCACAGGCAAAGAGACTTATTAAATTCTTTGCGGGCCGGGACGCTATGGATATAGAAGGGCTTGGACCCGCCCTCATAGAACAATTGGTTGACAAAGGTTTATTAAATGATTATGCTGATATTTACATCCTCAAAGAAGAGGACCTCATACAGTTGGAACGCATGGGGAAAAAATCCGCATCAAATTTAGTATACGCTGTCGAAGAGAGCAAACATCGGGATTTGAGTCGCCTCATCTGTGCCCTCGGAATACAGAATGTAGGTTCTCACACTGCAGAGGTTTTAGCAGAACACTTTGGTTCTCTCGATCAGTTAGCATGTGCAACTCAAAATGAGTTAGAGTCACTCTATGAAATCGGTCCTGTTGTTGCAAAGAGTATTGTTACATTTTTCCAAAGTAAACATACGCAGGGAATTATAGAGAAGCTGAAAGCACGCGGTGTTAATACCCGGAAATTACCTACCCTGAGAGAAGGGAAAAATCCAAAAATCTCCGGAAAGTCTTTTGTGATTACAGGTACTTTACAAAAATATTCCCGGAAAGAAGCAGAGGAAGTTATTAAGAATTTAGGCGGACGTGTCCTGTCGGGTATAAGTAAAAAAACAGATTACCTTATTGCAGGTGAAGACCCGGGATCGAAATTAGACAGGGCAAAAGAGTTACATATTTCTATTCTCAATGAAGAAACCTTTGAAGCATTGATCAGCTCGTAATAATGAAAAGAACACTTACAATCGTGAATCGTAGATTCAGAAGGATACCTGAATGGAAAAATTAATAAAAGATGCCCTGAAATTAGTAAACACTGATTATGCAGAAATACGAATCCATGAAGGCGTTACCACAAATGTTACCTATGTGGGTAAAGAACTTGAGAGTATTGGTGAAAACAGCACCTTTGGTGGATGCGTTAGAGCCTTATTCAAAGGAGGTTGGGGGTTTGTTGCCTTTAATGATATTAAGAATCTCCCGCGATACGTAGAGATGGCTTGCGAACAGGCACGTTTTGTTGGTACCCAGGAAAGCAAGCTTGCCCCTATACCGGTAATACAAGATCATGTAAAAGCACGTGTAGAAATAAATCCCGCCGATATTTCTTTAACCGATAAGCAAGCCCTCTGTAACAAATACAATACGATGATTCTTTCTTCAGAGCAAATTCAAACCTCAAGCGTGCGGTATTTAGATTCCCGCGGAACAGTGTATTTTGCCAATACAGACGGCAGTTTTATCGTGCAGGAAACTATATTCTGCGGTATTTCGCTCCTTGCGATGGCAAGGGACGGGATGAACGTACAACAGGCGTATCATTCGGTAGGTGATCTGCGTGGCTATCACAATGTCCTGAATCTGGAACAAAAAACAGAAGAAATAACCAAACGTGCAATAGATCTCCTGACAGTAAAACCGGTAAATGGCGGTAAATATACGGTTATTATTGATCCTAAACTCTGCGGCGTTTTCGTCCATGAAGCATTCGGACATCTCAGTGAAGCTGATTTCATTTATGAAAATGAGAAGATGCGGGAAATTATGGTTATAGGAAAACGCTTTGGAAGTGATGCCCTCTCTATTATAGACGACGGCTCCATGATCGGTGAGGCAGGATACAGTAAATATGATAGCGAAGGCACACCGACACAAAAAACCTATCTCATTAAAGATGGTATCTTAACGAACCGTCTTCATTCGAGAGAGACGGCTGCGAAGATGAACGAACAACCCACAGGTAACGCACGTGCCATAAACTATGCACACGGACCGATTGTTCGTATGACCAATACTTACATGGAACCTCGTGATTATACTTTTGAAAAGATGCTTTCTGAGGTCGATGATGGCATTTATGCCATCGGAGCCCTCGGTGGACAGACGAACATGGAAATGTTCACCTTTAGTGCTGAAGAGGCCTTTATGATACACAACGGGAAAATACAGGAAAAAGTACGGGATGTCGTTCTTACAGGAAACGTATTTGAAACACTTATGAATATCGATGCAATAGGAAATGACATGACGATCCATGGAGGACTCGGAGGGTGCGGGAAAGGCGGACAATCACCACTCCGTGTCGGGGACGGCGGCCCTCACGTTCGTATTCGAAATGTTATTATTGGGGGAAGATAATTGGACATCTTAGAGCTTCTGTTATTTGCAAAAAAAGAAAAGGCATCAGACATTCATATAAGCTCTGGCGAACCGCTTATGATTCGTATTCTTGGAGACATAAGAAAGATTGACGCTCCTCCGTTACGGAGTGAAGAGGTACATAAGATCCTGTACGATATCCTCAATGATCAGCAGCGCAAACTCTATGAAGAACACCACGAATTGGATTTTGCCATCGCATTTGGTGATGTCGGGCGGTTCAGGGTTAATGCTTTTTTACAACAGAGAGGAGAATCTATTGTCTTTCGGACAATACCGACTACTATCCCCACCCTTGAGCAACTCCATATGCCTGATATTGTCAGAAATCTAACAAAAAAAGAAAAGGGACTTATCCTTGTTACAGGCCCTACCGGCTGCGGCAAGTCAACTACCCTCGCAGCAATGATCGACCTTATCAATCACGAAGAGAGATGCCACATTCTTACCATTGAGGATCCTATTGAATTTATCCATCAATCAAAGAACAGCCTTATTAACCAAAGGGAATTAGGACCGCATACCCATAGTTTTGCTAATGCCCTGAAATCAGCACTCCGTGAGGATCCCGATGTTATCCTCGTTGGTGAAATGAGAGACTTGGAGACCATTTCTTTAGCACTTACTGCTGCGGAGACCGGTCACCTGGTTTTCGGTACTCTCCATACGTCCAGTGCACCAAAAACGGTTGACAGGGTCATTGATGTATTTCCGCCAGAACAGCAAGGACAAGTACGAACAATGCTCTCTGAGTCCATCCAGGCGGTAATTACCCAGCAGCTTATAAAAAGAAAAGATGGGAACGGGCGTGTAGCGGCACTGGAGATTATGATTGGTACACCGGCAGTAAGAAACCTGATTCGGGAAAATAAAATAGCCCAGATTCCTTCATCAATACAAACAGGCCGCCAGTATGGTATGCAGACCATGGACCAATCCCTGATCGAGCTTTATCAGAAGGACCTGGTAGCCAAAGAGGCAATTGAAAGGCTCGTAAGCAGTCCAAGTGTGTTGAACAGTATAGCATAAAAATAACCCGATAGTAGGAATCCTGAATAATACGATCTTATGATGGAAATAAAAGAACTCCTGCAAGAAATGGTTCGTCTCGATGCTTCTGACATTTTTATTACCGCTGATCTTCCGCCAATGTACCGGAAAGAGGGTACAAATATCCCCTACGGTACAAAAAATCTTACAGCAGAAGATACCCGCACGCTTGCAGAATATATTATGAATGATAAACAGAAAGAAGATTTTTATGAAAAGATGGAGATGAACCTTGCCCTCTGTTATCCAGACCTCGGGCGCTTTCGGGTAAACATTTTTTATCAGAGGAGAAATATTGGCCTGGTTATTCGCCAGATAAAAATCACTATAAAGACGATTGACGATTTGCAGCTTCCTCCAATACTCAAGGATGTCAGTTTAACAAAACGGGGACTGGTCCTCGTTGTTGGTGCAACGGGTTCCGGAAAATCGACAACGCTTGCAGCTATGATTGACCACAGGAACACACATAACTCCGGACATATAATTACCGTGGAAGATCCTATAGAGTTTGTACATCAGCATAAAAAATCCGTCATTACCCAGAGGGAGGTTGGTATTGATACGCTGTCTTTTGGTGATGCGCTGAAAAATACCCTGCGCCAGGCACCCGATGTTATCCTGGTTGGTGAAATCCGTGATGCGGAAACAATGGACTCTGCAATTACCTTTGCTGAAACAGGCCATCTCTGTTTGGGAACCCTTCATGCAAATAACGCCAATCAGGCTATAGAGCGTATCATAAACTTTTTCCCTGCAGAACGCCATGAACAAATATATCTGTTACTCTCTCTCAACCTCCGTGCACTTATTTCGCAAAGATTAGTACCGTCAAATGATGGAAAACGGGTTGCATCATTTGAAATATTACTTGATACACCAAGGATTAAAGATCTTATTCTTAAGAAGCAAATCGGGTTGTTAAAGGAAACTATGGCAAAGGGAGTTCATGAGGGTATGCTGACCTTTGATCAGTCGTTATATGCTCTCTATGAAGAGGGTAAAATCAGTTACGAAAATGCTATCGCCTATGCAGATAGTTCAAATGATCTGCGTTTACGGATAAAAACAGAAAGCTCCGGAGAAAAAGAAGATGCGATGGCAAATTTTAAATTAAAACTATAAAAGGACAGATGCATGGATAAAATCGAGGAAAAGATATTGGAATTAGCGTTACAACAAACATCTTCAGTAGAAGTTCTTTATGAAGAAGGTGAGGCACGATCAGTGAGTTTTGAAAATAATATCTTAAAACATGTGAATACAAAATCTATCCGCGGATTGGGTCTCCGCGTTATTAAAGACGGAAGAATCGGATTCTCCAGTACCACCGATTTCAGAGAACCAGAAAAACTTGTAGCGAATGCTGTTGAGAGTGCAAAATTTGGTCAAATTGCTGCATTTGACTTTCCTTCAAAAAATACCTACCACACTATTGCAGTCTTTGACCAGCGCGTTATAGATTATCCTATCCATAGCTGTGTAGAGATTGGAAAAGAGGCCATCGAGAAGTCATTATCGGTAAATCCTGATTATGAGTGCAGTGTAGGCCTGGGGAAGGGTTATGGAATGCGAAGACTTATCAATTCGAAAGGAATAGATATTACCAGTTCTTCAACAGCGTTTAGCATAGGTATCGAGATATTACAGGTTAAAGGACAAAGTTTAGTCTGGATCGGTGAAGGAGAAAGCTCCAAAGCCCTTGTCACCGACCTTAACAAGCATGTTGATAAGGCTTTAAAAGGTTTAATGCTTGCGGAAAAAGAACTGAGGTTGAAAACAGGTTCTTATCCTGTAATAGTCACGGCCAAGGCAATGGGAAACTTACTGGCAACCTTCGAATCCGGCTGCAACGGAAAACTGGTGCAAAAAGGCATATCACCTCTTATTCATAAAATTGGCGAAAAAATTATTGATGAGCGGATCAGTATTTACGATGATGCCACAATCGATATGGCTGATGCCAGCTATCCCTGGGATGGAGAAGGTGTTCCCTCTCAACGTACCCCGTTATTTGAAAAAGGCATTTTAAAGAATTATCTTTTCGATTTACAAACGGCGGGAAAGATGAAAACACAGTCAACAGGAAACGGAAACCGCGGCTTCTCATCACAACCTTCACCGGGTAATTCGAATGTTATCATTGAACCCGGAAATATGTCACTCGAGGCAATGATTAAAGATATTCCGTATGGTGTACTCGTAGATCAGGTACTTGGAGGAGGTCAGAGCAACGTTCTCGCAGGTGAATTTTCCGTAAATATCGATCTTGGCTATTTAATCGAAAACGGTGAAATTGTGGGCAGAGTAAAAGACTGCATGTTTGCCGGTAATGTATTTGATATATTTAACAACATTGTCGCAATCGGTGACACAGCAGAATGGCATGGTTCGATGAAAGTTCCACCCTTTTATTTTGCATCAATAAATATTTCAGGAAAAGCCGACTCATAAACAACCATATATTCATCAGTTATAAATTCCGGATATTTTAATATTTATCTCATAAAGCGACTGAGAAATGTCCTTGTACGGTCATTTTTAGGATACGAAAAGACATCCTGAGGGCTCCCCTGCTCAGTAATTTCGCCCTTATCCATAAAAACTACCTGTGTTGAAACATCTCTGGCAAAACTCATTTCGTGCGTTACGATTACCGTTGTCATTCCTTCTGATACGAGGTCCTTTATTACCAGGAGTACATCATCAATCATTTCCGGATCCAGAGAAGACGTAGGCTCGTCAAAGAGCATTGCCACCGGACTCATAGCCAGGGCACGGGCAATAGCTACCCGCTGTTGTTCGCCACCCGATAGTTGATTCGGATAACTCTGTACTTTTCCCTCCAGGTTTACCTTGCGAAGCAGGGAAAGAGCTTGTGTTTCTGCTTCCGCCTGATTCATTCCCAGTACATAAACCGGAGCCTCAATGATATTCTGAAGAACGGTCATATGAGGAAAGAGATTAAACTGCTGGAAAACCATCCCCACCCTTCTGCGTATATTTTTTAATGCACGCTCTTCTTGTTCTCTGCGATAATCTTGCTCATGGATACCATAGAGTATTTGATCATCAACCGACACATACCCCCTCTGAAAAGATTCTAATCCATTTATACACCTTAAGAGCGTACTCTTACCACTACCAGACGGCCCAATAACGGTAACAACACTTCCCTTTTCGATATCCAGATTCAGCCCGTTAAATACAAGCAGATCATTATACTGCTTCAGTAAATTATGAATCTTAATCATAGGATCTTAAAATTTCATATTCTGCAAAAGAATTCACAGGATTCGTACATTACACAGATTCTTTTTATCTCTATACGCTTCTCATTTTCATAATTCAGTAAAGTATGGGGTTCCATATATACTACCGGACTGAAGATTTCCTCATTAGTCTTCTCTCCAGCCTCCTCGCATACAGGGAAAGAGGATAACTCATACCAAAGTAGAGGAGAGCCGTGATAATTCCCAACGAGAAAAAGTTCATGGTGGCGGCGGCTAATATACCGTACGCCTTGGTAAGTTCTACGATAGCAATAACGGAGACCAAAGACGAATCCTTGAACAGGGCGACAAAGTCATTGGTCATTGGGGGTATGGTAATCCGGAAAGCCTGCGGCAGAATAATCCGTTTCAGGGCCAAACGTCTTGACATACCAAGTGAAAGCGCTGCCTCTGTTTGCCCGTGAGGAATGGATTGTATACCCGCCCGGTAAATCTCCGCCTCGTAGGCAGCATAATTCATACCTAATCCAATAATGGCTGCAGCAAAGGCACTTAACGTAATACCGATATTGGGTAATCCATAATACAAAATATAGAGCTGAATCAACAACGGTGTCCCCCGGTAAATCTCTATATACGCAGTGGCAATTTTCTGCACCCATGTATTCCCATACAATCTCATAACTGCTAATGCCAGCCCTAAAACGACAGCGAGCATCATGGATACGAGAGAAATCCCTACCGTAACCAACGCTCCCTTTAATAGCATGGGTAAGAATGTATTTACTTTGAAAGACACCTTCTGGGAAACCGAGGGTGGTGTTTCTACATACTTTTGCAGGAGTCCCTCGTGCAGGAGAAGCCTTTCCTGCAGGGGATTCCATAGTCCCCATCGTTTGTAAATCTCCTTTAATTCACCCGATCTTATTAACTTCTCAAGAATCCTGTTCAGTTCGTAAACAAGAGCCGTATCCTCACTCCGGACAGCAATACCGTAATATCCTTCTCCAACCGGCTCGCCTATTAACCGAAGTTGGGGGTTAGACACGGCATAATACAGAGCAATGGGAAGATCGACAAAAACCGCATCAATACGGCTTGACAAGAGATCCTTAAACGGTTCTACCTGCCCGCTGTAGGTATTGACTGTTACATCACCCATCTCCTCGAGCAGTCGTTTTGCTACCGTATTGTACAAGGTCCCTACCTTTTTCCCCCGAAGATCATCCAGATTATTAATACGTACCTCTGAAGCACGGATAACGATCTGTTCGGCATACGCAAAATAGGGACGGCTGAACGATACAATATGTTCCCTCTGAGGGGTAATCTCAATACCATTCATCGCAATATCAAAGTCCCCACGCTGCAAGGCGAGCAGGATACTGTCCCATGCGTTTTGAAAGTACTGAACCTTTACCCCCATCTCCCTGGCTATGGCATCCACAAGATCCACTTCAAACCCTATCATTTTTGACGGATGCCTGGGGTCATAAAATACGTACGGGGCCCCCCCTTCTGCATCAAACCCCCATGTTAATACACCTGTAGACTTTATTTTCTCAAGGGTATTTTGATATGCAAACGTATATCTGCCGGAAAAAAATATTACAAAAAAACATAACTGTAATAATACAATACTTCTTATTATAATACGCATATAACTCATATTGAATTGAAAGCTTTATGTAAAAAGAGATATGGGTTTTACGGTTGGGACCATCTCCGCTTCTCCTTTTCCGGGATATCCGTTTTGCGGTATTGAAACAAAAAGAACATCCTGTGATAATTATAGAATGTTTCACCACTAACCGGGCCGACAGCAAGTATCTGTTTTCCGGTTGGAATCTCATAAACGTTAATAACAAATTTAGCAACCCCTGTTTGTTTAATAGTCTTAAATAGACCTATCTCGGGGGTATTGAAAGTCCCTGTCAGCGGAATTGGTATTGCAATTGAAGGTATACCAAAAAAAGAATCTGAGCGATCAATAGAGAATGACCCCGAATTAATTACAGCAATCATATCGGCTTCACTCCTATCCCCGGCAATAAGCGCACCATGTTTGCCCAATAATACTGATAGTATACCATTCACATACGCCGTATCGGCACCTGTTAAACCGCTCGAGTCAAGAAATACCTTTTTTCCCTCTAATTTTGCAAATTCTACCTGTGCCAATGCCCGGTCAGCTGCAGTACTTATGAGCAATTGCTCAACCGCTGTTCGTGCCGGATCTGTAACACGAGGGGTACCCATACATCCCCCGGCAAGATAAACAATAAACGCTCCAAACAGCGCATACCATAGCGGTTTTAACATCCTTTTCCCTACTCTCCCTCATGAACAATAACTATATTCTAGAACGTAAAGTCGCTATTTTACCTGCACGAAATTATTAATCAATATAAATTATTATTCTTGAGTATAAGTCGGGAATGTTATTTTAACCTATTCGGCAAAATTAATAATGTTATGGAATAATTTTCATCAAAGCCCTATTTATTATACAATTCCAGTACTTGTTTTTTGTACAAGGTCCGGCGGTACAAACGAACGTCATCAATAATACCGTTAAAATACCCTTTCTTAGCCCTTGTGTGTCCTATTCTCATATCGGGATATGCCCTTAACGGGACTATCGTGTTCCCTGCTGGATGGGTTTCTGTTCTGACTAATTCTCCGTTTACAAATAACTTCTGTTTTCCTGTTTTTTTATCATAGGTACCAACCACATGGAACCATCTGCCAACAGAATTTCCCAAATACTTCTTGGTAACCCTTGTTGTTTTTATTCCATCCTTATTCTTTGTTACTACTATAAACTGAAGCACATCAGGTGCCCCCGGGTGAAACCGCAAGTCAAAACCCTGCCGGAGTTGCTCATTTGAATTCGACTTATATCCGCCAAAAATAGCATCAATATTTTTTGTATCATTTGCATGCTTATAAAACCACGCAGAAATTGATATCTGTTGATTGTTAATCCGGGGAACTGATACATAATCATCAATTCCATCAAAATGCAACCCTCCCCCTGTTTTCCCCGTTGTCCATACGGCACCTTTAATAGTACCATTATGGTAGTTCCCTGATGAATCAATAGCAATCTCATCGCCTTCCTCCTCAAAACCATAGGAAATCCTTAAGCCGGAACTCACAGTAAAAACAAGGTCTGCAGAACTCGAACTATTTCCATTTTTATTTGCAGAGACAATTTTATAATGATACATTTCTCCCTGAATCAATTCGGTAAGCTCCAGAGAATGAGATGTTACCATCGAAGTATCCTCCACAAAACCGTACTCATATTCGGGTGTTAGCCCATAATATACCTTGCTTGTCGAGGGTTCTTCCGTGGTCCAGTTTATTGTTGCACTTGAATTATCAGCCTTTACATGAATATCGTTAATTGTTGGCTGTGATATATTTCCATTAAATGGTCCCGGATTAATGGTTATATTGCCGAAACTGACATCTGCATAGTGGGCTAACAATAACAATGACCCTTCATGGAGCTCGCCCTCAACCCCTTGCCCTTTCAAATCCCACTCTAATGGTTCCGGACCGGATTTTTCCCATATCTTTAAGAAGTACATACCTCTTCCATCGACCGTCTCCACTCTCATTTTAAAGAAATATTCGACACCCTGTTTCACACGCCAGCTATTCGTATCCTCTGCTATTGATTGTGTATTTCCGAAAATACGCACTTTATAAGTACCGTGGAACCAATCGTACCCCCCAAAAGCTCCAAACGGGTACCATCCCCACAACGGCTGGCTGCCATCCCAATCGTAATGACCTTTCCATCTCATTACAAATCCGACAGAACCTCTATGTGTTGCCGTACCGAGTTGGTGGATTATCACCGGAGCGGTAATCTCGTATTCTTCCCATAAAATATCACCAATCGCAATCATTCGGTCATACCCTATCTCTGCTGTCCGAATACGGCCATCCTCCACTGTCCACAATCCATCAACGACCTGGGCAACGTCTTCTATCCTGCTGACAGAACCCCAGTCAATAGAATACATATCAGGCCATATATTTCCGCAATTGTACCTGACATCTACAACCTTTTTTGCTGTATTGCCAAAGGTATCAGTTGCCGTAATGGTAACCTGATTTTGTCCGCACATGAGGTCTTCATATGCAACGTCTATATTAAAGTCACCCATTGAGTTAAGCCGTTTGCCATCAGGCCCTGTAGATAAAGGAATTTCCGGTTTACCATTCAGGGAATATGTTAATGAGATCACCTCATCCAGCTCGGGATCTGATACCCTGCCAAGGATATTTACCCATCTTTGTGGCATCCCGAGGTGTCCGAAGCGTTGATAATCACCATACCAAACATCGATCCCGGGTGGATTCGTATTCCCTCCATCTTCCGGATCAACAGGCGATGATACGTTAAAGAAATAATCAATCGAGACCGTATGCTCAGGTATATCACTATCACCGAAATTTCCGGCAAATATCCCCACTGAAGTTACTGCCATGGTATGGGTAAAGCTATAGTTAACAAACCATTGTAATCTATTATAAGAATATGACTGTATCCACTTGTCACCCTGCCGTTCTATCCTCATATAGAGAGGAACGAAACCAGGAATGTCACTAATAATACGGCTCTTTTTCACATTGGGGAAACCATCTACAAAAGTTACAGCAAAAATACTGACTGCCGAGTCATTTGCAGAAAAGTCAAAACGGAGATAATTTTTATCATCCTGTTCAATTATCAACCCTTGCATTTGATTGTTTTTGTCTATACCAGATACAAACTTGACCTCGATTTCAAAATCGGTGTCTTCTGCAGCCTGCATGATTCGCGGTGCAAGGGCCCCTCCATGCCATATATCGTGTGATGTCCCGGCAGGAACAAATATCGACACATCGGTTCCTGTCATCGTTAGTGTTGCATCTCCAAGAGGATTAATAAATGTCCAGATATCACTTTTCAGCTTTAATTCACTAAAATCATCAGATACAATACCCGATTGAGTGTATGCTGACGTAGTATAGGAGAAGATAAATAAAAAAACCAGTACCACGGGAAAGAAACATCGTACATTTTTACCCATTATTCCCTCCTCAAATAATTTTGCCTACATAATACAGGTGGTATTGTTTCCGTATAACCAAAAACCCGTTATTAAGCCCCATGTTGGATTGTTATTAACCACTCTCTATGAATATCAAAAAATATACCATAAACTTTATATCTCTTTTATTTGTATACGCAACAAGAATAATGAACTAAAACTGTTATAATAATAAGGGATTTTTGCGGATTTCTTTTCAATGACCTGCATTCCGGGTTACTCTCCCGGACAAAGAAAAGGAAAAAAAGAATTTGACAATAAGGATAATGTGACATACCACACAGGTGTGCTGTTTCTAAAATGAGATGTGTCACATTCTTTCCTCCTCCTGCCTATAAGCGCTCAATTGTTTCAGTGTAAAGAATTATAGTACTCCACGGATAAAAACGAACATACTTGCATACATTAGAGTGCAATTTTAAAACTTAATCCTTAATATTCCGTTCGGTCTCACCTGTTGAATACTCATTACAGAACACTATCGCTAAAGATAAAATCAAATCGGTTTGGATTTGTTTTCAAGTACTGCATGGTCTCTTTTGACGTATGTGCTGAGTGGTTATCCAGGACAATCCGGATCTTCCAATCTTTTGGATAACTGTTATCTAATTCAGTGAGAAATTCTATGAATTCTTTACTACGATGCTTATCTCGTACAAGTGGAATGACATTACCGGCTTTTGTGGAGATTCAGAGGCATTTTGCAGTTTTGGTTGTGTGGTTTTAGTTTTAGGAAGAATAACAAAAATATGTATTTGGTGAAGGGACGGAAGATCCATTCGACCCTCCGCCAAAGGGGTACAAATACCGTTGTTCAGTATAAGGTACTCTCTTAACACCATGAAAAGATGAGATTCTTCGCTTCTCTCAGAATAACAAATTCCCTGCTGACATCCCATCTTGAGTGGAATGAAGGGTTTCAGGATGGCACCCTCTATTCTGTCATTCTGAACGAAGCGAAGCGGAGTGAAGAATCTTGAAAGGTTTTTGCGGTTTAAGACTCAGGGGGAGGAGTGAAGCTGGTTGTCATGTGTTCTTCATAACCTTCAGGCAGTTCTTTTCTTAATGCCTTTAACCCTGACCTGAGCAGTTACTTTTATTTTGCTATTTACAGATTTGACATCTAGAATAGGTAAGAATTATGAATATATTTTAAAATGGGAGTTTCTGTACTATGGAAGATATATCAGCACGCAATTTATTAACGATCATGTTTCAATATCTTGATAAGGAAAAGCTTATTAAAGAAAATCCATCCGTTACAAAAGAAATGATTGATTCACTTATTCAAACAATCTCAAACCCGGAAAGTACAACAAAGACTGATTACATCGATTTTCGTAGCCCGGATGTTCAGCATAAAAAAACAGGGAAATTCAATGAACTGATTATTTATACAGACGGCGCATCAAGGGGAAATCCGGGAAAGGCGGGTATTGGTGTCGCCATATTGGACAAAGACAACCATGTCGTCGAAGAATTATGCAGATTCATAGGAAGAACTACGAATAATGTTGCCGAATATCGGGCAATGATACTTGCTGCACAAAAAGCCATTGAATACCATGCGAAGAAGGTAATTTTTAAAACCGACAGCGAACTGCTTGTCAGACAACTGAATGGCATATACCAGGTAAAAAGCCCGAATATCTTACCCCTGTATCATGAACTCATGGCGCTTCTCAGGAAAATACCTGATTGGGAGGCCCGGCATGTATTCAGAGAAAAAAATGCCCGTGCCGATGCCCTGGCAAACCGGGGAATTGATTCTTCAGGGCCAAATTAAAAAGGTTCGTTATTTGCAATAAAGCCGTATCTGATTCTTCAGAAGCCCTAAGAAGACCAGATTTCAAGGCGATTCCCCTCCGGGTCAAACAAATAAAATGACCGTCCTCCCCACGGATGATCTGCAATCTTGCCTACTGTTACACCCTTATCGGATAAACACTGCCATGCATCATCGGCGTGATCTACCCGAAAGGCCAGGGTCAGGCCTCTTCCCCCTGCGCTTTTGATGGTTGCCCGTTGTTCGTTTGCCACACTCAGGCGGGCATTGTCATTTACCATGAATTCTATAAACCAGTCGTTTTGAAATGTTATCGGAAAGCTTAAAATATCCCGGTAAAAGGCGACTGTTTCTTGCCATTTGCTGCAGTATAAAATTGTATTGATAATACGAACAGACTTTTTCATATTCATTAATATAAACAACTCCTAAAATTTAGTACACAGTAGTTATGCAGTAAGGATAAATTACTTAAAAATTTTTCATTATAATAATTTCCCGGTATATGAGAATCAACCTTTTTATTCAATAACCACCTTGCCCTTTTCCAGCTTTAATCCATACTGCTTGCTGCCGTAAGATCCGGCAGATGCTATGGTATAGATAGGGGTAAGATTTTTGTCACAGATGCCGTCTGCTATTTTTCTTCTCACCTTACTGATAGTCTGCCGCAATATTTTTGACGGGACTCCCCCCCGCTCTCTGTACTTTTCATACAACTCCTTGCCCTTCAAAGAGTTCTTGCCAAATATCTTTTCATACCATGCGACCAGGGCATTCAATGCGTCCCTTCCCATCAAACACCTTATTGAGATATAACAATCAACGCATTCGAGGCAGTATTTTCTGTCCGGATACTGGCAGTGATTCAGCTTTTGATCAATGAGTATCAGGTAAAGGGATAGTTCCATCGGTGTAAATTCAATAGTCTTGTCACCAATCTCAAGCACCCTGTCACACAGATTCACCTTCAGAGATTCCTGCACCAGCGCAGTGTCTATTCCTTCCTGCCCCTGACGGACAAGTTCCCGGAAGCTATTGCTGCCCAGAAGCAATTTTTCCTTCAGACGGATAAACGGCAGTTCTGCCAACTGAACACCAGCCATGTCTGTTGTCATTTTTTTCACGGTCCCGTCAGGCATCCTGCACGGTATCAATTCCGGTTCTTTTGGAGGATAGAAAAATTCCGGATTACCTTCAAATTCAGGCCTTACCAGGACGTGATACAGCTTATCCCACGGCCTGCCAAAGAGTTGCAGGGCACCGCCAAGATAGAATCCCATAGTCTTACGCCCTCCGGCGATAGAACAGTGAAGCCGTGTCGTTGCGTCTCCTGCCTTTTCTCTGATAAATCCTGTTATGATATCTCCGGCTGCCTCATTCTCTTCGTTGTCTCTTATATCTTGCAACGGAGCACCGTCGCGGCCTTTTATTACTATAAGACAATCCTCATCAAAGCGTATCTGAGGGAGCTTGTATTCCTCAATAAGTTGTGTAAGAATATTTCGTCTGATGAGGGTATCGGCAATCAGTTGTTTGCCGTAAGAAGTAGTTATGATGTAGAGTTCCCTGATAAATACAGGAGGGATGTTTCTGGATAGTGCATAAATTGTTTCAGTAACAATCTGTGGGGTGGCACCTGCTACGCAAATAAGAATGTCTTTCATCTTTTACCTTGTCTGAACATACTCATTTTTAAACCAATCAAGAATCTTTATATATTCTGCGGTGCAAACAGTAACATTTCATTTTGATACTGGGAATCTTTCGGGTAGAGAATATCTGGCAAAACTGGTTTAAACTTTCACGGTGCATCCTGAAAGAACATCGTGTTAATCATATTAGGTGTATCGATGTGGAAAATCAATAAAAATATTGTTAGTGAAGTAAGTCCTGAATAAGAGCATACAAAATCAACTATAGTATCCAAGGGATGAAACCGAACAGTATTTTAGACCGGGTGGCACGGACAAACTTGTTTGTCCGTGATGGTATAATTAATCCCGGTTCATTTTTGTTTGGTTTCATCTGGTAGATACTATACTTCATCGCGCAAATCAGGTTGAACCCACTCTGTTTTCAAGCCTCCCCAAGACTTTTTTTTAATTTCACATGATCAAACATAATCTCGGCTATGACTTCATCCTTCTGTGCCAATTTCTCTTCCAATTCCGTCTGAAGCAGAACAAAAGGATTCTCTTTTCTACAAGGGCTTAAAAAACAAGAAGGTCTTGATCAGGAAAGATAGAGTGCTCTCACACCTATCAATTTCTTTTATCCTCTTTCCTGTTTCCCCCTCCCTGCCATTCCTGCTTTCCTGAGATGTTCTCCTCATCGATAGCGTTCTGCAGAGAATATTCAACAGATAAAACCGAACAGAATATGAAAGAGTACGTTTTAAAATTCCATTCTGGTATGTGCTAATATGTTCGATTTCATCCGTGGAGTACTATAATACAGGTCTTCTTTCCTATACATTCCCCTCCTGGGAGGGGTTAGGGGTGGGTAAAATACGTGTCGCAATCCCTTCTAATACAGCCGACATTCGAGAGGTTTCCTGTTAAGTTCGCAAATTTCTTGTAAAGGCGGAAAGCTCCGGAGGAGCGGCATATTAATAGAATGAGAATTTACCCACATGGTAAGCTCCAGAGGAGCGACATGTTGGTAACCCTCAGTTCAAGGTTCAGGGTTCATGGTTAAAAGCGTTAGGAAAAGGACTGTTTGGAGGTTATAAAGACTCGGGACGATTAGCATCGATTATTTCCGTGCCTTCTATGCCGCTCCTCTGGAGCTCAAGAGTGGTACCTATTGTTTTTCTATTAATATATCGCTCCTAACGGAGCTTTCTACGTTTTTCAAAAAACGAAATTATTACAATATTCTTTCATTTACCGGCGAAAACCTCTTGAATATCAGATACAGGTCTTTTTTCCTATGCATGAAATAACTTTTATTGTACATACAAAAGAAGTCGCAATCCCTTCTAATACAGGTCTTTTTTCCTATTCTTGTGAAGAGTATCATGTTGTATCAATATTGTCGCAATCCCTTCTAATACAGGTCTTTTTTCCTATCAAGTGATTAGCTATATATTAGAGTGCAATCGGGTCGCAATCCCTTCTAATACAGGTCTTTTTTCCTATGAAATCGAAATCTGGGAAGAAATCCAAATCTGGGTCGCAATCCCTTCTAATACAGGTCTTTTTTCCTATCAGCGTCAAAAATACGGGTTTCCTGTAATAATATGTCGCAATCCCTTCTAATACAGGTCTTTTTTCCTATTACTCGCCCAGACAACTGGGAGTACCGGTTAGGTCGCAATCCCTTCTAATACAGGTCTTTTTTCCTATCCGGAATACCAGACAGCATGGAAAGAAGCGTAGTCGCAATCCCTTCTAATACAGGTCTTTTTTCCTATCTCCATAACATGTCCCCCGCGTGAATGGCTATGTGTCGCAATCCCTTCTAATACAGGTCTTTTTTCCTATAGGTGTATCTGGTGGGTTTAAGGCTCTTTCTGGCGTCGCAATCCCTTCTAATACAGGTCTTTTTTCCTATTCTGGGAAGAAATCGAAATAGTTTTATTTTGCCAGTCGCAATCCCTTCTAATACAGGTCTTTTTTCCTATGCAGAAGCACTTGCAAGATGCCTCTTGAAAGGAGGTCGCAATCCCTTCTAATACAGGTCTTTTTTCCTATAAATAATAAGGAGCACATTATAAATGCGAATGCACGTCGCAATCCCTTCTAATACAGGTCTTTTTTCCTATAATTACTGAAAAGCCAAATTGAACTGGCGTGTTCGGGTCGCAATCCCTTCTAATACAGGTCTTTTTTCCTATGTTTTTATTTGGTAAGTTTGTGGGGGAAAACAAGTCGCAATCCCTTCTAATACAGGTCTTTTTTCCTATACAATGCATTCATAAAGAATGTTATTATCCATGGTCGCAATCCCTTCTAATACAGGTCTTTTTTCCTATGAGATTGTGGAAGAGGGTTAGAACCACGGAACACACGTCGCAATCCCTTCTAATACAGGTCTTTTTTCCTATGCAGTTAAAAAAGATTACCTTTGTGACACGAGTGCGGTCGCAATCCCTTCTAATACAGGTCTTTTTTCCTATCCTGGAAGGACTACCAGATGACTTGGAAGTCGGAAGGTCGCAATCCCTTCTAATACAGGTCTTTTTTCCTATTAGAATTTATTAATGAATTGTGCAAAACCTTAAGTCGCAATCCCTTCTAATACAGGTCTTTTTTCCTATACCAGCCCAGACAATTGGGTGTATCGGTTAGATGAAGGTCGCAATCCCTTCTAATACAGGTCTTTTTTCCTATATACAAATTGAAGTAATATCGATTTCCGGTTCAAGTCGCAATCCCTTCTAATACAGGTCTTTTTTCCTATAGTATGGGAAATGGAAACTAATCACTATAATTGTCGCAATCCCTTCTAATACAGGTCTTTTTTCCTATGAAAGCAATTATTACAACTACGTATGTTTTATTCCTGTCGCAATCCCTTCTAATACAGGTCTTTTTTCCTATGATGGAAGGAGTTCTGAACGAAGAAAATCTTCCAAGTCGCAATCCCTTCTAATACAGGTCTTTTTTCCTATTGAAGGAAGAAGTAATTATTGTTGACGGTTGGCGTCGCAATCCCTTCTAATACAGGTCTTTTTTCCTATGAGATGGAAAATTTCGTTTCGATTCTGCAGGAAGCGTCGCAATCCCTTCTAATACAGGTCTTTTTTCCTATGAATAAATGAAAGAAGAAGTAGTTTTTGTTAGCGGTGTCGCAATCCCTTCTAATACAGGTCTTTTTTCCTATTAGAAAGGAGATAGAATGTTAGTATTCATAGACTTAGTCGCAATCCCTTCTAATACAGGTCTTTTTTCCTATTGCAGACCTCAACCAGGAAGAGCGGGAATTTCTAGTCGCAATCCCTTCTAATACAGGTCTTTTTTCCTATTCGAGTATTGCGAGCAGCCATGAAATCCAAAAAGGAGTCGCAATCCCTTCTAATACAGGTCTTTTTTCCTATGGATATATCACAGGTTTATATGTATTAGTAAAACACGTCGCAATCCCTTCTAATACAGGTCTTTTTTCCTATGACCTGAGACAGCTATGTGTTCAGATTGTTGCTGTCGCAATCCCTTCTAATACAGGTCTTTTTTCCTATGAATATGTAAACGAAAACAAAATAGAATATTCATAGTCGCAATCCCTTCTAATACAGGTCTTTTTTCCTATGGGCCGATAGCTCTGGAGGTGTGCAGACCTTCGGAGTCGCAATCCCTTCTAATACAGGTCTTTTTTCCTATTTTGATTTTTATTTTATCATCTTAATTCAGAAAGTCGCAATCCCTTCTAATACAGGTCTTTTTTCCTATAGCACCCCCTTCCCTTTCTCACGTATTATCAAGTACTTACAAAACCGGTTTTTCATTATATCAGATGTTTTAAAAGTTAGCATGGAAATATTTCTGAAATATTTCATAGGAATATCTCCACCCCTTCCGGAATCCTGTCTCCCTGACCAAGCACTACACATCGAATATTGGATGGCAGCGGGTATATCCGTATATCGTCTTTGTTGCTGTCAATTATACCTTTAAGTTCCTCTTTCAATCCTGTTAACTCCTGCCAGGTAAGTTTACAAAAGAATACCGAATACTGTATATGCGTTCCGATACCCTTCAGCGTTTTAAATACCCGCCTTAGTCTTTTTGCATCGGTAATGTCATAACAAACGATATAATTACTCTTCACTGTCTATAGATACTGATTGAATTCCCCACCGAGTCTCAGTTCTCTGATAAGTTCAAACATACCGTCAATAATATGTTCTGTTAAGTTTACGACAGCATCCTTTCTGTTTTCAAACCGCACTGCTATTGCCTTTACATCTTCTGACGACATCTCTTTGTTTTTACGATGTTCAGCGCCTTTTTTTCCCTGGAAGAATTGAATTGACTGAATGTCTATCTCAGGACCGAGTACATGGCAAACATCCAGGGCAAGGCCAAAATCTCGCCTCCTGTGCATCACCCCCATGTGGGGGTCGAATTCCGACGCTATGAGTTTGCTTACAACCATTTCCAGAAAGACTGCGGAAATGGCATTACGAATATAGTGAAACCGTTTGCGATACGGTGCCGTGACGTTATCCATTACCCGCTGATACTCTTCTTCTTTGAGGCCTACCGTAACATAGCTGTCGGGTATCTGCCTTTTTAAAAGCCTTTTCAGGACGGTGATCTGAACCCTCTGACGATATGCTCTCAAAAAGGTCATAAACCGCTTACTGTTATAATCTGACTCAAGGAATATCCTTTGTGTTTTATACTGTCCTGGCAGGTGGTGTTTGTACGGTAGTGTTACCGCTATCTGGCTGCCTTTCCTGTCGAAGAATGTTATGGGAATATTGTTTTGGGTAAAGAGGGTTATCAGGCTGGTATCCAGTTTGATATTCCCTACAATTACCACCCGCTGAATCATCCTCGCAGGCACACGCCTGCCTGACTTCTCCCCTTCCTTCACCACGATGGAAGGTCCGTCTCTTATTACGCTGAGTGTTGTGTTTTCATTCAGATAAAGTGTCTTTTCCATCCATGACCCTCACTGAAATATCCCTTGCCCTCCTGGCAATATCTTTTCTAATCGTTCCGGCCCATTCCTCATAAACGGAATAAAACTTCTTCCTGGCATTTTTCTTTAAATAAACCCCTTCTTTCTCCTGCACAAAATCTTCTGAGGTACATTTTCCGTCTTTAAACATCTCCCATACAAACCGGTCTGTCATCGGCCGAAATAGCTCAATCAGGTCGCAGGCAAGGGAGTCCCGTCCGTAATCAAAACAATGATAAAAACCAATCGTAGGGTCAAGCCCCGCAACCTGTATCTCCCTTACCGCCTCATAATGAACCAGCGTATAGCAAAGTGAGAGCATTGCATTTACCGGGTCTTTCGGAGGTCTCCTGGTGCGGGTGTTAAAATCCAGGGATTCAGGGAATAGTCTGGTAAACGCAGAAAAATATGCATTCGAAGCAGCGCCTTCATATCCCCTCAGACTCTCAAGGGTATCACATTTTGAAGCGATGCTGTCAGCAATATTCTCAAGAGTGCAGAAAACACTGTAAAAAGTTTCCTTCGGGTTTACCTCTCCATTGTTTTTTATTGCCTCTCCGAGAAATTCACTTTGATGCCCGATCTTCCCGAGGACAATTTCCTTTGATATTGCTATGGCAAAGTCCCTGTTGAGAGATTTTTCATATTGTTTGACCCTCAGAATGCTGTTGTTATGGAGACGTCCGGTAAGGATACCCCGGTACTGGAGTCCTCTGCCTGACAGGAATATAACGCTGCTTCCGTTATCTGCAAGTTTGTTGAGTACGCTTGTTTCTACAGTATTATTCCCAACAATTATCACTCTGTTAAGCGGACGTACGGGAACAATGCCTTCCCTTTTTCCGTCCAGGTAAAAGGCAATTGATTCACCGTCAAGCTTTATGTGATAACCCTTTCTGTCAATATATAATGTACCCATGGTATCCTTTATCCGAAATAAAAAAACTCAGGATCTTTTGGGGGTAATGCGGTACCCATGGTATGAGACCTGCTTCTGCCGTCAAGGGGGAAGATATGAATCCGGTCAGTGCTCTCATCAATAATATGTGATACACCGGTGATAACCTCCCTCAGTTCTCCTTGTGTAAGGAAACATTCAAAGACGGACTTCTGACCGCCCGTGCTGAATCCCTTCAAAAAATACCGCAGCCGGTTAAGGCGTTTTGGTGTACAAATATCGTATGCCACAATATAAAGATCTCTTTGCATAGCACAATACCTGACCGGTTTTTGCTTTCAAATGCTCTTTCCTTTGAAAATTCTTATACAATCAAGCTAAAAGACATCAGGAAATCTACCATTTCAATAATTATGTCGTAATTTTCACCTAATGCGCTGATTAATTTCATGCTTTAATAAAATACTTTCCCAGTCCGAAACTTGTTCCCTTTCCGACGTGAAGTATTTCCCCTGCCTTAATGAATGGATAAAAGGGTGAAACGATACCTTTGTATACGATATCTCCCACAAATCCGCCGAGCTTCATCCTTGTATCCTGTCTGCGGGAATACCGTTCCCAATCGCGCCACTGAAGGTTCGATACCTTTATACCTGTTGTACGTGCCTCATCTATAAGTATGCGGTGATATCCCTCATTGAACAATCCGCTGTCTTCAGAATTATCTTTACAATAGTAGTGCCTGAGTAGAAATAATCGTCTCAAAAGCTGTCTGATAAAGATATGAAATTCCAGGTCAATAATAAGTTTACCGCTGTACTTAAGACGGGTAGGTGTGAGAAATCTCACGGTAATTTCTTCGGCAGTGTTCTGTACTGTGTCTGGGATCCTTCCCTCCACCGCTGAAAGGATACTTTGGTTTAAATCTATACACTCATCGCCAAAGGGTTTAACCTTACGGGTTTTAGAACAGTAGATTAATTTAGAATCATCCTCTGCATCAACCGTATATACCTCCCGGAGCTGGCAACTGCCTCTTCCTCTGCCAATGCCATTTTTTCCCAGCAGGTCAAAGGTGTAAATAAAATAGGGCAGGTATTGTATTGCATCGCCAATGAGAACCAGGCCAAGAGAGAACGTTTGTCCCGTAAGATACCTTTGTTTCTCTTCTTCAGGTGGTTCTATGACAAACGGATGAGGAATGGAATTTACCCTGCCAAGTATATTAGCCTCATCCGGAGAGTGGGATTCAAAGATGTATGCATAGGCGCATCTTTGTTTAAGCAGGCAGTCACGGCAGTCTGTCTTCTTCAGGGTACAGGCAACTTTTTTGAACTGAACGCCAAACGCCCCTCTGAAGGTAGAGCCTTTATAGGAAGGAAGGTGTATTTCCTCTTCTGCTTCCATAATAAAGGTAAAGCGTTTGTAGGGTATTTTCATGGTATATTATGTAGTGATATTTTTCATCCGGAAAAAACAAAACACGGAAAAACGGGTGGCACAGACAAACTCCGTTTGTCCGTTTAAATGTTTAACCTGGGAAATACAATTACCTCATCTTCACTGAATATATTAAGACCCAGGATGAACTCCCTGAATTTCTTATAGGTATTGTCACTTGCGCATGCAAATCCGTGAACAAGATAAGAATTATTTCTCTGTGATTGAATCTGGCGAAAATGTGACAGACGTTTTTGAAATTCCTTACCCAAATCATCCTCCAGCGCTTCGAGTAATTCAAATGCGGCATTTTGTGATACCTTTATTTTCCCGTCTCTCCTGTCTTTGTATTTCCTGATAAATTCATCACTCACCTGTTGTGGTATTTTCTCTTCAATCACACTACCCGTGTCTATCCCATGGTTATTCAGTAACCTTTCCTGGGCAAGCATTTCAACCAGTCTGTAAAGTCGTACAACAGCGTCATCTATCTTCCCTTCCTCAAAACGCCTTTCAGCATTTGAGAATATATCCAGGGCGAATAACCTGTCGGGTTTCCGTTGCGTCCCGGAAAGAAACTCGAGTTGGGGTTTTAACTGAAGGGTAGCCCTGGCAAATAACCGTATCCTTTCGTCATCCGTTTCCAGAAGTTCTTCTATCCTTGCCCTTTCAAACTTGCCTACAGCCTCGCCGTGCCTGAAAATATCCCAGCTATAATATCCGTCAATAATAAAACCCAGTTTTTTAAAAATACTCTTGTGACTGGTGTTTTTTTCTAATATATCATCGACAAGTGCCTTTGCCGCCTTGAACTGATAGGTATTGAACAGGAATGATATCTTCTTCCGTTCATCTATGGCAAGGAAGTCCCACGGGTTGACGCTTTCGTAGACCTCTTCTTTACCGTCAACTACGGTTCCGACACCGCCCTTTGTCCTCTCTGTACCTCCTACGTAAGAAAAGTTGAATCCATGGGCAACGGCGGAAAGGGAGAGGGCAACAGACATATTCTTTGTCCCTCCGGTATAATCCACAATAACCTCATCGCTCCGAAAACCTTTCGACAGCACCCTTTTTACCGCCTCTTCTGCCTTACTAAAACAGTGGTACAGGTCGTTGACCTCGTCGGACAGGGTTATTTCGCTCTTTATGGTATATTTTGCCTCCTGTATCTGTATCCCCTTTTTAATCTCCGTCACGTGGTCGCAGGTATCCTGGGAGGCGAAGAAGGACACGAATTCCGGCCGGTATTTGGTAATGGATTTTATAATCGGCGCCGGCGTTCCGCCCACAGAGATTATCATTGCCCTGATCATATCATTATCTCCAACGCGTGTTATAGAAGTTTATTCTTTCAGGTAAAAAGGTCTCATTCCTTTCATGAATTGCCCTTATGGGGACTGTTATAATTCACAAATATAACTCATGAAATAGAATAAATATTTAAATTGATTTCCTTCCTGATAATTTCAAAATGTTTATCCAGGGTGAGAAGTTGTACATTATTTGCATGAGATACTACAGAAATATAGCAGTCTGCAAGTCCGACCGTTTTTCCATTCTGACGTAATGCTAAGGACAGTTCTCCTGCCTTTGTCCACATTTCAGCCGAGTCGGTAAGAAAATCGAAAACATAGAGGAATTCTTTTATCACACCGAGTTCATTTTTTGATTTTACGCCCTGAATGAGTTCAGCCAGGACAATTCCCATACAACAAACCCTGTTATGATCGATGAGGTTCAGTACGATATTCTGATATGGCGCCTGGCCTCTGAAAAACTCAATCCATACGGATGTATCAATTAAAACCTTAACCGGTTCTTTTGTCTTCATGTCTGAGTTTATCTGCCGATTTTATGAATTCCATCTTCCCGGCCATAGATTTTATCTTTTCCGTCTTTTTCATCCGTATTTCATCTTTTATGGCCTTTATTACCGCTTCCGTTTTGCTCTTTGCTTCAACGGTTGACATCAATTCATCCAGTAAAGAATTTGGCAATGTTATGGTTGTTCTTGACATATATTTACTCCACAATAATATGCTTAATAAAAGCATAAATATTTTATAAATATTCGTGCTTTATTTCAAGATATAATCTCCATTATAGCTTAGTTTTGTAAATCCCATCGGATATTTACCCATAATGAGATGTTTTGATTTTCCATATCTATTTTCGGTTCTGGCTTTTTTCAAAAAACATGTTCCATAGTTCAAGCACTCTATATTTTCTTTAGACATTTTTTACCATAGTTTTTAAAAAATGCAACACAAGAAATATTTCAGAAATATTCCCGTTATCCAAACCTGAATACTGAGTTATCGAAGTATCCAAATCCCAAACAAATTCTAAAAAACAAATCCCAAATTCCAAACAGTATAATTTGGATATTGTAAAATTGATATTTGGAATTTCCCCAAGCAGGTTCAAATTTGTAACAGGTTACAAACCTGAACCCTCTGATATAATGATCTTATCTACAGAGTCTTCTGTGTTTGAAGGCTGTGTAATAACAACCTTGTACACTTCTTTCGACAGCATCTTCCTTACTATCTCTTTATCATCTGAGAAAAAACTCACTCCCCTTTTCCCTCCTTATCCTTCTTCTCCTCCGAAGATGATGAAGAGAACGGTCTCACAAAACCCGCCCTACTCCACCTGTTATTAAACCTCTCAAACACCTCGTCATCATCTCTTCTTTCAATGAACTCTTCCCTCTCCCGTTCTTCGTCAAATACCTCAAATCTGTCCTTTCCTCTCCTCTCTACAAACCCTCTCCTATTCCACCTCTTATCGAATAACTCTATCCTCCCATCCCTTCTCTTCTCTGCAAACCCCGTCCTGTTCCAATCCTTATCAAACAACTCCAACCTTCCACTCCTCTCATCCTCCCTCACAAACCCTGTCCTATTCCACCTCTCGTCAAACACCTCATACTCTCGTCCCACGACGGAGGAGGTTGTTGACCAGGTGGAGAGGAGTATGCAACATGGGAATAACAACAGTAATAAAGGTCTTTTCATATCTTTTTCTCCTTTCTTCCCCTCCCCCTCATCGATTCTTCACTTTTATTAATTCAAAGAACTCTTGCCTTGTGGATTGGTTGTCCATAAACTCCCCACAGAATCGTAATCCCCTCCAATACAGGTCTTCTTCCCATACATTCCCCTCCTGGGAGGGGTCAGGGGTGGGTGAGTCACAATCCCTTCTAATACAGGTCTTCTTTCATACTTGAGGGAACCAGGAACGGGGCCGATCCCATATGCATTGAACTACTCAGGTTCAATGTTCAGAGTTCAGGGTTAAAGGCATGAGGAAAAGAACTGTTTGAAGGTTATGAAGAACACCTGACAGCCAGCTTCACTCCTCCCCTGAGTCTTAGACCGCAAAAACCTTTCAAGATTCTTCACTCCGCTTCGCGGAGTTTACCCTGAACACACTCGCTTCGCTCAGTATAAACTCCGTGAATGTGTTCAGAATGACAGAATAGAGGTTGCCATCCTGAAACCCTTCATTCCACCTAAGATGCCAGCAGGGAATTTGTCATTCTGAGCGGCAGCGAAGCGGAGTGAAGAATCTCGTCTTTTCACGGTGTTAAGAGAGCATCTTATACTGAACACATGAAAATTCCTATACATTCAAGCTCAGGAACAATGCTGTACTTTTTCTGATCCTCACACAAAGTCACCAAAACACCAGGATATATGGTATGTCCCCATTCTTGCCATTCTATCCTTCATCATTCTTTATTCTTTTTATTCTTAGTGCCTCCGTGTCTTTGTGTGATGAAGATACCTTAGCTTGATGAATATGGGGCCAGTCCCCGTCGTCGCAATCCCTTCTAATACAGGTCTTCTTTCCTATTAGAATATCTTTCAGGCACTCCCCAAGAAAGGTCGCAATCCCTTCTAATACAGGTCTTCTTTCCTATATCGTAATTTATTACATTTTTAACATTGTTATTAGGTCGCAATCCCTTCTAATACAGGTCTTCTTTCCTATGGGGCATATCATGTCTGATGCACCCCCTGGAGGTTTACCGTCGCAATCCCTTCTAATACAGGTCTTCTTTCCTATGTATGAATGAGGCAATCCGTGCCGGTAAGAACCGTCGCAATCCCTTCTAATACAGGTCTTCTTTCCTATACCATCACGAGAAGATAACGCAACAACAGAACGTCGCAATCCCTTCTAATACAGGTCTTCTTTCCTATGGAAAAAAACTGTTGAGGTTGAGGAAAAATCAATGTCGCAATCCCTTCTAATACAGGTCTTCTTTCCTATAAGAAATAAAGACTTGTCAGTGGCTGAATTCATTGTCGCAATCCCTTCTAATACAGGTCTTCTTTCCTATATAAAAAATTAAACAAAGAAGGAAAGGCAGAAGGGTCGCAATCCCTTCTAATACAGGTCTTCTTTCCTATAACAGAGAGAAGCTGGATGAATATGGCTTGGAAGCGTCGCAATCCCTTCTAATACAGGTCTTCTTTCCTATGCCTTGATGAGTGGAAAGGGTTGGAATCTTCCCAGGTCGCAATCCCTTCTAATACAGGTCTTCTTTCCTATCTTCTGTCTCATAGACAGGTGTTATGTTACCTGTCGTCGCAATCCCTTCTAATACAGGTCTTCTTTCCTATTCTAGAACAAGGAAGTATGGCATCACAAGTAGTCGCAATCCCTTCTAATACAGGTCTTCTTTCCTATGATTCATTAGACGCATTAATTCCAAGAGTTGCTTTGTCGCAATCCCTTCTAATACAGGTCTTCTTTCCTATGGGATGGAGGGGATCCTGACGCATGACGAATTGCCGTCGCAATCCCTTCTAATACAGGTCTTCTTTCCTATGAAAAGGAGCAAGTTAAAACGCTTCTTAACCTCGTCGTCGCAATCCCTTCTAATACAGGTCTTCTTTCCTATTCGAAACACTGCCGGATGAAGAGGAAATACGAAGTCGCAATCCCTTCTAATACAGGTCTTCTTTCCTATGCGGCCTCATTGAGCCTATAAGGATTCTAAAAGCATGTCGCAATCCCTTCTAATACAGGTCTTCTTTCCTATGCCAGAAAGCAATAAGATTATCTGGATTCTGCTGTCGCAATCCCTTCTAATACAGGTCTTCTTTCCTATAGATAGGAAATGGACAAAAAAAATGCTTTCTGGCGTCGCAATCCCTTCTAATACAGGTCTTCTTTCCTATCATACTAACTCTGGCTTAAGATTCTTGTATTATAGTCGCAATCCCTTCTAATACAGGTCTTCTTTCCTATCTAGAAATGGGATCAATGGCATCTCAAGTAATCTCGTCGCAATCCCTTCTAATACAGGTCTTCTTTCCTATCATACTAACTCTGGCTTAAGATTCTTGTATTATAGTCGCAATCCCTTCTAATACAGGTCTTCTTTCCTATGTTGCGCCAGTGACAGATTATTTTCTGCCACTGGCGTCGCAATCCCTTCTAATACAGGTCTTCTTTCCTATTTAGAAGATTTAGAAAATTTCTTCGATGGTACGATGTCGCAATCCCTTCTAATACAGGTCTTCTTTCCTATAATAATGAAGGAAATAAACATATTTAGGACTTACGCATTTGCTAATAAATAATGAGTAACAGCAGACCTGGTAAGAGAAGCTTTTTGCTCATACCAGGGAATTCGTTCTTTGATTCTTCTTGTTTCCAATTTTACAAAGGCAAGAAAAGA
>SOER01000017.1 GCA_021646405.1 Candidatus Loosdrechtia aerotolerans
CGTTCAATGGCTTTGTTGCCTCTATGGCTCAGAGAACTTCTGAAGTACTTTCTCGGTGTGTTTCTTATTTGTTCGGTTTCAACTGCTGTTAACTATAGCTCCATCTTACTCTCATTGATCTTATGGAAGAGAACATTCGGCGTTTCATTAATAACTCGGATATGTGAATTTGATTTTTCTGAAAATCTCGTGGAGAGCAGCGGATTTTTTCGAGTTAAATCTAAAAGTTTAGGCCTGAGACCTTCAATGCGGGAATTTATTAAACCTATAAGCTCTTGTTTCTTTTTATCTTCTTCTGTCATGAAATCATTATCCCTATTGTTTTATGGTTTGGGTCTCGATGTTTGGCACGAGATAAAGGTTTAACGGTTTCTTCTTTTTCGGTAGTTGTTGTCTCACCTATACAACCACTTCTTTGGAATGCAGCAAATTGCTTATTTAGTTTGCGGAAATGGTAAAACAAAAACGAAGCGATTGCAAGCTTTTTCTAATTTTCAATAAAATTAAAAAATTGAAGAAAGAGAAGTAAAAAGCATTCTAAAAGGATGGGTAATTTGCAGCAAATTCCCGATTTTCTATAAGAAATTGATGGAGGATTGACAGACCGTCCTTGGAATTCGTTCTTTGATTCTTCTTATTTCCAATTTTGTAGACTATCTTACTTATTAAAGTATATAATGTTTATAGTCTCATTGTTATCCGTGTTTATCCGTGTTCATCCGTGTTCATCCGTGGTTTATGTAATGATATGAAATCTATTCGGGAATATCATGAAGCAACGAAACACAGCTGGGAAAAATTGTATCGGAATCGCCATAGTATTGACTGGTCGAACGAGCCCAATCCTTTTCGTACCTATCCGGACTGCCCAAGAATAGATCCGGGAAGTAATTTTGAGAAGATGGAAGGTGTATTATCTCATGTCTGGCCTTTTCCTAATAGCAGGCCGGGAAATACACCTGTCACGTTAAATACACTATCCACTCTTCTCTATTATTCAATGGCTGTCAGTGCCTGGAAATCTTACCCTGGTGGAAGACCATGGTCGTTAAGGGTCAATCCAAGCAGTGGAGACCTCCATCCTACAGAGACACATCTTTATGTACATACTGTGAATGGCCTTCCTTCCGGCGCATATCATTATTATGTAAAAGATCATCAGGTAGAGCAAAGGGCCACTGGTGACTTCGTGCCATATATATGGCAATCGCTTGGTGGTACTTCTGATATACCTCCGGTTATTATTGGACTCAACTCTATCTTCTGGCGTGAGGCATGGAAATATCAATCAAGGGCCTTACGGTACTGTTATCTTGATCTGGGGCACGCCATGGCATGTATCATGGTGGCGGCACATGCATTGGGACTTTATACGCTTTTTATTGGTGAGTTTTACGATGATAATATCCGCAGGTATCTCTGTCTCGATAAAACCGACGAGTATCCACTCTTGTTTTTGGCAATAGATACTCAGCAACCGGGTGTTAACGGGTATCAGAAAAAAATTCAAAAAGGTACGATAGATGCCTCCATGCATATAAATAAACTTTCAAATGAAGAAACTGATTATCCGCTTATTCGGCATGGGCATGAACTTACCTGTAAGAAATGCTATAAGCGAACATCACAACAAAATCCCGGGTCAGGGGTAAATATGTCATTTCCTGAAGATGATAAAGAATCAATGAAAATAGATTCGTATATATCCGATATTGCGGAAAACTCATTAAAATGGACGATAAGAAAGAGAAGATCTGCTCTTGATTTTGATGGCAGGACATTATTGCCGTTTAACGTGTTTTCTTTTCTCACGCAGCTTTTATGCTTTCCCTATAAGGCTGATTTCTTCATTCCTGAAGATTTACCGCTCGTTATTCCATATTTATATATCCACCGCGTGGAAGATTTAGAAAAAGGTGTATACTATCTTCATAGAACAGATAAACGATTATTTCCGGTAGCAAAAGGTGATATGCGATATATTGCAAAAGAACTAAGTTTAAATCAGGATATTGCCGGTGATTCAGCATTTGCCGTAAGCTTTATAAGCAATTTTGATTACGCCCTGGAAAAGTACGGTGAACGGGGGTATCGTTATATTCATTATGAAGCGGGACTCATGGGACAAGCATTATACCTGGGGGCAACAGCAACGGGGTTTGATGCCACAGGTATCGGGGCATTTATTGATGACGATGTACATACCTTTCTTAAGACGCCTTCAGAACAGCAGGTGGTATATCATTTTACCGTAGGAAAAAGGATTGATGATCCCCGGCTTACTACATTGCCTGCTTATAAGCACATACACGATGATGAAGAGGATAGAAGATAGTACAGCAGAACGGTGACTAAAAGCATACAAAACGGAAGAAACAAGCCCGGGCACCAAACACAAAACCCACCCACACACCAAATCGCATTCCTCTGGTTTTGATCTTACAGGTTCTGCTATCCTCTATAATAGAGGGAATGGTAGCTATTCATGCTTTTCCACCGGGTAACCTTCCGCTTGCCACTGATTAATACCACCATCCATATTATATAATTCTTTCAGTCCTTTATCCTTTAACATCTCATATGCTTTGGCGCTGCGCCTTCCGGATGCGCAGTGGACAATAACCTTTTTATCCTTTGGAACGCTTTCAATTTTCTGCCCGAGTTCCTGGATGGGAATGAGATGAGCATCTTTTATATGTGCGGTATTATATTCCTTCCGGGTTCTCACGTCTAACACAAAGATATCATCTTCCTTGTCAATGAGTTCCTTTGCCTGTTTGGGAGAGATGTTTTTTATTTCCTTTTCTGCTTTTGCTGGTGTTTCACTGGCATAGAGTTTTTTATGGACAAAAATACCGGTAACTATGTTAAGGAGCACCATGAAAACGGTAAGTGATACCACGATATCTTTGTAGCATAGGTTTCTTCTTGTACTCATCAGATCCTCCTTGTCTAAAAATTTCGCTACTTTAACGGGAAGGGCAGATGTAAGACAGATTTTCCTGGTATATTGAAGATACTATTGAGAGAAAGGGTATTGAATTCACTTGTTCGCCAGCCCTTTTTGCGCGTTTACTGCAGTATAGTTAAACGGATACCTGACAAAATTCTTCATAATCGATGAGTTCTTTAATAGTCGCTTTATCGCTACATATCGGGCAGCTAGGGTGCCTGGGTATCTTGACCTTTTTGAAATCCATTGTCAGAGAATCATACATAAGCAGTTTTCCTTTTAGCAATTCTCCTTTGCCAAGAATCAGTTTTACCACTTCTGTTGCTTGAATGGAACCTATAACACCCGGTAATACACCTAAGACGCCTGCCTCCTGGCATGAAGGGACTAAGCCGGGCGGAGGGGGTGTCTCGTAGAGGCACCGGTAGCAGGGGCCTTCAAAAGGTACAATAGTCGTAACCTGCCCCTCAAACCGGAAAATGGAACCATGGGAAAGCGGTTTTTTAAGAAAGACGCAGGCATCATTCACAAGATACCTCGTAGGAAAATTATCAGCACCGTCAACGACAATATCATAATCCTTGATAATATCGAGAATGTTTTCTGAACTTAAACGCTCTGTGTAAGGAATTACCTCTATATCCGGGTTCAATGCCTCAAGCGTCTCTTTTGCAGAGATTGCTTTTGAACGTCCTATATCTTTTGTTGTGTGTAAGATCTGACGCTGAAGATTTGAATGATCAACACAATCACTGTCTGCAATTCCTATTTTCCCGATTCCTGCTGCAGCAAGATAGAATGCCGCCGGGGAGCCGAGACCTCCTGCACCTACCAAAAATACTTTTGCATCCAAAAGTTTTAGCTGACCTTTTCCACCGACCTCTGGCAAGATAATATGACGTGAATAACGTTGTATTTGTTCTTCAGTAAATGGTGATGACATCGTGTTTCTTCCCTTATGAAATTTCTAAAAAAATTCAACAGCAAATTATATCAGGCACTATGGTATGATTCAATAGATTTTCATGAATTAGAAGAAGAATATAGGAGAATGAATGAGATATGAGTACCTGGACATAAATTTTTGCTTACTTTATCAGAGCCCTAAGGCTTTCAGTTTCCATGCAGAACTGGTAACTCTCTCTCAAGACTCATCTTTATCCATATCTCTAAAACATCTTAAAACAGAGTACAGGTCGCTCCTCCGGAGCTTTCTTTGTGTTGTGATTTTCTTTCTACAAACAGATCGCTCCTAACGGGGCTTTTCAGGTTTTTAAAAAAACCACAGCGGGTTTAGGTTTGTAAAAGGAGGGGAAAGAGGGAAGGGGGGCACTGATAAAGAGAAAGGTACAATGACTTATGGTCAGGTATTTACTTATGTAGTTTTGTCTTGCGTTTAACCTTTCTTTTCGGTCTTTTTCGCATGTTCATGAGCTGTCGAAATGATGGGAAGACCTCAAATTCTGTGTTTACCCCTTCTATAGGTTTTACCCCTACAACACTAAAGAAGAGTTCCAGACTTGATACTTTTTTTACCGAGGTACGAGCTTCACCAAAATGTTGTGAAAGAAAAAAGTCTGCAAGGAAGCGAAGGATACCGGAGATCAGGAATAATGTTAACAACCGGTGGCCCCAGAGGGGCGGAAGCCGGTCGGCGAGGAAACCACCTAATGAAGCTCCGGCAAAGATAGCGGATCCGTTAATTAAATTAAAGTATCCTAAACATCGTAATCGTTTTTGAGGACTTACCGAGTCATAGATAAAGTTTGTTGTGCATAAATTAAAACCACTGATAACAAAACCTGCGAGAGCACTGGTAAAGGCTAAATAGAACGGATTCTTTGAGCAGAGCCACAAGATAGGGATTACCGGTAGTATGAGACTTGCGATTTTCAGGATCCTTGCATTACCCACGATATCTGCATGCCTTCCCCAGATAGGAAATGCGATAAGACCTGAGATTACACCCGCAAGGTGAACCGCCATGTAAGTGGCATAACTATAATGGAGGTCCTGAAGCATATAAATATTAAAATAGGGATTTGCGAGCTGTATCGCAAAACTGATACTTGCGACATAAAAGATAAACCTTACGAAATTACTTTCTTTAAAACGTGAAAGGAATTTGGTAAAGGTGAAATCACCATCAGGCGATTTATGAAGTGGCAGGTCAACCATCCTGGACATATAGTAAAACGAGAGAAAGCGAAAACACGCTGCAGCCAGGAAAACAAAGAAAAACCCCAGGGAAATGGATGTTTGTTTCATGAGAGAAAGGAGCGCTCCCCAGAGACAGAGGCCGATAACTCCTGCAACACCGATAGCACGGGATCTGTCTCCAAAATATAACCCGCGTTGGTTCGGTGGGAGATAATCACTTACCAGGCTCCCCCATGAAGGTCCAATAATGGTACCTAAGGTACTAAAGGTAGTGTGGAAAATAATCAGTATGGTGACATTTCCGGGAAAATGAAAGAAAGCAAGGAATGAAAGGGGGATTAAAATAGCTGTTTGAACTCCCAGGCCAAAGAGCAATAAACGTAATCGGCTGTTTCCTGAGAGCCGGACTGCCCTGACTGCAAATAATTGGGAAATAGAGGCAAATAAAGTAGGGAGGGCTGCAAGAAAACCGATCTGTTGATTTGTTGCGCCTAAAAATAGGGCATAGGGAACAAGGTAATAATCCAGGATTCCCATGGTAACGGCTGTAGTTATTCCTTCGATCCAGCAGTAATTGAGACTCTCACTAATTTTTACTGTTAATGATGGATCTAATTCTTCTCTATATTTTATCTTCATGAAGTACCACTGGATTAATAATAGAAAGAATATATGAAATACAGGTATAAATGAGGATTCTTTACAGACAGATACCCTATTTGCTCTTTAACCAGGTATAACCAAGATGGGTACAGCGGTGAACAAAAATGGGAATTTATCCTCGTGTTAGGGGAATAATAACACGGGATATTCCTGAAAACCTACGGTACTTATTTACACCCAAACTGAGTTTTTATCAAACAGATTTATTTCAAGTAAAGTTATTATAACAAAAAATACCTCTGTTTTGTTTCTCTTTATTACAATAATCTTTGGTTTTTTCGGGACTCAAGGAGCAGGGTAACAAAAAGTGATAATCAATAATACGGAAGCAAGAACATGTATATTGGGTAACTAGATAATACGCTTAACAAGTGAAATGGTTCTTCCGTTGAATTTAACGGAATAGGTCTGTATGATTTTTTCATAGAGAATTGCAACGTCGCGTGCTATTTTTCCCCACGTAAAAAAATCATTTACACGTTTTATTGCCTGTTTTTGGAGTGTTTTTCTTAATGCCGGACGTTTGTACAGACAAGCAATGCGTTCTGCGAGGGCTTCCGGACAGTTAGCGGGGACCAGAAAACCTGTCTCGCTGTCTACAACAGTATATTTAATCCCTCCCACGTTCGAACCGATAACAGGTGTGCCGCATGCCATTGCTTCAAGTGGTGTGATTCCGAAAGGTTCATACCAGGGAGTTGTCACAAACATATCAGCAGCACTATAGTAATATTTCAGTTCATTTCTATTTAACTGACCGGTAAAATGAATTTTATGCAGGATACCCTCCTCAGAAGCAATCGTTCGAAGCCGGATGATTTCAGGAAACGTAAATACCTCAGGACATAAAGCCTCGCCTCCACCGATAATAAGCTGTGCATCAATGTTATAATGTTTTATAAACAGTGAAAAACTGCGAATAACATTATCGACGCCTTTACGGGGTACCATACGCCCGAGATGAAGAATTAATTTTTCATCAGATTTAAACCAAAGTGCAGTACGTGCAATATTTTTTTTAATAGGCCAGAGTTCCGAGGGATCGAAGCCGCAGGGGATAATGGTAATTTTCTCCGGATCAGCATTATGATAAAGGTGGATCATATCTTCTCTGTCTTGCGGACACTCGGCAATAATATAGTCTGTTTCTTTCATAATTTCTTCTTCAATTGCAAATCGGACCTCCGGGAATTTATCCGCATCCCGTTGATGCATTCTTCGAACATGCCCCAGTGCGTGAAACGTGATGACAAAAGGAATTTTCAGCAGACGCTTCAAGTTCATGGCTACAAGTCCGGACATCCAAAAATTTGCATGGATGATATCGTATCTCTTCTGATTCTTTTTTATGAATTGAAGCATAAAATGGGTAAATTGTACCATGTAGGGGAAGAGTTCTTCTTTATGAATGAATTTAGCAGGACCTGCCGGGACGTAAATAACCCGTACCCCGGGTATCCATTCATAAATCCTGGGCAGATGTTTATTATCACGGCGGGTAAAGATATCGATTTCGTAACCAAGTGCAGCAAGATTTTTTGTAAGCTGATTTATATAAATATTTTGCCCGCCACAATCTACACTGCCAAATATAGCAACAGGTGAGGCATGTTCGCTGATAAATGCAATACGTCTTCTATTACTATTCATATTTTTTTTGCATGTAAATCCTTTTGAAGTAACTTCTTTGCTTGAGAAATAACAGTTTTGGTGCTTACTCCAGCGGCACAAGGGTGTCCAATAGGACAGACAAGGTACGAACATGGTCTGCAACTGATCGGGTAATGTACTACCCGGTGTCGCTTACGATCGAGCGGTGCCCACCGTGAAGGATCCGAGCCTGTTGCAATAACAATGCTTGGTACACCAAGTGCGGCACCAATATGAGAAACGCCCGTATCATTACAGATGAGCAGCCGGGCATTCTTTAAGAGAATCGCAAGTGTTCCCAGACTTGTACGGCCTGCCAGGTTTATTGCAGGCGTTCTCATAGTTGTTTTCACACCTTCAGTAAGTCTGATTTCGTTCTCAGACCCTGTTAATATGATCTTCAGTCCTGTGTCCGCTAAGGTATCTGCAACCGTTGCAAATCTTTCAATAAGCCATCGCCGTGTATTTAATTGTGCACCGGGATGGATGCAGATGTATTCACCTTTCTGTATATACCTCATCTCCTTTATTGCAGAGAAATCTCTTTTATCCTTCTGAAATATCGGAAATTCCAGGGTATCGCTTTGAAGTGATATTCCAAGGAATTCCATTAAGCGTAAATGACGCCAGATTTCATGTTCACTCCGGGGATATGGCATAAAGCGATATGGATCCGGACAGTATTCGTGAGGAAGAAAAAACCCGGCAGTTACCTGAGCACCGAACAAATGTACAATCGGGTTTGTTAAAGAACCACTTCCATGCAGTTGAATAGCCGCATGGAACTTTTTCTCCTGAACACTTTTTAGAAAGATAGGAATGCTTTTTAACTGAGGAGTCGATTCCCGGAGTCCAGGATAGCCAGGAAACGCTATGAAATCATCAAGATAATTATGGAAACGCTCTGTAAAAGCCTTTGCCCATGGAAGACCGATTAAGGTAATCTTTGAACGAGGGAATGCCTTTCTTAATGCCCGGAATGTTGGTACTGTGCATAATAAATCCCCTAGCTGAAGTGCACGAAAAACAGCAATCGTTTTCGGATATGAGTTACCAAACCGGTTCATATGATGTATCCAAAAGTTTTTATACAGAAATTACAATTGTGTATGACTGCATAGGATATTCGCATTCCCTGTATGAAATATAATACGAATCTGTCGGATCATGGACCTTATTTTTTATTCAAATCAGTATTAGACGGACCGTTAATAACCTTACCATAACTGGTAAAACGTGAACCGTGACATGGACAATCGAATGTCTTTTCTTGAAAATTCCATTGTATAATACAGCCTAAGTGCGGGCAAATTGCAGAAAATTCATGCACTGTTCCAGTTTCATCGCGATAAACCGCCACTTTTGATAACCCCCTTCGCATTATTGCGCCCTGACCGGGAGTGAGTTCATGGAAAGAAGGTATATCCCCTTTTCTCAACCACCCTGTATATTGTTTAACAACATTGAGATTTTCCTCAAGATACCCTCTAGCCGCAAGGATTGATTTGCGGGAAGGATCGTAGAGATCTGTCCACGGATTTCTTTTCCCAACAATGAGATCCGTTATAAGAATACCGGCAACGGTGCCGTGCGTCATACCATTACCAGAAAATCCCGTTGCAATATAAATGTTTTTGTCAAGAGGATTGCGGCCAATAAAACCAATACCATCAATAGGATTAACAACCTGTCCGGACCATCGATAAGGAATATCTCGTATCATAGGAAACCGGTTTCTGGCCCATGCTTCAATTCTCTCATACCTGGAGTTATCATTCTGTCCTGTCTTTTTATCCTCTCCGCCAATAATCAGGAGGTCATACGTTTCATCCAGAGGTTGCGTCCTTATGTAATGATACGGTTTTGCAAGTCCTCCCTCCGTCCTTCCTGTATCCCAGTAAAGTGATTTTCCTATGGAATCTTTTGGTATTCTTGCACCAATGACGTATGTTCGATACGGTGCTTGTTTCGTATGGATTCGTGTACGGTCGTTGACCGGTACGTTCGTAGTTACTACGATAAAGTATGCATTAACCGTATGATTCGTATCAGTGGTAATAACTGACACATCAAAATCTTTTACATGTGTTTCAGTGCAGATTTTCCCATCCTTCCGAAGTATTGCTTCTGCAAGACCGGCAAGATATTTTAAAGGATGGAATTGGCCCTGATGGGGAAAGTGGAGACACATTCCGGTTGAAAACGGTAACGGTGCTTCTTTCTGTAATGCTACTTCCTTTTTACCTATCCGGTGTAATACATCCAGTTCTTTTCTTAAGGGGTCTTTCTCGGTATCTTCACCGGAGCGAAATAAATAGCCATCTACCCGTTTAAAATCACAGGAGATATTCTCCTCTTTTACAATGGTTTCGATGGTATCTATTGCTGCAATATGGCTTTCTGCCGCAAATCTTGCCCCATCTCTTCCATGGAGATTTTCAAGCTCATAATACCGCGTATCAAGGGCATAGGTAAGATGTGCGGTTGTGCGTCCTGATTCACCGCTGCCTATAGCACCATCGTCGATTACGGCAACTTTCCTCCCTTGCTGAGACAGAAAGTAAGCAATAGACATCCCTGCAATACCTCCACCAATAATTGCGACTTCAACACTGATATTCTTCTCAAGTGGAGAAAATAAGATTGGAGGCATATCTGAAACCCAGAAAGATTCTGCTGCCCCTGAGGTTTTTGTCGCTTCTGTTTCCATAATAGGTGTTTTCATAGTGAAGCCTCCTAACAGGATTTTTATTTGGAATGAAACAGGGAGGTGCGTGACATATCACAAAATGTGTCATTGTAAAGTGTGACATGTCACGCCGTATGATGTGGTATAAGTTAAGAAATTAAGACAAATTTTCCGATGAGAGAAAAATTGGTGAATTACTGGAGGTTAATAACTGTTTATACAGACACCCTGCTCGGTTAATACCACGAGATTTTTAGGATATTCTTTATCTATGATAAGCCGATTATAAGCTTTTTCATATCTGTCTACCATATGAGATATGGTGAAATTCTCCTCTACATAGCGGCGGCATGCCATTCTGTCAATTGATTCAATTTTCTGAACGGCATCAACCATTTCATCCAGGGTCTCACAGATAAATCCGGTCTTTCCATGACGCATGATTTCCGGCATTGATCCCCGGTTTTTTGTAATTACTGGTGTACCACATGCCAGGGATTCAATAACAACCAGACCGAACGGCTCCGGCCAGTCCAGGGGAAGAATAAGGGCCTTTGCCTTTTTCATAATTTCATTACGCTCTTCCTCTCCTTTTTCTCCAACGTATTCGATAAAAGGTGGGGTGATGAGCGGTTTAACCTTTTCCTCATAGTAGGCTTTATCATAAGGGTCAACCTTTGCAACCATAACTAATTTCATCCCGGCCCTTTTTGCGATCTCTATTGCCTGTACAGGCCCTTTTTCCGGGGAAATTCGCCCTACAAAAACCAGATAATCTCCGGGCTCTTGCTGGAAGGGGAATTTTTCAATAGGGCACCCATTATAAACCGTGTCAGTCCAGTTCAACTCAGGGATGAATTCTCTCTGTGCATTACTGATAGAGATAAAATTACAATCCCGATAGTGTTTATAAACCTTTTGAATATCGGGAATATTAAGGCGCCCGTGGAGGGTAAGAACAGTAGGGGTAGAGACCAATCGGATGAAGGGGAAGGTAAGGTAATCATTATGAGAATGAATTATATCAAATTCTTTTGCCCGCTCATATACCAACCCCATCTCAAATATGTGATAAGGATAGAAATTCTCAATGCCGTGGTCGAGCCGTAAGGCTTTTTCATGAACGGAAACCAATTTGGCTGATGTAATTGAGTCTCCACTGGCAAATAACGTTACTTCATGTCCTCTTTTCACCAATTCCTCTGTGAGGTAAAATACAACCCTCTCCGTTCCTCCATACATTTCAGGTGGAACCCGCTCTACTAAGGGAGCAACTTGGGCAATTTTCATATTTTCATCTCCTTCCGATTTTAGGCAGTACAGTTCTCAGTGATTTTCCGGAACGCAAAAGGAACACTAACCTTACAAGCTTGTTCTGAACACGGTAAATGAGTACACGGATCATATACAAAACTTGCAGATATCAGGTATGCAGGTATGGATCGATGCCTGTGACTGCCTACGGTAAATTAAAAATTCAGAGCAAGGAGGCACGAATAAACTAATGCCTGACTCTAGAATCAAGCAATGTCTGTATATGCCTAACCTAAATATTAGCTCATTTCAATACTCGCAATAATCGTGCCAAATGATGGAAATTACTTCTGCGCAGGATTGGTAATACAGAAGAGGGTTTGCAGGGATGTTACCTCTTAATAACAACCTCCAGGCCTTCACTCTTCTTTAGGATTTCAATAGAAGTTGAGTATGGGCCCCGGACTACATAAAAATCAATAAATTTACCGTTAACTTCAAGGTTGGTTATTTCAATCCAGTCTAACCATTCCGGTAATTGCGGATGATTGAAATAGATCTGGTTTTGTAATGCATCCCCCTGGAAACCGATGAAGGCCTTAAGTACTTCAAAGACAACACCGGAAGACCAGGCCTGGGGGGAGCACGATGTGGGATACGGTGTCGGGCCGTGATAGGCTGTTCGTTTAAACCCGCAAAATAATTCGGGCAGGCGGTAATTACGAAAGAATGTTGATGCATCGGATAAAGCTGTTGCAAGCTTCTCGACATAATCGGTTAATTCATATCTCTTTAACCCGGAAAGAATAAGGGCATTATCGTGAGGCCAAATAGAGCCGTTATGGTAACCCATAGGGTTATACCGGACTTCACCCTCAGCAATGGTCCTGATTCCCCAGCCACTGAACATATCGTTCCGGAAAAGCCTTTTCGCAACGTGTTCTGCCTTTTTAGGATCAACAATACCTGCCCATAAGCAATGTCCGGGGTTTGATGAAATAACCCGGCAAAGTTTCTTTTCCTTGTCCATGGCAATACCGAAGAAATTTTCTTCATTCATCCAGAATTCCCTGTGAAATTTTTCCCGCAATCGTTCTGCCTCATATTGAAGCCTTTGTGCCAGGTCAAAGTCCGAGAACTGTTCAGCTAAATAAGCCATTCCCTTTTTAGCCATATACACATAGCCCTGAACCTCTACAAGGGTCGTAGGTGTTTCACACAGGCTCCCGTCTTTATGAAAAATAGAGTCCCATGAGTCCTTCCACCCCTGATTTACCAGACCTTTCGGGGATTTTTTGTGGTATTCCATGTATCCGTCACCATCAATGTCTCCATATTGTTCCATCCATTCCAGTGTTTTTAACGCTTTTGGCCACCATTTCTTGATCTTCGTTATATTTCCAAAGTTGACAGCGTATTGATGAAGGAGGATGAGAAAGAGGGGAGATGCATCGATAGAACCATAGTATGGGATAAAAGGGATCTCCTCCATATTAGCCATCTCTCCCTTTCTGAATTCATGGAGTATTTTTCCTGGTTGTTCATCCTTAAAGGTATCAATTACCTTTCCCTGGTAATGAGCGAGAAAGTTCAGTGTTCCTTCTGCCATTTCAGGCCGGAAGGGAAGGAATTGCAAAGCTGCAATACAGCTGTCACGCCCAAAGGGAGCTACATACCATGGGATACCTGCATACGGTACTAAACCCCATGATGTATGTGTATTCAGCAGGTAAATATCCCGTAACGAACGGTTAATCCATTTATTAAACAGTTCATTACTCGAGTGAATAGAGCAGCCGGATCGTAACCAATGATCAAAATCGGTATATATTTTTTTTAGAATGACCGGAGAAACTAAAGAGGATTTTTTTATTCCCTCTACTTTAGCCGTTACGGTTATAAAAATTTTTTTTTCTTCCCTTGGATTTAACTCAATCCAGTACCTGACCTCTCTCTCTTCAAGCTGACTTGGTTTTGGGTCAAGGAAGATAGAAGTAGTTCGTTTGATATTATCCAATCCCTGGTAGCACAATATGAGCTTTTGATCCTGCCATTGAGGTGGAAGGAGCTGGCCCCGCCCAGGACGTTTCATTCCGCGGACCTCAAAGACGTCAGCAAAGTCCCCTCCAAAGGATATTTCTACCGAAAATCGTATAGGCTCGATATGGAAGTTTTTTACCGTAAATTCTGCACAAAGGGAGCTGTCCCTTATGAAGGTCTTCCGGTTTAAAATAATAGAGTCCCTGGGAATTACCAGTTTTTTATCTTCAAAGATATCATTGTTTGTTAGATCTGCCATCAGGTTATCATTAATGAAAGATTCGAGGAAGATCGGGTATTCTCCTGAGATCCGGACATCAAGTTCATTCAAAAAACGGGTTCCCCCATAATAAAAACCCATTTCCCCGGAAACACTTCCGGGGAGGTCGGTTCTGTTATCACATACGAGAAAGGCCTCATCCTTCTTTAAAACTAATTTCTCAATATTTGCCGCAACAGCAGATGCATGAACATAGTACTCGTCGCCGATCTGGATTCTGTCTGCAGTTTTTACTAATCTTTCTTTTGTATTTTGTTCTTTAAGCATAGGAGACTCTTTAAAAATGTATGGATTTTAAATTATTTAAAGTACTATTAAATCCTTATTAACTTTAATCTTACAGAGATTTCCGGTTGAATGCAAATAAACACTGGCAAATCAGATTTGCTACGAATAATTAGGAACTAAATAAATATATCTGACATTCAGGAGATTTTTTTATCAAGTTAAGGAAATTTCTTGTAAAAGTTGATAGAGTATAGCATCAAAGTTACCATGAGACCTGGTGAGGAACTCTATCCTTTTCCCTCCCCCTTCGATAGTGAAATCCGAAATGCTAAATCCGAAATACGAAACAAATTCTCAATTTCAATTTTCGAATGTTCAAAACACGGTTTTTTTCCATTGGAATGTCAGATATATGATCATACTTGTGTTTTTTATAGCGGTAAAAACCATCAGAACGAATACTATACTAATATACTAAATCAGTGAAGTTTCAAGTTCATTTCTATTTTTATTTAATTAAAATACATACTTGAAATACCGTATATATTTTGCTTTAATTACATACATTTAAAAAACTCATAACAAGGATCTCCTTTTTCTCTATGACAAATCCAAAGGATTATACCATCAATAGACTCTCTATTCCTCGTTCGTGTACCCTTTCAGGAAAAGGTCTGTAAGACACTTAGAAATAATGAGTAATAAAAAAATATCTTTTAAAATTGTCTGTATTCCTTTTGTAGTATCCATGATAGGTTGTACAACGGCCAGGTATTATCCTCCTAATTTTGTAGAATCCTTAAAACATCCTACCAAGTTTCCCGAGGTTTATTCAACTGATGTTAAGAATATTGAGGATGTTGTTGATAAAAATTCACTTGGAGAAGATGAAGAAGTAAGAATTACTAGTATAAGCGTAAACCGGAATTCAAGCATGCATCTTATTCAGGTACGGGAGAACGGGGAACTTTACCCGCATTATCATAAACGGCATGATGAGATTATCTATGTAAAAAAAGGCAGCGGTGTTGCTACACTCGATGGTTCCCGGTACCTTATAAAACCAGGTTCGGTTATACAAATTCCCAGCAGAACTGTTCATAAATTTCTCAACACGGGCGATGAACTGTTTGTTGCTGTCTCTATTTTTTCTCCTCCATTTAACGGCAGAGACGAAAAAGTGATTAAAGAGAAACGAAAACCAAACAGAGGAGCGAAAAAGGAAAAAAGGCTTGTCCAAAAAGAATCAGAAAAAGTTGAAGAGAAAGATAGTACATCCAGTACACACGGCTCTGCATATGAATCCCCGGAAGGAGAAAATCAAGTAGCTGAGGCTTCATCAAAAAAACAAACAGACAAGGAACCCGATACATTTATCCCTGAAGAAAAGGATATGTATCAGAAAGGACAATCACTCCAACCAACGTCTTCTACCCCGGAAAATAAAAAGCAACCGGAGGAATCAATACCATTTCCGGATGAAGAACCTACACTGAATGCAAAGGATATGCATGAGAAACTTACAAAGTTGTTTAAACTGAGGGAGGAAGGGATTCTTTCTGAAGAAGAGTACGAGGAAAAGAAGGATGCAGTTGTGAAGGGAATAGATATTGGTGAATTACCAGAAACGAAAGGTTCTTTTGGCAAAGAAACATGGGAAGATGATGATATATTTGCTCCGGATGAAACAGACGAAGATGGATTATCATACGGAGATATTTCTGATACAAAGGAAGATACTGGAGAAGGTGTTTCTGAATTATCAGGTACTGATGAGGTAAAAGAAATAGAATCCTCTGAATATATGTTGAAGACATTGGATGAAATGATGCAGGAAGGGGTTAGTACAGATGAAGATTACGAAGATAAAAAAGCAGAAATCCCTGGTATAGAAGAAGAGCGCGTTACTTCCGAACAGGCCAGGTATACCACGGGTGATGAAAAGATGAAAGAACTCAAAGAACTCTATGATGAAGGACTTATTACAGGAGAGGACTACGAAAGTAAAAGAAAAGAACTTTTGAGGATGCATGAAGAGCGGATAGTAACAATCCCCTCTGAAAACTCAAGTGATGAAAAGACCCGGGAATTGAAGGAACTTTATGAAGAAGGGCTTATAACAAGAGAAGACTATGAATATAAGCTTAAAGAGCTTACTGATACGCAAAAACCTCCATTTCAGGAGTCTTCTCTGCAAAAAACAATACAGAACGAAAAACTTTTAGAACTCGATGAATTAAGAGAAGAGGGTCTCATATCAGATGAAGATTACGAGTTCAAAAAATCACAACTGCTCGATAGATAAATTTTATAATTAAGTACCAGTCGCAATTTCATATCTCCCACTTTCCACACGGTTTTTTGCCAAATGGTGCTGCTGTGTATTCATTCTGGCATATATTTCGCTATATTCCCTTCAAGTCTGCTAATAAGGGAAAAAGTGAATTTTAGTTTATCAGGTATTAAAATAATTTTCTCTTGATATTTACCCTTAAATGGAATATATATATCTCCCGAAATATTCCTCTAAGGTTATAAATATTTCATAGTTAGCGTATTTTATGAAAAGATATGATAGTACATAAGCCATAGCAGGTTTGAGTTAAAGCTGCACAAAAGTTAATGAAAAAGTTACTACCAATCGGGTGGCGGAAATCATGCGTTTTTTGTTAATTCAGCAGGGGTGTTAATAGTATCGGAAAAATGCATTGTAAATAAACGTTTTTGATGTATGTGATTATGTAACTTTAACTAACGAGGAAAAAGGAGGAAAGGAGGGGCTTGGCGGATGGCAATAAGAAATATCTTTAAGTTGTGTATTATTCTGTGTATTAGCCTTTTATGTATCCCTTCACTAGGGGTGCATAAAACGAGTTTTGGTGCTGAGTTGTATAAAGACGAATTTGAGAGTCAAACATTAGATCCTTCATGGCTCATAATTCGGGAGAATCAAAGTGACTGGAGTTTATCAGCACATCCGGGGTTTCTGAGGATTGTTACCAAGACGGAAAATCTCTGGCAGATTAATGTAAATAACAAGATCAAGTTTTTAAGAAATGCGCCCCACGGTGATTTTGAGATTATCACAAGGGTTACTTACAGTCCTACTCAAAAATTTCAACAGGCCGGATTAATCATCTACGAAGACGAAGAGAACTATGTTATGCTTACCCGCCAAATGGATGATGTGTCTAACATTGAGATGAGCCGGGAAATATCCAAGGTGGCAGGGAGTAAATCTACACCGACGAACCTAACAACGGTATACCTAAGATTATCAAGATCGGGGGGAAGTATTACGGGTGCATTTAGTGATAATGGAAGTACCTGGACGGCGGTAGATGATGTGTCAGGTATTTCACTGGAGCATCCCAAGGTTGGGCTTGTTGGTTATAATGCTCAACTGAATACGACTGTTGATGCCGACTTTGACTTTTTTAAAATTGAATCAGCAGAAGAAGGAATGTTAGCAGCCTTTGAGGACTTCCTGGAGGTTGCCAAGTATGGCAAATCTATACATGTTATGGCGATGCTCATGGTTGGTTTCGGATTCCTGATGGTATTTGTCAGGAGATACGGGTATGGCGCTGTTACTGCTACCTATATTGCTGTAAGCGTGGTTATACCGTACTATATGTTTTTAAAGACCCAAGGGGTTTTTGGGGAACCTGCAGAGCTGAAGATGGATCGGTTGATCCTTGCACAGTTCTGTGCAGCAAGTATACTGATTGCGATGGGGGCTTTTCTGGGCAGGTTAAAGATGTCCCAGTATATTATCACGGCGCTTCTGTTTGTTCCAGCCTACATGCTGAACGAATGGATTATGCTCGATAATGGTATGAACTTAATTCCAAAGGGAATGTTAATCGATACCGGTGGCTCAATCGTTATTCACCAGTTTGGTGCGTATTTTGGATTAGGTGTAATTGTAAGGATGACTACCAGAGAGGATTTTGGCAAAACAATCGAATCCGATAAAATCAGTAATCAATTTTCGATGCTGGGAAGTATGGTCTTGTGGATATTCTGGCCGTCTTTCTGCGCTGCACCTGCTCCGCTGTCAGAAATGCCACAAGCTGCGATAAATACAATTATTTCACTCTGTGGTGCAACAATAACCACCTATATTGCAAGTGCGATGATCAGGAAAAAGGTTGCCATTGAAGATATGGCGAATGCCGCATTGGCTGGTGGTGTGGCTATCGGTTCTTCTTGTGCACATACGACTCCGGGGGCATCTTTTATATTAGGTCTCATTGCCGGGGTCTTAAGTGTAATTGGTTTTGCCGTTATTCAATCCCGGGTGCAGAGGGTTTTAAAAGGCATTGACACCTGCGGTGTTCATAACCTTCATGGTATGCCCGGTATATTAGGTGGTTTGGCAGCTATCTTTATAGCGAGAAATGTTGTTCCGGGATTGCAAATTAAAGCAGTACTCATTACCTTTATTATTGCATGGATTACAGGGCTCGCTGCCGGAACGGTTATCTCGCTGTTTGGTTACAGAAGACAATCATATGAAGATAGCGTGGAATTCATTGTAGAGGAAGAACACCACTAAGGTTTGTTTTTCTGACCCATCCGGTTCAGGAGATTTCGTTTTTGTGAATGACCTCCTGCATTTTCTCAAATGCAGGAGGTTTTTTATTGCATAATTCCTCGGTATTTTTCGTTGACACCTTAAATATATTTTGCTATACACTCCTATTATTCAAAAATATAATTTTTTACCACGAAAGATGGGGTATCATATAACTTATGAATAAAAAATATCTTTCTCATACAATATATCCTGCACAACAGGTAGGAAAAGTAGCAAACCTGGTAATATTTCTTGGTATATTAGGCACTATTTTAAGTATCCTGGCGTTGACCGTAAGTCAAAGTCTTGCGCACCGCGGCTATGGATATGGCTATAGTACCGTAGGGCTATGTATGATAGGGCTTGGATATGGTATTCGTTACCGGTATAGATACTGCCTCTATGGGGCGATAGTTCTCTTTGTGCTTTTATCATGTAATTTTCTTTTTAAGCTTTTTGTATATCATACTGCGTATCTGACATTGCGGTTTGTGTTATGTTCCTGGGTATCTTTTCGTCTCGTCCAGTCTATTTCTTCTCTTGAAGTGCTGATTGAAACAAACACATTTCCCGACAGAAGCAACCGTTTCATGGAATTTGTGTTAAGGCGGAAACATTCATGACAATTTTAGATGAGATTTATGCCTATAAAGTATCCGAAGTTGCCGAGAATAAACGCCGTATTCCTCTTGAAATACTGAAGGAGAATATTAAAAAAGGGCAGGGAACACTACCATTTGGCCAGGCATTGAGGTCTGATACAAATATTTGTATTATTGCCGAGGTCAAAAAGGCCTCCCCGTCTTCAGGCATTATCAGGGAGAATTTTAATCCCGTGGAGATCGCCCGTATCTACGAGGCCAGCGGTGCAGCAGCAATTTCAGTTCTTACCGATGAAAGGTTTTTCCGCGGTAGTTTATCATATTTAACAGGAATAAAAGAGTCGGTAAAAGTACCGGTCTTGCGAAAGGATTTTATTATTGATGCGTATCAGATTTATGAGGCCCGGTCTGCAGGAGCCGACGCAATACTGCTCATCGCCGCACTTCTTTCACATGATGAGATCCGGGACTTTTTAGGATTGGCAAAAGGACTTGGTATGGATTGTCTTGTCGAGGTACACACGGAAACAGAGTTGAAGAAGGTTTTACAAACAGATGCCCGTATTATCGGTATAAACAACCGGGATCTCACAACATTTACAACAGATTTAGAAACTACCTTTCGGTTGAGGCCGATGATTTCTGATGAAAAGATTGTTGTCAGTGAGAGTGGAATTACGGAGCGGTCAGAGATCGTAATGTTATTTGAAAATGGAGTCGATGCTGTTCTGGTTGGCGAAACACTCATGAAAAGTAATGACATATCGGCTAAGCTTAGCGAGCTTTTAGGTGTATCATAAGTTTTGTATTAGGTTGAAGGACGAAACCCAACAGTTCAATGAAAGACCTTTACCTGAAAAACTATGTACGGTTACCGGCAGGGGTGCATAGAGAATACACACCCCTGCGAATACTGCATCTACTGTTTGTGTATTATGTTAACTGAGCGTCTAGTGCTTCCTTTAATTCCCTCTTGGACTTTACACCTACTATCTTATTTACAACATCTCCATTTTTAAATATGATAATTGTTGGTATTGCCGTTATACCAAATCGTGCCGGTGTACTCGTATTTTCCTCTGTATCAAGTTTTCCAACCTTTACCTTTCCTTTATATTCTCCTGCCAGTTCATCTATAATAGGTGCGATTTGCCTGCAAGGGCCGCACCATGCTGCCCAAAAATCTACGAGTACGGGGGTATCTGATTTCATTACTTCTGTCTCAAAATTTGCATCAGTAAGCACAACCATATTTTCGGACATGACCGTTCTCCTTTCTTAATTATTGAGCCTGAATGGGAAGGTAATAGAGAGAACACTGAAAAAATAAGAAAAAACAGAGGAGCAAATAGCTCCTCCTCATTGTTCTGTTCCTTCTCCTCAACCACGTACTGATTCTTAATCCGTTTATTCTTCTAGACCATTGTCTTTTATTTGATAATTGGTACTTACAAAAAGGTTACAATGGCATTCTCCGTCGCGCTCAATTTCTTCCATATGGTAGACGCATGGACAAACAATTTTTTTATCTTTTTCCGGATCACCCATAACCAACCGGCAGGGACAATATGCATGCCCGTGTTTAATCTTGCGCATTACCAATCCTTTTACAACCCTGTCCACAATCCTGGTATCCGGGTGTAATTTATAGGGGGATTGTGCTATATAGTCACTCAGCATTCCCCGGATCTGTATTTCTTCCTGTTCTTTGTTATTTTTCATATTTCACGTAATAATATCAGAAATTATTCTGGCCGTGTGCGGGAATATTTATCACCGGCTGCTACGTTCTTATCAAAAGTAACTACGGTAATTATATTTTATCCTTTTGAATCATTTCAAGGAAAATTATTAAAGTTGTTTCCTTGCAATAGTTCGGTATAGAGTATGTTATGCACTTTTGTAGGTAAAATTGTTATAATTTCTGAGTCCTGCAAAAGGATAAAACCGAACATATCTTCAACTACCAGAAAAGAGTACAGCGTTATTCCGCACTCTAGCATGAGGCGCACCTAAAGGGATGCGGCTACATTTTACGGCAACGTGTTGCCGTAAAATGTAGCCGCATGTAACCGCAGGCTTTAGCCTGCTCCCACTCACGATAAAACACCAAAATAAAGTACAGCACTGTTCCTTAGCCCAACTTTCGCAATTCGCCTCCAAGAATTGTTGTTTTTGGGTATGTATCCCCTTATAGTTCTTGATGTTAAGGGGATTGGTTCACTGAAACGGCTTGTAGTGTAGACTTTTTAGTGACCCCTTGAATTTACTGGCTTAGTGGCTTATCTACCCTCGAATTGCGAAAGTTGGGTTAGGTCTGAATATGAAGGTATTTTGAATATGAGATCAAGATGTGTTGGAATTATGCTGATTAATAAAATAGGCCGCACGGTATCTGAATTTATCATCACAAATCGCTGACAAACGAGAACTCAGGGCAGGATCCTGTTCAAGAATTTACGATCTGAGTTACGTGGCATATTCGTTAAAGGTACGAGATGATCTCGCGGCTAACGCTAGATACGATCTTAAAAGTCGATATGTCTTACTCAATGTTTTTTACCTCTTAATTCTGCATGAACAAAATATGTCTTGGCAGTTACACCTAATCCCGCATATACACCTTGCCACCCACGATCAATGTCATCATCAACCCAGGGAGGGTACGGCAACCCGGCTAGATCAGAGACTGCTTTGATCCCGTCTCGCAAGACAACAAGAGCTCGCTCGGCTTCTTGTAATGGTGTCATCAACTTTGTTTGGGAAATACCAGGAATAACGTGTACGAACTCATTTCGGACTTTGTACACATGCAATATCTGCTGCCAAATACCTTGGCCCCAATGCACCGGAGGTAGTCCCTTTGCTGCGACAGATTCATCGAATTTTTCCCGGAATCGCATTCCAAGCTTTTCTCTTACCAGGCGGCTTATTGATCTCACAACAAAAATATTATTCCTAATTGCAATAGTAAATTACAAACATTATCGAAGGTGACTGTCATTCAACGAAAGATGGAAATTAAGATGACTGAATTATTATTGTAAGGCCTTTTGGCCAATATGAATGGTAACGATTCCTAATGTCCTTGAGTATATTTCTACGTTCTGCAATCCGCAGGACTCCATTTCTGCCCGTAATTCATAACGATCGGGAAAGTTTACCACGGATGTTGGAAGGTATGAATATGCGTTATATCTACTGCGTGAAATAAGTTTTCCAATACAGGGAAGCACTTTTTTAAAGTAGAAATAATAGATTCCCCGAAAGAGGGGGTTGGTTGGTTGTGAGAATTCCAGGATGACCACACGTCCGCCAGGGACAGTTATGCGCATCATTTCAATAATACCGGATCTTAAACCGGATACATTCCTTATCCCAAAAGCGACGGCAGAGATGTGGAAATAATTGTCACGGAACGGGAGATGTAATGTGTCTGCGCCAATAACTTCTATTTTACCAGAAAGCCCTTTTTTTTTCAGCTTACGACCCGCGATTTTTACCATCTCATGACAAAAATCACTTCCGATTACCTTTCCGTTTTGGTTTAAAACCCTGGAATATTCAATTGCCAGATCGCCTGTACCCGTGCAAACATCAAGAATCTTTGCATCAGGGACAACGTTACTGACCCTTACAGCAAATTTTCTCCAGCTCTTATCAAGGTTGAAACTTAATATGGTATTTAAAAGGTCATAAACCCGGGCAATCGAACCAAACATCTGCCGGATGTAGGTGCCTTTTTTTGTCAATAATTCAGCTTGTGTAAGCATAGATCCGGAATAGTATTATAATAAGTTCTCTTAAATTTCCTTTTCCTGTCTAAATTCCATACGATTTCCACTTGTTATTTACCAGAGTAACTATGTCCGGTGACATCCTGATATCATCAGGCCACTCTCTTGTGAAGCCCTCCTCCGGCCATTTTTTTGTAGCATCTATACCCATCTTGGAACCAATTTTGGGCAAAGAAGATGCATGTTCAAGGGCATCGAGGGGACCTTCTACGAAGGTAATATCCCTTTGCGGATCAACATTATTTCCCACCCTCCACATTACCTCATCAACACTTTGCACATTCACGTCTTTATCCACCACCACGATAATCTTGGTAAACATCATCTGCCCCATGCCCCATATCCCATGCATGACCTTCTTAGCCTGAAAAGGGTATCGTTTATCAATGGATAAGAAGGCAAAATTATGAAATACACCAAAGAGGGGGAGATTCATGTCTGCAATCTCCGGGATCATAAGCTTTAACAGTGGCAAAAATAACCGTTCTGTAGCCTTACCCATGTAACAATCTTCCATAGGTGGTTTGCCTACAATAGTAGTGGGGTAGATGGGTTCCCTGCGCTGGGTAATACAGGTAATATGGAATACCGGGTAGTAGTCAGCGAGTGAATAGTACCCTGTGTGATCACCGAAAGGACCTTCTATGCGGGTTTCCTTTGGATCAACATATCCTTCCAGTACGATTTCCGCATCGGCGGGCACCTCCATATCAATCGATTTGCAGGCCGTCATTTCAACATTCTTTTTCCGTAGAAAGCCGGCAAAGACCATTTCATCAACTTCCGGAGGGACAGGAGCTGTTGCGGCATAGGTAATGGCCGGGTCGCAGCCCAATGCAACAGCCACGGGCATGCGTTTATTTTCCCTCTGATAATCCCGGTACTGTCGCGCTCCGTCATGATGGACGTGCCAATGCATGCCTGTTGTTTTACTGTCGTAGACATGCATGCGGTACATGCCAACATTTCTGCTCCCTGTTTTAAGGTTTTTTGTAAAGACAAGAGGAAGGGTAATGAATTTACCACCATCCCCCGGCCAACAAGTAATAATCGGTAACTGTGAGAGTGATGGTTCTGTTTCAAAGACGACCTCCTGGCAAGGCGCATGTTTTACCATTTTCGGAGGAAATTTGGAGAATGTCATGAGCAGGTGCGGAATAAATTTGATCTTATCGATGAAGCTCGACGGTATATCCGGTTTTACCAGCTTTTCTATTTCCCGGGCAATCTCATCGATAGCCTTTACACCAAGTGCCATAGCCATGCGTTCATAAGAACCAAAAGCATTGATAAGGACAGGGATCTTGTGTCCCTTAACGTTCTCAAAAAGGAGGGCGGGACCGTATGCCTTGGATACACGATCGGTAATTTCCGTAATCTCTAAATCAGCAGAAACCTCTGTCCTGATGCGTTTCAGCTGCCCCGAATCCTCTAATTTTCTTACAAAGTCCGATAAGTCCTGGTATGCCATAGGATTTAATTTCTCTCATTCACAAAGGTACACTATTTATATACAAAACTGGCTATTTTATCAGATATTTTTCGGCGTGCAATACCTGTCTCCCTGGCTATTTCCACGTTTAAACATCCTGGTGAAGTACAGAATGGTATTTCGCTTTCGATAAAACAATCATTTTGCTCAACAGAAATAGGTACCAAAGGCCCACTCTGATAAATAATGTTATCAAAGAATCATTAGGATACAATATTATCATGAGAAAAACAATAAGTATATTTTACGTGGAAGGATTTTGAAAAAGTAAAAAGTATTCTAGGAAAAATTAAATGACATCTGTAATCCGTATGGTATAATTAATCGTTTTCATTCATGTAGATATCATGTATCGTGTTAATACGAGTGAGAAAGGTAAAAGATATTTTATGGACCAGAGTTTCTTCATACGGGATATTCCTCTCTATGGAGATTTAATCTTATCTCCCATGGCCGGATTCTCAGATGTTCCGTATAGATTAATTTGCCAGGAGTTTGGTATGGCGATGAGTTGTTTAGAGGTTGTCTCTATGGATGGAGTGTTATGGAAAAATAAGAAGACCCTTCAGCTCCTGAATTTCAGCCCGGTTGAAAGGCCTGTTTCATTTCAAATTCTCGGTAATGACGAGGATAAACTTGCAGAGGCGTGCCGGATGATCGAGGTGTTCAGACCAGATGTAATTGATATTAATATGGGGTGTTCGGTATCGGATATCGCCGGAAAAGGTGCAGGTGCAGGTCTTCTGAAAAACCCTCAAAAAATTGGCAGGATTTTCAAAAAACTAACCACAATACTCCGTGTCCCGGTTACCGGGAAGATCCGGTTGGGATGGGATCATAAATCACGCAATTATCTTGAAATCGCACGGATTCTGGAAGATAACGGAGCGTCCCTCATTGCAGTTCACGGTCGTACAAGGTCACAACTTTTCCGGGGCAAGGCGGATTGGGATGCAATTGCGGAAATTAAACACATGGTAAAGATCCCTGTTATCGGTAATGGCGATGTGCAATGTGTTGCTGATATTGAACGAATAAAACAGCATACCGGATGCGATGGTGTCATGATTGGACGCGCAGCCGTCGGGCATCCATGGATTTTTCAGCGGAAGGACAGGGAAGAAATAGCGTATAGCAAAAAGATTAAAACTATCCAGCGTCATCTATCACTCATGCAGGCATATTATGGGGAGGAGATTGGGGTGATTCTCTTCCGCAAGCATATTATTAAGTACGTTGCAGCGATGCCCCTGGCAACAGAGATACGTCCCCGTTTAGTACGATGCAGGAGTTCTGCAGAAATTATGGAACTTATGAATTCTCATATGGATCGGATTCATGAACACAAGGCAGCATAAGTATTTTTGATTTTTACTGATAAACGCAGGTTGTCCAGACTCTGCGTATCAGGAATTACCGGAGAAGATTATGAAGATTTTTTCTATCCGGATGTTATGAGAGGCAAGAATGAAGACTGGCGTTATACTCATTTCGCATGGCAGTAAGTTAAACACGGGCAATGACGGACTATTTGTTATTACTGATATGCTTCGTGCAATGAATCGGTGGGATATGGTAGAAGCTGCCTTTCTCCAACTGGCAGAACCGGGATTCGAGGTTGTTGTTGAGAAGGCCGTAGAAAAGGGTGCCGGCCGGATTGTGGTGGTACCGCTGTTACTCTTCAAGGGGAATCATGTATATAAAGACATCCCGGAGATGATAGAGAATGAGAAAAGGAAGTATCCTGCTGTCGAGTTTATTTATGCAAACAATATTGGTGCAGATGAAAGAATTGCCCTGATTGCTGCAGACAGGATTCATGAAGTATTAGTGGAGAAACAGTACGAAGGGAAGCCACGTATTGAGCAGCCACAGGCCATTGTTGACGAGAGTTTTGAGATTATTGACCGTCTTGTTGATTTAACATCGGTACCTGAACTGCACAAACCCGTTATCCAGCGTGCTATCCATGCGACAGGGGATACAGAATATGCATATAATTTGGTTTTTCATCCGGAGGCAGTCGGGGCGGGTATTCGATCACTGAAGAACGGAAAAAATATTGTTACGGATGTGAATATGGTTAAGTCGGGTATCAGTAAGGGGCCAGTGGAGAAATTTGGCGGGAAGATTATTTGTAAGATTGCCGAAAAAGAAGTTATCGATGATGCAAAACGTTCCGGTAAAACCCGTGCCATCGTAGCTATGCAGCATGCGGTACATGAGATGAAGGACGGGATCGTGGTCATTGGCAATGCCCCTACTGCTTTATTTGAGCTTATCCATCTTATGAAAGAAGGATTAGCACAACCGGCCCTGGTGATAGGCATCCCGGTAGGGTTTGTGGGCGCTGTTGAGGCAAAATACGCAATAAAGAGCAGCCCGGTACCTTATATAACCAATACGAACCGTAAGGGCGGCAGCGCTGTGGCTGTATCGATTATAAATGCTATTATAAAATTGGCGAAGGAATATCATTGAGTAACGTTTACCCGTGAAACTTTTGAATGCCAGAGAATTCCCGGGGTTTTTTATGTCACTAAGATCCGGTTATACGACAGGAAGTTGTGCTGCAGCGGCAGCCAAGGCAGCTACTATCGGATTGTTTCAGGGGGGCATTCCTGATGATGTAGAGATTACTACCCCCATTGGGGTGAAGTTGAAACTGAAAATCCTGGATAAACACTTATCCGGTACTGAATCAAGCTGTGCAGTACAGAAAGATGCAGGGGATGACCCCGATGTAACGAATGGATGTAAGGTGTATGCACACATTAAGCGTATCGATTCAAAAACGGTAGAAATTGACGGTGGTGAAGGTGTTGGACGGGTAACAAAGCCCGGATTGCAAGTGCCTGTCGGCGAAGCTGCGATTAACCCTGTTCCGAGGCGTATGATTCAAGATGTTGTACATGAGGTTATTGGTAATGACAGAGGAGTAAAGGTCGTAATTTCTGTGCCGGACGGGAAGGTCCTGGGGGAAAGGACGTGTAATCCACGGCTCGGCATTATCGGTGGAATCTCTATTATTGGTACTACGGGAATTGTGAGGCCTATGTCGGAGGATGCCTTTAAAACCTCACTCCTGTGCGGACTTGATATTGCCCGGGCAGAGGGGCATGAAACGGTCGTGTTAGTTCCTGGCAGCCTTGGAGAACGTTCTGTTCTTCGTCTGGCGAATATTTCGAAAGAGCAGGTTGTTCAGACAAGTAATTTTATCGGTTTTATGCTTGATGAAGCTCAAAAAAGGCATTTTAAAAAAATTATTCTTGCAGGGCATCCGGGTAAATTAGCAAAACTATTACGGGGTGATTTTCATACCCATAGCGCCGTATCGAAACCTGCAAATGATATCCTTATCGGGATCATTCACCGTACTTCACGTTCAAAATCAATCCTCAATAGTCTGAAAGAGGTTTCTACCGTAGAAGGGATTATTGAATTATTACAGGATCATAACGCATCAATAATGGAAGAAGTGGCAGAAATGATAGAGGCTAAAGTCCTGGCATTTTTCCGGGATAAGCAACCAAACAGTGTAATTAAGGCGGGCATAATTCTCTTTAATATGAAAGGTTCGGTTATCGGTATTTCAAGAAACGCTCAACTATGGCTGAGTACTATAAAAACAAGGTTATTATCGTAGGTTGTGGACCCGGGCAAAAGGCTTATATCTCCCCGAAAGCCCTCTATCATATTAAAAGAGCGGGTATCATAGTAGGAAGTCGCAGATTATTGAAACTCTTTCCGGGCATCAATGCCAAGAAAATAATTCTGGAGAAAAATTACCGGACAATGATTGATAAGATAGGTAAATGGAGATCTCAGGACCAAGTTGTTGTATTGGTGAGTGGTGACCCATGCTTTTTTAGTTATACGAAAATGATTGTAAAGGTTTTAGGGCGGGAAGCCTGTGTAATTATTCCTGGCATTAGCAGCATGCAGCTTGCCTTTGCAGCGGTTGGAGAGTGCTGGGACGACGCATGCTTTATGAGCTTGCATGGAAGAGATACTGAGTATGAACAGCTTGTGAAAAAGGTTCGGGATTATAGCAAGGTTGGAATATTAACTGATAGTAAAAATACCCCCGCCGTGATTGCAGGGCAACTCATAAAAAATGGTATCAGAGAAAGGCGTATGGTAGTGTGTGAAAATCTCTCTCTCCCGGAAGAACGCATCTATGACATAGATATACTCTCTGCGTTTCATATAAGAACAAAGGGGATTGTGGTTGTGATCATAATGAAAAAACAATAGAGTAAATTTGTTACCAATAAAGCCGGATGAAAAAACGAAATTGTGTAATAGAAAAATGAAAACAGGTAATTTTTATGGTATTGGTCTGGGACCGGGTGACCCTGGCCTTCTTACAGTAAAGGCAATCCACACTATTCAGGGTGCAGATTGTATCTTTGTCCCGAAATCTGATTCGAAAGAGGACAGTATCGCACGGGAGATCGTTAAGGAGTTTATAAAGAATAAAAGGGTGATTGAGCAGGTTTACCCCATGACAAAGGATAAATCATCCCTCAATAAGGCATGGCTTAAGGCTGCTCAGGAAATCTATGCAGAGATAATGGCCGGTCATACGGTAGCGTACCTGACGCTTGGTGATCCTTTAACCTTCAGTACCTATATTTATTTACTGCGTCAGTTACATACCCTCTTACCGGAACATATAATCCATACCATCCCCGGTATTACTTCATATAATGCAGCCGCGTGTATCGCCAATTATCCACTCTTAACAGGGGATGAGAGACTGGCGGTGATTCCTGTGCCAACAGACGTGAATGAATTACGCCCTGTCCTGGAAATATTCGATACTGTTATTATGATGAAGGTAGCCAGGAGATTAGACGATGTGATTCAATTGCTTGAAGAAATGAAACTTACAGAAAATGCCGTATTTGCATCATATATTGGACAAAAAAACGCATGCCTTACTTTTGATCTGATGTCTTTAAAGGGCAGTGGAAGAGGATATATGTCCGTTTTGATTGTAAGACGAAATAAACCTTAAAATTTTTATGTGAATAGTATGTGGAAGGTTTTATGGTTTATAGGAAACAAATAAAAAAAGCAGTAAGAAAGAATCGTTTCTTAATCTTACTGCTTTTCTAATGTATAAAGATTGTTTCCTTTTATTGAAGGGGATGATCTATTAGTTTCGTACCGAAGGCGTGTGCTGTTTTTCCGATCCGGTATTCACCATCTACTGCAACAATAACCTCTTTTGCCATGCTATTGGCAGATACATTGTCGGTTTCGCTATCAATGAGTATAACATCATAAGCTAGAGCCCAGTCCTTTATATCCTTATCCAGATCAACAAATAAAGATCCTATATGTTGTGATAATTCATTTTGTTCAGGAGTTACAAATGTCAATCTTATATTATTAAGGTTCAGTAAACGTTCCTGGTAAACCTTGCCTTTTTCGTAAGCTGGCTTGAATTCAGGTATGAACTCAGCAATCCTTCCAAGAGGAAGAGGACCATCTAAGAAAGTGATACAGTACTCTTTAACACGAAATGTTTTCTGCCCGTCTACCTCATCTTCACCATAATAGAACCTGAACTCAAAATTCTTCCCGTTCCTTGTGATGTAATAAAGGTCATGGATCGTGACATCATATAAGAATTGTGCTTTCAGGATGGGTTCTTCTTCAGGTGTTATTATTACGTACCTTCTAAATGGTTCTTCTTCACTATACAAGTAGTTAGGTGTTCCAAATTTTTCATTAACTTCTGCCTTTGTTAGGCCGATAATGCCATCAGCAAGGGTTTTACCGGCATGTACTTTACCGCTCCCCAAAAGACCAAAACCTAACAAACAGATAAAAGGCAGTACCAGGATTAATCTGTTTTTCATAATACCAATTCCTTTCTTTTCTCCCTACATATGATAAAATTACATTTAATAATATCACAAGCACATAGATATTATAAGGATGATAAGTATATATATTTCCAAAATGTTTGTCAAATAATTAATTATGAAGAGGTAAAACAAGCTGGTACCCGATTTCGGAAATTAAATATTTGACAAGTTAACCTCTATCGGTTAAAAATTCATATCCAATGTTCTGTATTCTGTGGGTTATATAACTGTTCATGAAAGGAATACGATGTTAAGAAGAATATCTGTGTTGATAATAACCTTACTTGTAATGTCGAATGTTTCACATGCTTTTGAGAAGGTAGGCACCCTCAGGGGCCGTATTTTAGATGGTTTTGGTAAACCTGTTTCGTTTGCAAATATTACTATTGTATCGAACTCGTCAAGATCGAGGGTTTCTTCTGATCCGGCAGGAAATTTTTCAGCAAGTTACAGCTCAGGCAATGTAAAATTAACCTTCGATAAAGAAGGATATGTTTCTCAATACATACCGTTATCGTTTGATGAGGCAACAGACATCTCTCTCGGTGATATTACCTTATGGAAGATACCACCAAAAGGCGGGCTTTTTGTTGTAGGTGATAATGCCTATAGAGAAATTAACAACGCAGAGCATTATTCTGAAAGCAGCAGTAAGGAAAGGCGATTTTATATAAAGGGATCCCCCACGGTAGTGAAAGGTCGTGAGATTGGCATTATTGATTTTCAAACCGATAATCCTCTGGTAATTGGGAAGACACTGTATCGTGTTGATTCAAAAGGCTCGGTGGGAAGTATTATCTTTTACCCTTCCCGGGTATATAGTTTACATAGAGAGAGGGATACGTACATAAAAATAGCTGATAATGTAGGTTTGAGGAGATTAAATTTACCGCCCGGAAGGTACTATTATACTATAGGAGAAATAACCATACGGTCTAAAAACGGATTTGGATTCTATTTTGAGATATCTTCTTAGAAAGTTCATTATTCGCCGAGACTTGAAATGGTCTGAGACATTATCTTTCTGAGTTCCTCGCCCTCAATAACTTCTTTTTCAATGAGGGTTTTTGCAAGTTTTTGCAGTTTACCCTTATTTTCCTGAAGAATGCTCTTTACCCGCGCATAGGTATCAAGGATAATCTTTTTAACCTCAATGTCAATTTCCTTTGAGGTTTCTTCGCTTGATTCCCGGCTTGAATATCCAAGTTCCAGGAACTGGGGCTTTCTTCTCTGGAATGACATGGGGCCCATTTTTTCACTCATGCCGTATTCCCTGACCATACTCATTGCAATATCAGTTGCCCGTTCCAGGTCATTTTGAGCACCTGTAGATACTTCATGGAAAATTAATTCTTCTGCTGCCCGGCCGCCGAGAAGCACAGCAAGCCGGTCTAATAACTCCGACCGTGTAAGCAGGTACCTGTCTTCGGTAGGTAGCTGAAGTGTATATCCAAGTGCAGCAATCCCGCGTGGGATAATTGAGATTCTATGGACCTTATCAGCTCCCGGAACAATTTCTGCCACAATAGCATGACCTAATTCATGATAGGCCACAATCTCCTGCTCTTTCTTGTTCATAACCCTCTGTTTCTTTTCCAGTCCGGCAACTACCCGGTTAATCGCCTCTTCAAAATCTTCCATTTCCACAGCAGCTTTTCCTCTTCTTGCGGCAAGAAGCGCTGCCTCATTAACGACATTTGCCAAATCTGCTCCAACAAATCCAGGTGTTCTTGCGGCAATGATTTTTAAATCTATATCTTTGCTTAACCGTATATTTTTACCATGAACTTTTAATATCTCTTCACGTCCTTTAATATCTGGTCTGTCTACTAAGATATGCCTGTCAAACCTTCCTGGTCGTAGTAAGGCGGGATCAAGAATCTCTGGTCTATTCGTTGCAGCCATGATAATTACCCCTTTTCGGGTATCAAACCCATCCATCTCAATAAGGAGTTGATTTAAGGTATGCTCACGTTCTTCGTGACCCCCGGCTATTGGTGCCAGCGAGCGTACCTTACCCAGGGCATCGAGTTCATCAATAAATATAATACAGGGGGCCTTTTCCTGCGCCTGCCCAAACAGATCGCGTACACGTGCAGCGCCTACCCCTACAAACATTTCAACAAATGCAGATCCGCTTATTGAAAAGAATGGCACTTTTGCTTCACCGGCAACTGCTTTGGCAAGTAATGTTTTACCTGTACCTGTAGGTCCTACAAGTAATACCCCTTTGGGAATTTTTCCTCCGAGCCTCTGATATTTTTGCGGGTTTTTCAGGTAGTCGATAACCTCTTTGAGTTCTTCTTTTGCTTCTTCCACTCCGGCCACATCATCAAAGGTAACACCTGTGTCTCTATCAATATAGAGGGTTGCCCGGCTTTTTCCGATGGACATAAGTCCTCCAGCTCCCGCCCCTCCCCGGCGTAACCGGGATATTAAAATCAAAAATATTATCATGGGTACCAACCAGAGTAAAAATAAGCCCTGACCCCATCCCCCCCCTCCTTCAGCTGCTGAAAATTTCACATTGTGTTCAACGAGTTCCCTGACTAAGTTAGGGTCTTCTACCCTTACTGTCGTTACGCTTTTTCCCTCACGAGATTTTAAAACTCCTTTAATTTTCGTTGGATAGAGAATTACTTCTTCAAATCTGTCCTCCTGAACTAATTTCAGGAAGTCACTATAGGGAATATTTTCTGTTTTACTTACAAATTCAGCATTGGTTATACGGCATGATACGAGAATCGATACGAAGATGAGGAGTACTCCACCTGTTTTATAGAAATATGTCTTGTTCATTTTGTTATCCTCTTTATGCTTGTTTTTGGCATAATCCCTATAATCCTTCAGTTTGTAAAAAAAAGGTGTGGAAATTGTAAGTAGATTTGTATTGCCTGCTTAGAATATGATACCTATTATCTGTAATTTTAGCAACGTATAATTTATCGGTTTTTTTCTGTAGTTTTCTTCAGGTATACGGCTGGTATTCTGTTGATTCAGAAGATGATGTGCCATAAAATTAGCTTATGAACGAAAAAGTTTATCGAAAAGGTTTTTCATTCAATGAAATAAAATTTCTGCAGAAAGGTATAAAGAGTTATTATATATGTTTCAACCTGGTTACTTATATTTGTATAAAAGCGGTATCCTTTCCAAGAGGATCGAAAAGGCGCAAGCATTATTAAAAGATTGCCGGATATGCCCGAGGCGATGCGGGGCTAACAGACTCAAGAATAAAACAGGAGAGTGCAAAATTGGCCGGTTACCGAAGGTCTCAAGCTATGGCCCTCACACGGGTGAAGAGTCTCCCCTGGTTGGTTTACGCGGATCCGGAACGATCTTTTTTACCTCTTGTAATCTGCGTTGCGTATTTTGTCAGAATTATGATATCAGCCATCTGAGAAAGGGGCATGAGATCTCTCTTGAACGACTTGCACAGATGATGATCGAACTACAGGGAATGGGATGCCACAATATTAATTTTGTTACACCTACTCATGTTGTTCCTCAAATACTTGAGGCACTTCCCGTTGCTATTAAGGACGGTTTGAAAATACCGTTGGTTTATAACACCGGGGGATATGATCTTTTAGAAACCTTACAGTTATTGAACGGAATATTTGATATCTATATGCCTGATTTCAAGTTTTTTCATAACGAAGTTTCTGATAAGTTGTGTATGGCAAGAGATTATCCGCAGATTGCTATGGAGGCTGTCGGGGAGATGCATAGACAGGTTGGTGACCTCGTGGTGGACAACCGGGGTATTGCAGAACGGGGGGTAATTGTGCGGCATCTTGTTATGCCTCATGAGTTGGCTGGTACACGTGAAGTTATGAGATTCCTGGCCCGGAAAATTTCCAAAAATACCTATGTTAATATTATGGACCAATATTATCCGTGGCATCTTTCTCATAAATATCCCGAGATAAACCGCCGGATTCATAGCGAAGAATTTGAGCAGGCCATTCAGATAGCCCGGGAAGAGGGTATTTGCAGGTTGGATTCAGAAACAGGTGTCCGGCTCCGCTAAGAGACTGGAAATACGAATGGGCGATATCTATGATCTTATTGTTGTTGGTGGTGGTCCTGCCGGAATGATGGCTGCAGGACGTGCTGCTGAGCGGGGAAAAACGGTTATACTTCTTGAGAAAACACATCGTCCAGGCAGGAAACTTTTACTGTGCGCCTCAGGGCGATGTAATGTAACAAATACAGCACCCCCGGATGTATTTCTTAACGTTTACGGGAGGGGAGGACCTTTTCTCCGCACCGCATTGGAAGTGTTTGATAATAAGAAATTGCGCTCATTTCTTTCATCATATGGTGTAGAGACAATTGAGGAGAATAAGGGAAGGGTTTTTCCTGAAAGCCAAAATGCAGGCTCGGTTTTAAAAATACTCGAGGCTTATTTGCATAATCATCATGGAAAGATACTGACTAATTCACCTGTTATATGCATAAAAAAAGAGGATATCAGTGTTTTTGAGGTAAAAACCCGTCAGGGAAATTTTGAGGGAAGAAATGTTTTAATTGCAACAGGGGGACTAAGTTATCCTGCGACAGGAAGTACGGGAGACGGTTATGCGCTGGCTGTATCTTTCAGTCATACAATCACCCCGCTATACCCTGCCATTATTGCATTCGAAACTGCAGAAACATGGGTAAAATCGGTACAGGGAACGCCAATGAAAAATATCCATGTTACCGCCTATCAACAGAACAGGAAGATTGCGGAACATTTTGGAGAAGCACTTTTTACCCATTACGGTATTTCCGGTCCGGCAATTCTCGATATCAGTAAACGTCTTGTAGAATGTCTGTTAAACGGCCCAATACAAATACGTATAGATTTTAAACCTCAGTATACACGTGAAGAACTTGATAGTATCCTTCTCACCAGAATTAAACAGCACGGCGGTAAAGCAATAAAATCCTGTTTGACGTTTTTTATTCCGGAGAAGTTGGTTCCTGTTATGGTAAAACTCTCTTCTCTCGAACCGCAGAAGAAGGCATCGCAGATCACAACGGGGGAAAGGAAGAAGATAGGAAAGCAGTTGAAAGGATTACCACTCACGTTGGTTCGCCATCGTCCGATACAGGAAGCCATTGTTACGGCTGGTGGTATAAATCTGCATGAAGTAAATGCAAAAACGATGGAGTCAAAACGGATAACAGGGTTATATTTCGCAGGAGAGGTGCTTGATATTGATGGTCCAACGGGTGGATTTAATCTGCAGGCAGCATTTTCCACCGGATATCTTGCCGGAAATTCTGTTAAGTAAAAAATGCTGATTGCTTTTTTCCCGGCGATGTGATATCTTTTGGCTCATTTCATTTTTACTATGATCTTAGTAACTCTCATACAAATCCTGCACACTCTGTTTGTTTAAAGTTCGATTATAAATACGAACGTCATCGATAATGCCATGAAAATAACCTTTGTTAATCCTTGAATATCCTATCTTTATATCGGGATGATAGGTTAATGGCACAACGGTATTTCCAGCCGGATGTGTTCTGATAGCGGCTAATTGTCCATTAATATACAATCTCTGTTTTCCCGTATTTTTATTATAGGTGCCGGTAACGTGATACCAGGTGCCAACAGAATGAATCAAATCCTTCCCGGCAATCCTTGTTGTCTTTGTTCCATCGCTGTCTTCCGTAACTAATATAAATTGGAGTGTATCGGGAGCATGTGGATTGAATCGCAGCTCAAAACCTTCCCGGGCCTGAGATTTTGAACTCCATTTTCGTGCACTCAATAGCGTATCTGGATGGGTTAAATCATTAGCATACTTATAGAACCATGCAGAGATTGATACCTTGTCAAAATTCATAAGGGGAACCGATACAGAATCATCGACACCGTCAAATTCCAAACCGATACCAGCTTTACCCGTTGTCCATGCAGCCCCTTGAATAATGCCATTATTGCCGCTACCTGAAGAATCTGCAGCGACGCTTCCGGTTCCTTCTTCAAAGGCATAAAGGGCCTGCAGGCCCATGGAAGAACCAGGGGCAAATGCAGCAGTAACTGCCATATTACCTGTAACAATAAATGATTGAGGATTATTACTTTCTGATATATCACCACCCCAGCCGGTAAATATCCATTCTACATCAGGTGTTGCAGTTAAGGTAACTGTCTGACCGGAAATATACAGAGGAGGCGGATCTATTGATACGGTACCATTACCGGATGTTGTAACTGTTAAGTCAAAGATTGGTTCATTTTCGTTATACATATCATATATTTCAGAACTACTCAATGCCCGATTATATATACGAATATCATCAAGGGTTCCATGAAAATATCCTCTGTTCGTTCTCGAATATCCTATTCTCATATCATCATAATATGCAAGTGGCATTATAGTATTCTCAATCGGATGTGTTTTCGTGTTAACCAATTTTCCGTCTATATATAACTTTTGCTCCCCTGTTGCTTTTTGGTAAGTACCTGCAACATGATGCCAGACGCCGACCGAATTGTCAAAGGTATACGATGTTTTTCCCGTTGTTTTTATCCCATTTTTGCCCCTTGTAACAAGTATGAAATCAAGCGTATCCGGAGAATTGGAATGAAACCGTATATCAAAGCCTTCCTGCGATTGTTTATCTGAACTCCATCTCCATCCACCAAATAGAGCATCGGCATGTGATGTATCACTTGAATTTCGGTAAAACCACGCAGAAACCGATATTTCATCGGTATTTATACGGGGAATCGACAGGTAATCGTCAATTCCATCGAAATACAACCCGTTACCACTCTTACCTGCTGCCCATACAGCTCCGGCAATACTGCCATTTCTTTTATATGCTGATAAATCGAAAACAGTTGTTCCTGTATTCTGATCAAAGGTGTAATACGCTTGCAGATCCTGACTAGAGGGCTGCGGGGTGCATGAAGGCGGGATATAAGAATTATCTAAAACTGGCTTCAGGGCAGCAAACCAAACATCCGCCATTTTACTATAACCGTTTGCATTTGGATGCAGATTATCATCCATGTCATCGCTGTAATTGAAGGCATTTTCCATATCGACAAGTATAATCTTATCACAATGTGCAATCCTTTCCTCTGCCATAGCCCGAACATTATTATTAAACTCTGTTACGACCGGATTATAATTCTTATTATTAATTATGAGGGCCAAAATTACCAGTGTGTCTTCACTAAAACGGTCGATTTCATTGAGGATAAGGCCGACATCATCCGGACTCGAAGTAAGGTCATTGGTTCCAATATGGAGCAGAATAATATCAGCCGGATTATCAACAAGCCACTGAAAAACCGAACCCGCTACTTCGTTATCATTCCAACCACCATGACCCTCATGATGATAGTCAAAGTTTGGTGCTGCAAGGCTACCACTATGCAGACTGCCTGCAAAATCAATAGTATAACCCTCATTTATCAGGTCCAGATATAATTTTTGACGATACCCCACCATAAGATCATTTGTTAAACCGGTGATATACCCCATAGTGATGGAATCACCAAGAGGCATAATTCTTATTGTAGTATCTGTTTTAACACCCTGTGCCCGGACCAGGGTTGTATAGAGCAAAAGTAAAAGGGTTATGAGAATAATGATAGGGATGTTATTTTTCATTATCTGTTTTTCCATTAATGGATCCTATATTTTTTTCTGAAATTGAGGAGACTTCTGGTGAACACTGTAAAAAACAGAAAAACTATAGAAAATAATGGCAAAAAATATACCACAAAGGTAAAATTTATTTTAATGCATACGTAACCTCTTTATATCCGGCAGAAAATAAAAATAACGGAAATTATGACATAACACAGGGAGTGTGTCATATCACAGGGGTGTGTCATTTGAAAAGTAACCGGGTACCACACATTTATTAATAATCATTGTATGTTTATAAAGGTAATGATAGGATAAACACTATGAGTACCGTGTTTTTGTCATCTTATCCTGTATGAATGAAAGGTGCTGAATTTACTATGGATAATGAAATAGTGAATAAAAACAAAAGTGATCAAGATAATAATCTGCCCTGGTTTGAAGGTGGACTAAGATTTGAATGCCAGCGCTGTGGCAGGTGTTGCCGGGGTGAACCCGGTGTTGTATGGGTTAATAAGAAGGAAGTTGAAGAGATATCCGCCTTCCTGGGTATTTCTGAAACAGTGTTTGCCAGGCATTATCTGAGAAGTGTAAATGGACGGTTAAGCCTTTTGGAATATGGTCATGGGGACTGTATTATGTACGATAACGGATGTAAGATTTATGCAGTAAGACCATGCCAGTGCAGGACATTCCCATTTTGGACATGGAACGTGGAAAGTGAATCAGAGTGGGAAAAGGTAAAGCGGACATGTCCTGGTATAGGTAAAGGAAAATTGCATACCCTGAAAGATATACAGGGCAATTTAAAAGTATACGGGGAGCGCTTCGATTCATGAGAAGAAGTGTAAAATTTTATCGTGGGGTTCAGAGAGTGTATACAGAACAAAAAACGTCCCCTTTAATATTTTAGGGAAAAGGGCTTTTATGAAAACAGATGGATCATTGGAAAGAAACATGTATTCTGAGTTAGTAACCGTATATCAATGTCTGGAAAAAGAGTTGCTGTCACACAATCCAGGTTGTAATCGTTGCGGGACATGTTGTAATTTTCGTGCATTTGATCATGTCCTTTATACAAGCAACATAGAAGTTCAATTTATAAAACAGCATATAAAAGTACCTGATTTTATTATCTCTCATAATGTTTGCCCCTTTTTAAAAGATAATCAATGTAGCATAAGAGATTATCGTACCCTCGGATGCCGTACCTTTTACTGTAATCCTCATTATAAAGAAGTTTCTTCTGACATATATGAGAAGTATTATCGCATGATAAAAGAACTCAGTATAAAGTACGGTATGCCATGGAGATACCATCCATTTCTTGAGCAGCTTTTGGATTCAGAACACATATTAATTGGCTTGCCTGTTACTGATCCGTCCAGGCCAGGTATTTTCAATACAAGATGTTAGTAAAATAATTGAACGCTTATGCCCCTTCATCTCCCAAAGGGATTGAGGGGGGAGGGATCTTCTCTCTTTTCTCTCCTGCATCAGATTGTTCTAAAACTGCATTCATAATTTTTGAGAACCTCTCCGTCGGCACTGAGAAATACTTTGACATAAATAAGAAAAGCATTATAATTTAAATGAGACTTAGTATCAGTTAGTTGCTTCTTTTCATATTCCATAAATAAATGGACCAAATATATGTCTGGTAACGGGAAGAATACGTATAAAATTGCATTAGTTGGAAATCCAAATGTCGGAAAAAGTGTGATATTTGGTTTACTAACAGGGAAGTATGTGACAGTATCTAACTACCCGGGGACAACCGTGGAAGTTTCCCGGGGTATTTGCAAAGGATTAAATGGTCATACCGAGATTATCGATACACCCGGGGCAAACAGCCTCATTCCGCTTTCTGAGGATGAACGTGTTGCACGGGACATGTTGTTGGAAGATTATGAAAAACATGTTGTCCAGGTGTTAGATGCAAAAAACCTTCGCCGGGGATTATTGATCACCACACAAATTGCCGAGATGGGTTTGCCGGCTGTCCTGGTTCTCAATATGTGGGACGAACTCCTGGACAAAGGAATGAATGTAAACATAACTACATTGCAGAAAGCGCTTGGTATTCCCGTCATAAAAACCATTGCTACCCACAGAGTCGGGATAAGTACATTACTCACCTCTATACCATCCGCTGCAGTATCCAATTTTTCTATCAATTACGGGAACATAATTGAAGAGGGTATCAAACAAATTCAAAATGTCCTTCATATATCTACCCGTGCGAATAAGCGTGCACTTGCTATTATGCTTCTGTCAGGGGATGAGGCGCTGGAAGACACTTTAAGAGGTAAGCTTACCCATGATTCTTTCAAAAATATTCAGCGAATCCGGCATAACGTTCAAAAACATTTCAGAAATCCGCTCAGTTATGAGATTAATATTAAACGTGCACATTTTGTAGATGCATTGGTTGAGAGGGTTACAACGACGAGTACAAAAAAAAGAGAAAGCCACCCATTTATGAGGGGCGTATTCTTTTACTTCCTTGTACCGGCGGTATCTTTCCTCATTGGATACAAGCTCATGACACTGTTGGCGTTTTTGGTCTCTTCATGGTTTCAACCTGGTGATAACGCATACTTTGCTGCATCATGTATTGCAGGTGGTATATCGTCGCTCTGTTTCTCATGGTATATATATTCTAGAGAGCGCAAAACAAAGAGCACCCTGTCAGAAATATTAGGAAGCATTACGATGCATCCGGTAGCCGCCTTTCCTATCCTGATTGTTATCTTATGGGGAGTGTATAAGTTAGTAGGAGCGTTTGGTGCCGGAACGTGTGTTGATTTTTTTGAGAGTAAGATATTTGGCAGTGCTTTAACTCCGTCAGGTGGTTTTGATATCGCAATCCCTATCCCTTTCTTTGATACTTCCTACACGATTACCCATGTAAATTTCCAGGGTTTTAATTATTACTGCGGGCTGCTCGCACAGAAGATGGTGAGTAAGGATAATATTCTCTTTGAGCTGTTTTTACATGAGCAATTTGGATTGATACAGGTAGGGCTTACTTACGCAATTGCTATTGTTTTTCCTATTGTAGGATTTTTCTTTCTCGCATTCGGTATCCTCGAGGATAGTGGTTACCTTCCGCGTCTTGCTGTCATGGTTGATAAAATATTTAAACGCATAGGGCTGAACGGAAAGGCAATATTACCCATGGTATTGGGCCTTGGATGTGATACGATGGCTACTTTGACAACCCGCATCCTCAATACAAAAAAAGAGCGGGTTATTGCGACACTTTTGCTGGCACTGGCTATACCATGCTCCGCACAATTGGGCGTTATTGCAGGTGTACTCGGGAGATTTTCAGGGATGTTCTTTGCCATCTATATTTTTATTATTGGTACACAACTTCTCTTTGTCGGTTATTTATCATCAAAGGTATTACCAGGAGAGCCCTCTGATTTTATTATGGAGATTCCTCCGTTTCGTATGCCTAAATTATCGAATGTCTTTATTAAGACATTCTATAGGATCCATTGGTTTTTAAAGGAGGCCGTTCCGCTGTTTCTGATTGGTACCCTCGTCCTATTTGTGGCGACAAAGATAGGGGTACTATCTATTGTGGAAAGAGTAGTCTCTCCGGTTATAAAAAACTTTCTGGGACTACCCCTTGAAACAACACATGGTTTCATTTTAGGATTTCTACGAAGGGACTACGGAGCGGTAAGTATCTTTAATACCCTCGAGGAGAATGCAGGGAGCGACGGAATAGACCCTCGACAATTATTAGTTGCACTTGTTGTGATAACACTGTTTATTCCTTGCCTTGCAAACTTCTTTGTGATGATTAAAGAGCGGGGCTTAAAGAATGCATTCCTTATGTTTGCATTTATTTTACCCTATTCTATTCTTATTGGTGGTATTGTTAGGTTTGTTTTACAGCAGTTCTCATAAATGGAGATAAAAGGAAAAGTACTATCTGTTTCTCATGGTGTTGCAGACGTGTGTATTATCAGAGAAGGTAAAGCGTGTGGGAACTGTTCTGCATGCCCAAAAAAAACGGGAGTACAGGATACTGTACAAGTAGTTGCAGGAAAAGGAATTCGTGTTGGACAAGAGGTTATCCTGCGAAGCAATAAGGACTGGTTTGCTCAGAACTGGATTATGTCGGCTGTAGCTGCCTTTGTACTTGGAATGATAGTAACGGAAGCAATATTGAAAGTCATATCTATCAATATTCATCATACAAATATTGATATCGTGGGGGGGGTGATACTAACAGGCGTTTTTTTCTGTTTGTTATGGCTCAAAAAACCACGGTACCTTTTTAGAATAGAGACAAAAGAAGAGGAAAAAGCACGTTATGAATGAAACATATCTTGAAGAAGTTTTGGAATTAATATGGACGGTGGAGGAAGAGAGTGGCAAAGTTGATATAGATGTGTTATTGAAAAGAATACAAGTTCCAAAAGCAGAACGCCAAATAAAGACTCTGGCTCAGAATGGCCTCATTAAAATAACGAACAAGAGTGTAGCGTTTACAAAACAGGGCAGGACTAACGCACAAGTAATTATAAGAAGACACCGGCTTGCAGAGAGATTATTGAACGATGTCTTAGCGGTAAAAGAGGATACCATGAACTCCAGTGCATGTCAATTTGAACACTTCCTGGATGAAGAAGTTACGGCAAGTATATGCACATTATTAGGTCACCCCACAAGTTGTCCGCATGGGAGGGCTATTCCACCTGGTAATTGTTGTAAAAATGCAAGTAAGGAGATTAGACCCGTAGTAATGCCACTAACAGAATTAAGACCGGGTGACACAGCAAAGATATCATACATAGTAACAAAATGTCATCAGCGGCTGGATAAGCTTTCTTCTATAGGTCTATTACCAGGTATCCAAATTAAGCTTCACCAAAGACAGCCAACGTACGTTATCCAAATGGGCGAAACGCAAATTGCGCTTGATAATACCACTGCCAGAGATATTTACGTACGCCTTATATGAAGCACTTTTTTATGGATAATGTGTTTCTTTTAGCTTGACAATTTTATCCTGGTATGATATTAATCACCCTGTATGGGAAAAGTTCAGAATGCTGTAATAATTGTTTTCGGCATATATTTTTATCTTATTGTAGCGGGTAATCATAGTGCTGCAAAAACATTGATCTTGCCAGAATCCACATGTTCTGAGCAGGGGTTATCCCCTTTACTGGTAAAAGGGGAGGATAGTATAGTTGTTTATAAAAAAAATATTATTGTTCACTCTGATGAACTGAAAACAGAACCACAAAGTGCAATTGAAGAATTCAAACCGGTTGAAAAACCCGTAGTAAAGAAGCAGGGCGGGTTCGATCTGGCAGATGTTAAGAAATATTTACAGGGCGGTAAAAAAGCGGAAGCGAGAAACATTCTTTCCGATCTTTTTCTTAGTAAGAAAAACCCCGAAAAACAAAAAGAAATACAGGAATTACTGGATACACTGAATGCAGAATTAATCTTTTCCCCTTTACCTTCCCCTGATGCCACTGTATATACCGTTCGGGCAGGCGATGTCCTGGCAAGAATAGCAAAAAAATACAACACAAATTATGAGTTAATTATGAGAGTTAATGACAAATCAACAACAAGGTTACGTATCGGTGAAGAACTGAAGATAATAACCGGAAAAACAAAAATACTCGTTGATAAAAGTGATTTTACGCTAACATTACTTTTGAATGGTTATTATGTAAAACAGTATAAGATTTGTACGGGGAAAAATAACAAAACACCGGTAGGTGTATTTGAAGTAAAAAATAAGATGAAAGAACCTACATGGTATTCGCCTGAAGGGGGAGTATTTCCTTATGGGCACGAAGAAAACATTCTTGGTACCCGGTGGATAGGACTTAAGGATAAACCAAACCTCTATGGTTATGGAATCCATGGTACGACACAACCTGAGACTATTGGTACGGCATCATCAAATGGATGTATCAGGATGATAAACAGTGATGTAGAAGAGTTGTATGATTTTGTAACATCAGATACAGAAATTATAATCCAGGAATAACAGTGGGATGGGGAGATACACGTCTTGTGGAAACAGAATGGAAGATAAACAGAGGGTCTAAAGATTGTATTCTTTGTAATAAAAAGTTTTCTGAAGACGAAGAATACTATTCTGCCCTGTTTGACGAAAATAACACTTTTATGCGTAAGGATTTTTGTATTTCGTGCTGGGATTCAGCCAAACAAGAATGTCTTTTTTCTTTTTGGAAAACGAAACTGCCAAAAAGAGATAAGCCTGTTCAAAATTATATAAGTACCGATGTCTTGCTGGATATTTTCTCCCGACTCGAAGGAAAAGACGAGACCCATCAAAGGAATTTACGATATGTGCTGGCACTCTATCTAATAAGGAAAAAGATATTTAAATTAAAATCTTTTTCAAGGCAAAACCAGGAAGAGTTTATTATTCTTTCTTATCCAAAAGGGGGAAGAGAATTTAGTGTATTTCATCCGGATCTAAGAGAGGAAGAAATCACGGCTATTACCGCAGAAATGAACCAGCTTCTCAATCACCCTTACCAGGAACAAGAAGCAATAAAAACGTAAATTAATCTATACCGTATAAGCGTAAGGAGGAGCTAAAGATTTCAGGAATTCATTGAAGAAGTACTTCTTTAACTCCACTCTCTGCATATATATTTGTCATGGAGCGGTTTTTCTGTTTGACGCCTTATTGAGGGCCGGAGCTGCGAGCGCCTGCCGGGGTATTAAAGCTGCATGATTCACAATCCCCGGCTATTCCCTGTTTTTTTCGCTCCTTTAAGACTGAACGAAGTTCCTGTATTTTATCCACCCGTGGATTTTTTTCTCTCTGCAGGGACAGTAGTGCTGTTCGGGTTTCCTGGGTTGCCCGAATACTTGGACAGACCGTTTTCTTCATACCCACAGGACAAATACCGGCTACTTTCTTCTTATTTATCTTTATCATGCGAAAACTCCTTTCTGGGTTTTAAATACAAGGTTCATCGTTATCAGTGGATACTAAATCCAGGGCCGGGATGAAGATCTTTAATGTTTCTTTCGCTGCTAATTGTTCAGCCTCTTTTTTACTTTTTCCCCATCCTCTTCCGTACTCATTACCTTTAATCGATACCATCACTTCAAAAGATTTCCCATGATCCGGGCCTATTTGCTGCAAGATTCGATACGTTGGTGTAACCCCGTATTCTCTTTGGCTATATTGTTGGAGTATTGACTTATAGTTTTTTTCATGTTGGTTTTTGCAAACAATATCAATCTCTTTCTTCAGATATTTCATCGTAAAATTGTATGCAGCTTTAAGACCTCCATCAATATAAATTGCAGCGATAATTGCCTCAAATACGTTGGCAAGTAAAGATCTTGGAAGAAAATTCCGGTCGTTGAGGCCTTTTCCGACGGAGAGAAAATCCTTGAGATTTGCCTCCAGACTAACTTTTGCAAGTGTCGCTTGACTTACCACCACAGATTTGATTTTTGTTAATTCGCCTTCACTATAGTGGGGTAAACTTGTGTAAAGGTAATCGGAGATAATCATCCCCAGAACGGCATCTCCTAAAAACTCCAATCGCTCATTAGAAAAATTATTTTCTAACCTGCAAGAAGTATGAGTAAGTGCTCTCTCAAGCACGGTGATATCTTCAAAGGAATATCCAATTGCTAACTGACACTCAATAAGTTTTTCAGAATGTATATGATTAATTTTTTCTGCGTTAATACGATTACTCGTTTGGAATATCATTTTTTTGGAACTTTTTTTCCTTAAACAGCATTGACTCTTCTATTGCGGTATATTTTGTAGCGGCATTAATGAGCTCAGCGGCAGTACTGCGTCTAAATGATACAACTTCTACCCTGCATCCATGTGCCTTTAACATCTCTAAAAGCGGTACAAAGTCTCCGTCGCCAGTAACCAATACCACCGTATCTAATTTTGGAGCAATTGCTATGGAATCAATAGCAATGCCCATATCCCAATCTCCTTTTGCCGTACCGTCGGGTCTTAATCGAAGTTCTTTTGACTTAATTTCATACCCTAAACGTTTCAGAGCGTCGGTAAAACTTGATTGATCTACATCTGGCTTCTGCACAACATATGCAATAGCCCGAATAAGGTTTCTATCACCAACAATCTCTAATAAGAGCTTGCTATAGTCGATCTTCGATTGGTGCAAAGCCTTTGCTGAATAAAACATATTTTGGACATCAACAAAAACCCCGATCCTTTGTTGAGATCCTCTAACACGTCCACCTACCATGTAATTCTTCCTTTCAAAAAAAGCTTAAAACAGCGAGGATCACTTATAAGTACCTAACTTTAGGGTTCTTAGCATCGTTGGGAAAATTAGGTAGGCAAAATAACAAACAGTACAAATTCAAAGAGCATAAAATATATTATAACAAATATTGTCATAACATACCATATTACAGAGTATTAGAACGGAGCAATATAATATTGCCTTTATTGTAACAACCTTTTGCTGACAGTCAATTAAAAAACCGAAATAAGTTTATTTTATTGACACTCATTGTAAATTTTGATACATTTTTATAGAAATTACGATAATGCTAAATGCTTTATTTGTAATAACTAAACGTAAAATTAACAAAGGTCGGTAATTAAAATCTCCTATGGATATAGACTCCTTACGAAGGGAAATAGATGTAGTAGATGCAAAGATTGTGGAGTTGCTTAATGAGAGGGCCAGGATTGTATTAAAAATCGGTGAGATTAAAAAACAAAACGGATCGCAGGTCTACGTCCCGAATAGAGAACAAGAGGTATATTCCAGAATTACGTCACAAAATAAAGGTCCTTTATCAAATGAGTGTCTCACAGCGATCTACCGGGAATTAATGGCAGGTTCTCTGGCATTGGAAAAGGCAATCAAGGTATCATATCTTGGGCCCGAAGGAACATTCAGTTATTTTGCTGCCAGGCAAAAATTTGGATCATCTGTTGAATACATTCCAGCAAGGGGTATTGATGACGTTTTCAGGGATGTGGCAAGTGGTAGGTGCGATTACGGAATCGTACCGGTTGAAAATTCTACTGAAGGTGGTATACGTGAAACATTGAATATGTTTGTTGAGTTCGATGTTAAGGTATGTGCAGAGATCATTTTCCCGATTCATCATTGCCTCATAGCAAACTGTACAAAGGAAGAGATTAAAAGGGTATATTCCAAGCTTCAAATTTTATCTCAATGCAGGAAGTGGCTGGCAAACAATCTTCCCCATGCAGAATTAATCGATGTGAGTAGTAGTGCGGAGGCTGCACGTGTTTTTGAGAGGAACCTGAAATCTGAAGAAGAGGGACGATGCCTCGCCATAATCGCAAATGCAGAAATAGCACAACAGTATAGATTAAAGATCCTTTTTAAAAATATCGAGGATAATCCAAATAACAGAACAAGGTTTTTCGTTCTGAGTAAGGCGTATAGTGCACCAAGTGGTAAGGACAGGACTGCCGTCATGTGTTATATAAAAAATAATGCCGGGGCACTCTTGGAGATACTGGAACCCTTTAAAAAGCATGGTATCAACCTTACCAATATTGAATCACTGCCTACACGAAAAAAGGTGTGGGAATACTGCTTTTATTTAGATTTCGATGGCCATACTTCAAATGAGATTATCCAAAAGGCACTTCAGGAGGTATCAAAAAAGTGCTTTGACATGAAGGTCCTGGGGTCGTTTCCTAAATGTGATTAGGAGGTGAAAGATAATGGAAAAAAAACCTTTTATTATGGGAAATTGGAAGATGCATCTCACCCTGAAAGAAGGAGTTGAATTCGCGCAATCCCTTAGAGACCATTTGTCGGAAAAGAATACGGTTCTCTGTGGAATCTGTCCATCATTTGTTTTTTTGAAGGATATCTGCAGTGTAGTAGAGGGCAGTGACATTTTTGTAGCAGCGCAAAATATTCATAGTGATGAGAGCGGACCCTATACAGGTGAGGTATCTGCTGTGATGGTTAGAGAGGTTGGCTGTACTCATGTACTTATAGGCCATTCTGAACGCCGGCATATTTTTGGTGAGACAGATACCTTCATTAATGCAAAAATAAAAACGGCGTTATCAAACAATTTAAAACCTATTTTGTGTGTTGGTGAAAAGTTAGACGAGAGAGAGGACGGAAGGACAAAATACGTAGTCAAAAATCAAATAAAGGACGGCTTACAGGGTATCAGAGCTGATCAGATGGGAGACCTTAGTATTGCATATGAGCCTGTATGGGCAATTGGTACAGGCAAGACCGCATTACCTGAACAAGCCAACGAGGTCCATTCATTTATCAGAAAGATCTTAGCAGATGAGTACGGCGAACATGTTGCAAACACGACCTACATTCAATATGGGGGAAGTGCTAAACCGGAAAATACAGAAGAATTGTTAGCACAACCGGATATTGACGGACTTTTGGTTGGTGGTGCGAGCATTAAGTTAGAATCCTTTCTGAAAATTATAGAGACCTCATTGTCTGTCATCGGATAGATGAAGTTATTCATTTGAATAAAAATAATTGATGAGAAGTATGTCACGTTTTTGTAATATTTTTATCTTGGGGGAATTCAATGGTAAAGGCTGAAAAGGCGCTTAAATGGGGAATTGCAATCATTGTTATTTTTGGGATATTAAATGCATTTTATTTCTTGAACCTGGTTACTCCATTGAAGGTAGCTTTGCCGGTAATATGCGTATTCCTGGTTGGAGCTATTCTGCTGCAGTCCGGTAAAGGTGGTGGACTGGCAGCCATTGGTGGATTAGGAGACCAGGCTGCTTTTGGTACAAGAACAAGTACATTCTTAACAAAAGTTACTTACCTTATCGGTGCTGCATTCATTGTTACTACGATCTTTTTATTTAAATTATCGATTAGTAATCAGGTAATGAATATAGGGGCGATGCATGAGGCACCTCTCTCACATCAGGAACATTCACATAGTCACCCGGTACATGAAGGAGAACACGAACACGGCCCTGACTGCGACCATGACCATGATCATGCTCCTCATACAACTGGTGGGGTGGATACGGCATCCCAGGTAAACCTTGGTATGCAGGCAGTCAGGGAGGAAAAAAAGCAAGCATCAGATGCCACAGAAACACCTATGGTTGAAGAACAAATAAAAACTGATGGCAATGAATAGTATGGTGATTTGATGATCAAAAGCATGACGGGATTTGGCAGTGCCGATTACAGGGATGAGGAGCGAATAGTACAGGTGGAGCTCCGTTCTGTTAATAACAGATTTTTGAAGATTGATTTACGGTTGCCGGACATACTACAAACTTTTGAGGGTGAAATTGAACGTTCAATCCGAAAGAGAATCTCCCGTGGCACTATCCTGGTAAACGTAAATTACCAATCATTCAAACAAGAACCTGAGTATTTCTTAAATAGTAATAAGGTAAAAGAATATTATAGTTTATTAAAGGACATCAGAAAAGAGATTGGCTCCCGGGAACGGATATCTATTCACTCATTACTTTTACTTCCCGGTGTACTTCAAAAAGGGAGAAAGAATCAAGGGAATGTAGATGAAATCATATCTATATGTGGTAAACTTATACAGGAAGCACTTGAGAAGATGCTGGAAATGAGGGCTATTGAGGGCAGACACCTTGGAGAAGATATTGAGCAGAGAAAAAATAGCTTACTTTCAGTACTGGAAAAAGTTGAATCCAGGGCTCCCATGATAGTAGAGGAATATAGTAAACGTTTAAAGGACAGAGCAACTTCCTTACTGGAAGGAACTGATATTGAATTATCCGATGGTCATCTCTACCGTGAAATTGCTATTTTTGCAGAACGGTGTGATGTTTCTGAAGAAATTAATCGTCTGAAAAGTCATTTAAACCAACTCCAGGAGGCACTCCATTCAGATGAACCTACAGGAAGAAAACTGGATTTTATTGTCCAGGAAATGTTTCGGGAGACGAATACCATGTGTTCTAAAGCAAATGATAGTATCTTGTTGAAGGATCTCGTTGATATAAAGACAGAGATCGAGAAGATTCGGGAGCAGGCATTTAATATCGAATAAGATCGTGAATGGGGAGAGATTATAGGTATTTGGGAATTTCAGGATAGATGAGTACATGGGTAAAATTGCAATTATTTCGGGACCATCAGGATCGGGGAAAACAACCGTTTGTAATCTTCTGGAAAAAGACCCACGCATAAAAAAATCGATATCAGTAACGACACGTCCGCCCCGGAATGGAGAAAAACATGGCGAGGACTACTATTTTGTATCGCCCGCTGAATTTGAACAAATGATCAGGAACAAAGAACTTGTGGAATATGCCATGTATTGTGGATATTATTATGGCACCCTCATCCATCCGCTTGAAGACGCTCTTAAAAAAGATCTTATCTATATGCTCGAAATAGATGTGCAGGGTGCTTTACAAATAAAAAAAAAGTTCCCGCAAGCTATTTCAATTTTTTTACTTCCACCAGAGAAAAAAACATTATTGCAGCGCCTGAAGCAGAGAAATACGAATAAAGAACAGGATATGTTACTTCGATTGGAAGTTGCCGATAAGGAATTAACATATAAAGACATGTATGACTATTGTGTCGTAAATGACGATTTAGAAGTAACAATAGACACAATCCGTAAAATAGTGAATGTAAATTGATCATGCCCTATCACATTGTCCTTGGGGTTACCGGGAGTATCGCGGCTTATAAAGCTGTTGAAGTTGTATCCCGTCTCATGAAACTTGAGAATCAGGTTACGGTAGTTATGACATCAACAGCTCAACGATTTATAAATCCCGTTACGTTTCGTTCTATTTCACAAAATCAGGTCATAACAGACCTTTTTGTTGAAAATGAGATCTACAACCCAAATCATATATCCCTTAACGAGCGTGCAGATGTAATTGTGATTGCACCAGCAACCGCAAATTTTATTGGCAAAGTGGTATCCGGTATTGCTGATGATGCGCTTACCTGTACCGTTATGGCAGCACGGTCTCCGGTAATTATTGCACCTGCAATGAACGATAGCATGTATTTGAATCCTATCGTGCAAAAGAATATAGAGAAGTTAAGAGATCTTGGATATAGAATTATAGAACCGGAAGAGGGCCGTTTGTGTACCGGTAACGTTGGAGTAGGGAGATTAGCTTCCGTTGAAAAGATCCTTACGGTAATACATGAAGAACTTGAAAAAAGGTAACAGTTTAGCTTTTTGAAAATAAAATGAGCATATGAATACAATACAAGTTAAAATAGTGAGAAAACCAGGATACGAAGATTTACCACTACCCCGGTATATGAGCAGTGCAGCAAGTGGTATGGACTTGTACGCGGCAATTAATGAGGTTGTTTATCTTGACCACCATGAGATTAAATTAATACCAACAGGTATTCACATCGAATTACCACTCGGGTATGAAGCTCAAGTGAGGCCGCGGAGCGGGTTGGCACTAAAGTACGGATTAACGCTCTTAAATACTCCCGGTACCATTGATAGTGATTACCGCGGGGAGATCGGAATTATCCTGTGTAATCTCGGAAAGGATCGCTTTACGATAGAAAGAGGTATGAGGATTGCTCAATTAGTGGTTCTACCGGTAGTAAGGGCTGAATTGATAGAGGTTGAACAGCTCGGAGATTCTCATCGGGGTACAGGTGGTTTCGGTCATACAGGACACTCGTAGTATTGTTTATATGGTAACCAGTATCCTGCGTACCTACCCGAATGACCGGAAGGGTTCAACGGGTTGACGAAGTAAGAACCCATCTCAAAAACTTACCAGCACGTAATAACGAACACAAGATTTCATAACAATATCTTTACCAGAGGTGGTAGAGATATTGTTATGAAGTACGGTTGTAATTATCTTAAAATTCAGAAGGAATCTATGGAGATTAAACGTTTTATACACTGTATTTCTGCTGTAGTCCTTATAGCCTTCACGATATTTGTCCTTATCAGTTTTCTCAGCTATTCTTCCAATGACCTTCCTTTTGCTGATTATCCGGTTAATGATCCTGTAAGTAATTTCTGTGGAAAAGCCGGGGCATTTATTGCGGGATATGCTATGGAAGGTTTAGGGAAGACCTCATATTTAATTGTTGCCTTCATAGGTTTGTGGGGAGTTCTCTACCTTTATAAGGATGGTGTTGAATATATATGGATAAAAGCACTTGGGGCGATTTTGTTGTTGTTTTCGGTTGCATCCCTATTAACCCTGTTGTGCTATGTCTACCAGAAATCTCTCTTATCTATGAATTTAGGTGGAGTCTTCGGTATTATTATTGTCTCAAGATTATATGAGTATTTTAATCTTACAGGCACGATTATCATTCTGACATCCGGATTGGCTATATCTCTCATGCTTATTCTGAATGTTACTCCCTTTTCTCCATTTATCAATGATTCAAATGAATCGGAGGCCAAAGAGATTACATCTCCTTCAAAAAACAATGGTAATAATAAATCCCGTTACCGGAAGGCGAAAAACACTGATAATTCGTGTCGGATAAAAACACCGGTTCATACTACAGATATTCGAGCGGATGATTCCACTCATAACCTTCCACTCCACACAACAGGGGAAATAAAAAAAGAACCTTATAAACCTCCAGATAAATTACAAAGGCACCAGGGGAGAGGGGAAACTCAAAAGATTCAAAATATTTCACATGATGGAATACAGGGTTCAGATGAAGGGGGCGACGATGATTTTCATACTGATGCTGTTGCAGAAAAGGAGTCTCCTTATACGTTGCCGCCGTTAAGGCTGTTAGAAAAACCCGATACAAAACAGTCTGAGGACGATTGGAATCAGGTTACCCAGCGTGCTCATGTATTAAAAAATGCCCTCGAACAGTTTAATATAAAGTCAGAGGTGGTTGAAATCAAAAGAGGACCTGTTATTACCATGTACGAATTAGAGCTTGCACCCGGGACAAAGGTTGGTAAACTTGTGAGCCTTTCAGATGATTTAGCAATTGCCATGAAGGCCCCGAGTGTAAGGATTGTTGCCCCGTTACCTGGTAAGTCATCAATCGGGGTTGAGGTTCCAAACGTCCAGAGAAAAGTTGTGATATTAAGGGAACTCTTAGAGTCCTCCGATGAGTTGAAAAAGAAAATGGCCATTCCGCTTTTGATAGGAAAAGATGTTGCAGGAAATCCCGTTTTATCCGATCTTGCAGCAATGCCTCATCTCCTCATTGCCGGAACAACCGGTTCCGGAAAATCGGTATGTTTGAATTCAATTATCTTAAGTATCCTGTTCCTGAGGCATCCTCCTGATGTTCAGCTTTTATTAGTAGATCCCAAGATGGTTGAGTTCTCAATGTTCCGGGAGATCCCTCACCTGATAAGCCCTGTAGTAACAGATATGAAAAAAGCGGCTGCTGTGTTGGAATGGGCGGTAAATAAAATGGAAGAGAGATACGCACTGCTAGCCAGTGTTGGTGTTAAACATATTAATGGTTATAATAAACTGGGAATGGATGAGATTAAAAACCGGTTAAACCCCGAAGGTGATGCCCATCTCGATGATATACCTTTTCATTTACCTCATATTGTTATTGTTGTTGATGAATTGGCTGATTTAATGATGGTTGCGTCGAAGGAAGTTGAGGGCTCCGTAATCCGTCTTTCTCAAAAATCGCGTGCTGTAGGCATCCATCTCATACTGGCAACACAACGGCCTTCCGTCAATGTTATTACAGGGTTAATTAAATCGAACCTGCCTTCCAGGATATCGTTTTACGTTGCTTCAAAAGTAGATTCCAGGACAATTTTGGATCAAAATGGGGCAGAGAAACTTCTGGGTGGAGGTGATATGTTGTTCTTACCTCCGGGGACATCAAAGCTGGTACGTGTTCAGGGGGCCTTTGTAAGTGATGAAGAGGTTCGGGATGTGGTTGCGTATCTCAGAAAACGCGCAGCTCCGCAGTTCAATCCGGAATTGAAGGGCTGGAAGGGTGTCTCGGATACGGATAACAGGGCTAAAGATAATCTCTATAATGAGGCCGTAAGGATTATTCTGGAAACACAAAGGGGATCGGTCTCTCTTCTCCAGAGAAGGCTGGAAATTGGGTATTCACGTGCTGCAAAATTGATAGATATGATGGCTGAGGACGGGATTGTAGGAGAGTATAAGGGAAGCCAGGCACGAGAGGTGTTTTTAACGCTGGAGGAATGGGATGCCCAGATGGCCCGTGCACATGGAGAAGAAATGGATAATGCCTAGAGACAAATAACAAACACTATACATCGGTATATTTTTCAGGTTACTACATTTTAGAATGAAATAGTATGAGATCAAAAAAAGTTGCTTTAATTAATTTAGGATGTCCAAAGAATCTCGTGGACGGTGAAGAGATCCTCGGTAGGGTGGCAGGCAGTGGGAGTACCATTTGTCAGTACCCCGAAGATGCAGAGGTATTGATTATAAATACGTGTGGCTTTATTGATGATTCCAAAAAGGAATCAATCGATACCATCCTGAAAGCGGCAAGGCTTAAGGAAGATGCCCGGTGTAAAAAGATAATCGTAACAGGTTGCCTGGCACAAAGATATCCAAAAGAATTAAAAGAAGAAATCCCGGAGATTGATCATGTGGTAGGTTTGAAGGATTTTCACAAACTTACCAACTTGTCTCGTTCTACCCGGAAGAAGGAAGGAATTACGTCTCTCCAGTGTAATGATGATTGGCGTAATCGTATCAGGTTGACCCCGAAGCACTATGCATACCTCAGGATTTCAGATGGGTGCGATAATCGTTGTAGTTATTGTGCAATTCCGGGTATACGGGGTAAATTTATAAGCAGAACGATCGGGAATATCCTGGAAGAGGTACATCAGATGGCATCAGAGGGCGTGAAGGAGATCAATATTATTTCACAGGATACAACCTCCTACGGGATGGATTTATATGGAAAACAGAAGCTTCATATACTGTTAGAGAAGATTTCAAAAGTAAAGGGTATTGAATGGATACGAATCTTATATACCCATCCAGGACATTTCTATCCGGAACTTATCCAGGTAATTGCTTCTCATGATACGATTTGTAAGTATATAGACTTACCTATTCAGCATATTAATGATGTGATTTTAAAGAGGATGGGCAGGGGGGGTACACATGCCACTATCGAGAATCTGATTCACGATTTGCGGAACCATATTCCACGACTATTTTTAAGGACATCTGTGATTGTGGGATTTCCCGGGGAGACAGAGGAACAGTTCCATGAACTGCTGGATTTTATAAAAACCATTCAGTTTGAAAGATTGGGGGTATTTACCTACTCAAAGGAGGATAGTACACCCGCAGCATCTTTCAAAGATCAGGTTCCTAAGAAAGTAAAAGAACGGCGGCTTAAAGAGGTTATGCTGGCGCAGCAGGAGATCACCATGAAAAAACACAGGGATCTTATAGGGTGTTCAATCCCCGTCATCATGGATGAAAGGGATGAAAAGACAGGATGCCTGGTTGGCAGAACCTACGGGGATGCACCGGATGTAGATAGCAGGGTAATTATTGAAGAAAATCATTTGAAAATTGGCGATATAAAAAATATGATAATTAAAAATATTTTGGGATATGACCTGATAGGAACATACAAAAAATGGAAATGAGGATTACATGAGCTTATTCGATTTTTCAAGATATGCCGCTTTCAATTTACCCAACCGATTAACCCTGATGAGGCTTTTACTCGCTATTATCTTTTTTACGTTTCTGTCATACCGTTTTTACACGATTGCCCTTATCTCCTATCTATTGGCGTGGTTAACTGATTGGTTAGATGGTTATCTGGCACGGAAAAAAGATCTTCTGACAGATTTCGGACGTATTGCGGATCCATTTGTCGACAAGATCATCGTCTGCGGCGGGTTTATATTGCTTATACAACATGCCCATGATATGTTACCTCCATGGATGGTCGTTGTTATTGTAGCAAGAGAGTTTCTTGTGAGCAGTATCAGAAGCTACTCAGAATCAAAGGGGATTGAATTTGGGGCAACGATGTGGGGAAAGGTAAAGATGTTTATCCAGTCATTTACCATTAGCTTGATCTTACTCTTCTTTGCCTGTTTAAGTGATTTTATGGTTCTGAAACAGGGTATTGTTGCTATGGTGTGGCTTACCGTAATCATTACTATGGTTTCCGGAATTAAATATATGGTAAAAGCCGGGCCGGCAATCTTAATGAAGTAAAATTCCTACTCTGGAGGGGGCGAAGGGGGTGGGAAAAGGGATTTTTCTATACCAGGCCCCATGATATAGTATCTACCAGATGAAACCGAACAGAATATAATAAAAACCAAACAAAAATGAACCAGAATTAATTACACCGTCACGGACAAATTCATCCCTTGAACACTTTAGCTTGATTGTATAGGAATTTTCATTTTATGTAAGCGGGTTTACGGGGGGTGTTGTTATAAGGTTAATGATGTTACTATGATGCAACAGTGATTCTTTATGTTCAATTGTTTTTAATCCCGAAGGGATGCCATGATTATAGCAAAAGACCTCAGAAGAATTGTAAACCCCGAAGGGGTGACATACTTGTAAATAAAAAATGAAAATAACAGCTAACCCGGAGAACGGTGGTGCCAAAACCTTGTAGTGAGCTTGTCGAACTAACAGCTTCATAATGTCACCCCTTCGGGGTTAAGTACATGCATTGGGGTTAAGGGGGATCTTTATAAAACTTATAAACATAACAGCTGTCAGGCCATTTGAGTACTCATACGCATCTCTATCACTCTGTTTATCTCTCTTAACAGGTCATCAAGATTAACGGGATTAATCTGTACTGCTTGCCCAAGGCTGATCGTCCTGGCAAGAGTGTTTCTGAGCAGGGGATTTTTCAGCTGTTTAAATCCAAAATCAACCAGGATATCAAGGGTTTGCGGATATTGCTTTATGAGCTGGTAGACATTGGTATTTGCGGTTGCTGTTTGGATATACTCCGATTGCTCCTCCTGAACGTTTGCCCTCATTGTTTTCCATGCATTAACGCTGAAACAGAACATGGCAGCATATTCGATAAATCCGCTTATCCCCATCAGGGCATAGAGTTGTGGATAAAAGTGTGATGACACTGGTTGAGCCACTACCCTGAATAAACATCCAATATTTACCAGAATGAATGTTATCATAAGTAATTTTGCGCTACACAATTTTACCCCTTTGCTGAGCGGGATCATCTTTGAGGCGCATCCCAGGATCATCATACTGATAAAACCAATAAAGATGGCATGACGATACGCACCGAACAGGGCATGCGAAACCCGCTCTCCCGATAATGCTTCATAAACGGTGAAGGTTAACAATGCACTTTCTGAAATGAATAGCCAGATGAGTGCGGCCCGGATATACTTTCTGAATCCGGTTGGCAGGTTAATATTCGGTTTAACTGACCGCCTGGCGTTAAACAGGTCGAGATTGTAAATAAAGAGGAATATTCCAAACGCCTCAACAATGCCTGCAAAACAAAAGAGGGCATTGAAAACACTGGAGAAGTTGTTTGTAGTATACCCTTTAAAAAACTCTGACAGTATCCTTAAAGCAATTGAGATGTTAAGGATATATAAGATGTATGTGCTGACCTTCTTGTTCGGTTCCTGGATACCTAAGAAAATTGGTAAGGTTTTCGTGAAAATACCAATAATAACCATACAAGCAAACCCTACGATCTGGATATGACGGATAGGGTTCATAAAGGTATTCGGAATACTGGTATTATTGAGTACGGTAAAAGAAAAATAGAGGACTACAAAGGCAATGGCCTGGAAAAAAAACCAGAGATAACTGGAAATGAGAAAACCCTGATAAACCTCATATTTTCTCTTTTCCGACATGAAATATGTTTTACAGAGGACATAGATGAAAATGCTTATTGAAACGGCCTGTAATATACAGCCAAACAGGACGGGAACCTTGAGAAATGTTAAACCGGTATAATACGATAGTGTTTTGAAGACGAACGAGAGAAAAATACCGGCAAGCATCAGGAAGAAGGATTTATATGCCAGCGGGGTGCTGTACAGTATCGAGTTCCAGAATTTTGGTAATGCAAAATATGAAATACCCATGATAAACAGACCAACCCATCCATAAACCTGTGTGTCACCATGCGTTTCCGTCAGGATCCAGGATACCGAATCAAGAGAATTTTTGAATGCCATATAAGCCAGGAGCGAGGCCCCGTAGAGACATCCTGTCGAGAGTACTATGATGATAGCCGTCTTAACAAAGATCTCGTAAACCTGTTCTGTTTGCGGTTTTGTAAGCAAGGTATCGTCATTCGAGTTTATTTCTCCATTAATAAGTTTCTGAAGATCATCTATTAATTTGGAGGGGTCGATATTGTGCATCTTGGCAAAAAAGGAAATGGGTTTGTCAGGAAGGGTATTACCACCGCACATAATTCCATAGGTATCAAAAACACGGCGGGTTATCGGATGTCTTTCAACAATTTGTTTAATCGTATTTTCCGGCTGTATCCTTTCCATAGATGGGATCCCTTATGTTTCTCACTGTGTGATCTTTCTTTATAAAATAACATAATATAAATATCTTAATAATTTACCCGATATATTATGATAATAGTATAAGGCAACTTAAGTATGTACTATAGCAGACCTGAAATGCGGTGTCAATTACTTTCTTGATTATACATCTCCGCCATCGCTACCACGGGTTTTACACGGTTGTATATATTTTGCGTGCGCAACTATTATACCATTTAGTGAATTTTAACTATTTGGAATTTGGATATGAATATGCACAGGCTAAAGCCGTGCGGTTACATGCTCTTAAAACTGTTATGTATTCTTTTTGTTTTGCTTATTTTTGTCTATTTTGATATTTTTAATAGAAATAGTATTTACTGTAAACTGTGTCTTTTTCATAAGGGATGGTAATATGCAGATTAAGGTAAGAAGGGGCTATTCCGGTAAAAAAGTAATATTTAGGGAACAGAGATTTTGATGCAATTGAGAAGTATCGCGTTAACAAATCAAAAAGGCGGTGTTGCAAAGACAACAACCACTGTTAATCTTGGTGCATGCCTTGCCCAGATAGGCAAAAAGGTGCTTTTGGTTGACCTTGACCCCCAGGGGAACATGAGTTCCTGGCTGGGTTTGGATATCCACAATCTTGGAAAGTCGATGTATAATGTATTCTTAGAAGAGGTCTATTTCGAAGAGGTTCTTACAAAGACATGTATCGAGAATATGACCCTTGCACCTTCTAATGTAGCCCTGGCAGGTGTCGAAAGGATCCTTGCACATGAGAAAGGAAGGGAACTTATCCTTCGCAACCGTCTGCTGCCTGTTGCAGAGAGGTATGATTATATCCTGTTGGATTGTCCCCCCTCCCTGGGGCTCATTACCGTGAATGCACTTACCTTTGTAAAAGAGGTCTTTATCCCTGTGGAAACAAAGGTCCTTGCGTTAAACGGCCTTGTAACGCTGACGAACACTGTCCAAGTAGTAAAGGAGAAATTAAATCGTAACCTTGAGGTGACAGGTATTATTGCCTGCCGGTTTGACGGACGTACAAATCTGAGTAACGAGGTGTATAACCAGATTAAAGAGCGCTTTAAAGACAGGGTTTTTGATTCCATTATCAGAGAAAACGTACGTCTGGCAGAATGTCCTATATCCGGAAAGCCCATTACCCTCTATGCACCGGAGAGTCCCGGCGCACTAGATTACCAAAATCTGGCAAAAGAAGTGGTAGAGAAAGAAAAACTTAGTATACTCTAGTTTTAACACACATCGTGAGTTACTCATAACTTTAGTGTATTCCATCCATTTCTGACTGCAGTATTCAAATAGCGAAGGAGCCTCCCTTATGATCGAACATGATATCATTGTCATTGGCACCTCGGCAGGTGGTGTAGATGCACTTAAGGAGTTGGTAAGCGGTTTACCACAGGATATGCCTGCTGCACTCTTTGTGGTTATACATACATCCCCAACCGGCCCGGGCATTTTGCCTCAAGTGCTGGGACGCTCCGGGACACTTACCGTTGTTAACGCAGTAGATAAAGATGAGATTCGGTATGGACATATGTACGTAGCCCCTCCTGACCATCACCTCCTCGTGGAGGAAGGGTGTGTCCGTCTTTCCAAAGGTCCGAAAGAAAACCGTCACCGGCCTGCCATTGATCCTTTATTCCGGTCTGCAGCATACACATACGGATCCCGGGTGGTGGGAGTAGTGCTTACCGGTTTACTTGACGATGGAACTGCAGGTATGCTTGTCATAAAAACGTGCGGCGGTACGACTATTGTCCAGGATCCGAATGATGCTGTTTATGCTGATATGCCGCGGAATGTATTAGAACATGTAGAGGTAGATTACTGTCTTTCCCTGTCACAGATTGCATCCCACCTGGTAGAGATAACAAAAACGCCGTTTGAAAAGAAGGCTATATTCCCTGTTCCCGGTAAAGTAATGATCGAATCCGGGATTCCAAAAATGAAAGGGGCTACTGCTGAAAATATGGAAAAAATCGGAAATCCTTCTCCTTTTACCTGCCCTGAATGTAGTGGCAACTTGTGGGAAATTAAGGATGGAAAACTCTTTCGTTTCCGGTGCCGTCAGGGGCATGCCTATTCTCCGAGCAGCTTGCTGACAGCACAATCCGACACGGTCGAATCTGCATTATGGGCAGCATTGCGTGCCATGGAGGAAAATGCCGATTTCTATCAACGGATGGCTGTGAAGGAGCGGGAACTCAATAATACGATGCTTGCCAAACAATATGAAGAAAATGCGAAAGAGACCGAAGTACACATAGAAACACTTCTTCACGTGGTCCTGAAGGGAAAAAAACCAAAAATGTGACACTTTCGCTTTTTGGTATTTGAGCATTGGTGTACGCAGGCTAAAGCCCATATGCATCAGGCTAAGGTATCTTCATCACACAAAGACACGGAGACACAGAGAATAAAGAATGATGAAGGATAGAATGTTAAGAATGGGGACATTACCATATATCCTGGTGTCCTGGTGGCTTTGTGTGAGAATCAGAAAAAGTACCACAGTGTTCCTGAGCTTGAATGTATAGGAATTTTCATTTGTTCAGTATAAGATGCTCTCTTAACACCATGAAAAGACGAGATTCTTCGCTGCCGCTCAGAATGACAATACATAGTGTTATTCCATGATGCAGGGAATTTGTCATTCTGAGCGGCAGCGAAGAATCTCGATATATATGGGAGAAACCCCACAAATACAGTATAGATAAAAAATTGATATAAATTGATATATATCCCTGACATTCAAGAGGTTTTTCAAAGAGGAGATAAAATTTAATTGATTTTTTAGAAGGATAGATTAATCTACCCGGTAAAAACCTTCAGAAAAGAAAGGAAAAGGTATGCCGGGGAGTGATTCTTTTG
>SOER01000018.1 GCA_021646405.1 Candidatus Loosdrechtia aerotolerans
CCTGCCAGATATGTCCTTCATCGATCCAGACCGTAACACTCTTGCCTGGTCGACTTTGCTCCACGTGCTCAAGAGCCATGGCGAATGCTTTCTGGTCTTTTTCATTGGCTTTGATAAACTTCTTGTGTGGCTTCTTCAGTACAAAGCCCAACCGACGCAAATACCGTCGTGCTGTATGGGGATGAACCGTTTTCCCAAATACCTTTTTTATATAAGCGGCCACACTCTTACCGCTCCAGCGACCAGTTTTCATCCTGCTCTGGCGTGGAGGCTTTTGTACTGCCTGATACAAGATCTCAAATTCCTCTTTGGTCAGATATGGTTCTTGAGGGCTTTTGAACTCTGGCACCAAACCCTCTATTCCTTTCTGATTAAAACTATGCACCCACCCACTTACGGTTTGACGCCTCCGGTGGATTTGCCTGGCAACACTCTGTACCGATTTCCCAGAGACAATAAGTGCCAATGCCAGATATCGTTCTCTCAAACGCTTATTTTCAGTAGCAATACTTTTCTGAAGCAGGGTTTCGGTTGTTTCTCCCCATTTCGGATCCAATTGAAGCATAGGATACCTCCTCGTATAACTTGTTTACAAACTTTCAGAACTTTCTTACAGAAGTATCCTTTTAAACAATTTTATTTCCTGTTCGGTTTCAACTGCTGTTAACTATAGTACAGAGGAATACAAAACCGGATGAATTAGCGGCAGTTAAAAAGTGGACTGACTTATGGAAAAATCTTTTAAGAGAATACTATACCTCAATTAGCAACAACTTCAAAAGATTAGTTGAGGATTTGAGAAAATATGAATGCAAAAGGCATGAAGTTACAATCAGGATATGGTTGCAAGACGATAACATAATTGGGCCAGATGATGATACAGATTTAATCTGTATTGCTTTGCTCACGAATACAGAATTGCTCTTTGAAAATATTTCAACAGTTAGAAAAGCAATCAGTCAAATGACAAGTTGGAGAATGAGAGCTTCTGATTTTGTTCGAGATAGAATTAAAAACAAACTGCTTGAACTTGCACAAGCTTCAATAATTAATTCGTCAATTGAAATTCAGGACTTAGGCAGAGTAGATATTTTGAAGATATGCGAATTGAAAAAAGAATCTGAGGATATTGATAAAAAATATGTTCACCGCTTAATACAAAAGGATGTTATTTAATGGCAAAACTTTTACCGCCATATATTGATAAAAATTGCAAAAGCACAGGTGAAAGAATGCTGTTTGATATTTTTAAAAATAGCCCTTTTGCCAAGGACTGGATTATTCTTCACTCACTCAATCTTTCACAGCACACTAAACGTCTATATGGTGAAATAGATTTTCTGGTACTTATTCCAGACGGAGGTATATATGTAATGGAGGTTAAAGGGGGAAATGTAAAATGTGTTGACGGAGTTTGGCATTTCACTGATAAATTCAACAACACATACACAAGCAACATCGGCCCGTTTAATCAAGCAAAAGATGCAATGTTTTCTTTACGTTCAGCAATTGAAAAAGAATATGGCAAAGGACACAAATTTACAAAAATACTGTCTGGTTTTCTCTGTGCGTTTCCGCATGTAAGTTTTGACAAACACAGCGTTGAATATGAACCTTGGCAGATACTTGATAAGGATTCAATACGCGACAATATGGAAAACTTCTTTCAGAATTTAATTCAGCTGTTTATTCAAAAACACAAAGGGCAAAAATGGTTTTCAGAAAAAGATTCATTACCTGATGTAAATGATTTGAACTTGCTTTGTGATTTTCTCAGAGGAGATTTTGAAAGAGTCAGAACCATTAAAGAAAGACTTTTGGAATTTGATAAACAGGTAAAGTCATATACAACCGAACAATACAGAATTCTTGATTCTGTTCAAATCAATAATAGAAGCGTTACGCAAGGAAGCGCCGGAACCGGCAAGACCATGATTGCAATTGAATCGGCTATTAGAGCAGCATCAGAAGGCAAAACAGTTTTTCTCACTTGTTACAACAGGTTAATTGGTGAATGGATGCAAAAACAAGTTGATGAATGGAAAGATAAAATTACTGTTTCAAACTTGCATAGTTACCTGTTTGAAGTTTCAAAAGGTTTTGATTATGATAAAACTCAAAGCAATAATCAGGATTTTTACACAAAATATCTTCCTGCACTGCTGAAAGATATTTTTCAGAAAGGAATTGAAAAGCAATTTGATAAACTAATTATTGATGAAGGTCAGGACTTAATCAGAGAAGGATACTTAAGTTTGTTTGATTCAATGGTCGTTGGTGGTTTGACAAACGGTAATTGGGAGATTTACGGAGATTTTGAAAGGCAGGCGATATTTGCCCAACTGTCAAAAAAAGAAATGCTTTCACTGATATACAAAGTTGCACAGCCAGCAAATTTCCTTTTGAAGATAAATTGCAGGAACACGAAGCAAATTGGAGAAGAAACATCTTTGCTTTCAGGATTTGAAAAGCCACCATTTTTACTTGAATATCTGGAAGGTATTCCTGTTGAATATGCTTTTTATAATAATCAGAAACACCAGGCGGAACTTCTGGAAAAACAACTCAAACAACTTTCTGAAAACAGATTACCATTAAACGAAATGATAATTGTTTCACCAAAGAAATTTGAAAATTCTTGTGCTTCTTCTGTTTCTGGCATTACAATTAGAGTAATAAAACATACTAATGAGATTTCTGCAGAACAAAGCTATTACAGCTTTGCAACTGTGCAGTCATACAAAGGAATGGAAAGTAATTATATTTTGATTGCAGATATTGAAGATTTGACAAGCGACAATGCAAAGTCATTATTATATGTTGGCATGAGCAGAGCAAGATATGGTTTGATAATGCTTATTGCAGAATCAATGAGAAGCCAATACAGAATAATTTTAAAAAGTAAACTTAATTAACATGAGAGACGATATTCTGAAATTTATCAAACGGGAACTTATTGGGCCTGACCCTGTGAAGCCACATATACAGGGAAACGGAGAAGAAATTTTAATTAATGAACCACCAAGATTGAGATACGGCGCAGGAATCTTATTTCCGAAAAGTGCAAGATTTGGAAAAATTGATTCAACTTCAAATTCAAAAGACGAAAATGCAGTTTTGGAAAACGCGGAGGAAGGAAAAACCGATGATGACCCAGTCCAGACAACAGATAAAAATACCCCTGTTGATGTCAGTGAAGATTTTGAAGAAGAAATAGGACTGGCAAATAGCTTTCTTTCGTCAGCAATGGGATTCAGTTGTTTTTCTAAAATTCCCAAAGAAGGTTTTAAGATAAAAGCCAACGCGGCGGTATATGAGAACGGAAATTACACTTATCAAAAAGATGAAGAACGCACAATAACACGAAAGGCTTACTACAGAATTCCTTTAGACCAGGAACTTGTTCTGAAAGCTGATGAAATACCATTGCAGTCAGGAAAATATTTTGACAAAGCTTTGATTGGCAAAAACGGAAAGGAAATTAATCTAAAATTAAATATCAGAAACAGAACACATGGAGACAATGCGGACAAAGGAATTCATTTACTAACTTTTACTTTGATAAACTTGAATTCAAGTGCAGCAGGAAACATCAGGGATGAAGATTGCTTTTTCCAAGTTTCGTTTTCTGTAAGTGCTGCTAATGGTGAAAAATGTTTTTACCCTTACAAAGTTGCAGCATCTAAGACGGACAAAGAGGATGAAAAATCAAACCGGTTACTTTTCAGAAAGAAAAATACTTTCGCAGTAGGACATGGATGTTCTCCATCGTGGAATGACCGCGATATTGATCTTACGGATTCAATAACAACAGAAACAATTCCTTCTTACGAAATAAAACCAATAGTGCCGAATGAATTAAAAAGGGTTGAGTTGAAAATGTTTGACCTGAGTGATTTGTCAGGTGCAGACATTACTTCAAATCTTGTAAAGCTAAATTTAGAATATGAATTATGGATAAACAATCAGGAAGCAATTGCAAAAACAGAATTGAAAGACGAATATTTAGAAACTGCTTTGCGACACATTGGAAGTTGCCGTACATGCTTATTACGAATGCAAGAAGGAGTTGAATTAATAAAGTGTAATGAAAAAGCAAATAGGGCTTTCAAGTTGATGAACAGAGCAATGTTGCTTCAACAACTTAATTACAGTATTCATACACGAAACTGGATAATTGAAAAAGGGAATATTACGGGATTGACTCAGCCAAAATTAGACGGTCATAAAGAACCTGTTTTTCCAGATATAAAAGATAATAATACTTGGCCAAAAAATACGGATGGAAATTTAAAAGTCGGTTCGTGGCGACCTTTTCAGCTTGCATTTATTTTAATGAACCTGAATTCTATGCTGGATGCGGAACATCAGGACAGAGAAATGGTGGACTTAATTTGGTTTCCAACAGGTGGAGGAAAAACTGAAGCGTATTTGGGTTTATCTGCATTTACAATATTTCTGAAAAGATTAAAAGAAAAAAATGATTCAGGCACAACCGTGTTGATGCGTTACACTTTGCGATTGCTGACAGCACAGCAATTTCAAAGGGCAGCATCATTGATTTGTGCTTGTGATAAAATAAGAAAAGAAAATGAGGAAGAATTAGGAACTGCAAGAATTACAATTGGGCTTTGGGTGGGAGAGCTTACACCGAATAAAAGGAATGAAGCAAGGCAAGCATTTCAACATATGGAACAAGGGAGGGAAGAAGAAAATCCTTTTATTGTTTTGAAGTGTCCCTGGTGTGGTTCTCAAATGGGTTATCTGAAAGATGAAAAGAGGAATAAAGTAAAGGGCTATAAAAGAAGAAGGGTTGGAGTGAACGAAACAATAGTTTATCAATGTGACAATTCAGAATGTGATTTTTCAAAAACTGATTTCAACCTGCCTTTGCTTGTTATTGATGAAGATATTTATGACAATCCCCCTACTCTGTTAATTGGAACAGTTGATAAGTTTGCGATGCTTACATGGAAACCGGAAGCAAGAACACTCTTTGGTTTTAGAGATAATGGAGAAAGATTGTCACCGCCCGAACTGATTATTCAGGATGAACTGCATTTAATTTCTGGTCCGTTGGGTTCAATGGTTGGATTGTATGAAACAATGATTGAAGAACTTTGTACAGCAAATAATGTAAAGCCAAAAATTATTGCATCAACAGCAACAATCAGTAGGGCAAAAGAACAAATCAATTCCCTTTACGGCAGAGGAACTCAGAATGTAAATATTTTCCCGGCTCAGTGTTTAAGTGCTGGTGATTCATTTTTTGCTTACGAAGATAATGAGAGTACAGGAAGAATTTACGCTGGCATATTTGCATCTGCGTTACCTTCACATGCAACAGCACAGGTGAGAGTTTTGTCTGCATTGCTTCAATCAGTAAAATCTATTTCGGTTACAGATGAAATTTTAAGAGATCCCTACTGGACTGCTTTAACATATTTCAATAGCATCCGTGAGTTAGGTCATGCAGCTACGCTTATTCGTGCAGATATACGGGAATATATGAATTCAATTTGGATTCGTAAAGCAATCAAAGGTGATGAAAGAAGGTTTATAAACAGAGACATTGAGTTGACAAGTCGTATCAATAGTTGCGATATCCCTGAATACCTTGAACATCTTTCAAAATCATGGACAGGAGATAAAACAGAATATCCGGTTGATGTTTGCCTTGCAACGAATATGATTTCAGTTGGTGTGGATATTCCACGATTAGGTTTAATGACTGTAATTGGGCAGCCAAAAACTACATCAGAATATATTCAGGCAACAAGTCGTGTAGGTCGTTCAAAACGAGCACCTGGGCTTGTTTTTACAATCTACAATTGCTCAAAACCGAGAGACCGTTCACACTTCGAACATTTCCAGGAATATCATTCAAAAATATACAGCAAGGTTGAACCAACAAGTGTTACACCCTTTTCAGCACCGGCAAGGGAAAGAGCATTGCACGCAATCTTAGTTGGGCTGATTAGATTTTATTCAGAAGAAAGCAGAAATTCACCAAGACCATTTCCATGTTTGGAAATAATTGAAAGAGTAACAAGAATAATCTTTGATAGAGTAAATCTAATTGACAGAGAAGAGTATGAGAAAACTCTTAATCTGATTGAAGAAAAACTGGAATACTGGAAAAATGAATTGCCGTTGATTTATGGTTCATTTGGACAAATAACAGACATTCCACTGATGTATCCGGCCGGAACAAATCCGCCAGAAGATATTAAAGCAAGGGCTTGGTCGACACCAACTTCAATGAGAAATGTTGATTCAACATGCGATGCAATTGTTATAAATGAATATATCAACATTGACAATTAAGAATTAATATTATGCCAGCAAAAAAACCAATCAGAAGGTCACAGCTTATTTCCCCCTGGGGAGTTGGGCAAATGATTAATTTCCCAAAGGATGAGTCATTAATGGTTGCCGGACTTGATTTATGGGAAGAAAAATTCAGGACACTTTCTGACCTTGAAGAGTTCATAATAACGGAAGAACGGTTAGCAAAAAGATTGGGTGTAAAAGAATTCAGGTTACCGCCGGATTTCAGAGACCCGGGACCTGGCGTTACAAATCCATCTTTGAAAATTCCATTCGTAAGATTTCCCCAATGGCATTATTGCACCCGATGTGGTCACATGGAAAATGTTTCAATTTTCCATTCTCAAAAACCAACTTGTTCTGGTGGTTCCTTTGATTCAGGAAGGTCATGTTCAAATATTGCTCCCAACAAACGCCAAAGATTAATTCCAGTTCGTTTCATTGCTATTTGTCCACACGGACACATACAGGATTTTCCATTCAGGGAATGGGTTCACGGTTCAACACCAGCAGAAGGAAATCATCGATTGAGATTAAGGGCAGGGAGAAGTTCAGGAGCATTGTCAGGCATTGAAATTACTTGCAGTTGTGGAGCACATAAAACAATGGCTGGCGCATTTAACGAGCAATCACTTACAAAAATTGGAGTTACTTGCTCCGGTGGCAGACCATGGTTAGGTGAAGAAGCCGAAAGAAATAACACGCAACATTGCGGACAACATTTAATAGTAGTTCAGAAAGGTGCATCTAATGTTTACTTCTCTCAAGTTCGTAGTTCAATTTATTTGCCTCAATGGGAAAAATCAGTAGACAGAAGAATAATAGAAGTTTTGGAAAAGAATTGGAATTGGCTTACCTCGGGTTTAGTTGATGGGAAATTCGATAAGATGAGGTTCGAATTAGTTGCTGAACAAAAATTTAATCCTGAAAAAAAAGATTATTATACAGAAAAACTCCTTGAAGCTGCGAATAAAAGGATAACAGGAGCAGAAAGTTCTACAACAGACGATTCAGAGGAAAAATACAGAAAGATGGAATATGATGCAATTCTTTCTGAAGCTGGAGGAGAGAATCAGGATTTCTATGTTACGAAGATGCAGGCGGAAACTTATGATGATTCAGAAACCGGATGGGCAATTAGTAGAGGTTTTACAAGTATAGGATTGCTTCATAAGTTGAGAGAAACAAGGGCATTTGTAGGTTTTTCAAGGTGGCTCCCTGATGATGAAAAAAGTTTAGAAGCAAGAAAAGAGTTTATCAAACTTGGCAGAAGCATCAACTGGCTTCCTGCAATAGTTGTAAGAGGTGAAGGAGTATTCTTTGAATTTAGGGAAAAGCGATTAAAAGAATGGGCTGCAAAAAAAGAAGTGATTGGGAGAGCAAATTATTTATCACAACACTATAATCAGCCAAGACAACAGAAAGGACAAAAGTTGAGAGTGATAAAGCCAGAGTTTGTTTTGATTCACACTTTTGCTCATTTAGTGATAAACCAGTTCAGCTACGAATGTGGTTACGGAAGTTCTGCATTGAGAGAAAGAATTTATTGCAACCTTGAATTTCCAAACGACACCATGAACGGAGTTTTGATTTACACTGCATCTGGTGATTCAGAAGGTTCATTAGGCGGACTTGTACGACAAGGGAAACCAGGTAATCTTGAAACAATTGTTTATAACGCAATTGAAAATGCAAGATGGTGCTCAAGCGACCCTATCTGTATTGACAGCCACGGACAGGGACCAAACTCATGCAATCTTGCCGCTTGTCATAACTGTGCTTTATTGCCTGAGACTTGTTGCGAAGAATCAAACATGTTGCTTGACAGAGCAATGCTAATTGGAACTTTGGACAATCCTTCAACAGGATATTTTAACATAGTAACTTAAAGATAAAACTGAACAGAATATTTACTTTGTCTTGCAAGAGGGGATATTACATGGTGGTCAGAGGACAGGGCCATTCAATGAATAGTTGTTTATTGCAGATTTCCAATTCTAATAGAATACATGCCCCTAATAGTGACCCACTTGTTACTGAAATCCGGGCTATTCTCGGTAAGTGCGATGATTTTAGGGCTGAAAAGATAGCTAAAAGGGCACATTTACCATTGAAGTGGTTAGATGAAGCTCCTTCAATGAATGGTGAGAAGGGAATGGAGAAACTTAAACATGAAAGAGGTGTGCTTCTGTTAAAAAATCGCACCAGCCCCTTTATCGAACAATTCCAACATCCCATTGGCAGGTGTGCGAAATTTTATAAATTAACAGCTTATAACAACTGTAATTTCTGGTGTGAATACTGCTACCTCTATCTCACATTCCGTACCATGCCTGTATCAACCCACTTCGTGAATTACGAGAAGATGTTCCGGGAGATTGTGAATTTTGACAGGGCAAATATACCTGATGCCCTCAGAATTCTGAATCTCGGAGAACTCTGCGACCCTTTGGCATTAGAAGATATCACCGGGTTTGCTGAAGAACTTATCCCTTTTGTTGCAAACGAAACACGAAAAACAAGACTCCTCTTTCTTACGAAAAGTGATACCATTCGTTCTTTATTGAATGTAAATCATGACAATAAGATTATTATGTCATTCAGCGTTAATACCAACATCATCCATCAGCAACTTGAACACCGGACACCGTCTCCAGAAGCGCGATTGGTTGCTGCAAAGAAATTACAGGAGTGTGGTTATGAAATACGTTTAAGGATAGACCCTGTTATATGGTATTCAACATGGGAAAAGGATTATCTTGAACTTGTTCAAAAAATATTTAGTTATGTTAACCCTGCACGAATTACCATAGGTGAATACCGCCCTTCTAAAGGACTCGCCACACATATAAGTTCACGCTTTCCGGAGTCCTCTCTCCTGAAAGTTACATCCGGACTAATTAGTGACGGAACAAAACTCCGCTACCCGGAAGAATACCGCATCTCTCTGTTTAGCACAATAATCAACGCGATAAAGAAATACGATAGCAATGTAAAATTGGCTCTCTGTAAAGAGGATGTAAAAATCTGGAAAGGCCTTGGTATGCCAATAAACAGTTTGTATTGTAACTGCCTTGAGTAAAAGGAGTCGCAATTTTTTGCCATTGCATGGTAAAAGACTTACCCCCAGGATAAAAGAAAAGCGCTTTGGGCGTTAATAACCGGAAGAATTTGCCTACGACTCCGGATGCCATCTTCCAACAGTCAACCTCTGGCTTCCATCACCCACAGGTAATCACACGCTGGCCTCAACAGGAGAGCGGTTCGTTGCAGTGTAGTTGTTAGGCAAGCTATTCGCCAACTCATTTCAGTACTTCGTTCAATTCTGTATCTTCTACCTTTTATCTAATCCTTCTCTTACGCCGTATCTATCCTACCGCCCTGTCTGCAATTTCCTGGAGTTGATCTCTCGCCGGCAATGGTGATTCCTGCCCGGTAAACCTTCTTTCGATCGTTTCCGCAAGCTCAGCCCAAAGATTTTTGTACTCTACATTGCTCAGAGAAAGAATGATTTTCTTTTCTGAGATATTTTGTGTTTAAAACTGTTTCATGAGACAAAAGTATCTCAGGACAAAAATGTCCCATAGTACACTTTTGTCTTAATATTAGAGAACAGATGCTAATGGATGTTATGAGGGAAATATATTGTAAGCTGATATTTGCTTGTAATATAAGATACATTTTGTATATTTTTGTAGTATTTCTTCCCTTTGGTATTTATTTTGTTCGTTACCTTTATTCATATACATTTTCTCCACTACGTTTCTTAAAGCCAATAGTGAAGTCTATCATTAGTAATACGAATTTTTTTAAGTTAGATTCCAATAAAAATTTTGTAATCTTATACAGGTATAAGATATATTTATTCACTTGCTAATAAATAATGAATTACAGCAGATCCGGCAAGAGAACCTTTTTGATAATACCAAGGAATTCGTTCTTTGATTCTTCTTATTTCTATCTTGATTTTTGACAAGAAAGTGAAATGATATGTTAACCCGTAAATCGCAAACATAAGGAGATTGACAATGGCGGAAAAAAGTGAAAGACAGGAAAAAGGTATATCTTTACCGAAAGCCGAAACCATAGCCGGAGCTATTGATGATTTAGCCAAGAAATATAAAGCTGCTGCCGATCTGGATTTTCAGAGACCTACAGCAAGAAATATAGCAGGCACTTTGCAAGATCTGGCTAAGAAGTACCATGCAATGGGGGAAATCAGCGTTCCTGAGGCAAAAAATATAGCTGGAACCATTGAAGACGTTGCCAAGAAGTATAAAGCAGCCTCTGAAGTGGATTACTCAAAGCCATTTGCTCAAGGTATTGCTGGCACACTGGATAACCTGGTCAAGAAGTATACGGGCATGGAATAGATATAATTAAAATCACTAGAGAAAGTTGTTTTTCCAGAGGAAATCGTCTTAAAATATGTTTAGACCGTGAAAACTTTGTTATATCTTACCCAAATGTAAAAATGCTATGAAATTGCATTCGGCGCTGATAATTTTCTTACATGAAATTAATTTATGAGATTGAAAAGAATCCATCTACCAGGCTTTCAAAGGGAGAAATCGATACCCATTTTCAAAAGTTATCTGCCCAAGGCTTAAAGTCCCTTCATTTGGATATAAGAAACACCATTACATGTACCATTCCTTCCATAATCGAACGCGCTTCCGTGTTTTTCGAAGAGATTATCCTTTATTGCATGCCAAACTGTTCAGAACTAATTCCGTCACACGTTACCACACCTCTTTTTGTTGACAGTCATGTATCTGCTCATGAGGTTCCACATCTGGAGCCTTGCGTTCACTCGAAAGAAAACAAATTGCCCTCCGACAGGTTCAGTATAACACTCTTCCTGGATCTTCAGAGAACTTTTGATCCAACGGCGTTATTTGATTGGATCAATAACCAGAATATCTCATATATAAAGTTGTTTATTTCAAATACGGAAAACCTGCAAAGCAGCCTTTCCATAGAGGCATTAAGACCTCAGGCACAAAAGATGGTACAGTTTATTTCAATGCTTGCAAACCGAAATTTACGAATCGAAATAACAAGTCCCCTCCCTTTTTGTCTTTTCTCCGAATCCGAACTTGGTATGCTTGCGCGTGAATGCCTGCCTAATTACGATTATAGAAGAGACATTATTATATTGGCTATCAACACGGCTGGTGCAGTCTTTCCGTGGCATGGCCCAATGCGTTCGCTAGTTGTTCCGGTAGAAAATAATATGACATTCGTACAGATTAATAATTTTTACAAAGTTAGAAGGCATGAACTTGCCCGTAGATTCACAGCATTTAGCGCTTGTGAAAATTGCGATTTGAAGAGAAGAGGCTACTGCAGTGCCAACTACTTTTATAGCCCAACCCTCTATGAGGAAGAAAGATTCGGATATTATCCAATAAGTTCTTTTCCAGGCCTTATGTCCTTTCTTTCCTGTAGAATCCACTCCGATATAAGCGTGAAAAAGAAGGAAGATTGCTGCATCCTGTCTATTAAAGAAGACCGAACACTATCGTCCCAGCAGTTAAACCGGACTGCCTTTCTTTTATGGGAATTCTGTTCAGAACACGGGAAGCTTTCCGACGCAATTGATAAAGTTTGTCGCCTTTGTGGAGGAAAATATTTGAACGATTTTCTTGCAATAGCAGACATGCTGCAACGAAGTGGTTTCCTCATCCTTGAACCTTCCGGGGATTTATCTTCAAATATGCAGATATCATTACGTGAGTGGATGTCGGAGACGTGGAGAAATTTATGAATATAGCCATAACGAATGTCTGTAACCGCAGATGCCCCTTCTGTTATCAAAGTAAAATCATGGAAAATGCAAAAAATTCCGGAGGAACCGAGATTTCTCTGGAAAATTTTTTACACGTCATAGATTTCATCATTAAATCCGGAGAACACAAATTGCACATGGTTGGGGGTGAACCGACTTTGCATCGCAGTTTTGCCGAGATAGTAAGAATCGTGGGTGAGAATCCATTCATACACCAGGTAATTCTTTTTACCAATGGCGAGTTCAAACCTTCCACCATAGAACCTATCATAAAATATTCCAATAAATTCGTCATATCTATAAACGTGCCGGAACCCCGCTATGAGACCGGTTCCAGGTTAAAACGGCTCCACAACAACCTGCAGCACCTGTCTCTAAATGGCGTACCGTTCGATCTCAGCTATGTTGTTTCCACGCCAGATTTCGATATGTCGTTTCTCCTTGATTACACAGAAAAGTATGGGATAAAATCTCTTCGCTGGGCATTAGCTTTTCCTGTTGTCGAGAGAGCCCATCATATTGTCAAAGAAGAACTCAAAAACATTGGCAGAAAAGTGGTGTCATCTCTTAGAATGCTCAACGCCAGAGGGATCAAAACATATGTAGATTGTCCTTTGCCTTATTGTATCTTTAGCGATGAAGATATGGGTTTTTTATCACGGGAGTCTTTAAGTGTAGTAAACTGGGGATATTGTGGATTGACCTTAGAGGTCAATCCTGATCTAACCATAAAGGCATGTCCGGTACAGCGGGAGCAGGAACGGGTGCCTCTTTCCTTTTTTAGAAATATGCAGGAAATGGAAAGGTTTTTCTTTGCGAAGATGAGCGTTTATAAAGCCAATCATATTCTTTTTGAAGAATGCAGGGATTGCCGTTATTACCTTAATAACCGTTGCCAGGGAGGGTGTCTCGGCTACAGCAAGGACAAGTATGAGGGCATGCAGGAGAGTGGTATAAGTGCCCTCTGCAGTACCCTTCTTTCCAGGGATCCGCATATCAGAAAGTTACCTTTTTTAAAGGTTAGGGAAGATAGAGGCATGCATCAAATTTATTCCTCCGTATCCCAACAGGTAAAGTCTGAAACAATAGACGGTATCTGTCTCCGGTTGTGGAATGAGTTGTCTTCTGAGCCAAAGCTCAGTTCTATTCTTAAAGGTAAATCCATGGAGGAAAAAAACGCTGCACTTTTTTTTATTGAGCGGCTTCAAAGGATTGGATTCGTAGATTTATACCTCATTGACCGAAATTAGAGACCAATATGAAAACCCTTCTTCTTTTTCCACCAGTGTGGAATGTTCACGCTCCTTATTTAGCACTCCCCCTTCTGGCTGCAAATCTGAGAAAGTCCGGCAATGAAGTTGATATAATAGATTGTAACATCGACTTTTTTGACAGGATTCTCTCTCCGGAATATCTCCATCGCGCTTTGGGCAGGGCTGAAAGCATCCTCAGAAAACCCGAAAAAGGTACCCTGGAAAACGCTATGCGCGAGATGGCAATATTTATGGGACCAGAGCTTATCAATTCCATTACCGTAGCAAAAGAACACTACCGCTCAATGGAAGCATTGCAAAAATCAGAATGTTACGAATGGAGCCGTAATATAATCGGTGCATCTGTAAACCTTGTATCTTCAAGCTTTAAAGGACTAAAAATCAACTTTAACGGGGTCTCCTTTAAAGGACTCTCATTTTCAAATTCAAGGGAACTGCTGAATTTTGTTAAAAATTCAAACGAAAACAATATATTTGCGGAATATTATGAGGAGATAGTTAAACCGCTAATTAAAAAGAATGGTTACGGCCTGGTCGGTCTTTCTGTGGCAGACAGGGGGCAACTTATGGCGGCACTTACATTTGCTATAGAAACCAAAAGGGTATTTGATGATTCCGTTAAAATTGTTTTTGGCGGGAACTTTTTCACCAGGATTGCGAAGAGATGGAAAGAACCCCACCCTTTCCAGGGTTTTATTGACTATATCATTTTGATGGAAGGTGAAAATGCTATTGTAGAGCTGGTTGAGTCCCTAAAGGACGGCGGCGACCTAAAGAGAGTCAGTAACCTCTGTTATGCTGAAAACGGAAATATTTTCTATACAGACAACCGGAATGTGGATATAAACAACTCTCCATTTCCGGATTTTTCCGGATTTCCGTTGAACCGTTACTTTCTACCAAAGTTAGTCTTACCGTCATATATGTCCAGAAGTTGTCCCTGGAACAAATGCACCTTTTGTACGATTGCCGATGCAAGCGGAAAATTCAGAGCGCGTTCGGCACAAAGGATTGTGGAAGAAATTGAATTCTTAAAAAACAGGCATAGTACTTCTTATTTCACCTTTGTTGATGAATCTCTCTCTCCGGGGCTTGTAAGGAAGATGTCCGGGGCAATTATAGAAAAAGGCCTGGATATCAAGTGGTATGGAGAGGCAAGACTGATTCCGGGCTTTGACGATGAAGTCCTGGGAAAAGCATGGCAGTCAGGCGCAAGGTTGCTGCAATTCGGCCTGGAGTCCTATAATCAGCGCATCCTGGACTTGATTAATAAAGGTGTGAATGAAAAAGATATTATTCCGTTACTGAGGCGTTGTCTCTCAAAGGGGATATCCTTTCATCTTTTTTGCATATTAGGATTTCCTATGGAAACTACAGATGAAGCGATGCGGACATTGTCGTTTTTGGACGAAATTATTTCTGTGGCCGAAAACGAATATCAAAACCCTTACTGCACGAAGGGACTAAGCACTTTTGGCATGGAAAGCGAAACGCCTATTCACAAGGACCCTGAGAGATTCGGCGTCAGGATCATACCATCCGACGAAAACAATGACCTGGCTCTGGATCTTAAATACGAGGTATCCTCAGGTCTTAGTTCTGAAGATGTGCAGCAATTGCTCGATAAATACACCGGGATAAATGTATTTACGGAACTTGCAGAGAAATTGAGCATTTTTTTCTGTAACAGGATGATCCCCGTCCCACCTCAGAAAGAAGAAGAGTCCTTTGTCAGGTGGTCCAATTACAAGGAAATGTCATTGCATTCCGGGAGAAAAGATAAAACTTTTTGCATGTGGGACGCAAATTTTGACAATAAGGCAGATATTATCAAGGTCGCCCCGTGGATCAAAATAAAGGATGTATCCTATGATTTTACAACCTTTGATCATGCCCGGAATAATGCGGCGATTATCGCATACAATCTTAGAAAAGGCAGGATCTTTTGTTTGACGCAGAAGCAAAAAATGCTGCTTGAGAAAATAGGCGATGGGCGTCCAAACGATTGGTATGTAAGTCTGGCGAAAGAAGACCGTTCCTTATACAAAAACCTTATCAGGCTTGTACAACTTGGCGTTATTACCATGGATTGTGAAGAAATATTGGTTGATTTTAAGGAAGACAAAATCATAGAGACCTCTTTGCTTCCCTTCGAAGATATAAGCTTTCACGGAATTTCAGGCGACAGGTATGTCCTTTTAGACAGGGCCCGTGAGAAAGTGGTGGCATTAAACCATACCGGAGCACTGATCTGGGCGATGATTGGCAATGAAATACGGATACGATTGCTTCTGGCCAGTCTTCAGCAGATATACGGTAAACATTTTCAATGGGAGCATTTATCAGGTTTCCTGCGGATGTTGTATCGGGAAGAGGTTCTTTTTCTTTCGAGGCTTTAGCCAGACAAAACATATGAAGCTCAAAATTATCCTTGTAGGTCTTAACATCGGCGGGAATGTTCCCATGGGTCTTGCATATCTGAAAGCCTATGTAATGTCTTTGTCACATCTTGCTGGTGAGATTGAAATAATTATTCAAGATTATGATTTTCTGACAATGCCAGAATACATAGCAGAACATGTTCTCCTGGAAAAGCCCTATATCGTAGGATTCAACGTCATGCATGGAAGTTTAAGGACGGTTACAAAGGCTGGCAGGTACATAAAGCAGATAAGCCCGGATATAAAAATAATCCTCGGCGGGGTAGAAATTACCCCGATTGCGGAGGATGTCATGAAGACGAGTCCTTTCGTTGATATCATAGTATGTGGTGAAGGAGAACAAACCTTTGCGGAAATATTGGAGGCAGTGCTTAAAGATGAATGTTGTTTTGAAATACCCGGCACTGTAGTGCGCCGACATGGAGAGATAAGAGTGAATCCCGAAAGGCAGCTTCTCGACATGAATTCTATTCCTTCGCCCTATCTGACAGGGGTTATAGATTGTTCAAAATATCATGCCCTGCATATCGAAACCTTCAGGGGTTGCCCTTATTCTTGTGATTATTGCAACGAGGGGCGTGGTTTTAAAGAGATCAGGAGTTTTTCCCGGGAAAGGATATTTGAAGAGTTGGAGTTTATTCTCAAGGCTGGATGTAAGAATGTTAAATTCTACGATACAACCTTTAATTTCGATCGGGAAAGAGCGCGGAACATTCTTGAGTTCATCGCCAGAAATAATTGTCAAGAGACAAAGTTAAGATTTGGGGCTGAGGTGCGTATGGAGTTGTTTGACCCGGAGATGGTCGAACTAGCTCTTAAGGCTAATATGATAGACATCGAAACAGGAATGCAGTCAATACGGGAGAAAACCCTTAAGGGCATCGGCCGTGTAAATAATATGAATAAGTTTAGAGAAAATGTCGGGTATTCTGTTAAAAGAGGCATTAGGGTTCTGGTCCATATTATGGGAGGGCTTCCGGGAGATACACTTTCCGATGTATACGAAGCATATGATTACGTGATGTCTTTAGGTGCGACACCCTGCATTTTTCATACAAAAGTCCTGCCTGGTACGGTTCTTTTTAAACAGGCCAGCAAGGAGAACTACGTCTTCGACCCGGACCCGCCTTATGACATGATTAACAACACATCTTTTAATTTACAACAATTCCAAAGATATAATACATTTGGTCTTGCCCAGATACTCTTATCTCCTTACAATAGTTTAATCCGCTGTCTATACAGCAATATTAACATGCATCCCTCCCGGGTTATAGAACGATTTGCAAAACTTCTCGAATCCGTCGAGGAGTGGCAAAGAATAGTCTTAAGGTATAAATGGTGGGATGCTACTATAGATCCCTCATTCATGGCTTATGTCATACGAAACAGACACATATGGGATGACGTCCTGGCAGGTCTTATTGACGAAATAGGAGATTCGCTTACCGCTCATGAGAAGATGGTGATCGATGATTTTAAAAATTATCTTTGCGCGTTCGAGGAGGTAAGAAGGATGCAGCCGCCAGGGTCTTTGTCAACACAACATATTGCGGAAGATATGTCCTGCATTCTCTCGCAAAGTCAGCGTTTTTTAGTCTTTCGGTTCGATATCAGACCTTTAATAGAGAACGCGGAATCAAGCCTGGGTGATATTAAAGAAGAGATGACAAATTTATTGATAACAAGGAATGCGAACGGCACATTCACGAAGGTAATTAACCCCCAGATGAAATTTCTTCTTGAAAGTTTTGTAACCCCAACCCGGTTTAAAGACGCTATCAGGAACCTTACTGGTTGTGAATTTACCATCCTCAGTGAGGAAAATAAAGACTTATTTAGAAATATGTTTAGAGATATGATAAAAGATGAAATATTGCAGGTAATGGAGAGCATATGAAAGTATTGGAGAAAGACAACGATATGTTTTTAGTAAGGCTTACCAGTAAAGATATTCATGAGGTTGCCAGGATTTATCAGGAAAATCCTAAATTTTTCAAACTTCTTACAGGCACAGAAGAAATTCCTCTGGCATACATAGAGAGTGAAATAGAGGGTATTCCCCAGAATTTTAACAAAGAAAACAAATTTTTCATGGGAATTTTTTTAAAAATCTCAAACACAATGATAGGGGTTGCTGATTTTTTAGTCAGTTATCCTGTGTACGGCAAAGGGTGTCTTGGCCTTTTACTTTTATCAGAACAATTCCAATCTCAGGGTTATGGAAAAAAGGCTGTTCAGCTTGTTGAAAAATGGGCTTACGAATGTTATGCAGTCAGAGAAATAACTCTTGGAGTGGAATTGATCAACCAGAAGGCTTACGCCTTCTGGTCAAAGTGTGGCTATGTGCCCACAGGAGAAATATTTGAAAATACCGCAATGGGGCAAACCCATAAGACCGAACTTTTTAAGAAAATTCTGAAGGATGTTTGATGTAACTTTAAAATTTTACTGTTAATTCCTTATTGAATACAAATCATGACAATAAGATTATTGTGTTATTCAGTATCAATACCGACGTTATTCATCATAGAATGTATAAGACTTTTGAAACCGTTGGACAGCTTATAATTCGAGACTCATCAGATTGGCAGAGAGCAGGAAAGATTATTGCAAAACCTGGTAAGAAATATGGATTTGAGGGTATTTTTAATTTCTCTGTAGATTATCCTGTAGAGCGAAGGGGGGCTTCACTCTACAGGGTATAATGCGTAACATCAACCTTAAAAAATCTTTAATACTTTAAGATCAGAGGGAAAAAAGACTATTTCCTTTTTTTGGCTTTAGCCTTTGCCTTCCCCGCTGCTTTCTTCGGAGCTGTTTTTGTCTTTGCCTTCGCCTGCACCTTTGCCGATGCCTTTGCTTTTGCCTTTGATTTGGTTTTTGCAGTTTTCGTTCTTCCTTTTCCCGAGAGGATCTTTTCTGCTTCTTCAGCATCGGCATCCATAATATATTTTAAACCGGTTACTTCAGCCGCTTCACGGGTAAGGCATACAACATCATCCCTTGTTAAGTACGGTAATGCAAACTTTCGTGCACCACACATCAACTGCCTTAAACCTTGCGATAACCGTTGATAGTATGAATAAACACCAATTGCTCCGGGAGGTACCGTTCTGCCGTTCGTATTGAATAACCTCTCAACCTTAGACGCTAAAACGAAAATTTCATCCATTTTTTTACCATACGGTTCAATAGTTCTGTCAATTTCGTTCTTTTTGATCTGCTCACCAAGCAGTTTGCCAACATGTGCGGCACACATTGGAGGACGGGCCATACCCACAGCCTTTACATACGGTGCACCTAATGCGAGCGCCTTGAACATGTCGTCTTCAAACGCAAAGCCACCAGCAAGGATAACATCGGGAACATGCTTTCCTTTCGATGCTAATTTGTGGACATAATTATAGGTAAGAGCGGAGATGTAGAGCGTTGGTACCCCCCACTCGTTCATCATATGCCAGGGACTCATTCCGGTACCGCCACCAGCGCCGTCAACTGTTAATACGTCTACACCAGCAATAGAACTAAAGTATACCGCCCGTGCAAGATCTGCAGGTCTATATGCACCTGTCTTCAGGAAGACGTATTTGGCACCCATTTTCCTTAATTCTTCTACCCTTTTAACAAATCCTTCTTCCGTTACCATCCCCACCCTGGAGTGTCTCTCAAATTCTTTAAATGATTTACCAAAGACCGAAGCAACTGCTTCTTCATAAGGATCTGGTAATACAATGTAACCCCGGTCCCTTAACATTCTTGCCTTTTCCAAATTGTCAATTTTAACCTCTCCTCCAATATCCTTGGCACCCTGTCCCCACTTCATCTCGACAGCTTCAACACCCAGCTTGTTTATACCGTAATCCAGAATGCCTAGCCGGGAGTCTTCAACATTCTCCTGCATTACAATCATACCATAGCCGTCCTGCTGCCAATCTTTGAATGTCTTTACCCGGTACTCAAGGTCAGGACAATAGGTAATTTTTCCTTTTTCAAATTTGGAGTTAGGATCCATACCACCTACATTTTCACCTATTGTTAACGCTGTTCCTGAAATCGCAGAACCAACAGCCAAACCATCCCAATGCGTCTTGGCAACTTTTGTTGAACCCAATCCGGGTATCATAATAGGAAGCTTCAGCTTAATTCCTTTATCCTTCCCCAATCTTGTCTCTGTGTTTACATTCTCAAAAATTGCCCGGTCGCTGTCATCCTCTATTCCAAGGGCACCAACAGCCGTTCCCATGATATTTAGATGGGAAAAATCAACAGGATACTCTTTATCCGCACCTGCCGTAATAGTTCCAAACGGTTGCGGATATAAATTCTCCGCTGCCCGAAACGCTGATTTTCCGATTTCACATAAACCAGGACACTCATCGACACAAACCGAACACATGCCGCTGGCATGTGTCCTATCATTGGGTGTTCTATTTTTTGTACGTGTCGCTATAGACGCATTTGGTTTTGAAAATGACATTTACAAACCCCTTTCTATTAAGTTTATATAGTTGCTGATATTTATATGATCTGTATATATTTATAAATTTTCTATAGTACTTTCAATATTCTCTAGACTGTTCTATAATTTTATAATACTCTTGTATTTATAAATTTTCGAACTTTCAATATATACACATTTTCAAATTTACTGTCAATACAATTTTGATAACAAATGAAATTTTTTCCTATGTTTTAACTCCCGGTAAAATATACTCATATATCCTTTCTATACGGTAATACTATCCTATATTATAGTGTAGCATTACTAAAATTATCTTTACTTAACAATCATGTATGATGAAGTATAATTTGTTTGTAAATATAGGTAAATGAATATATAATCTCAATTTTAAGTAAAAATCTTTTCAGTAGCAAGTTTTTAAATTTGCATCAGCACTGGAGATAAAGAGTATACAATTTAACAGCTTGCCACTGTTAAGTTAGGCATTCTAGCAGTTATTGACCTCTTGATTTATCTCAAGGAAACGGGAATACGGTAGGCCACTAACAAAGCCTGTTTATCTATAATAGGGGTTAAAATTATGAAATCACGCACGAAAGCAGTAATAAATGATAAGGGATTTATAAAAGAAAAGGTTGATAAGATAAAAAATGAGGTGGGAAAAGTTATTGTCGGTCAAGAGGAAATGGTTGAGGGTATTATCATTGCGCTTTTGTCGGATGGACATATCCTTCTCGAGGGATACCCTGGACTCGGAAAAACCGTAACGGTAAAAACTATTGCCCGTACGTTAGGTGCAAAATTTCAAAGGGTGCAGTTTACGCCTGATCTCATTCCGGGGGATATCACAGGATTTGAAGTATGGGACCCCGAAACAAAGAAAAGCAAGGTACAAAAAGGGCCGGTGTTTACAAATTTATTACTTGCTGATGAGATCAATCGCTCCCCTGCAAAGGTCCAGAGTGCCCTCCTTGAAGCAATGCAAGAAAAACAGGTAACCATTGGCCGGGAGACACATTTCTTAAATAAAGTATTTCTCGTACTGGCAACCCAGAATCCTATTGAGATTTCAGGGACATATCTGTTACCTGAAGCAGAAATAGACCGTTTTATGTTTAAATTGAAAATAAACTATCCGTCATATAAGGACGAGAGGGAAATTGCAGAAAGACAAGTTCTTGATACCGAGACCCCGTTAGATGTTATTTTAACGCCAAAGGAGATACTCTCACTCAGGCATACCATTACAGAATGGTTTCCTTTGCATGAAACGTCCGCTATTATAAAGTATATTACACGGCTTGTTCGGGCAACAAGACCTGAGGAGAGTAATGGCGAATTAAACAGCCTGGTAATGTACGGGGCATCACCACGGGCAACTATTTCTTTAGCAAAAGCATCCCGTGTATATGCCTTTATCCACGGAGACGATATTGTATTGCCTGAACATGTTTACACAATGGCTTACCCTGTACTGCGGCACAGGATCATTCTTACCCATGAAGCGGAATCACAGGGTATTACCTCCGATGATATTATTGAAAAAATACTGCATAAGGTTACGAGACTAGAGTAAACCATGGTTGTGATAAATTGTACCTTGTATATTTTCCCATATTTCGTAGAAAAAATATGTGCAACCTTCAAATTAACGCCCGGGAACAAAAGAGATGAGGAAAAGAATAAAGCTTTCTTTGCAACGGCTCATTGGAAATCTCTTTGATGGAATATTTTCTAGTTATTTCAATGCACTCCACGGGATAGAACTTGATGAAATCCGGCAATATCAACCAGGAGATGACTTTAGATCTGTCGACTGGAAAGCAACTGCAAGGACAGGAAAATTACACGTACGTATAAAATTGGTTGATAAGCGGGTAACCGTCTTGTTCCTTATAGATAAAAGCAAATCAGAAAAGTTCGGGTCTTTTATAAATACCAAAGAAGTTATCCAATCCAATATCCTCTCACTTCTTGTCTATGCTGCATCGGAAACCGGTAATGAAATAGGTTTTATTACCTTTACCGATAAAATCGAAAATTATATTCAACCGAAAGCCGGTGAAAAAGAGGCGCTAAAAAATGTGAAAAACATTTTACAGGAAAAACCATCGGGTAATTTCACCGATTTAAATAACGTATTTAAATTTGTAAACGAAAGATTTCATACACCATTACTGGTATTTATCCTGTCAGACTTTTTAGCGCCTTACAATTATGAACATTCATTAAAGACATTGTCATATCGACATGAGGTAATTCCAATTATTATCTCTGATAGGACAGAAATACATTTTCCGAAGACACGAGGATTCTTATCTGCCCAGGATATGGAAACAGGCATGATAAAATCGTTAGATATTTTAACAGCATTAGAAAAACCGCAGCCACATTTGGCTTTATTGAGAAAATTACATATAGATCATCTTCTCCTCTCTACCGGGGAGGATGAAGAGATCTGGATAAGAAAAATATCGGAATTTTTTGATAGACGTATCAGAAGAGGGGGAAGAAGAAAACGATGAGATATATCTTTATGGGCCTATTCATTGCTACTCTTTTTATAGGAGCCCGTTATATTCCTTTATATGCACAAGAGCAACTACAAACTGAAGGATCAGAAGAAACAGAACAACTACCCGTACTCACAGATAAACCGCTTGAGATATGGACGTTTATTGATGATTACAGGGTTATTACCGGCAAGATATTACATGTAACAGTTCAGGTTATCTGGAAACTGGGGGTTACGGTTAATTTGGAGAATATCGACACAATTGATCTCCACCCATTTACCATAGAAAGTGTAACTGTCGGAGAGCGTCAAATCTTTGACAACGAACATGATTATATCGTTATTACTTACGCACTTTCTTTACCTCCTGATCTTGAAAATGGTATTTATTCTATACCTCCTTTTTCCCTTTCATACCGGAATGAAGTTGACAAGACCGAAGGAGAATCTCTGTCCTCGCCAATTGCTATTCAGAAAACCCCCATTATTGTTGAAGGCAAGGTAGACAGAGATGTCATTACCCTTGGTGATCAGATTACCTATACCCTTACGATACGGCATGAAAAGGAAGTAAAACTATTATGGGAAAATATTAAGAACATAAATTTCTCTCCTTTTGAAATATTGGAAAAAAATATTGATACACAAACAAAAGGAAATATTGAAAGGGCTGTAATTAACTACACACTTTCTCTTTATGAATTAGGAGGGAAAAAAAAGACCCCTGAAATTCCTGGTGTACCAATCCTGTATTACGAAGAGCCCAACCCTCAGCATGCTGCAAAAACGAATACAACAACTATTGAAACAAAAGAAACGAGAACTACTCCTGTACCTATTGTCTTAAATAGTCTTCTCAAAACAGTTGACGTACCGCTTGAAGGTATGAAAGGTCCCTTCTATATATCAAAGAAACAGGTTTTTTTCCGTGGGTATTTACCGATAGGTTTCGGTGTCGTTCTACTCTTGTTTCTGGGTGGTATGACTGCCTGGTCAAGAGCAAAGAGACTTTCAACCCGTCGTATACCAAAGCCTGAATTAGAAACACCGCAGCTTGCCTTACAAAGGCTAAAAAATACCCTGGCGTCATTCCAGTTTACCCGTGAAGATGCTGCAGACCGAAAGAATATACATGCTATAGATAAGGCATTCAGGACATACCTCGGTACGCTTATTGGTATTTCGGGTGAGTATGCACAATCTGTTACAACATCGGAATTCCTGAACTATGATACGGAAAAAAAACTGTCAGAAGAAACCTCGCACATTATTCAGACGGTATTAAAACAGCTTGACGTTCTTATATTTGGAGAGCATGTTGATAAAGAGACGGTGAATACAATGATACAAGGAACAGAGGAAGTAATAAGACAGACAGAATCGGGAATATTAGCAAAATCGGTTTGAGAGCGGGTAGAGATATATGACTATTGCATATCCCTGGTTCCTGCTTCTTCTTATTCCCTTTGGCCTGTTATTTTTCTTCTGGAGGGGAAAAAAATACATTGGGTATTCGAGCCTCTGTTACATTGAAGAACCAAAAGGCCATAAAAAGATTGTATCTGGTTTATTCAAACCGGTATTTTTTGGGGCTATATTCTTTTTAATCGTGGCGATTACCTATCCGCAGACAAAATATTATGAAGAAGAAACATCCATTCGGGGACGAGAAATTGCCCTCTGCATAGATACTTCGTTTAGTACGACAGGTGAAGCTATTGAAACTATTAAAAAAATTGTGGGAGATTTCGTAAAAAGAAGACCCAATGATCTCATTGGTATTACCATCTTCGGTACTGATGCTGCCCTTATTGTTGTGCCAACGATGGAAACTCAATTACTTGAAAAATCGTTAGAGCGAATCCATGCCTCCCAGGTTGGTTACCAGACAGCTATTGGTGAAGGACTTTTTACATCCATTGCAGCATTATTTGAAAAAGAGATGGATAAACAGTTTACTATTACAGAATTAAGAAACAGCATCAACAGAGAATATCTTGCTGATTATGCCATTTCTTTTATAAAAGAGATGGAAAGAAGGGATGTGCTGAAGAATAAACTTGTCATCCTCTTTACCGATGGGATATATAACATCGGCATTTCACCTGAAAGACCATTACGCCTGTTGAAAAGAATGGGAATAAAAGCATATGTTGTAGCAGTTAAGGCATCCGACGTTACCGGTATTGACCCTGATCTCGCAGCTCAGCATATTGAGGAGCTGAAACAGGCTGTCGAATCGACAGGGGGTAAGTATTTCCACGCTGAAAATTTTGACGAAGTTGCTAAATTTTACCGTGAAATTGATAAGATCGAAAAAGACAAAATTATTGTAGAGCGTATTTCAAGGAAGAAAGACCTTTATATTTACCCCACATGTATTGGTCTCTTCTTACTCATACTCGCTATTTTTATTGAAAATTTTTGGATACGGATTCCATAAATATATTTTTTAAACAATGCATAAGCCTTTGCAGGAGGAGTTATGTCTGGAAAAAATTTTATAACATTGTTTCTTCTTGTCTCAGCCTTTATCCTGATAGTGTACGGTTATACATACTATAGAAAATATAGTACGATAGCCCTGCTTGATGAGAAAATTAAAATGGGAAGATATCAGGACGGATTAGCCGCCCTTCAACAACTACAGGATTCTCTGTCATTCAGAATTTTAAAAGCAGCAGGAAAAGAAGATCCTGTAATCTCCTATAATAAAGGAGTATTATATGCCCTTTTGGAAAACAAGAAACAGGCACATATCGAATACCGGAAAGCCATGGAAACAAATGACCCCGTATTAAAGGCAAGGGCTATTTATAATAATGCAAATCTCATTGCAACCGATATGGATTTTTCTACTGCAGCCCTGCAATATACAGAAGTATTAAAAATAGACGCCCATGATTTTCAGGCAAAGAAAAATCTCGAAAGAATGCGCCTGGGTGAACAGCAATTCAATACGATGTTCAGTCCGGAGCAACTGGAACGCGAAGACAGAATTGAGGCCCTGAAGCTTATTCCATGGGGAACAAAATACCGGTTTAGCGGAGACCAGAAAATACGATGGTAAGCTTCTCATCCCGGCAGGACAAACGCAGAGAAGATTTACGATTTGTGATTTACAACAACAACATTTAAACCAGAAGATGCTTCATGCTATTTTTTAATTACGAAGAATATAAATGTATTCCGTATATCCTTTCAGGCCTGATTTTTATCCTGTACCTTTTTCTCTTCTTGCGAAAGGGTATGTGGCTCAACGCCTTTGGTCAAAAACTGTTAATAAACAGATATAGTAAAATCCCGGGAATTTACCGGAATATTTTGAAAGGTATGAGTATTAGTGTTGCTTTTTGCGCTGTAAGTCTTGTCGTATTACAGCCTAAGTGGCAAACAACGCAGGGTTATTATGAGAAAGAAGGACTGGAGATTATTTTTGTACTTGATGTCTCAATCAGTATGCTTGCAGAAGATGTTAAGCCCAACCGGTTACAACGCGCAAAAATAGAAATAGCAAATCTTGTTCATGAACTGGAAGAAGACCGGGTCGGCATCGTTGTTTTTGCAGGGAGGGCGTTTTCACTCCTGCCCTACCCTACAAATGATTACGACCGGGTTTTCCTGCGCATACTCAATATGATCAATGAAAGATACGTAAGATTCGTCCCGTATGGAACAAATATTGGTAATGCATTCATCCTGGCTATGGATTCATACAGCAAAGAACATGCAAGGAAGGTTATGATCTTCCTCTCGGATGGTGAAGAGCAGATTATTACCCGCAGTCAGGTGGCAGAGGCGGTAAAATTATTACTGGAAAAGAAAGATATTGCAATTTATGTGGTCGGTTTGGGAAATCCCAATGAATTATCAACAATACCGAAAAAGGATAAAGAGGGAAACATAACAGGTTACGAAACAACAGAGGATGGAGAGATTATCTATACAAAACCCGATCCAAAGTTTTTGGCTGAAATTGCAGAAATAGTGGGCGGTACCTACCAGCATGATGCAACAGGCAATGAACTCAAAAATATATTCAAACAGGCTATTGAAAAAAATAAAAATATCGTTGGAATTAAAAAGAAGAACATCATAAAGGATATTTCACACTATTTTTTAGGTGGCGCACTGGCGCTTCTTGCACTGTATTTTATTCTGTAAAAATAACCTATTGAGGTGGCGCAGACGAAAACCTGTGGCTACCTGTAGTTGCCTTCGGCAACTTGTTACCCTCATCATCCCCGCATCGGCATTTCCTTTGTAAATTTTACAGGGAAATTTCTAATTTATACGAGAACATTCTTCTATGATTAAAGAAGATATGAGATTCATATCAAATTTAAGTTTTACAACTCTGTTCCTGTTGGGCTTTCTTGGCCTGTTCATTGGTTTGAGTGCATATACGTTCTATTACGCACAAGGTGCATCATATCTTTCTAATGATCCTAAAGCTTGTGTCAACTGTCATATTATGCGTGAACAGTATGACGGATGGCAGAAGGCGAGCCATCACGCCGTTGCAACATGCAATGATTGTCATATCCCGCACGAACCCTTATCAAAATACGTAACAAAATTAAAAAATGGTTTCTGGCACTCAAAAAGTTTTACCTTTCAGGACTTCCACGAACCGATTCGAATTAAACCCCAAAACCGTACCGTATTACAGAAGAACTGCCTTCATTGTCACGGAGAGTTTGTGAGTCAGATCGCTACCCATCCAGGGAATGACCGGCAGATGCTTGATTGTATTCATTGCCATAAAAGTGTTGGTCATGGCCCCGGATAATTGTATTTAATGAATCAATGCTATAATTTTGCCAGGAAAATCATCATGTATGATTTATGTAATTTGCTGAGAATGGACCAGGAGGAACAAGATTATGGACCGAAGAAACATGAGAATTGCCTATCTGCTACTCGTTGCTATAGTTGCAACGGCAACAATAGGAGTTACCCTGCTGCTGGAGAATATTGCCCGCCGCAAAAGAGAGGCAGAACAGCGTGTGTTCCGTGTTGTTGAAATAGATGAAGACACGATAGACCCGGCCGTCTGGGGGAAAAATTATCCGCGTCAATATGATAGCTACCGGCGGACTGTAGACACAGAGCGAACCCGGCATGGCGGTAGTGAGGCCTTTAATAGACTCGAGGATGCCCCTCGCTGGCGTACCATCTTTAAAGGCTATGCTTTTAGTATAGACTACCGGGAAGACCGGGGCCATGCCTATATGCTGTCCGATCAGGATATAACAGAACGAACAAAGGTTGTCAAACAACCGGGGGCATGTCTCCATTGCCACTCATCCGTTCTTCGCGCATACCGTGAAGCAGCACTTATGGCTGGTGTACCTGCCGGTGAGGATCACCGCCAGGAACAGATTATGAAAGGGTTTGAGATTGTTTGTGCCATGCCGTATGAAAAAGCACGTACAATGGTTTCGCATCCTGTATCCTGTATAGACTGCCACAGCCCGGAAACCATGCAAATACGTGTCACCCGGCCAGGATTTCTCAATGCTATTCAGGAATTAGCCAAATCAGATTATCCGTTGCCGCATTTACCCAGCATCGAGCGCTGGCGCCAGGACGGACGCAAGGGTCAATATGATGTTAATACTATGGCAACACGGCAAGAGATGCGATCATTTGCCTGTGGTCAGTGCCATGTGGAATATTATTTCAGGGGAGAAGGTAAACTTTTAGTCTACCCATGGCATAAAGGACTTGGAGTCGGGGAGATTGAAAGCTATTATAACGAAACAGGCTTTCATGATTGGATACATGAAGACAGCGGTGCACCGGTACTAAAGGCGCAGCATCCGGAATTTGAACTGTGGAGTCAGGGGATTCATGCGCGCAGTGGTGTTGCCTGTGCAGATTGTCATATGCCCTACAAACGCGAGGGTGCAATGAAAATCAGCGATCATCATGTACGCAGTCCGTTACTGAATATCGCCAGTGCATGCCAAACATGCCATCACTATAGTGAATCGGAAATCAAAGCCCGTGCAGAACTGATTCAGGACCGGACAAAGACCCTTTTGATTCGGGCAGAAGAAGCAGTTGTAGATCTTATCCATGACTTGCAAAAAGCGCAGGAATTCGGCATCCCGGCTGAACAATTGAAAGCCGCACAGGAGTTACACCGGAAAGCGCAATGGCGCCTGGATTTTGTTGCAGCAGAGAATTCCATGGGATTTCATGCATCACAAGAGGCTGCCCGCATTTTAGCAGAGGCAATTGATTATGCCCGGCAAGGCCAGCTTGAGGTTGTGAAACCGTAACCAGCAATATACTGTAAATGTTCTTTCCTTTTTCAAGTTCTTCCCTCCTCTTTAATCCCTTTGCAGAGGGGGACAGGTGTATGCACCGGGCGGGGGTACCTTGCCGTATTTTTCTCAAGCCCAAAGGGATTTTCTCTGATAGCCCGGGATAAATATTTTCCTTTGAGATAACAAAAAGCAGCGAACGATCGCCTCCGCAAGGAGGCTGTCCCCTCTGGAGGGGGCGAAGGGGGAGGGATTTTTTGTCTTTTTTCTCTCCTCTCCTGCACACTGAATTATCTCAACACCGGTATGTATATTTTTGAGAACCTCTTCATCTGAAAACCTCTTGAATGTCAGATATATGGCATGTCCCTATTCTTGACACTCTATCCTTCATCATTCTTTATTCTCTGTGTCTCCGTGTCTTTGTGTGATGAAGATACCTTAGCTTGATTGTATAGGAATTTTCATTTGTTCAGTAATAAGATGCTCTCTTAACACCATGAAAAGACGAGATTCTTCGCTGCCGCTCAGAATGACAGATTTCCTGCTGATATATCATCTGGAGTGGAATGAAGGGTTTTCAGGATGGCAACCCCTATTCTGTCACCCTGAGTGGAGCGAAGGGTCTCATCCCTGATGAAAGAGATTCATTCTTGCACAAGAGAGTAATACCATGTATTGTCATAGGGTATATGCCAAAAGTCGGATGTCCGGGGTGTACAACTATACCATGGAGTGTGTTGAGTAAAAGTCCGCCGAAGGCGGTAAGTTCATGAATATGGGGATTAAGGGGAAAAAAGCAATTCACTTATTCCTTCCCGAAAATTTCAATCCTGTCTCCATAAGAATCATTTATGGATATTTGAATGTCTTCATGGTCTGCTGATTGCTCGAGCTTTACTCTCTTTAAACGAACGAGTTCCAGGAGGGCCAGGAAAAATCCGATAATCCGAATCCTTTCACATACCCCCTGAAAAAGGCCCGTAAAGGATACCGAGGTATGAAGCTGAATTTTTTCCAGGATCCAATTCATGTATTCCTGAATCGGCGTATCGTCATATGTCACTTTTGTGTCTATATCAGACATTGTTTGCTTCATGAGCCGGGAGAATCTCTGGAAAAGGTCCCATATACTTATTCCCTCAAGGGATATTTCCCCCGTGTCTGTTTCTTTCGGAATCACCCTGTACATACGCCTTACTTTTTTTTCCCATTCGGATGCCCGTGATTCCAATAAGAACGTACTCTCTTTATATCGTTTGTACTCAAGCAATTGTTGTACTAACGATAACCGCGGGTCCATATCATCTTCCCCTTCATCGGCCTGCGTCTCTGTACGCGGAAGAAGCATGTACGATTTAATGTACATAAGGGTAGTCGCCATTACCAGAAAATCTCCTACAATGTTCATATCGAGTGTTTGCATTGCTTCAACATACTGCAAATACTGATCTGCAATCCGTGAAATAGGGATATCATAAATGTTTACTTCTTCTCTTCTAATGAGGTAAAGAAGCAGGTCGACGGGTCCGTTGTATACGTCCAGATCTACCTTATATTCGTTCGACATGTCTTTATTCTATATTTAGATACTTGATTCGTCCTGAAAATGAAGGGTTGTTTCCATGTGCATTGAACTACTCAGGTTCAAGGTTCAGAGTTCAGGGTTAAAGGCATGAGGAAAAGAACTGCCTGAAAGAGTATGAAGAACACACATGACAGCCAGCCTCACTCCTCCCCTGAGTCTTAAACCGCAAAAACTTCAAGATTCTTCACTCCACTTAGCGGAGTGAAGAATCTCGTCTTTTCACGGTGTTAAAAGGACATCTTATTTACTGAACAAATGAAAATTCTTTAGCCTGATGCATATGGGATTGTTCCTGATTAGAATTGCAGGCCTGTAAATACCCTTAAAAAATATTGAACAGGCGGTCCAATGATCATACTGATGATCGATACATTTGCGTAATTTCCCATAAGAATTAATCCCAGCAGGATAAAAGGGCTGTAGCGTTCCATTTGTTTATATTTTAAGGCCAGCGGGTAGGGCAACAGGCTTTCCATGATGTGTGAACCATCCAGAGGAAAGAGGGGAATCATATTAAAAAATGCGAGCGACAGGTTCATAATAATGCCCAATATCAGTAAATTATACAGAAAGGCAGATACATTCATCGGCATAAACGATGCGTTCCGCAATAATTGGAAAATTATACCAAACACAAATGCAGAAACAAAGTTGGAAGCAGGACCTGCAAAAGACACAATCATATTGTCCCGGCGAGGATTGCTAAAATTATGCGGATTGATCGGAACGGGCTTACCCCACCCAAAATGGGCAATGACAAAGCATATTGCGCCAATAATATCAATATGGGCCAGGGGATTGAGTGTCAATCTGCCCTGCAACCTTGCCGTAGGGTCGCCAAGTTTATTTGCAGCCCAGCCATGAAAATACTCATGGATGGTGAGTGCATATAATATCACAGGAATTGAGATAATCAGGTTAGAATAGTTCACAAATACTTATACCCTCCGTAACGGTTAAAATAGCCTATCTTTCAGGCATGATCTTATCATGCAAGAAATAAGTTGTCAAGTTTAGAACACTTAATAAATTTTTTATTCCCGATAATACCGTGTCTTTTCTCTTGAATATTCAAGAGATGCCCACTATAATAACTCCCATTAAAATCCATCTTATCTCTTACAAAAACCCTGGACATCTCAATACGAGTAACGTGATTCGCAGTACGTATTTTTGTGGTCTTAATTGTTTAGCGAAAAACCTCTCGCTATACGTCATCCTGAGAAGCAAACCCTTATGATTCTTTACCTGGATAAAATTGATAAAATTAATGAATAAATAAGAAACACTTTACTCCCGTTCAAGTATACTAAATTCTCCTCAAAAGGATACGGAAAAATACTTATTATACTAATGAATAGTGTATCAAATGCAAAATAACCTGATAAAAGAAAGATCACTCTCCGATATGGCTTATGCAAAGGAAATACTATCCATTGAATCGGAAGCAATAAAGAATCTCATTAACCGGCTCGATCATAACTTTCAAAAAGCTATTGATGCGATCTTTACCTGCAAAGGTCGTGTGGTGGTTACGGGCATTGGGAAGGCAGGCATTATTGGTCAGAAAATTTCTGCAACACTGGCCAGTACAGGCACTCCCTCGTACTGGATCCACTCATCAGAAGCACGGCATGGTGATCTTGGGCGGATCGTTACCGATGATATCGTCCTTGCTCTCTCTAATAGCGGTGAAACCGAGGTCGTCGCCCTCCTGCCATTTATTAAACAGATCGGGGCTGGGGTAATTGCCATTACAGGAAATAACAAGTCTTCCCTGGCTTTGTACAGCGATGTTGTACTTGATATCGGGAAAATTGAGGAACCTTGCCCTTTGGGCCTGGCACCGTCAGCAAGCTCAACCGCAATGCTTGCCTTAGGCGATGCGTTAGCCCTCACCATCTTTAAAAAGCGAAATTTAAGCAAGAAGGATTATGCCTTCTACCATCCGGGAGGAGAGCTCGGAAGAAAACTGCTTACCGTAGAGATGGTAATGCGTAAGAACGAAGAAAACCCCGTTGCCAACGAGGATATGATATTAGTAGATGTACTGAATATTATGACTGAAACAGCAGGTAAGCCAGGTGCTGTAAATATTGTTGATAAAAATCGCAAGCTCGTAGGGTTCTTCACCGATGGCGACCTGAGAAGACATTTGAGAACCGATGTGTCATTCTTACACCGCAGCATAAAAGAAGTTATGACGCGGTCACCTAAAGTTATTAAGAAAAATTGCCTGGTTGCCGAGGCATATAGAATACTCAAGGATTATAAAATTGATCAGATTCCTGTCGTTGATGATTCTCATACACCTGTTGGCATTATAGACGTACAGGATTTATTGGAGGTTGGATTCTAGGTCTGTGCTCAGAAAAATAAAACTTGTCATTATTGATGTCGATGGCGTATTAACCGATGGCAGTATTTACGTCGACCAGAATGGATACGAAACAAAATCATTCAATATCGTGGACGGAACAGGTATCACATACCTTCATCGCGTTGGTATAAAAACTGCTATTATTAGCGGAAGGACCAGTAAGGCCGTAATTCACCGGGCAAAAGAGCTCAAGATCGAGGATGTATATCAGGGGTCTCACAACAAACTGGAAGCATATGTAATAATAAGAGATAAGTATGAACTTAAAGACGAAGAAATATGTTATATCGGTGATGACCTTATAGACATTCCGATACTTCGTTGTGTAGGATTCCCCGTTGCAGTGGCGAATGCCTCACCAATCGTTAAGCAACTATCGGTTTATGTCACAAAGACAAAAGGAGGAAGCGGTGCAGTAAGAGAGGTTGCAGAAAAAATCATTACCTTTCAGGATAAATGGCACATTATTATGGAACGATATTTGAATCCTTCTGTACGGTCTACTATATAGTAATCTGCATCCGGTTGTTTCTTTTAGTAATTCAAAGATGCCGTGAAACAGAATATAATTGCTTTAACCAGAAAAAGGTATAAGAATAATACTTTAGTTTTTTGAAAAAAACCAGAAAAGCCCTGCCAGGAATGGTATATTAAGAGAATGAAAATCTTTATACCAATTGAAGAAACGAAGTTACATTATACCTTTGGCGACCAAATGTCTCCCTCCCTTGATGGGAGGGGTTAGGGGAGAGTGATGGAACGTGCGATAGATTCTTTTCCTTCACCCCCACTTTAATTTCAGTAAGAAACAAAACTAATTCTCTATTCCTGAAATAGCATGAACAAAAAAAGATATATATTTATTGGTATTCCTCTTGCCTGCATAATTTGCATTATCGTATCTCTTGTTGTCTCCCGGCCGGAAGAAGGTAAAAAAAACCAGGAAGAACAGATCATTCCTGAGGCACAAAAACAGGTAAAAGGTATACAGGGAGACAATACACCAACCCAAATGATAGAAGGCCTATCCGTCCCGGAATATAATGAAAAAGGCGAACAAATTTTAACCATGCGTGGCAAAAATACCCTATTATTAAACAATAATATTTTTAAAATAACTTCTCCTGAAATTGAAGTGGTGGATTCCAATACTACTGACACAGAGAATGAAGAACAGTCCGTTTTTATTACATCCGATAGTGGTGAAATGAATAGTACCACAAACGAAGGTTATCTCTCTGAAAACGTCACAGTCTGTCTTGATGCAGAAACACAATTGAACACCGATTATTTAAGGTATCTGCCGGAAAAAAAGACCGTGTATACCGATACCTTTGTTACCATTTCCGGTAAGGGCATAATTATCAGGGGTCAGGGGTGCGAGATTGACCTTATCAACAAAATGATGCAGATTAAAAGAGATGCTGAAATGGAGATGGATGGTGACAAGAACAACTTCTGTTTCCTATCCGGGCATGCCACACCAGAGGATGAAACGGACCCGGGAAAAAGCCCCCCTGATAAAACTGTTATACGATCAAGTGGTAAACTTGTCTTTAACCGGCAGTTAGAAACCAATGTTATGACCTTTCATGATAACGTTGAGGTTAAGAGTGGCGATTCGACTATTCTCTCAGACACGTTAACTGTATACCTTAACCCTGAAACCAAGAAGACAGAACAGGCCGTTGCACATGGAAATGTCCTTATATCAGAAGGTACAAGACTTGCAAAGGGAAGCTCGTTTACATGGGATGCTGATACTCAAACCATTATTTTAGAAGACCCTTATAAGGCAGAATTTATAACAGAGAATTTGAATGTTGATGCCCTGAAAATAATTTTTCACAAAGATACAGGGAATATCCATATACCCACTGCCGGTAATCTGAAAACATGTATGAAAAAAAATACCGATAAAAAAAATTCCCCGGAAAAACCAGAGATACCCGATACTACTCTTACTATAAGCTGGGAAGGAAAAATGAATTACCTGAGTGAAACACGAGAAGCTTACTTCGAAGAAAGTATCGAGGTCAGAGAGGAAGATTCAATCCTGCGTTCCCATTACCTTAAGGTAACTTTCAAGGATAGTGACTATAACGTGCAGACCTTAAAGGCAACTGAAAACGTTCATATTGTGAATAAAAGAAACAACCTCTATAGTGAGGCCGTCGGGGATCAATTTGCATGGAATGCAAGAAATAAAATTACTATCTTGCGGGGGCACCCCTTTGCTTTATTAAGCGAAGGAGAGAAAAGACAGATACTCTCGCCCAAGATTTTATTTTATGGAAACGAGAATAAAATCCTCTGTAAAGGCAGAGGCACTTTATATGAAAAAGCCGGGGAGGGACTTCCTCATGACGGAACTGGTGAAAACGATACAAAGATCAATTGGACAAATAAAATGACGTATAATGATGTATCAAGAAAAGCAAGCTTTTACGGACTGGCACAGGCAAGAAGGGATGGACATAGTTTACACGGTGACCAGATCGATGCCTATCTTAATGACGATCAAAAGATACACAAAATCATTGCTACCAGTAACGTTTATTTTTCCATTACAGGCATGACCAACAAAACTTTGAACGGTGTTGAAGGGCTCGGGGTATTTCTTGTATGGGATCTCACTCAAAATGTCGCTCTGCTGACGGGTGATCCAAAAGCTGAGTTACGAAAGGAAAATTCGAGAACATTCTCGGAAAAGGTCTATTTTGATATGGCAGAAGACCGTATCACGTGGGAAGGCAGACCACACTGGCAGCTTACCAGTAATGACCGGTAATATACTATGCGCTGTATTTTCATTGTTAATATCTTATTTTTCATAATTACTATAACATCACATGTTCCTTCAGAAGAAACCCATGCAGCAGAGATCTTTATACATCAGGGTATACTCGAGGATATCCCGGAAAATACATTCGCTGCATTAAGAAGGGCTGTCGAGTTAGGTGTCGATGGAATCCAGGTTGATGTCCGAAAAACAAAAGATAATCAGCTCATACTGATGTGCGATGAGACAATTGACAGAACAACCGATGGGAAGGGACGGGTAGACACGTTATTGTATGCAGAAATACAGCAATATGATGCAGGTTCCTGGCGTGGTGCTGAGTTCAGGAATGAACGGGTTCCTCTCCTCTCAGATGTACTCAAGTTCTGCAAGGTTAACAACCTCAAATTGATCCTCAATGCCAGACAGGTCTGCCTGGAAAAACAGGTAGTAGACCTTGTCAGATCACATGAAATGTTTTCCCGGATATATTTATGGGGAACATTAAGAAATCTGAACAGAGAAGAACCGGAATCATCCATAAAGGAGCTGGTACTGGTAATACCTGAAGAACTATCTGCAGAAAAAGTTGCCCGCATACAGGAAGAAAAGAAATATGTGCTGTCAACTATACTGAACAGCGATACGAGAAAAACTATAAAAGACCGGATCAGGACAGGTGCAGATGTCATACTCGTAGATTACCCATGTGTAGCCCTCGATATTTTGGGTATTAAAAGCCCGGTAATTACAAACAAGACCCCGGTAAAAAACACGGAGAGAGAAAAAAGCGGTGCCAGACAGGAGGTAATACAGAACCCGGCCTTTATTCAGGGAAAAATAAAGGTTCTGATAAAGAATATAAAAGGAGAGGATTATGATAAGGCAAGAACCGCCGCCATGGCATTGATGGCGCTCCCGCAGGAGTATGTGGTTCCTTCTCTTATAAAGCTTATCCAGGGCAGTTATCTCAGTCTTTTCAGGGGTAATCATCCATCCGCAAAACAGCACGCCGTCTGGGCACTCGGATTTTGCAGTACTCCAGATGTTGCATCATATATTCATCCCCTTCTTAAAGAGAAAAATCCTGAAATGAGAAGGGAAGCCGCTCTTGCATTAGGAAGGCTGGGCAATGTCCAATCGGTTCCGGTACTTCTGGAGGCGCTGAAAACAGAAATGAACCCTGAGGTTAAATACGATATCATAAGGGCATTAGGAATGATCGGTGATCACAGTGCAGTGTTCACCCTGTTTACCATTCTCACAGAGGAAAAATACTGGTACATAAAGAGTGCCGCTGTTCAGGCATTACTTCCTTTCCGGCATGATAAAGCGGTTCGTGTACTTGCAGATACGCTGACTACCGATGCAGGAGAAGATGCGGCATGGACGCGTACCATGGCCGCATGGGTATTGGCTGTAATAGGCAAAAAGTCAATTCCTGAACTGATAAACGCTTTAAGAGACAATGAAGAAGCAACGAGACGCAGGGCAGCATGGGCGCTGATAAAGATCGGCACCCCTGCAGTAAAGTCGTTAATCCATTCACTTCGTGACCCAAATACGTTTGCAAGGGAGCGTGCAGCAGAGGCACTTGGCTGGATAGGGGATACAAGCGCTGTTACTGCACTTATATGGGCATTAAAGGATGAAGAATTATCTGTTGTAGGCACCGCTGCATGGGCACTGGGCAGGATTGGCGACCCTCATGCCCTTCCAGCCCTGAAATTACTTTCCAGGAACAAGGATAATGACATCCGGGAAAATGTAAACGAGGCTATTGAAAGAATAGCAGCAAAGAAAGAAAATATGGTTTATAATAAAAAGTCTGTGCGAAAACCATAAAACAAAGTTGATTAATATATAAATTTTCACTATGATTGATCTTTACAATTCCCCTATAGGGTACTCTCTCTGCAGGGGCTGTTCAAATTAAAATTCCAAAACATACTATTTTATGAGGTCCTATTTCGATGAAACGCAGTATGGTATATCTTGTCGGTGCTGGTCCGGGTGATCCACGGCTTATCACGATAAAAGGCCTGGAGTGCATTAAAAAGGCCGATGTAATTATTTACGATTATTTGGTAAATGTTGATCTCCTTAAGGCTGCTAAACCTGATGCAGAACTTATCTATGTGGGCAAACAGGGAGGCGCACATACCCTTGAACAGGACGAGATTAACGAACTACTCGTGAAAAAAGCACAGGAAGGTATCGTTGTAACACGGCTGAAGGGTGGTGATCCCTATGTCTTCGGACGCGGTGGAGAGGAAGCCCTTGTTCTCCGCGAAAACCAGGTACCATTTGAAGTTGTCCCCGGCATTACCGCAGCCATTGCAACTCCTAACTACGCAGGTATACCGGTTACTCATCGTAACTATACCTCTACTTTCGGACTTATTACCGGGCATGAGGATCCAACAAAAGATGAGAGCTCAATTGATTGGGCCAAGGTGAGTACCGGAATTGGGACCTTAACCTTTTATATGGGAATCAAAAACCTTCCCTATATTACCGAACAACTCATGAAACACGGCCGTTCTAAAGATACCCCCGTTGCTGTCATCCGATGGGGAACCACTGCCCAGCAAAAAACCGTGATAGGGACGCTGGATACTATTGTAGAAAAGGCCAGGCATATACGGCCTCCGGCAATTACGATTGTAGGTGAGGTCGTAAAACTGCGTGACCAGCTCAACTGGTTCGAAACCAGGCCACTGTTTGGAAAGACCATTGTGGTAACACGTTCAAGGGAACAGGCAAGTGAATTTGCCGATCAGTTATCTGAATACGGCGCCCGTGTTATTGAATTCCCGACCATCGAGATTGCAAAGCCAGACGCGATTCAACCCTTGGATGACGCTATCAACAATATCCATTCTTACCATTGGCTCGTCTTTACCAGTATCAATGGTGTCGATAGCTTTTTCCAGCGTCTGTTTGAACTGGGCAATGATATCAGGGACCTGAAAGGTATTAAGCTTTGTGCCATTGGTCCTGCAACCGAGGAAGGGATTAAAAAATACCATATAAGGGTTGACTGCAGACCACCTAAATTTGTTGCAGAATCGGTCGTAGAAGAATTAAAGAAGGTAACAGCCATACAGGGCGAAAGCTTCCTGCTGCCGCGGGCAGATATTGCCAGAAGTTTCCTCCCGGAGGAACTCCGGAAATTAGGGGGAACGGTTACCGATCTGGTAGCATATAAAACCGTTATGGCACAGCCCGGGGATACAAATCTGGCAGAGAAAATCAAAAACGGTGAGGTCCATATCGTTACCTTTACCAGTTCTTCTACGGTAAGAAATTTTGTTCAGATCATCGGAGAGAAAAATATTGCATCGTTGAACGGACATGTCCGGTATGCCAGTATCGGCCCGATTACTACAGAAACTGCAGAAGAATTAGGGCTCCCTGTTACTATTAAGGCAAAAGAATACACCATCCCTGGACTGGTAAACGCTATTCTGGAAAGCACTACCTCGGTATCGGGATAATGTACCTTTTTTCATAGTGGCATAAAGACGCCCTATCCGTATAAACTACAGGCAGAATGCCTGATGCCACTATCTTTTCATGGTATGTATGTAACTACTCAGGTTCTGTGTTCAGGGTTCCCGGTTCAGGGTTAGGGGCATATGCATTGAATTAAGGTGCCAGCACCTATGCACACCTGAAGGGATGCGGCTACCGTTGTTGCCAAAGGCAACCACAGGTAGTCGCAGGTCGTTAGCCTGCGCATACTCACGCTCAAATCACATACAGCAAAATTCCCTGGCTTGCTGCTTATAGAGCAATGCCATACCTTGTTTTTAACCCTGAACCGGGAACCCTGAACACAGAACCTGAGTAGTTACAAAGCCTTTGATAATAAAAGAGAAGCAGAGAAAATAAAAAAATCTGCGTTCATCTGCGCAAATCTGCGTCCTATTCCTGGTTTCTGAAAGTGTAGCGCATCCCTTTATGATATACATTTTCACTACGGTAAAATTCCTCTATGAGAAGAATCCTTCATGTAGATATGGACGCATTCTATGCGTCTATCGAGCAGAACCGGCATCCGGAACTACGAGGTAAACCCCTGGTAATCGGTAACAGCAGGGATCCTGCAAAAATGGATACCGTATCAACGGCATCTTATGAAGCCAGAAGGTGTGGGATATATCTTACTATGCCTTTAAAGACAGCTCGTGAAGTATGCCCTCAGGCTATCTTTCTTCCTGCGGATCACGGAGAGTACTTAAAAATTTCTGAAAAGATAAAAAACCTTCTGAGAACATATTGTTCCAGAATAGAAGATGCCGGAATTGACGAGGCATTCCTTGATATATCGCATACAAACGCATCTGCAGAAGAGATTGCACAGGAGATTAAAAAGATCATTGTAGGTGAAACAGGCCTCACTTGTTCCATTGGAGTGGCCCCGAACAAACTCCTTGCAAAAATGGCCTCCGATATGCAAAAGCCGGATGGAATCACCATACTTACCGGAGATGATGTAAAGAGCCGTATATGGCCATTACCGGTACGTAAACTTGTGGGGGTAGGACCAAGTACAGAACGGACTTTAACAGCTATGGGTGTCAGGACTATTGGAGACCTGGCGGGATTGCCTCCTGATGAACTCACCAAAAGATTTGGAAGGTCTCGCGGTAAATACCTTTATGAGGCATCAAGAGGCATTGATGAAAGCCCTGTAACAACCAGCCCGGAGAAAAAATCATCCGGCAGAGAAACCACTGGTCTGGAAGATAAAGGTAAGCAATAAAATTGTGTGAAAGAGAATTATGATTAAGACAAAGGTAAAACCTGAAGATTTCATTGTGGAAGAGGTAGCAGAGATTCCCATCAATAAAACAGGGGATTTCTGCGTGTATCTGCTCTGGAAAAGAGGGCAGAATACTACCGAGGTCCTGAAGAAGCTTTCCAAACAATCAGGCATCCCTCTTTCCTGCTTCTCTTATGGCGGCCGAAAGGATAAATACGCCTCTACATCACAGTATATTACTATTGCCAGAAATAGTCTCAGGCAGCTACCCCGTAATCACCCCTGGTCCCCTTTTAAAAAAGAAGAAACAGGAAAAATTCGGAGGCCTCTCTTTACAAAAGAAGAAAGAGAAGAAAACCATTCCTTAGAATTTATAGGTTTTACGGATAGAGAAATGGGACCCGACCTCATAAAGGGTAATATATTTCAAATCACTGTCCGAAATCTTACCAGGGCAGACATACAATATGCGTTGAGTGAAATTGACAGAGTAAAACAGGACGGTTATCCGAATTATTTTGACGACCAGCGATTTGGCAGTTTTGACAGCAGACAGGGCTTTATCGCGGAAAAGATACTCAAAAAACATTACAACGGGGCACTGAAGATATACTTCACCCGCTTCCATCCGGCAGACAGGAAAAAGGAGAAGGAACATAAAAAGTTTCTGTTTGAAAACTGGGGTAACTGGCAGGCGTGTATAAAAGAGGCCGGGAATACTTTAGAGAAAGAGGCATTCAAATATTTAGAGAAAAACCCAAAAGGGTTCATACTAGTCATCCAAAGAATACCACCGGAAGAGCTATTACTCTTTTTTTCAGTATACCAGTCACATTTGTGGAATGAGGTCTTAAAAAGGATTATTGTAACGATAGGTAAGGATTATCTTAGGGTTTGTAAGGGCATCGCTGGGGATTACCTCTTTTACGAACATCTGGATGACAAACATATTGAGTATCTCAGGAACTTATCTTTTCCAACCCCCGCATCAAACGTCAGAATGCCCGATACTCTAACCGAAACAGTCTATTCAAACGTGTTAAAGGACTACGAACTGAAATCTTCTTTCTTCAACATAAGAAAAATACGGCAGGCGTTTTTTAAGGGTACGGAAAGAAAGGCTGTCGTAACCCCGGAAGACCTCGTTACTGATTCTGCAGATGACGAAATCTACTCTAACAAGAAAAAGCTCATCCTGAAATTCTTCCTGCCAAGGGGGTCTTTTGGTACCATGTTTATCAAAAGGCTGTTTAGTTAATCACGGCAAAACAATCACACATAACTCTCTCTATGTTTACGAAAAACAGGGATAAACAGGAGAAACAAGACTAAAAACATTTTTTGGTACTGAAATTGCTTAATTAAAAATACCAGACCCAAAAAGGGGTTATTGGAAAGTACAACTGACATTCAAGAGGTTTTTTATCAAGTTAAGGAAATTTCTTGTAAAAGTTGATAGAGTATAGCATCAAAGTTACCATGAGGCCTGGTGAGGAAAGATCCCTTTTCCCTCCCCCTCCGTTAGTGAAATCCGAAATGCTAAATCCAAAATACGAAATAAATTCCGAAATACAAAATTCCAATAAAAACCGTGTTTTGAACATTTGAAATTGAGAATTTGTTTCGTATTTCGTATTTCGCATTTCGTGCTTCATATCCGGTTAGCATGTTGAAAATATGCGGGTAAAGGATATTCTCCGGAGGGGGAGGGATCTTTTCTCTTTATCTCCTTTACTACGTATGAGATTGTCTCAACAACTGCATTTTTTACAAGAAATTCCACAACCTGACGGAAACCTCTTGAATGTCAGGTACAAGACACATGGGACAGAAAAACAGCGGAACCCTTTCCCTATCCCGTGTGTCTCTGTTTTTATTTTCTCCGGAAAAATCAGTTTGAGAGGAGGTAGTACGATGGCAACATACATTATACTTTTCGATTTCACACCACAGGGTATAGAGAATATTAAGGAAAGTCCAAACAGGGTTGAGTTAGTCAGACAGGCCTTTCAAAACATGGGTGCCCGGGTAAAAGATTTCTATATGGTGTTAGGCCAGTACGACACCATCATTATTGCAGAGGCGCCGGATGACGAAACAATAGCGAAACTATCCCTTGCCATCAGCTCACTCGGCAATGTCCTTGTTCAAACCCACCGTGCCTTCACAGAAGATGAATATCGAAATATCATTCGTACACTACCCCAGATACCGAAAAAAGCAACGAGAACACTTAAGAAAAAACGCTAAGAACCACTTCTGCATGCAAGAATGAATCTCTTTCATCAAGGATGAGACCCTTCGCTTCACCCAGGGTAACAGAATACAGGGTGCCATCCTGAAAATCCTTCATTCCATCCCGGATGAAACGTCAGCAGGAAATTTGTCATTCTGAGCACATTCACGGAGTTTATACTGAGCGAAGCGAGTGTGTTCAGTGTAAACTCCGCAAAGAATCTCGTCTTTTCACGGTGTTAAGAGAAAAACGCTATGCACCACTATCAAGCTCCGGAGGAGCGGCAGAGAAGGCACGGAAACAACCGATGGTAATCGTACCGAATCTTTATAACCTCCAAACAGTCCTTTTCCTAACTTTGTGCTGTAAATTGTATTGACATCGTTATATCATTTATAGCATAATGATAACACAATAAATCTTATGAAAGTAAAATACAAGATATGGCTGGAAAAAAACAACGGGGTAGCCTTTGCAGAGGGAAGGAAACTGCTGTTAGAGGCAGTAGACCGGTTAGGGTCCCTGAATGCGGCAGCAAAGGAACTGGGTATGTCATACCGTGCTGCATGGGGAAAGATTAAGGCAACAGAAAAGGCATTAGGCATTAAATTGCTCGAAGTTACTACCGGAGGAAAGGGAGGAGGAGGGGCAATCCTGACAGCAGAAGCGAAGGAACTTCTCTCGAAATATGAAAAATATAAACAAAAGATATCACTGTACCTGGAAAAGGAATTGAAACGCATTTTTGAAAGTAAGAAATCCTGATTTTTATCATTTATTGTAGTGTATTTTTATGGCGAGCAGGCTCCGAGGAACTATTGTAAAAATCACTCCGGGACAAATCCATGCCCATGTTCAGATTTTATGGAAGGCCATTCCTTTAAGTGTTATTGTAACAAGGGCTTCCTGCGAGGACATGCATCTTACAGCGGGTGATGATATCAATGTAATCATTAAGGGTACAGACGTCATGCTCGCAAAATCCCTTTCGGGGCTGTTAAGTGCAAGAAACAGGGCCAAAGGGGTTGTAAAGCATATTGTACAGGGAGATGTATTATCAAAGGTCTTTGTGGAATCTCAGGGCGATACGCTTCACGCTATCATAACGAATGCATCATTGAAGGAAATGGATATTCACCATGGTGATGAAGTTACGGCAATTGTAAAATCAACAGAATTGATATTATCAAAGGAAATCGAATCATGAGACAGATATACATATACCCCCTTTCCATCGCTGTACTCTGTATCATATGCCTCTCATCCCGTGTTCAGGCAGATGAAAAGATACTTATAGCAGCGGCATCAAATTTACACCCTGTTATGGATGAGATTCGCCATGCCTTTGAAAAAGAACATCCATCAATTAAGGTCGGTATTTCCTATGGTTCTTCCGGGAATTTTTTCGCACAAATTAAACACGGTGCACCATATGATATATTTTTCTCTGCCGATAATTTCTACCCCCTGCGCCTTGAAGAGGAGGGTTTGGCAGTAAAGGGCCAGAATCGAGTTTATGGTATAGGCAGGATTGTCCTCTGGGTCCCTGAGAAATCGGTATTGAATGTCCAAAAGGGATTATCAATAGCATCTGACCCTGCTGTAAAAAAGTTTGCTATTGCAAACCCGAAGCATGCACCTTACGGCAGGGCAGCGGAAGAAGCACTCCGGTATTATGGTTTTTGGGATACAATTCAAGGTAAGTTGGTCTTCGGGGAGAATATTTCACAAACGGCGCAATTTATCCAGACGGGTACGGCCGATGCGGGAATTGTTGCATTGCCTTTGGCAGTATCGCCCCCTCTGGTAAACAAAGGAAGGTATTGGATGATCCCTGTTGAATCATATCATAAACTGGAACAGGCTTATGCGATCCTTCACCGGGGAAAAGAGAAACATGGTGTTAAGATTTTTCTGGAATTCATGCAGGGGAAGAACGGGAAAGAATTACTTTCTCGTTACGGTTTTATCCTGCCGTAATTTTACGGACTATACTACAAACTCCAAATGAACTTTGCGACACCACTCCTTTTATCATTAAGACTGTCCCTTGTTACCATGGTTCTTTTGTTTATTACCGGCATACCTCTTGCTTACTGGCTTGTCTTTTCAAGGACAAAATGGAAGTTTATCATTGAATCGGTAGTAGCCCTTCCCCTTGTCCTTCCGCCAACTGTTTTAGGTTTTTACCTTCTTATGGCCATAGGAGGTAACAGTATTATCGGACAGTGGTATGAAGCTATCTTTAATAGCACCCTTGCCTTTTCCTTTCAGGGACTCATTTTAGGCTCGTTTCTCTACAGCCTGCCCTTTGCCGTACAACCCTTTCAAACCTCATTTTCATCGGTTGATAAAAAGCTGCTTGAGGCCTCCTGGTCTTTAGGACGATCCCATGTATACACCTTCTTTTCTGTTATCTTACCCCTGTCCAGACAAGGCATTATTACCGGATGCGTTCTCTCATTTGCGCATACCCTCGGTGAATTTGGAGTTGTACTCATGATAGGAGGCAATATCCCCGGTGTTACCAGGGTTGCCTCGGTAGCAATATACGACGAAGTGCAGTCGCTGGATTACGGGAATGCCAATATGTATTCGGCAATACTACTATTCTTTTCGTTTACCATACTAGCTATAGTATATTTCACAAACAGAAGATTTATACGGACTCTTTAGTACATTGTCAGGATACGGAGGGCTATTCTTGCTGCATGTTTCGTTTAAAAAAATATGGAATGGATTTACGCTTGATGCCACCCTTGAAATCCCTTTTGGAAAGATAACGGCCTTATTTGGGCCTTCGGGAGCCGGCAAGTCAACAATCTTACGTATTATTTCAGGTCTCGAGACAGCAGATGAAGGAAGGATCTCTTATGGAAGTGAGGTATGGTTTGATAAGTTATCGGGAATCCATTTACCTCCTCAGCAACGCCCTGTTGGATTTGTATTTCAGGATTTTGCCCTGTTTCCACACCTTACCGTGAAAAAGAATGTGGCATATGGAATCAAAGAAAAAAAGCATGCACAGGAGGTAAGAGATCTTATTTCACTCGTTGGCCTGTCGGGATATGAGCATTACTATCCCGCACAACTATCCGGTGGACAGAAACAAAGGGTAGCTCTCATCCGGGCTTTAGCAAGAAAACCCGGCTTACTCCTCATGGATGAACCGCTTTCAGCCCTTGACTGGGAAACGAGAAGGCAACTGCAGGAAGATTTAAAACAAATCTTACGGCAATTTAACGTAACTACAATCTACGTAACCCATGATATTACAGAAATGTATAAACTGGCAGATTATGTTATAGCGCTGGAATCAGGAAAGGTCATGAGAAGGGGTACCCCGGAGGAGATATTTCTCGGGAAAAAGTTAAGCACCCGCATCCAGATCTCAGGCAAGGTGATTGGTATAGAGTCTGATCCTATCATGGTTGCTGTTACGGTCATGCATGAAGACCAATATATTAAGACCCTCATCGATGCAGAAGAAATAGACCGGATGGACTTGAAAATAGGGGATGATGTCATAATTGGCGCTAAATCTTCTGATGTAATCTTATTTAAGACCTTAACAAAACTTTAATAAAATCTTAACATTCTTTTAATAATTCTCTGTAAGTATAAAAAGAAGTATTATGGAAAGACATTTTGATCAACAATTAGGTATATTAAGGAAGAACCTTATTCAAATGGCCTCTGTGGTAGAAGCAGCCATTGCCAATGCTGTAAAGTCTTTAATAGAGAGAGATAGTGAATTAGCCCATCTCGTTGTATGTAACGATGAGCAGATAGATACTTTAGAATTGGAAATCGATAAGCAATGTATAGATTTGCTCGCATTACGACAGCCTTTAGCCATTGACCTCCGATTCATTACATCATCACTTAAGATTATCAATAACCTTGAACGAATGGGTGATCTCGCTGTCAATATTGCGGAACGGGTAATTCCTCTGAATCAAGAGCCGCAGCTGAAACCACTCATTGACATTCCGAGAATGGCTGCTATTACCCAGACAATGGTGAAAGACAGTATTGATGCCTTTGTGAATCGGGATACCGAACTGGCCAGATCGGTATATGAACGGGATTCCACGGTGGATGCCCTGAATGATCAAATATTCCGGGAATTATTAACATACATGATGCAGGCTTCATCAAATATAACACGTGCTGTCCATTTGATATTAATTTCCCGTCATTTGGAGAGAATCGCTGACCATTCTACCAATATTGCAGAAGAAGTAGTCTATATTGTCAAAGCAAAAGTTGTTAAACACCGTGGCCATATCCTGGAAGAACCTCTACCGTAATCATTCAGCAGGAATACATACCGTTTTTATATTGCCAAGAAAAGATGTATTATGATAGACTACTACTGATTTTAATCAATGGAAACTTCTAGAGTTTATACCTATGGAAACGAATAAAGAAGGTCTTATAGAAATATCGGTTATCGGTGAGATTGCCAGTCCTGTCGTCGGCCCTCAGGCTTATCGTATAACGCCTGAAGGAAAACCTGTTATACTTCCAGGCGTGGGAGGGATTACGTACAATGTCAAGATAGGTGATAACGCCATTCAGTGGGAAGCAGATCACGTAGAGCCTTGTGTATCAATCAAAAATAAGGACCGGGAGGAAAACGGTGCCCTTAATCTGCTCTCCTGTATCGGAAATACGGCTAAGGTTATCACCGGTGATGCAAAGGGAAGCACAGGTATTGTAACAGGAAAGCACGGCGGTATTGAACACATACTGGTAGATTTTGAAGATGAAGTATTAGAAAAGTGTATTATCGGAGATAAGATTCTGATTCGCGCAACGGGTGTTGGTTTAGTACTTAAGGAATATCCGCATATTAAAATTATGAATACATCTCCGGGCTTATTACAGGCGTTACGGATTAAACCAAATAAAGAGGTGTTACATATCCCTGTAACGCATGCCATTCCTGCAGCCATTATGGGTTCCGGCCTGGGATCTCAGCACTGCTACCGGGGAGATTATGATATACAACTCTTTGATAAACGGCACGTCGAGGAGTATCACCTTCAGACATTACGTTTTGGCGATATTGTAGCAATCATGGATGCAGATCATACCTATGGAAGGATCTACAGGACCGGGTCGGTAAGTATAGGAATAATCGTACATAGTAACTGTGCTACTGCAGGCCACGGTCCGGGGGTAACAACACTCCTTACCTCTGCGGAAGGCAAAATTGTTCCGTATACCGATAAAAATGCAAATATTGGTATCTATCTGGGAATCGGACGATTTAGAAAAAGGCCGGCAAAAAACAAAAAAAGAAGGGGTTGAACACGTTTTACCATAAAAAATACTTGACTTTTCTACTTCAGGTAATATAATGTTAAGTTTTTGAACGTTTATATATTTGTAAACTTTTTATTAGGAGAGGAGATTATTTGTCTATTGTGGGTATTCAAGAATTGATTGATGCGGGATTTCATTTTGGCCACCGGACAAGCAAGTGGAACCCAAAAATGAAACCGTATATTTTTGGTAAACGGAACTTAATCCATATTATTAATTTGCGCGAAACGGTAAAAGGGCTTGTTACAGCATGCAGGTTCTTAACGAACCTTGCGCAGACAAACAAAGAGATATTGTTCATTGGCACCAAGTGGCAGGCAAGAGATATTGTCGAGCGTGAAGCACAGCGTTGTGGAATGCACTATGTGAATAAGCGCTGGCTGGGTGGTACGCTAACAAACTTTGATACCATTCGGAAACGGCTGGAGCGTTTAGAAGAATTAGAGAGCATGGAAGAAACAGGCGCTATTAATCAGTTCAGCAAGAAAATGATCTCTTCTCTTAACCGGGAACGGAAGAAGATACTCTCAAATCTGGAAGGTATCCGTAAAATGACTTCTCTTCCAAGCGCTCTCGTAGTGATTGATCCACGGTATGAGCATAATGCTATCGATGAGGCAAGAAATCTGGGGATCCCAACGGTATGCCTGGCTGATACAGACTGCAACCCCGAAGTTGTGGATATTTGTGTTCCTGGAAATGATGATGCAATACGATCAATTAATCTCTTTTTAACGAAAGCAGCAGATGCTATTTTAGCTGGTAAAGAACAGGCAATGGCCGTGGCAAAGGTTTAATGAGGATATCGAACAGGTATTGAAAAATCCTTCCATATTGAATAATAAGATTATATTTACGAGATAGCAAATCTGGTAACTGCCTTCAAAAGCATATCATATAGGTCACAATTCTACAGTTGTTTTTATACCGTGACGTATAAAATTATATAGAAACAACGATAGTTTTACATTATATATATGGAGAATGTTAATGGCAGATATAGCAAGTATTACAAAATTAAGAGAACAAACCGGAGCCGGCATATTAGAATGCAAGAGTGCACTGGATGAAGTTAAGGGTGATTTTGGGAAAGCTTTAGAGATTATTAGAAAGAAGGGGATTAAGAAGGCTGCAAAAAAAGAGCAGCGGGTAACTACAGAGGGCAGGGTCGGTTCATATATTCACACCACGGGAAAATTAGGTGTGCTTGTAGAACTCAACTGTGAAACAGACTTTGTAGCAAAAAATGAAGTATTCCAACAGTTCTTAAAAGATCTCTGCATGCAGGTTGCAGCAACAAAACCAATTGCTGTTAGAAGAGAAGATATCCCTGTTCCTGTTATAGAAGAGCAAAAGAAGATATTTATGGAAGAGGCTAAAGGAAAACCCGTGGATATAATGGAAAAAATTGCCCTTGGAAAATTAGAAAATTTCTATAAAGAAAGCTGCCTTCTGGAACAACCTTTTATAAAGGATAATACCAAAACGATCCAGGATTTATTAATTGCAAATATCGCTAAAATAGGAGAAAATATAAAAATAAGCCGTTTTTGCAGGTTTGAGGTTGGCGATGTTTAACTAACGGGAAAATATTTTATACCCCATGACAATGCAGAATACCATTCGGTACAAACGGGTACTGGTAAAGATAAGCGGTGAAGGTTTTGGCAATGCAGACGGACGCGGCATTAAGACAGAGCAATTTACTACTGTTGCCAGAGAATTACAGAAGGTCTCTGAAATCGGTATCGAATTGGCAGTTGTTCTTGGTGGTGGTAATATACTTCGTGGTGCAAAATTAAATAACGTAGGAAAATCAAGGGTACAGGCAGACCAGGCAGGGATGATTGCTACGGTAATTAATGCACTGCTCCTTCAGGATATCCTGGAAGGATTCAATATAAAGGCACATGTAGTTAGCGCTATCGAGGTAAAAAATATCACAGAGTCTTTTGTATTGAGAACCTGCTTGCAATATTTGAAAGAAAAGGATATTATCATCTTTGCAGGTGGAACAGGAAATCCTTATTTTACAACAGATACAGCAGCAGCTTTACGCGCAATTGAAATAAGCGCTGAGGTAATGATGAAGGCAACAAGGGTTGATGGAGTATATACGGACGACCCTATAAAAAATCCATCTGCAAAACTATATAAAAGACTGACGTATATGGATGTATTGAATAAACAGTTAGGTGTTATGGATTTAACAGCAATTTCCCTATGCATGGAAAATAAATTGCCAATAATTGTTTTTAATATGAATAATCAGGAAAATATCAAAAAGGCAATTCGGGGGGAACCCGTCGGAACATATATTGGGGAATAAAATATGAGTAGAGAGTCGATATGTAAGGAAACAAGAGTTAAGATGGATAAAATAATAGCACACTTGCAAGAGGAATTAAAAGGCTTAAGAACGGGCAGGGCAAGTACAGGATTAGTGGAGAATATAAAGGTGGAATGCTATGGAGATATATCCCCCTTAAAACAAATAGCGGCGATTTCTACGCCTGATTCCCAGGTAATTATGATTAAACCTTACGATCTTTCTATACTATCCAATATAGAAAAGGCAATACTGAAATCTGATATCGGCTTGACCCCTGCAATTGAGGGAAAAGCTATACGAATTACCGTTCCGTCGCTCAATGAAGAACGGAGAAAGAAACTTTCTGCCCATGCAAAAGAGCTTGGGGAAACAGCAAAAGTATCCTTGCGCAGTATACGGCACGAGGCTATAAAACTTGCCGATAAAGAGGAAAAAGAGAAAATCCTGACTGAGGATGATACCAAGCGTACTAAGGACGAGATACAGAAAATTATTCATGAGCACGAAGGTAAGATTAATGATGCCGTTAAAAAAAAGACGGAAGAAATACTCAAGATATAACGAGCACACAACCACACCCTGTAATTTTATTTTTTGTTTGTATATGACGAAGAAAAACGTATAATTGGGGGCATAGCTCAGCCGGTAGAGCACCGCCCTTTTAAGGCGGGTGTCGATGGTTCGAATCCATCTGCCCTCATATAGATAATCAGTATCGGCCCCATCGTCTAGTCTGGTCTAGGACAACAGATTTTCGATCTGTGAACAGGGGTTCAAATCCCCTTGGGGTCAATTCTTATATAAAAGGCCATAAGATGCAAAACATCTCATGGCCTTTTATTTTTAAACGATAATCTTCTTCCCCCCTCCCAATGTTGCCATTGTTAACTCCTCTATAAGTTCGTTCAGCCTTTGAACCATAGAAACAGGATCCGAAACAACACCATCCTGCATGAGTGCATTCTCAAATAACTGCTGTATGATCTTTTCAACTAATGATTGGTAGCCAGAATTTTCATTCATCTTCGCTAAATTCTGAATCATTTGGTTTTTCCTGTTAATCTCCATAATCTTTTTGGACACCTTATAGTTAGTGTCTACCATTTGTATCAGCTTCTGGACATGTACACTTGGCATTCCATCGGGATTTACCAGACAACATGGACTATCACTCAGCCTCTTCGATTCCTTGACATCGAGAACCTTATCCGCCAATACAACCCTCATCGTCTTCATCAGATGGTTAAATATCTCTTCATAATTTTGAGGTTCCGAAGAAGTATCAATAATCTTACTGTCGCCATCCTTCAGCAGGTCTAGATTCGCCTGATCAACTGACCGGAGGGGCTTCTTCTCAAATTCCATAAGGCCGGAAAGGAGGAATTCATCGTGTGGGTCTGTTAAATACAGTACTTCAATATCTTTTTTACGGAATATCTCAAGGTAAGGGCTCTTTTCTATCGTCTCACGGTTCACCGCTGTTATATAATAAATTTCCTTTTGATCTGGCTTTATCCTCTCTCCATACTCTTTCAGAGAAACCAAACCGTGTGAATCTGAACACCTCGAAGAATTGAATCGTAATAATTGTGCCAGGGTGTCCCGGTTTTCAAAATCAAGATGTACTCCTTCCTTTAAAATCCTCCCGAATTGCCTCCAGAATGTCTCATATTTCTCTTTCTCGTTTTTTGCTATATCCTGTAAAAGCGAAAGCAATTGTTTAACAAGGATACTCTTCATCTTATGAACGATCCTATTATCCTGAAACGTTTCCCTTGAAATATTTAATGGAATATCTGCAGAGTCAACGACTCCGTGAATAAACCTTAGGTATTCAGGCAGAAGCACCTTGCAATCAGATTGAATTAAGACCTTGTTTGAGTAAAGCTGAACCCCGTGTTCCAATTTTTTAAACCCATAGATCTCATAATTTGTGGCCGGGCAGTACAATATACTATAAAATTGGATAGGGGCCTCTGCAGAGGTATGAAGACGGAAAAGGGGTGTCTCCTCGGTATTGGTAATAAACTTATAAAACTCGTTGTAGTGCTCTTCTGTAATATCCTTTTTCGGCTCTTTCCAGATCGCCGCAATCTGGTTGGCTACTTCTCCACAAACCTTGATAGGAAAACTGACAAAGTTAGAATACTTTTTAATAATAGATTGTATTCTCGCCTTTCCCGTATACTCCTTCTCATCCTCCCTGAGATGGATGATGATATCGGTTCCTCTTCTCTCTTTTTCAATCGGATTCAGGAAGTACTTCCCTGATCCATCTGAATGCCATTCATATGATTGCCCGTCTTTGTAAGACCGTGTTCTAACCTTAACATTATCTGCAACCATAAAAACCGAATAGAAGCCTACACCAAACTGACCAATGATATTAGAATCCTGTTTCGCCTGCTCTGATAATTTTGTTATAAACTCCAGCGACCCTGATTTTGCAATAGTTCCGATATTCTGGATAATCTCATCCCTTGTCATCCCAATACCAGTATCACTGATCGTCAGGGTTCTGTCCTTCTCATCCATATCTATCGTGATTTCCATCGGAAGGTCTTTCCCCTCATATTCCTGATCGGTAAGGGAAATATATCGCATTTTCGTTAATGCATCTGACGCATTTGAAATAAGTTCTCTTAAAAAGATCTCCTTATGTGTATAAAGGGAATGGGAAAGAATATTCAACAGCTTCTTTATTTCTGCCTGAAACTCAAAACTCTCCTCATGTTTCACCTTTTCACTCATACACACCTCCTCAATAAAATGTTTTCTTTAGTTTATCTTTATATCATATGAATAAATCCAAAAGGTGCCGTTACTGGAAACAAACACCTCCTGCATGCAATCTCTTTATCACATGAAAAACGGCTCCAACCTCTTACACTCTCATCGCAATCCTAAAAACTAACACATCTATAAAAGATTGTCAATACTACGTACCCCACTTCCATGCTGAAGTATTTAATAAACCAGTATGTTATCCTTGACACAAGAAATACCTCGTGATAAACTCCTCTACTGTACAAATCAAAAAATTTCTCTTTCTATCTGTCAAATGAATAGGACCTGTATGACATTTCAGGAAATCATACTAAAGCTTCAAAACTATTGGGCTCATTACGGCTGTGTGATATGGCAGCCATATGATATTGAAAAAGGGGCGGGTACTTTTAATCCTGCAACGTTTCTTAAGGCATTGGGACCAGAACCCTGGAAATGTGCCTATGTGGAACCTTCCCGGAGACCAACAGATGGCAGATATGGTGAAAATCCCAATAGATTACAACATTATTATCAGTTCCAGGTAGTAATAAAACCAGCCCCTGATGATTCCCAGGATATTTATTTAAACAGTTTAAGGGTTCTCGGCATCGATCTGGTAAAACATGATGTACGGTTTGTTGAGGATGACTGGGAATCCCCAACCCTTGGAGCTACCGGTCTCGGCTGGGAAGTATGGTTAGATGGGATGGAAATTACGCAGTTTACTTATTTTCAGCAAGTAGGGGGAATCGAGCTTGAACCTATTACCCTCGAACTTACCTACGGACTTGAACGCATTGCTATGTTCATCCAGGAAAAGGAATCTGTTTTTGATCTTGAATGGGTCGGTGGCTATACATACGGGGATATCCATAAACAGGATGAGATACAGTTTTCTATCTATAATTTCAATACGGCGGATACGAACATGCTCTTTCAGCTTTTTGAGATGTACGAAAAGGAATGTCAAAGGCTCCTGAAAGAAGGGCTCGTACTGCCTGCATACGATTACGTTCTCAAATGTTCACATACCTTTAATATGCTTGATGCAAGGGGTGTTATTGGAGTAACACAGCGTACAGGATACATCGGGCGGGTAAGAAACCTTGCCAGGTACTGCGCAGAGGGCTATGTTCAACTGCGGGAAGCGCTGCACTGGCCGCTCTTAAAAAATAAACCAGCCGCATCCCTTTAGGGTGCGCCTTATGCTAAAACACCAAATCACAAATTACAAATAACAAACAAGTTCCAAAAAACAAATCCCAAATTCCAAACAGTATGATTTGGAGATTGAAAAATTGATATCTGGAATTTATTTGGGATTTGGAATTTGATATTTGGAGTTTGAACATGAGTGTGCGCCAGCATTGTCCGGTTAAGTATTTGCGAAGCAAATACTCAACAAAATTTTTTGTATGGAGGTAATTTTTTGCTTGACTTTTTGAAATAAATTTCTATGGTAAAATTTTTATAACACTTTAACTATAAAGGAGTTATAAAAATGCCATATACAATTGAACCGTTAAACAAAAAGCAAAAGGCACCTTCATTTCACGAACTCTTAGTTCCTATTGATAACATTATTAACCATGTGCCTATTCTCCAATCAAAAGGAAACAGGTCTTTGCAAATGAATTTTGAACAACAACTGAAAGCGCTTATTTTTTATCATCTTGAGGAACACTCCTCTGGAAGACACCTCCTTGAGGTACTCGAAAAAGATGATTTTGCAAAAACAAACATAGCTCCTCCTGATGGTATTAAAAAAAGCAGCTTTTTCGAAGCCA
>SOER01000019.1 GCA_021646405.1 Candidatus Loosdrechtia aerotolerans
GTTGGGAAACTCTTAAGACGTTAATTCGATCGTTCAATGGCTTTGTTGCCTCTATGGCTCAGAGAACTTCTGAAGTACTTTCTCGGTGTGTTTCTTATTTGTTCGGTTTCAACTGCTGTTAACTATATCCATGACCATCAAATACCCCAGACAAAATATCTCATCCGGGCTAAGGAAATCAGTATCCAGTTCCTCAAGCGGCACATGGTATAACAGCGACAGATAGTACATATAAAACTCAGTATTATTCTTCCCCTCAAACCTCCATGAAAGGGCATTAATTACAGCAGCCTTCGTATCTATAGTATTTTCAGGAGATGAAAGAAATTCGGCAATTTCTATCCCCATTACACCTTCCAGATGCGCCCTTTTAACCATTTTAACATCCATATAAGCCTCATAAAACTTGGTAGAGGTAATGGGTGAATCTGCAGAGCTCATTCCGGGAAAGAGAAACAGTAATTTCAGAATAAGTGTCAGTATCAACGTTTTTTTCATCTCAAATTTTTCCTCGTAAAAGGCAATTCATTATCAATAAAGGTTAACGCAGGGATGGCGACCTATTCGTGCATTTACCGTCAGCAACCTGTTCAATTGCCAGGCATGTATCCCGGAGGGCACGGTCAAAATCCATCTTTGCTGCCCGGTACTTGCACTGTCGTTTTACTTCCGGAGAAGACAACAGATGTACAAGTTTTTTTGCTATTCTCGGTCCATGATATTTGTTCGGCGGGATGGATGCACCAACACCCAATCGTTCCAACCGGGCTGCGTTATCGGGCTGGTCGTAATTTATGGGCATAATCATCTGGGGAATACCTGCAGCTAAACCCTGTATGGCAGTTCCAATGCCTCCATGATGTATCAGCGCTGCCGCGTATGGCAGAATCAGGCTTAAAGGTACATAATCAAAATGCACTATTCCATGCGGGAGTATCCGGGGTAACTGTTCACGATAACGGGTTAAAAGCACTGCCCTTTTGCCGGTTAATTGACATGCTTCAAGAGAGGCCCTGAAAAATTGCCCGCCGTGCAGCATGGCAGTACCGGGAGTAACGATAACGGGAGGGTCTCCTGCACGAAAAAATTCCATAACTTTTTGAGATACAGCGGTATTATTACTTCTGTCAAACGATAGAAACCCTGTCAACTGGGTATTTTCCGGCCAATCATGTGCATACGGGGCAAACCAGTCAGGAAAAAGTCCGAGAATCTTTTGGGGTGAATACATCCACCTGCTGAAGATATGGTGAACCTCCGGCAGACCAAATCCTGCACGGACCCTGTTGATCCCGGGAGCAAGCATCTTATCCAGTACTTTATCAGCAGCAGACAAAATAAGCCGCTTGAAAAACAACGGCAACCACCCGGGTAACGGCAATGATGCCATGACAGGAGGCTCATAAATACTCCAGAGGCCAGCTGGTTGAAGCAGAACTGTTACAAACGGCACCTGTAGTCTTTCATGGGCAATCCTTGCTCCGAACATGAAGGATGATGATACCACAACCGTATCTTTTACATCAAAACGTTCAATAATTTCACCGATAGGTTGGATGGCGGGAAGGAATATTTCTTTGAGAAGTATTTCAAGTCCCTGACGGGGACTCCATATGTGCGGGTTAGCTATGATCCTTTTAAAATCCTCAACACTACCGTGTTCAATGAATCCCAGCCCCGAGTTCTGTATAAGCTCTTTAAAATATCCGCTGGTGACAATGGTTACACAGTGTCCCCTGCACTTCAGACCTATCCCTAATCCTATAAAGGGATGCACATCCCCGGCGCTCCCCAATGTTAACAACAGGATATTCAATGAGTACCTCTCAGCACTTCTGCTATTTTCCTACTGAGTTCTCTCGCAGCATTTACAGCATCTGGCTGGTTCTCGAATCTATTTACCCCAACTGATGTAACGGTAGCATCAGGGCCAAACATCATTTTTACACCGGACATCATGCATTCATCGCCCTTACCGCATTTAATACAGGAAACATTCTCCAATACCCTGACAGAACCAGGAAAACCCATCCCCTCTTCCATCATATAAGACCTCATTTTAACCGAGATCTTTTGGAGATAATGTATAGGTAAAATTCAGGTAAAATCCGTATAATTCATTATCTCCTATTTCCATAAGAAACACAATTTAAAAATAAAACCATTGACATATGCATGCAAAGTGTTATTATACCTAACCAGTTAACCGAATCGGCTGCATCAGTTAAACGTATAAACGTATACAGGAAGCTCCGATATGAATAAATATGTACGAAAATACATCTGGTTTCCGCTGGTATTTCTTCTCGGTTGCTCTGCCCTCTCACACCAAAATAATTCCCCTTCTCCAAACCAAAAGATAGCCGTGATGGATGACACTGGCAGCAGGTTGTTGGAAAAGAGGATCGACGATTTATCCACTACCATTACCTTTATTATAAATGATACGAACAGACTCCATAATAAGATGGACGAGATAAAGGTATCCAATATAACCATTCAAAAAAAGATTGAAGGGTTAGAAATAATGGTGGGGGATTTGGATAAACAAATCGCAGTCCTTGCTGCTTCCGCGCAAACCGCAGAAAGAGAAGTATTTATGAAGGATAGTATTGTCCGGTTAACAGAATCTGCGTTTCCTGATATTCAAGGGATCCAATGGAACATCCTTAGTTTTGACCATAAAGGACAGGTAACTCATGTAGAGGCGGAACCTACACCTGCAAGTCTTGAATACCCACGTTTTAAATTTATCATATCCTTCAAAAATCCTGAAATGCCCCGTATCATAGAGGTGCTCGGTTTTCAAGATGATCAATATCGCCTGGTTAACCTGGAGAAGAAATAAAAAGAAGACGACATGGGGGCATTTTACTATCTTTGGAATTTACAATGAAAGCACCAAATCCCAAATAAATTCCAAATCACAATATCCAAATAACAATAGACAAACTCCAGATCTCTTCAGGACACGTTCCACACAGCAATCTGGCTTTCAGATAGCCCTTCCAGGGTTATCGAAAATGGTGTTTTAGATATTCAATCCTCTCCATCGCCTGTTGTATCCTGATCAAAATTAATCCCCGTATAGAACCAAACAATTTATTTGATAGCCGTTCATCGGTAATGCAGGTATATGCATCTATTGCCCTGTGGTAATAATCTTCCTGTTCTTCCTCATAGAGCAGGGCCAGTTCCTCATAAAGATTTCCGATGCGATATTGTGCATTCACTAGTGTTATTCCTTCGAACTTCTCCAGTATTTCACTAAATTTCGCAAGTGCCTTTTTATAATAGAGTTTTGCACCTTCATCGTCACCAATGTCATAGAGTGCAAGTCCCACATAGTGATACGCCTCTGCTAATGCATACGAATGCTCTTGCGCCTCTTTCGTAAACCCTTCTTTGAGTTCATCCATGATATTTTCATACCTTCGTTCCATCGCTTCAACGAGGCTGATACTCAATGGAATATGAGCATCTTCCAGCTCGTTTTGGCTCTCTATCCTTATGTATGGGAGGAACATTTTAGCCAGGCTCTTCAGACCCAGGCCCTGAACACGATACAGTTCACTTACCGAGTGAAATACCTTCTTTTCCTTTTTATAGTTCAGAATACTCTCTATCTCTTCATTCACCATGCCAAACTCTTTCTTCAAGAACAGAGAGAGTTCTTCGTCGCTTTCCCGGTTCAATTTCTTTTGTAGTTCGAGTAATTTCGTAAGGATAGCTAATTTGTAGGAAGGCTTTTTACCGTGCAGTACCGTCCTCCTGAAGAAAATAAGCCAGGGCTCTCTGCACGAGGATTTCACGTGCCCTTCATTACCGTAAAAAACCTGCAATGCAATTCCAAGCTTGTACTGTTCCCAATCTTCCGGCTCTTTAAACTGATGATCCTCGTATACCTTGTCAATCAGATGAAAATATTCTTCCAGCATCTCCTTCATCTGGATAGAACCCACCTTCCGGTAAAGTTTCAATTCATGGGTGCTGTACTGTAGTGCCTCTTTATAATATCCCATGGCTTCCCTGTAGTGATGGTCATGACAATACCTGTCTCCGAAATATTCATAAAACCTTTTTATCATTCTTGCGGATCTGATACCTACGTCGTCTTCCCTCCCCACATGATACACCCTTTCAAAATGGCGTATTACTGCTCCTGGGGCTTGAACGGGCTTATTTGTAAGGTCATCCAGTCCTTCCACATATTCATAGAGGAAATCACATTTTTGGAGTAAATCATCATCCATCCCTTTGCACATCCTGGCCTTCAGGATGCAATCTTTTGCCTTTTGGAACATGCCAAACTCTGCATATGCATCTCCTAACTGAATAAGAATATTCCCCAATACTTTATCATGTGCCCCCATGAAATATTTATATTGTTTCGTGTACTTGCTGATTGCTGTTGTATAGATAACTGGTACAATTTCCGCGTTTCTGCCTGCAATGCGAACGACATGTACGGTAACCCTTCCCGTTTCAGGTTCCATTTCCACCCCCGGCACCACTCTTCCATCCGGGAACCGTATCCATGAAGTTCTTTTTATAATACTTGCCGTGAAGACTTTCTGTGTACCTCTGGCCAGATCACCTGAAGACAGGACGGTATCCCATGGCATCTCACCCCTTACTTCTGTACCGGGCCTGACAATTTTAAAATTCTTCAGGATGTCCACCTCGTTCTTCCTAAAGTGATTCCAGTTATTAACCCTCCCCAATAATCTTCTATCTTGTGCCACATCAGCGGGTAATATTCTCAGGGTCATTTCGCCACCCAGCTCTTCAACAATAATCGCACTTAAAATCGCCTCAGGAATCCCGCCCACACCGATGATCAGATCAACTTCACCTCTGGTTACTGCGAGGGTTGGGGTAAGATCATCGTCCTCGACAAGAATTAATTGAGCGTTATGCTCTTTTATTATTCTAATAAGTTTCTCGTGTCTTGGCCTGTTCAGGACAATAATCTTCATGCGCCTGATCTCATCACGGATATTCTGCCAGGAATTTTCTTTGCCTTTTTCTTTCAAGATATGTTCGGCCATAAGACGCAAATTTCTTGTAATGCTGTTGGTTACGCTGATGCCGGCACCTTTATATTTATTCCCAACGATAGTCTTGACCCCGTACATATCGGGAGAATTGAATAACCCTCCCCTTTCGCTGTATCCAACGGCAAAGATTACTCCGCCTTCAGATCCCCGACGAACCAGATATCGGTCATTCTCAAAGGCACTGAGCACAATATCCGCCTCGTTATCTCTCTGCCCTGTGCCAGTACCAAACTCCTCCCCTATATAGAGCATTGGCATATCTTTCCGTTCACCCTCTGCATTCACTACATATGCCTTCCACCAATTAAAGCTGTTATAGATATGCCTGAGCCACCAGATGGCCATGCTGCGTAAGCGAAAGACATTAAAACCCTCACCGTTTGTGCTGAAATACCGTAAAGACCGTGCGGCAACAACCCCAACGGCATGTCTGAGTTCATTTCTGTTTACCAGCTGTAATCCCCCCTCTCCGGATATCCGCAAATTGTATTTTTCCGGAATACATGCCCCGAGGATATAAGGGTCGTCTATTCGCTTTGGATCATAACTTTCATCTTTTATAAATGAATTATCATCTCTTGATGTCTTCATGTCGGTAGCGATATAAGAAGATTATCCGGTCCAAATAATGCAGGAAAGGCGCAAAAAGCCGATACATAAGCATTCCGGGAATTCTTCTCCACACAAATATCCCTCTTCCGGGTGTGAATGGTTTTTCGCCTTACCTTGTTATCATATCACAGACTCCTCCCCATTGACTCTCTGTCCATTGACTCTCTGTCCATTGGGAAGATTTCCCGGAGATCTTCATAAACATGAGAAGTCATATCTGTCAAAGAAAATGTGTGAGATACAAAAGACTCATTCTCAGGCATTACACACCACTGTCCGTTTTTATATACAAATCCAAGATAAATATACTCGGGAAGCCGCATTCCGTACAATCTCTGTTCACCGTGAATTGTTACCGTTGCCAGTATCAGGTCTTGACTTTTCTCCTGATCGGGCTGTCTATAAACATGCCATTGTATGATCTCTTCTTCGGGAATAAGGGAGTCCTCACGGTGATGCATCCCATGTCCCTTGAGTATCTGCCTGATCTCCGGTATATAATATTCAATGAAACGAGCGAATTCCCTTTCTGCTGTGTGATATGTCGTGTCAAAGTATCCTGTTTCTTCCCTGTTGTCTTTACACCCGGAGAGAAGAAGAGCACCGGTAATCGTCAGGAAAATAATAATCTTTTGTAACATGAATTACTCCTTATACCTTATCAGATAACTTACGTTCTGTTATGGTATTCCCCGGAAGTGAAACCGGATATTACTTATCTATACGAGAACACACATTAAACGCTAACTCAAATCTTATGGTTATAGTCCTATTCTCTTCTGTAGTATAAAACACTTTAACCCTTTTTTCGCTTATAATAAGTAATTATGACGAATTTTCTTAAAATTGCAAATACAGCTTTTCCTAATTCTTTTGACAACTTTTTTCTCTTAACATACCGCTCCTAACGGAGCTATCAAGCATAGTATTTCCAAAAACTCAATGAATACAAAAACGAGTAGTTACTATTTCTCTCCTATAAAATATTCTTCCCCTCTGTTTATTTTCATATTATAATAGGATTATTTTATATTCTTTATCAAGCATGTATATTCTCTCTATCAGTCATACGTCAATTTCAAAATACAGAATAGACCTATGAAAACCCAAAGAATAATTGATTTAATATGCTTGAAAGGTGTCCTGGAACGGCCTATGGAAACTGCATTTCCCAATCGTATATCCGGCAGATTTACTATTTTATACTGGATGACAATTTTCTTCCTTTCATTTTTCATTATGAGTATGGCAGCAGCCTCCGCGTCCACAATCATACAAGTCTCCTGCGGAAATCTTCACAGCCTCGCCCTGCAATCTGATGGTATCGTTTTGGCCTGGGGACAGAACATGCACGGTCAGTTAGGAGACGGAACAAACACGAATAGAAAAACACCCGTACAGGTAAAAGGTCTTAGAGGTGTAACCGCCGTTGCCGGAGGAGCATGGCACAGTATTGCTTTAACATCAGACGGCACTGTGTGGGCCTGGGGAGGCAACTGGTCCGGACAATTGGGAAACGGTACAACAAAAAGCATAAATAAACCCTCCCGGGTTAGCGGCCTTAAGGATATTACGGCAATTGCGAGCGGAGGATTGCATAATCTTGCTTTAAAATCGGATGGTACGGTCTGGACATGGGGCCGGAATGTATATGGCCAGCTTGGCGATGGTACTACTACCGATAGAAGAACACCCGTACAAACAAGAAACCTGAACTCCGTCATCTTCATTACCGGAGGGGCGTATCACAACCTTGCTCAAAAGGCAGATGGCACAATCTGGGCATGGGGATTCAACCAGTATGGTCAACTGGGAGACGGTTCTATTACCAACAGAACAATTCCCATTCAGGTAAGCGGGCCTAAAGATATCAGTATGGTAGATTGTGGGGGAGATCACAGTATCAGCTTGAAGAATGATGGTACCGTCTGGGTATGGGGTCTTAACCAATACGGCCAACTGGGTGATAGTTCAACCGATAACAAGAGCACTCCGTCCCTTCTTAATAAACTTAAAGATATCGACAGAATTAAAGGCGGTGGGGACCACACCGTTGTCCTGAAGTTAGATGGTACTCTATGGGCATGGGGAAATAATAGGAGTGGTCAGTTGGGAAACGGTACTACTATCAGCAGCGCAATCCCTGTCCAGGTAAGTGCACTTCATAACGTTATTGCCGTTGCCTGTGGTGACCAGCACAATATTGCCCTCAAGCCTGATGGTACCATGTTGACATGGGGATTAAACAGCACCGGGCAATTGGGAGATGGCACTGTCTCAAATAGGACTACCCCGGTTCTTGTGAGAATGAAATAAATACAGCAGCCGGATTAATAAAATATTCTTATAGTAATACAGGTGGTACATTATAAACAACAAAAACCTCTACGGTTATTTCTAAAATATTTTCGGAGACAGGTTCAATGAGTAATCAACCAAACAAAGTTATCTATTCCATGCTCAGGGTGAGTAAATATTATGATAAGAAACCCGTACTGAAAGATATATCCCTTTCGTATTTTTACGGTGCTAAGATTGGTGTACTGGGGTTAAATGGTTCGGGGAAAAGTTCTCTCCTGCGTATTTTAGCAGGAGTAGACAATGACTTTAACGGACAGGCAGTCCTTTCTGCCGGTTACACGATTGGGTTTCTCGAACAGGAACCGTTTCTGGATGAAACAAAAACGGTACGTGAAATTGTGGAAGAGGGTGTTCAGGAACTGGTAGACCTCCATAACGAGTACAACCGGATTAGTGAACAATTTGCCGAGCCAATGTCGGATGAAGACATGAACAAACTGATAGAACGTCAGGGGGACGTACAGGAAAAAATTGATACACTTGGCGCGTGGGACCTGGATTCCCGTCTGGAAATGGCTATGGATGCCCTGCGCTGTCCTGAAGGGGATACACCAATAAAGGTATTATCCGGGGGAGAGAGACGCCGTGTGGCGCTTTGCCGGTTGTTATTGCAAAAACCGGATATTTTACTTTTAGACGAACCAACAAACCACCTTGATGCCGAAACGGTTGCCTGGCTGGAACATCATTTACAAGATTATGCGGGAACAGTAATCGCAGTAACACACGATCGTTATTTTCTCGATAACGTAGCCGGTTGGATATTAGAGCTGGACCGGGGGTATGGAATTCCATGGAAGGGGAACTATACATCATGGCTTGAGCAAAAGCAAAAGAGATTGCAACAGGAAGAAAAACAGGAGACAGACCGGCAAAAGACCCTGCAACGCGAGCTGGAATGGATCAGGATGACTCCGAAGGGCAGGCATGCAAAATCAAAGGCACGTATTAAATCTTATGAATCACTCCTTGAACAATACAATGAAAAACAGATAAAGGAGTTGGAGATCTATATCCCGCCCGGCCCGAGACTGGGTAATCTGGTTATTGAGGCAGATAGGGTCGCCAAGGCTTACGGGGACCGCATCCTGATAGAAGAAATGACGTTTTCCCTACCGCGGGGAGGAATTGTTGGAGTTATTGGCCCTAACGGCGCAGGGAAGACCACGTTGTTTCGGATAATTACCGGCCAGGAAAAACCGGATACCGGCACAATTCGGGTAGGCGAGTCGGTTAAGCTCGCATACGTTGATCAGGACAGGGAAACCCTCGATCCAAACAAAACGGTATGGGAGATAATCTCAGGAGGCCATGATACCGTCCGGCTCGGTGGCAGGGAGGTCAATTCCCGCGCCTATGTAGCACGCTTTAATCTTCTCGGCGCCGACCAGCAAAAACTGATAGGAACGCTTTCCGGGGGAGAAAGGAACAGGGTACATCTCGCCTGCATATTGAAAGAAGGTGCCAATGTGCTTCTGTTAGATGAACCTACAAATGATCTTGATGTTAATACCATGCGAGCCATGGAAGATGCTCTGGAAAATTTCTCCGGTTGTGCTGTGGTGATCAGCCATGACCGCTGGTTCCTTGACCGAATCGCTACCCATATTCTTGCTTTCGAGGGCGATAGCAAAGTCGTCTGGTTTGAAGGAAATTATTCCGAATACGAGTCAGACCGGAAGAAACGTCTCGGTCCTGCAGATGCCCAACCCCATCGCATCAAATATCGGCGTTTAACAAGGATATAAAGCAAGGATATAAAGAATAAATAGGACACGGGTAAATCTATAGTACTCCACGGATGAAACCGAACATATTTACACATATCAGAAGGTAATTTAACCTGAGGAGGGCAGGTAAAAAAAGAGTAGAACATTCAAGGAAAGAAGACAACCATCTATTATATGTACAAAATTGTACATGTCTATTACTGGCATTACAAATATGTACAGATTGATATACAAAGTTCAAAAATAATCATCTTCCATAGCAACTATTTTTAACAAAACACCTATACAACATATCACATACAAACAAGTAATTATTTATGTAAGTTCAATAATATGTATAAGTTAATTGTAGTATGCATATCATACATGTATTCTCTTTAAATTGTTTCACGAAAAGAATTCCTGGTTATTGGTTAATGGCATATTTCGTGCTAAACTAAATTTGACATTAAGATTTTGGTAGTTTTTCAATATTTGCATCCATTCTATTGCGGTCCCATTTTTTCAGGGAAATTTGAGTTTATAAAAGAGGGTAAAAAATGGTTTTAAAAACGGTACAAGATTATGGTGTCGAACAAGCTCCTCGTCTTTGTATTCTGGTAGCAGAAAACAAGGAGTACATTCATCAGTTTTTAAAAACCACGCTGGAGCGGGAAGGACACCATATCATCGTTGTGGAAAAAGGCGAGGAGATCTTTCATCTTTTGGAATCGGAAGTTATAGACCTCCTCATCCTGGATAGTCATCTTCCAGATATTTCCGCTGTTGATATCTTTTACCATTTACGTGAAGATCCTTTGTGGCAGTCGCTGCCTGTTATCATGCTTGTTGATGATCAGCTCCCTGAAGATAGGGGGGAAGATCTATTCCCGGACGTAAACGATTATATTACAAAGCCGCTTACAAAAGATAAATTACTCGCACATTTGCAGATTATTTACGAACGCTGTCTAAGAAATATAAAGCTCAACCCTCTGACCCGCCTGCCCAGCAATATTGTGATAGAACGGGAGATTAGGCACCGTATAGCCCGGAAACATAAATTCTCAGTGCTGTACTGTGATATTAACCATTTTACATCATATAACGATACATACGGTTTTGTCCAGGGAGATACTATTATAAGGACTACAGCGAGGTTACTTTTATCATGCGTAGATCACTGCAATGATCTTGTAGGTCATATGGGAGGAGATGATTTTATTATCGTAACCTCACCTGACAAAAGTATAGGTATTTGTGAGTCCATTGTGAAAAAATTTGACAACCTGGTTCCAAAACTTTACAGTAAGACTCACATCAAGACCGGATTTGTTGTGACTCAGGACCGCAAAGGCATCCTCCGTAAATTCCCTTTGATTTCAATTGCCATCGGTGGTGTGAGTAATGAATGGAAGGAACTGACTTCACTGGGAGAGATTAACACCATCGGTGAAGAGATGAAGCGCTTCGCAAAACACAAAGGAGAGGGGAAATCTGCCTATGCCTTCGACCGCCGTAAAGGCCTCGCCGGGGAGGATATCGATTCTGGGTGTAATAAAATTCCTTTTAAATCATACGAGGATGCTGCTTCTACCTTAAATAAAAGCTATCAGAGCCGGATCAAAAAAATCCTTCAGATGATTGAATGTGAAGTATCAAAGCAGCAGAATAGAAAAAATGCATCATTATTAAGTATCGGTTGTGGATCAGGGATGATTGAAAAACAGATTATGGACCTGGGAATTCAGGTTTGCGGGATAGGGCTTTCCAGCAGAACCGTTACCGAGGCGCAAAAGAAAGGCATTGATATTTCTATTGCTGATATTAACTGCGGGTTGCCGTGCGATGACGGTGCATTTGATATTGTGTTTGCAGGAGAGATCATTGAGCATATTATTGAAATTCAAAAATTTCTGCTTGAGGTCAAAAGGGTTCTCAAACCAGGCGGGGCCTTTATTTTCACAATTCCTAATATGGCCAGATTTGCTGACCGTATTCGGTTCCTCTTCGGAAAAACCCCAAAACACGCTTCTTCCTGGAATACTTTACACATCCGGCATTTTACCTTTGGTTCTCTGAAAATAATCCTGGAACGCACCGGGTTTACGGTAATTCAAACAGCATCAAACGTAGTATCCTACGATTTCACATCACTTTGTAACTTCGAATCAGCGTGGTTAGCGAATCTGTTTCCGTCACTTGGGAAAAATCTTATTATCAAGGCCTTTTCGTCTCATACCCCTTTTTTAGAAGAAAAAGCAGCATAACATCAAGAAGCAAGATTTCTATTCGTATAGATCCTCAACAAAATTACTTCAATATATGTTATGACAAACTTCAGAACCTTATTTGGTACAGAGCCAGCTGCAATTCAAAAAACCTGTGTAGTCACTCCTTTCCTTGCACCAGGTATTCTCAGGGGATTTGGTATTCAATCGTTGAAAAAAGGTAAACTTTACTCAACGGTAAACACCGGCACATTTACCCTCGTGAAAACTGGTATCAGTACCTTACTTGTCGGCGATGCTATTCTGTATCTGGAGCAAACGGCTTGTCAGGAGATCATCTATTTTGGGGCCTGCGGTCTTTCACAGAAAACAGAACAATTAACTGTTGGCAGTCTCGTTTGCCCGAGAGAATGTTTATCATTCGAAAGCTTCACGGATGTTCTTTTCAGCTATACCGATAGAATTACAACCATGTTTCCGGATCAGGGTTTATTCCATTCCTTCCTGGAAAACAGCCCGACTCAGGACATACAACCGGTCAGAGGGATGAGTATGGGGTCGCTGAAGTGTGAGGATTTTTACAGAAATTTTTTTATTGAAAGAGGGATTGAAGTAATCGATACGGAATGTTCGGCCTTTTTTAGCGCAGCACACTACATTCAAAGAAAGGCAATCGCTCTTTTGTACATAACCGATGTCATTGGTAAAAACCATTTCCTTGAATCATTAAAGCTGCAGGACAAATCACACATCAATAACGCAATTCAAACGGCTTGTAAAGTAATAGATACGTTTTGCAGACAAGAATAAAGTCCTTGCGTGGTTCTGTCAGCAAAACAGTATGCTGGAATTTTATATATGGTTGTGGTTGTGACTATTCTGTTTACTATTGATTTCACACTCGCAACCGAATTGAATAACCGTATGTCCGATCCTGAATTTATCACTTAGAATACAGTTAATCTGTTTTGACAGTTTTGTAGTCTCGCTAATCAACATATCCCTTGTATCAACATGTGCACTCATGGAATACATCCCGGAGGTAATCGTCCAGATATGAATATCATGTACATTATCAACACCGGGGATCTGTTTAAGACTGTCAGCAACCTCACCAATATTAATTTCTTTTGGTGTAGCTTCTAATAAGATATCCACAGATTCCATAATCAATTTATAGGCCCAGACCAAAATGAGTATGCACAGGAGGATACTGATGATAGGATCGACAATATACCAATGAGTGTAGTATATAATGATGGCACCAACTATGACGCCTACAGAAGAGAATGTATCTCCGAGCATATGAATAATTGCCGACCTGACATTCAGGCTGTGTTCAATCTCATTACCGCCTTTCATAAGAATGTAAGCACATGCAACGTTGGCAATTAAACCGATAACTGCCACTATAAACATCTTACCGCTTGATATGGTCTCCGGATGCATAAAACGGTGGTAGGCCTCATAGAATATCCATAACGTGATCATAAAAAGGACTATACCATTAAATAGCGCAGCTATTATCTCCAGACGATAGAAGCCATATGTCTTTTTTAATGTAGGCGGCCTTGCTGCGAAGTACAGAGCAAACAGGCTTACCAACAGGGCAAAGATATGGGTGAGCATATGCCCTGCATCACTAATTAAGGCAAGACTGTTCGTGATAACCCCCCCAATTACCTCCACAATAAATACCGTACCTGTTATTGTAGTAGCTAAGATTAGCTTCTTTCGCTCATGGACTCGAAATAGATGTTTATGTCCATGTTCATCTTTAACTTTATAGTAATCTATGCTGTGAATGTGATCGATGATCTTTCTCCTAATCAATAATCCGTTTCTTAAAAAATTCCATATCCGGGTTCATGTTTAGATTATAAAATGCTAAAGAACTGAAGACAAACTTTTTCTCAAAACAATCTGCTCTGTTAAATCTTTTGTTGAGAAATACTATTAACATACCAGGAATCTGTTTTTTCCTTGACCCGGAATAAGTTCCATTGTAACATGCGGCAGACTGGTCCTTCAAATTATAATTTTAACAGGAAAATACCGAAAAAGACAGATGGCAGATAAAATATATACCAGAAAAACCCTTTACCGTTATTCAATGGGAACCCATCGATACCCTAAACCCTTATCATATCTTACAGTATAAAAAACCTGATTCCATGCCATATCCTGAGAAAAGCAATTTGCTTTATCATTCCTCCCCGCAAGAGCATAAAGATTACATCAGGTGTAATCGCGAGGCTAAAATCACTTTCAGTGTTTGCATTTCAAGTATAAAATAATCTTGCCAAAAGATGTGCGATTGTAGATTATATATGTTTACCATACAAAAATTAGTATTATTGATAACCTGTTACCGCATTCAGGCGGTGTAATCCCTATTAACCATCAACGGAAAAGGAGTGGCAGTGTGGATTTTGTAGCGATTGATGTCGAGACCGCCAATGCTAACGCGGCGTCAATCTGTCAGATTGGCCTTGCATCTTACTCAGGAAACACGATCATTGAAGAATGGAAATCTTATGTGGATCCGGAAGACTTTTTTGATCCCGTGAACGTGTCTATCCATGGGATCAATAAGAATACGGTAGCAGGCGCTCCCCGGCTGCCTGAAATCTATAACGCCGTCCTGTCTCGTCTGAAAGACCGGGTGGTAGTTTGTCATACACACTTCGATCGTGTGGCGGTTCATCGAGCGTGCTGCCGGTATAAACTTCCACCCCCTGACTGTGCATGGCTGGATTCAGCCCAGGTTACACGACGAACCTGGAGTCACTTTGCGTCGCGGGGATACGGCCTCAAAAGTGTCTGCGGTTTTCTCGGATATGAGTTTATTCATCACGACGCGCTCGAAGATGCCAAGGCTGCTGGTCGGATATTGATCGCCGCCATGGAGATAACCGGTTTCTCCATCAAAGAGTGGCTTGCCCGGGTAAAATACCCCATTGATCCCTCATCTTGCACCGATAGGACGATTGTAAGACAGGAAAATTCCCGGGGTCCGCTGTCCGGGGAGGTAATGGTCTTCACCGGTGCGCTTAAGATTCCACGATGGAAAGCGGTGAACCTGGCATACAGCATCGGTTGCGAAGTTGCCAGGAGCGTCACGAAGAGGACAACCATACTCGTAGTCGGCGACCGGGATGTTCAGAGGCTGGCAAACCGCGAGAAAAGTTCGAAGCAGCGGAAGGCTGAAGAATTAATAGCCCAGGGTCAGGCAATCCGCATTTTGCGGGAATTCGGTTTCATTGAACTTGCGACCCTCACTTTAGCTGGTAGCGGTCCTGATAATGGTATCCAGCAGACAGGAGTCAATCTATGAATGAAATCAATATTATAAGCCCTTATAAATATAATGGTCAATGGGTTTTCGACGACCCTGACAAGGGACTGGAGAAGGAGGCATTTGTTGCTGGTGCCGATGATATTATAGATAGAGCGGTGCAGGACATTCCAGAGGCAGAGAAAGGTTTTAATCTGATCTTTTCGCGGCACCCTTTCCCCGGATATCAGTTAAAGTTCGACCGGCAAGAATCAGAGGCTGGCGGTTACTGGTACTACAATGAGGCATTCAATATGAAAGGCTGGCTGTGCCCTGCCCTCTTTCAGTATTTTGATAAGGCCCCGGAACATATATACGTTCAGTTCAAAAGGAAATAGGAGCTACCTAACGCCGGGGCACAAAACTCGTTTAACCTAAGGAGTAACAATGGCTTGGATATATTTACTCGTTGCCGGTTTGTTTGAGATTGGATGGCCGTTAGGCCTGAAACTCTCACAGGTAACAGTGCACAAGGCCGTCTGGATACTTTTTGCAGGAGTGTCTATGATTGCCAGCGGCTTATTTCTCTGGCTGGCACAAAAGTCAATACCGATGGGCACTGCCTATGCAGTTTGGACCGGGATTGGAGCCGTTGGAGCATTCGTCGTAGGGATACTGCTGTTTAAAGATCAGGCAACTATCTTTAAGGTCCTTTCAGTTACGTTCATCATCATTGGAATCGTTGGTTTGAAACTATCGTATCCTTGATCAGTACGATGGATACTGGTTAAAAGGCCCTTTCCCCAAAAACCTCTTCAAAACGCTTATTAAATAATTCCGGGGTAAAATGGAAATTTTGAGAGCCGTATACCTCTACTGCATAGACAGCACAAACAGATCCGATTTTTGCCGCACGGACTATATCATCTTTTGATAGTACAAGACCCTTAATTAATCCAGCCCTATACGCATCTCCGGCCCCGGTAGGATCTGCAACAACATGCGCTTTCGCTGCAGGGATATCACAGGTTTTTATCTGATGATTTTCCTTTCTCATGATTGCAGAACCGAACTCTCCTTTCGTTACGATCAATATCCCGGTACTTTTTAAAATATCATCAACCGACATGGACGTTTTCTCCTGGATTAACCGGAGTTCATAATCGTTGCATATGACTATTTTTGATCCGTGTATCATTTCCATCAAACGTTCTTTACTCCAGGCCGGAAGGGACTGCCCCGGGTCGAAGATATACTGAATATTTTTCTGTTTATAGGCGGTAGAGAGATTTATCATATCGTCCAGATTTCCTGGTGAGATAATGGCGAGCGTCTCTTCCGGTGTCAGAGAATTCAGGTTAAAACCGGCACTATGCTTCATTGCACCCGGGTTAAAAGCTGTTATTTGATTATCTGATTTATCTGTAGTAATATAGGCCCCCGCGGTAAGTTCCTCCTCAATAATCCTCACGTGCTCTGTGGAGATGTTATTCTTTATTAACCAGGTTCTATACGGCTCAAAGTCACGCCCGCCTGTGGCTATTACCGTTGGATTTTCCCCGAGGAGGGAAAGGGCGTAGGCAATGTTGCCGGCAGTGCCCCCAAAATTTTCCATCAAACCGTTAATCATAAAACATACGTTGAGTACATGTATCTTATCAGGGAATATGTGCTCAGAAAATTTTCCGGGAAAGTCCATAATCCTATCATATGCCAATGAACCAGAAACAAGTATATCCATTTCCCCCTCCTTTTAAGGTAAACGAATTTCTGTTAAGAATATCAGGTTAAAAACATCTTCATATCATAAACATATAAAGATCATAATCAAAAGGAAAAATATAAAAGACAGTACGATAAACCGGGATATCGCTTTTACTCTTTCAGCTCACATTTTTCTTTCACACTACATTCCTGAATTATCTGATCTACCTCTTGCCTGTTTAATGATTCCTCTTGTATAAGGGTTTCCGCTAGCCGGTTAAGGGTTTCTCTGTTATGTTTCAGGATTTGTTCTGCCCGCCTTTCAGCGTCAGTGATTAATTTCTGTATTTCCTGATCTATAAGCCATGCCATATCCTCACTAAACCGTTTCGGTTGTGCAAGCTCTCTCCCCAAAAACGGATGCTCTTCCCCCCGCTCAACGTTAACAGGTCCTATTTTATCGCTCATTCCCCATTGAGTAACCATTTTCTCGGCAAGGGCGGTTGCCTCTTTGAGATCGCTTTGCGCCCCGGTACTTATATCATGAAAGTTAAGTTTCTCGGCAACCCTGCCTGCGAGGGCTACTGAAAGCTTATTTATCAGGTAACTTTTCGGATAAAAGTGCCTGTCCTCTTCCGGTAATGATTGTGTAATACCCATTGCCATTCCCCGCGGCACGATACTCACCTTGTGGATAGGATCTGTACCCGGAAGCATCCGGGCAACAAGGGTATGTCCCGATTCGTGGTAAGCGGTTATTCGTTTTTCCAGATCACTTATCGTTTCATCCTTAACCGCTCCCATGAGAATCTTGTCACGGGCCTCCTCCAGATCATCCTGACCAATTTCGTCTTTCCCCTTTCGTAAAGCGGCTATAGCAGCTTCGTTTGCAATGTTTTCAAGGTCAGCCCCTGTCATTCCCGGTGTACCTTTTGCTATCTTTTCGAGATCTATATCTTTTCCCAGTCTCTTGTTCCTTGTATGAATTTCAAGGATCATTTTACGGTCCTTCCATCCGGGCCTGTCCATTACAATATTCCTGTCGAACCGACCGGGTCTGAGAAGTGCCGGGTCAAGCACATCTGGCCTGTTCGTTGCAGCCATGACAATAATCTCTTCATGTGGTTCAAATCCATCCATTTCAGCCAGGAGTTGATTCAACGTCTGTTCTCTTTCATCGTGTCCACCTCCTAATCCCGCACCCCGCACACGGCCAACGGCATCGATTTCATCGATAAAAATGATACTTGGATGAGCATCTTTTGCCTTTTTGAATGTATCCCTAACGCGGGCAGCACCCACACCGACAAACATTTCTACAAACTCTGATGCGTTCACACTGAAGAAAGGAACACCTGCCTCTCCTGCCGTTGCCCGTGCAAGAAGCGTTTTCCCTGTCCCCGGGGGACCAACAAGGAGAATACCCTTGGGAATCTTTGCACCCATTTTTCTGAACAGAGAAGGATTTTTAAGAAAGTCTACCTCCTCCCTCAAATCCTGTTTTGCGTTTTCCATACCCGCTACATCCCTGAAGGTCACATGGGGTTTTCTCACATCATAGAGCTTTGCCTTGCTCTGTCCAAAACCAAAAACACCCCGGGAACTTCCCCCCATTTGACGGGAACCCCGCAGCGCAAAGATCATTAAAATCCATATGCCGATAATAATGCCTATAGGAAGTAAACTACCCAGAAGTTTCCAGGGATTAAACTTCTCGTTGTGTGGTTCTACAGTAATAGCAACATCCCTTCTTTGCAGTTTCTCAAGCAATCCCTCTCCTTGAAAAGTGGGTAAATATGTCTGAAAATCCTTTACAGTGACAGATGTTTCTCCGTCTGACGGTGAAAGAGTTATCTCTTTACGGAATGTTCCCTTTACGTGCAAGTCGTCGATAGAAACGGATGCAATATTTCTCCTGGAGAGCTGTTCAATAAATTGGCTGTAACTTATGGTATACAGTGTCTTCTGCTGACTGGAACTTGTAAGCCGATTAAGGCCATCCGAGGCAGAGAGGAATTGTACTCTGGAAAAGGGGCTGCAGAGGAATATAATAGAGAGCCCTATGACACCAAGCATTATCCATTGTAAGTTTTTCAGTCTGTTTCTTTGATACTTTTCCATGGTTATCAATACCGATTAATAAATATTTATAGAGATAAAGGTTAATTTTTCGTAGTTAACCGTGTCTTTGCCCGGAAAAAAGATAAAACGTTAAAAACAGCATGTATATTCAGAAGTACAGGAGATTATGATCTCATATTGTAGAGGAAAGGAGGCATTACTCACAACCGGATAAATTATTGGGCTGAATTCTCATGTGTTTTAACTACCACTTCTCCTCTTATAAACAAGGAGTGGATTTACCCTGCGAAACTGAATGCGGATCTAACAGGGTAAGGGGATGTTTTCGATTGATTTGGTAATTAAAATTGTTAAACATCATATGGAGGCAACGAGGGAAATATAGTTCCTATTTTTTACGGTAAACGTTCAGGCCGATTTTCTCATTACGGTCAGGTATCGTCACATTTCCCTCGGTTGATGCGACAATGATGTTTTTCCCTGATGAAGAAGGACCAAATTCCTTTGATAAATCAATCTTTATATTCAAAATATTTCCTTCAACAGAGAATTCCACATTCTTCATGTATATAGCCTCACTTTCTCAAATACCCCTATTTAAAATCACATTACAGTTCCCTGCATTATCCTTATTATGAATATATAGCATGTTTCCCAGACAGTCAATGAGAAACTGTAACACCTTAACGTGAGAAGAAAGCTCCGGAGGAGCGATATATCACTTATGTGTCTTCTATGCCACTCCCTCTGGAGCTTGCCATTGGTGTTAAGGAATTTCAGGCCAGGTGTTCCTCTCCCCTACCTGTCCCGAGAGGAGTCGAAAGGATGGAAGTGTTTAGGTGAGGGTGAAGGGAAAAGACTGATCGCCCTTCCCTAATCCATCTGCATGTACTTAACCCCGAAGGGGTGAAATGATTATAGCAAAGGAACGGTGCTGTACTTTTTCTGGTGTTTGAGCGTAGGTGTGTGCAGGCTAAAGACCTGCGGCTACCTGTCGTTACCTTTGGCAACCTGTTGCTGCATCCGCTCTACTATAGCTTAATGCATATAGGGAGAGGTGTTTCTCTGGTACTCTGATTCAAGTTTTGAAAAAAACCTACTTTATATTTATAGGCATTTTACCTATACTTTTTATTTACTATACATTATAGAAAGGACTATTGGGTTTTTGGAAAAATTCAGAGGAAATCATAAAAAACAGCCTATGGCCCTATGCTAAAATCTCAAGCTTTTTAAAAATTATCGGTTAAAACAATGGATCAACAAATGGATACAGAAGCAAGCAAAATAAAAGAACAGTTATATGAGGCAACTCAGAGATTGAAATTTCACATGGAAAATTCTCCCTTGGCCGTAGTTGAATGGGATTCAGATCATCGGATTATCCGATGGAATTCGAAAGCTGAAAGGGTTTTTGGATGGAACAGCGGGGAGGTACTGGGCAAACGCATCGAAGAACTACGTTTTGTCTATGAAGAGGATCGGGATAACGTCAAGCAGGTAATGACTGAATTACTGGATGGCTCATGCCCAAGCAACGTTAATAAAAACCGCAATTATCGCAAAGACGGCTCTGTTATCTTTTGTGAATGGTACAACTCTGTATTATTTGATGCTTCAGGCAGGCTTGTGTCTGTTCTCTCACTTATATCAGACGTTACCGAGCGGAGACGAGCCGAGAACGAATTGAAAAAACACCAGGAACAGCTTGAGGAATTGGTAAAAGTACGTACTGCGGAGTTGAAAGTAACCAATGAACAACTCCACCAGGAAATCACAAGGCGTGAAAAAACAGAAAATATTCTACGGAAAAGTGAAGCCAGTCTTGCCAATGCACAACGAATTGCACACCTGGGGAATTGGGAATGGGATATCGTAAAAAATACGTTATGGTGGTCTGATGAGATTTACCGTATCTTTGGTTTAGTTCCACAAAAATTTGGTACAACCTATGAGGCTTTTTTGAATTCTGTTCATCCTGATGACCGGGCGTTTGTAAAACGGTCAGTTAATGAAGCCTTGTTTGAGAGAAAGCCCTATAGTATCGATCATCGTATAATCCTGCCAAATAACGAAGTGCGTATTGTCCATGAAGAGGCTGAGGTTATCTTTGATAATTCCGGCAGGGCGATTCAGATGAATGGAACGGTTCACGACATTACCGAACGTAAAAGGGAGGAGGAGGCGCTCCGTGCAAGTGAAAATAAATATCGTTTACTTGTTGAGAATTTGCCGCAGAAGATATTTTATAAGGACAAAGATTCAATATATGTGTCTTGCAATGAGAATTTTGCCAGAGACTTACATATCAAGCCGGATGAGATTATAGGAAAATCAGATTATGACTTCTTCTCAAAAGAACTCGCCGATAAATACAGGGCAGATGATAAAAGAATCATGGAATCAGGAAAGACCGAAGATATAGAGGAGTCGTATCTTGAGAATGGAAAAGAATTGACGGTCCATACCGTCAAAACCCCGATAAAAGATGAAAAGGGCAATGTTAATGGTATATTAGGTATTTTCTGGGATATCACCGAAAAAATTACGTTACAGAAGGAGGCAGAACAGTCCAGACAATTAGCATTATTAGGTGTATTAGCAGCGGGTATAGGTCACGAGATCAATAATCCTGTAAATGGTGTTATTAACTGTGCCCAGATGCTCTTTAATAAAAGCAAGGAGGAAAGCAGGGAAAGAGACCTTGCTGCCCGGATTCTCAAGGAAGGTGATCGGATAGCAAGGATTGTTCATAGCCTTCTTTCCTTTGCCCGGCCTGTCAGTAAAGAGAAAAAGAATACCGTTAATCTACAGGAAATACTATCTGATACGCTGATACTGACAGGGGCACAATTACGAAAGGGAGGTATCAAATTAAAGGTGGATATTTCCCCAAAATTACCAGAAATTATTGCAAATCCCCAGCTCATCCAGCAGGTATTTTTAAACATTATAAATAACGCACAGTATGCCCTGAACCAAAAATATCCAAAACCACATGATAATAAAATTATTGAGATCACAGGAGAAGAAACAAAGATGAATGATCATTCATCTGTAAAGGTTACCTTCCACGATTATGGCACTGGTATACCCGACTCTATAAAACATAAAATAATGAACCCCTTTGTTACTACAAAATCACATGGTAAAGGTACCGGATTAGGTTTGAGCCTTGTTCATAGCATTATAAGAGACCACGGGGGTAAGCTCATGATTGATAGTGTTGAAGGTGAATTTACCAGGGTTTCAGTTATTCTCCCAGTAAAAATGAAGGTATGATTTAACCATCCCCCCTGCTGAGCAGATTACCGGGAGGTTTTTGTATCGGGCATGATGATCTGCGAGAGGTCGGCGATTTTGCTGGAATACAACTCATTAATCTTCTTTAAAAGCATGAGCCTGTTATTACGAATTCTCTCGTCTTCAACGTTTACAAACACTTTATCGAAGAAAATGTGGACGGGTTTGGCAAAGGTGCGGCAGTATTCGTAGGAGGCCTCTTTATATTTTTTTTCATCTATCTTTTTTCTTATATCTGCCTCGGTATTTTTGTATATATCCCATAGTATATGCTCCTCTGGTTCGGTAAATGCATCTTCGTATATCGATCCGCCACTATTTACCTTTTTCCCTATGTTGAATGTCCTTTCAACAACGGTAACCAAATCAGGCCACCATGATTCCTGTGAAATATCTGATATAACCTTTAATCGTTCCAGAAAATCATGAATACCGTCAAATCCTATCTCCGCATTCAGTACGGCATTTACAAGATCATAACGGTAGCCTCTCTCTATATTTATATGAAACAATCTGTCTTTAAAAAACTCCCTTATCGATGTTGTTTTTTCTTTTATGAGATGCTTACTGCCCGGTTCAGAGAACAGAGGAAGTAATGCCAGGGACTGAGAGAGGACTTCGGTAAGTCCTAACGGGAATTCATGCTCTTCTATAATACGAAGAATACCATAGGCATGCCTTCTCAAGGAATACGGATCTTGTGAGCCTGTGGGAATTAATCCCAGGGCAAAGCAACTGGATATGGTATCAAACTTATCAGCCAGACCTACAATTGCTCCGATCTTTGATGAGGGAATGGTATCTGCTGCAAATCGCGGCATGTAATGTTCAGCAATTGCTGCGGCAACTGACGGCTCCTCGCCATCCCATTCGGCGTATTCCCTTCCCATAATTCCCTGTAAAGATGGAAACTCACCTACCATCTGTGTCACAAGATCTGCCTTGCATAACAATGCTGCACGCTTCACGGGCACTATATCATCAATTTTCAACATGCGGAAAGTAACCAATGTATGTGCTATGTAATCAGAAAGGGCGACTATCCTCCGCGTTCTATCATAATAATTTCCGAGCTTTTCAAGGAAAGAAAGGGTTTTTAAATCTTCCACCCGTTTTTCAAGACGAATCTTTCTGTCTTCTTTCCAAAAGAACCGGGCGTCTGAGAGGCGTGCCTTCAATACACGTTCATTACCCCGAATTGCCGTATCTGCATTATCTTCATTTCGGTTCAATACCGCAACAAATTTCTCTATTAACTTTCCATTACTTTTCTTGACGGGAAAATACCGCTGATGTTCTTTCATGGCGGTCTCTACGACCTCTGCCGGGATATCAAGGAATTCCTTATCAAAACTACATTCAATCGCATTAGGATATTCTATGAGGTTTGTTACTTCTTCAAGTAGCTCTTCATCATCAATTACCGCATCGTATGGTTTCATAAGTTGTACTATTTTTGCCCGCACGGCCTCACGACGCTCGTCAATATCGACAACAACCTTCTCTTGTCTCAGTAACCGTTTATACAGTTCCCAGTCTGCTGCCGGTATAGTAATCCTCTTTCCCGATAAAAAAGGGTGTCCGAAGGTATATCTGTCAGCCTTAATTCCATTCATTTCCACCGGAACAACCGTATCTCCAAAGAGTGCAAGGAGTGAACGTATGGGGCGTGCAAAGAATATATGATTTTCCTTCCATTTCATCGATTTAGGAAATGAAATACCTTTCACAATCTCCCTGAGGATATCCGGTAAAAGATGCCGTGTGTCCTGCCCCTCAGTCCTTTTCATTATAAAACAGTACTCGCCCTTGGGTGTCTTCTTTATCTGAAGCTCTTTTATATCAACCCCCTGGGACTTCGCAAATCCTATACCGGCTCTTGTGGGGTTTCCTGCCTTATCAAAAGCAATTGCTGCAGCAGGACCCTGAATATCTTCCAGAATATTTTCTTGCTTCTGCGGTAACCCTTCTCCGAAGAAGACTAATTTTCTCGGTGTACCTGCACAACAAACAGAATGTACTTCTAAACGGTATTTTTTTACCAGCTCCCCAAAAAGTGTTTTCATTTGATCAAGTGCTGGTGTAATGTAACCAGCGGGGATCTCTTCTGTGCCAATTTCAAAAAGCAGATTCGTCATAGGAAACCATTCTCTCTATTCCTTGTGAATACTTTCGATGTCAAGGATGTAAGGGTAAGGACTTTACTGAATAATATTGTAGTATGCTGTGCGGCTTTTCTGTGATACATATTCTCCCATCTTACCAAGTATCGGTACTTTAAAAAATAATACGTATCAAATATTAATCAGTCAGACATTCAATTGCAATAAAAAAATACAGACTCCTTTTGTATACCCCTTGACTTTAACCACCGACTTACGTAAAATCCGTACGATTATTTTAGGGTAATAGCTTCTGACGGAAAATGAGTCACCTTGAATTGATATTTATAAACAGGGTTTAACATGTCAAAAAAATACATATCAGACCTTAAAAGTGGTGAACTTGTAGAAGATATCTTTCTTGTATTAAAGAAAGAAGTTCGGGAAACAAAGGAAAAGAAGCCCTACCTCAGTTTACAGTTAGCAGATAAATCAGGTCTCATAGAGGCAAGGAGATGGGACGCACCACGTCAATTGTGCGATAGTTTTCACAGGGATAGTTTTATAAAAATAAAGGGTATGGTTGAGACATTCAACAGTTCCCTGCAAATCCGCATCACCGAGCTTTTTCCCGTTGCAGATACCCAGGTACAGATGAATGACTTTGTCCCTGCCACGGAAAACAATATACCAAAGATGATGAGTGAACTCAAACAGATCATCAAAACCATCCAGGATCCTTATCTTTTGAAGTTATTAAACGCATTTTTTTCTGATGAATCATTTTGCAGGGTATTCTCTACAGCGCCTGCTGCCATGCACAATCATCATGCCTTTTTAGGAGGATTACTGGAACATGTACTTTCTGTCGCAAAACTCGCATTGAGTTTCGCAAGGTATTATCCCACAATAAAAAGGGATTTACTCCTTACCGGGGTTATTTTGCACGATATTGGAAAAATACGGGAGTTGTCATGCAAACGGGGCTTTCAGTATACCGATGAAGGACAGCTTACAGGACATCTTATATCGGGTATTCTTATGATCCATGAAAAGGTCCAGACAATAGAAGGATTTCCGCCCGATCTCCTTAACATCCTTTTCCACCTTATATTGAGCCATCACGGCGAATATGAGTGGGGTTCGCCGGTAAAACCGGGAACGCCCGAAGCAATTGCCCTTCACCATCTGGATAACCTGGATGCGAAAGTTTATGCAGCAACAAAGGCAATCCTTGAACACAAGGATACAAACAGCTCCTGGACAGAATACATTAAAATGTTTGAGCGCAGGCTTTACAAAAAATAAAATTTGGGAAAATTGCCTTTAAAAGGAGATGAAATTTTGGCAATATAATTTTAAAGAAAAATGCGTATTTTTTGATTTTACCTGTCAATAATCTATAAATCGTTTACTGCAAAAACACTATGATCGATCCTTCCACTATCATTCAATTTATTCAAAGCAAAAAATACAGCCCTATGACCGCCGCCGAACTCGCAGAACACTTCGAAGTCCTCGACTCAGAATACCAACCATTTTCCGACCTTCTCCACAAGCTGGAATTCTCAGGTGATGTAGTAAGAATCAAACAGAAACAGTATGCTGATCCAAAAAAGGTACACTTAATGGTAGGCACATTGGATTGTAACCCGAGGGGATTCGGCTTTGTTGTTCCTGTGAAAAAAGACGGAGGTAAAGACATCTATGTTGGTGAAGAGGATATGGGTTCTGCCATGCACGGAGACCTTGTGGTAGTACGATTGCCTGCAACCCCTCAAATCCCGAGAAAAAAATTTGATAAAAGGAAAAATACCTCTGGTCAGATCGTAAACATTTTAAAACGGGTAAACGAATTCGTTGTAGGCACCTTTGAGAAAACGAAACGCCTCCGGTTTGTTGCTCCTGATAATCCACGGTTATTCAAAGATATTTATATTGCAAAAGACGTTTCAAAGGGAGCGGAACCCGGGGATAAAGTCGTGGTAAAGGTCACACAATGGCCGTCCAGGCACCTTAACCCCGAAGGAGAGGTTTTTGAAATCCTGGGGAAGGAAGGAAATCCCGAAGTTGATCTTCGTTCTATTATTTATCAGTTTAAATTACCGCACGTCTTTAGCAAAGAAGCAATAAACGAGACGAAACGTATTCCCCCCAGCGTTCTCGAAGAGGAGATTCAAAACAGGCTCGATCTGCGGAATAAACCCACCATCACTATTGATCCTGAAAATGCCAAGGATTTTGATGATGCTGTATCTCTCGAAAAAACGAGGCACGGAGGCTGGCTGCTGAGTATTCATGTTGCCGATGTCTCATATTACGTAAAACCCAATACCCCTATTGATGAGGAGGCCCGGCATCGGGGCACAAGTGTTTACTTACCGAGAGAGGTAATTCCTATGCTGCCTGAAGTATTATCAAACAATATCTGCAGTTTAAAAGAAGGAGAAGACCGGCTTACGAAAAGTGTTCTCATAACGCTTGACCAAAAGGGGCATGTCACAAAAGCAGAGGTTAAACATTCTGTTATTAAGGTAACCAGGCGTCTAACCTATAATCAGGCCACTGCCATTCTTCATAATACTACCAATATACATCTATCAGATGATCTCAGGGATATGCTGTTCAATATGGCACATCTCGCTGAACTGCTTTTTAAAAACAGACTGGAGCGGGGAGCTATAGAATTAGACCTGCCTGAAATTTCATTAAAAATAGATAAACATGGTTATGTTAAAGATGTTGAAAAGGTGGAAAAGGATATCTCTCATAAACTTATAGAAGAATTTATGCTCCTGGCAAATGAGATGGTAGCAAAGTTCATGTTTGAGAAAAAAATGCCCCAGGTGTCCCGTGTTCATCCGGAACCCGACGAGGAGGACATGTGGGAATTTGCAAGTTTTGTACGTGGACTGGAAAAGACAAAAATAGACCCTTTTAAAAGCAAACAGTTACAAAAGCTATTAAACAGGGTACGTGGAAAGCCAGAGGCTTATACCATAAATCTTGTACTGTTGAAATCGATGAAGCAAGCTACGTATGAAGCAGGTGAGGGGAGGCATTTTGCCCTTGCACTTGATCACTACACACACTTCACCTCTCCGATACGTCGTTATCCCGATTTGATTGTTCACAGGATTTTAGATCAGTATTTTTCCGGTGAATTGTCATCTCCCATGGTACAGAGTATTTGGAAGCAACAGTTACCCGAATGGACAAAACACTGCTCCATAACCGAACGGAGGGCAGATGACGCAGAGAATGAGATTAATAAGCTGAAGTTACTCCGGTTCTTCGAAAACCGGGTTGGTGATGTTTTTGAAGGTGTTATTAACGGTATTATGGAATTCGGATTTTTTGTTCAACTCAATAAGTATTTGCTTGAGGGGCTTGTTCATATCCGCACCCTGGCAGACGATATCTATCAGATAGACAAAAAGAATATGGCGCTTGTCGGTATCCGGCGAAAAAAAATGTATCGGATTGGTGATACGGTAAAAATTAAGATCTATAAAATTGATTTTTTAAAAAGAGAAATAGATTTTATCCTTTATAATAAACAAACATAGCTTTGATACAACCTCTAGCCTCCATTTTTTGCAGAACAGACTCGGTTTCATCCGTGAAGTACTATAACTGATCGAACGGAACAAAATCTAAATCTCGTAGTCGACAACCCTCCGTTCCGTACATACCTCCATAATAAATTGTACAACTTTCATATGCTCCGGGTGTTTTTGATATGCATTAAGATCCTCTATGCGGTTAAATTCAGAATAGAGTACAACATCGGAGGAGGCATCTGTCCCGGTAATATTAATACCAACCTCAATATGCTGAATCTCCACGATCTTCCTTCTTAATGATTCCAGAAGTTCCTTTATCTTCTCCGCATTCCCAATCTTATTTGTCCCCTTAGCAAAATCCTTTAGCCTCCATACTACTATATGTTTAATCATAGAATAATGTTCTTACCGCTTATAGAAATGATATTAAAACACGAAAATTAATTTTACACGAGAGAGTAAATACTTTACGTGAATGTTATCGCCAAGTCAATCTAAAAGTCCACGAGTAATACACCCCCTACCCCGATAGTAATCTTTATAAGAAAATCCTGCGTATGAGGAGAAAATCACATCCATTTTTCTTGACTGTCTTTTTATTACTGATACAATGATGAAATTTATAGTTCTTATTTATTTTACCTTGTGTTTGTTTGTTTTCTTGGATACAAAAATATTATGGATAAATACGAACAGGAACGTTTTGATAAGCTCCAAAGGTTGCGCGAGAGAGGAATAGAGCCTTATGGCAAGCGTTACGATAACAAACAATCTATACAGTCGGTTATAGAAAGTTTTGTACCTGAACGGGATAATATACGGGTTAAAGCCACCGGACGAATCTCAACTATGCGCCCTCACGGAAAGACTGCTTTCTTAGACATTCGGGACTGGACGGGAAAGATACAGGTATATATAAAACTCGATGCCGTTGGTTCTGAAAAATTTGAGGCATCAAAATTATTAGACCTGGGGGATATTATCGGTGTTGAAGGTACGCTTTTTAAAACAAGAACGGGTGAACTGACGATCTATGCTAACGACTTTACTGTTCTATCAAAATCGTTACTTACACCACCTGAAAAATGGCATGGATTAAAAGATACCGAGTTAAGACACCGCCAGCGGTATGTCGATTTATTTACCAATCCTGAGGTAATGGATACCTTTCTGAAGCGTATCAGGATCCTAAAATACATCCGGAAATTCCTGGATGTTCGGGGTTTTGTAGAGGTAGAAACACCCATGATGCAGCCTATTCCCGGAGGTGCAGTTGCGCGGCCGTTTATCACACACCACAATGCCCTCGATATTGATCTGTATCTCAGGATTGCCCCGGAACTCTATTTAAAAAGATTGCTTGTGGGCGGGATGGAACGGGTATACGAGATCAACAGGAATTTCAGGAACGAGGGTATTTCTACACGGCATAATCCTGAGTTTACCATGATGGAGTTGTATCAGGCTTATAGCGATTATACCGGTATGATGGAACTTACCGAAAGCCTTATAACATCGCTTGTCAAAGAGTTGTACGGAGAATATGAAATTACTTTCGGAGAACGAAAAATCAATATGGCACCTCCATGGCGCCGTGCTACCTTTTCCGAGTTATTACGAGAATACGGCGGTGTAAGTTTTGATGATGAGGAAGGGCTAATCAGGAAATCAAAGGAACTGGGGCTTGAGAGCCATACTGTTGATACTGGTACTATGGCAAATGCCATTTTTGAGCATACGGTAGAGCACGTATTAATAAATCCAACTTTTGTGCTGGATTATCCTACCTCAATTTGTCCGCTTACAAAGACGTGTGGATATGATCCCCGTTTTGCCCAACGGTTTGAACTTTACATCTCTGCGATGGAGATAGCCAATTCTTATTCTGAACTCAACGACGCCCTTGACCAGGATAAACGATTCCGGGAACAAGCAGGTACTGAAGCAGATATCACAGGCAAGATCGATGAAGATTTTCTTACTGCCTTAAAATATGGTATGCCCCCGGCCGGTGGACTTGGTATTGGTATCGACAGGCTTATTATGATCCTGACAAACAATGTATCTATCAGAGAAGTCATCCTCTTCCCGACCCTTAAGCCAAAATAAAGAATCTTACTATTAAAAGTTCGTTGCAGAGGATGCAAAGCTCCTGAGTATTATTGAATCTGTCAATTTTATGATACACACATATTTCTTACCATATATCTAAAAATGACAAAAACGGACGAACCTCTCTACGTCACATTATCCCTCGATATTGATCCGGATGCCAATAGTCCTGTTAAGGGCCAATACGATGCCCTTTCCTCTCCCGTACAGTACGGTACCGTACGCGTTGAGGCTTGCAAAAGAGGACTGGAGAAAATATTCGAGTTATTCGACATATATGATATACAAACAACCGTATTTTACGAAGCACGAACAGCACAAATGCTCATATCGGATGGAATGGATCTGCCTAAATTATCCGAGGGGCATGAGATAGCATGCCATTCACTCAGGCACGAAGATTTTTTAGGAAAGGTATCGGGTGCAGCTATGGAAGAGAATACCGTTGAGGAAACAATCAAAAAGGCAACGGAAATTCTTGAAAACATCTTTGGATGCAGGATAAAGGGATTTCGGGCACCGTATACGAGGATCAATCGTACCATAATAAAGGTCTTAGAACGTTTAGGATTCCAGTATGATTCTTCTGAAACGGTAACCCTCGGTACTGCATGGGCTGGCAGACCATTTCCTCTCAGGACTTATGGTTCAAACCTGCCCGAACTGGCATTACCCTCTTTTCATGACAAAAAAGGTAAAAGGATGTCTTCGTATCTATGGGGTATTTTTGAGGGCAGGAGGACTGCCAGCGAATACGTTGATGCGGCAGTATGGGCAAAAGACAGAGCAGAAGGAGGACTCTTTCTCTTTGCAATACATCCATGGCACTTATACGTAGATCACCAGGGAAACGCTTTCAGTGAAGAACAGGCAACAAAAAATTTGAAGGATTTAGAGTATATCCTTCTACAAATAAAGCACATGGAGGGGATTCAGATGATCAGGCAGGATGCCTATCTGGAACATTGGTTACAGGTACGGTAGTGGGGTTAATATGGATTTTATCTTACATGAATTGAAGATGTTAAAAAACATGGGATTGATGCGTGAATGCAGGATCATCGAGGGTACGCAGGGTCCGCATGTTCATATACAAGGGAAACCGTACATATCTTTCTGTTCAAATAATTATCTCGGACTTGCCAATCATGCAAAGATAAAACAGGCCGCAGTTGAGGCCATTCACCGCTATGGATGGGGCACCGGTGCATCACGATTAATCTCCGGGAACATGATGCTTCATGAAGAGCTTGAAAAAAAGATTGCAGAATTTAAGGGTACGGAGGCAGCCATTCTGTTCCCAACGGGCTATATGGCTAATCTTGGCGCCTTATGCACTCTTGTTGCAAGAGGAGACATCGTTATCGGAGACAAATTGAACCATGCAAGTATTATCGACGGTTGCCGGCAATCAGGCGCTACGTTTCGTATTTATCCTCACAAGAATATGAGCCAATTGGAATCGTTACTCAGGAAATCATCAACATTCCGCAGAAGATTAATCGTTACCGATAGTGTATTTAGTATGGATGGTGATATAGCCCCGTTACCCGATATTGTGAATCTCGCGAAGAAATACGATGCCATGCTTATGGTAGATGACGCACATGCTACAGGTGTATTCGGCCAACAGGGAAAGGGCATGATTGAATACTATAGCCTTGAAGGAAAAATCGATATTATTATGGGATCACTGAGCAAGGCAGTTGGCAGCATTGGCGGATTTATCGCCGGAAGTAAATGCCTTATAGAATTCTTAAGAAATAAGGCCCGGTCCTTCATGTATACCACAGCCCTGCCACCTGCTGTATGTGCGGCATCACTGGCAGGATTAACGCTCATTCAGGAGAATACCTCCCTCATTGATACCTTATGGAAAAATATTACCGGTGTAAGATCTCAACTAGCACAGTTTAGTAATACTATACGAGTGGAGAGCCCTATCATCCCTATCATTATTGGATCCGCGGAGGATGCGCTTTCCCTGTCTCTAAGGCTTTATAAAAACGGTATCTTAATTCCTGCAATCAGACCGCCGACAGTACCCCCCGGTACAAGCCGGTTACGCATTTCTCTGATGGCTACCCATACTGAAGAAGATATCCATACCTTAACAGATACCTTGAGAACCTGCGGATTCTTAACTGATAAAAACCCAAATGATAGAGGATCGTAGAAAAAACCTGATCGTAAAACGTCATGTAAGTTTGTAGATTTGCAAACATAAACAACGAAAAAGATTTAAAAAAATTATGCACAGACCAGCATGGGTTGAAATTGATTTACCTGCTTTGCGATACAACATAACGGCTATAAGAAAGTGGATTGGGCCGCATATCAGAATAATGGGTATCGTTAAGGCGGATGCTTACGGACATGGCGATTATGAAGTAAGTAAGGTCTTGCTGGACCACGGTGCCAAGATGCTCGGCATAGCTATTCTTGAAGAAGGTATACAATTGAGAACGAAAGGTATAAAAGCACCTCTGTTACTTCTTGGAGGAATCTTTGAGGAACAGATCGATGCAGTTATCCGGTATGATCTGATACCAACCATCTATGATGTCAGCCTTGCTTCCCTCTTATCACAAAGAGCAGGTAATCTCAGCAGGATTCTCAAAGTTCACATCTATGTAGATACCGGGATGGGAAGCATAGGCGTAAAACATACAAAGGCTGTAGATTTTGTAAAATGCATAAAGAACATGAAGAATCTTCTTGTCGATGGAATATATACCCATTGTTCACGCTCCGATGAAAAAGATCCGGAATATACACAGGTACAAATACAACGATTTAAAAATGTATTGACAGCCCTCGACACAATGAATATTTCTATCCCGTTGAGACATATGGCAAACAGCGGGGCAATCATTCAATACCCCGATACATATTTTACTATGGTCAGGCCCGGTATCTCACTGTATGGGATATATCCCTCAAAAGAGGTAACAAGGGAAATTGGCATTAAGCCTGTTATGAGCTTTAAAACAAAGGTCATTCATATAACAGATAAGGAACCAGGAGAGAGTGTGGGCTATGGAAGGGGGTACAAGGTTACCAAACCTACCCGCGTTGCGACCCTTCCGCTCGGGTATAACGACGGATATAACCGGTTACTTTCAAATCAAGGAAAGGTTCTTGTAAAAGGTGTAAGGACATCTATCATTGGGCGAGTTTGTATGGATCAGTGTTTTGCGGATATAACGGATATAGAAGGTGTTTCCGTTGGAGATGAAGTTGTACTATATGGAACACAGGGACAAGAGACGATTTCGATAGAATCGATTGCTCAACAATTAAACACGATACCCTACGAAGTTACATGCAACATAAGTAAACGTGTGCCCAGGATCTACATTAACCAATAGAGAGGAGGATTCAGCTAATTCCTAATTTATCCATTTTATACCGTAAGATCCTTCTTGTTGTTTTCAGGAATTGTGCAGCTTTTGTTTGTCTGCCGTTTGCTTTTATCAATGCTTTTTCTATCAACGCTTTTTCTATCCGCGATACGACAGTATCAAGCGATTCAGTTCCTAATAAGTCGCCCGGATTTATTAAATGAAACGGGATATCGTTATCATTTCTTCTGATTTCTAATGGAAGATGTTCGCAAAGGATACTTTCATTATCACCATAAAGGGTAAGAACCCTCTCAACAACATTTTTTAGTTCCCGTATATTTCCCGGCCAGCAGTAGTCTTCCAGCAATTTCATCGTTGATGGATGGATTCTTTTGGCCTTAGCATGAAGTTCGTCTTTATATTTTTGAAAATAATGATCTATAAGGAACGCTATATCATCCTTCCGTTCCCTTAACGGTGGCAAGTCTATTGGAACAACATTTATCCGGTAGAATAAGTCCTCGCGGAATATCCCTTTCGCTATCGCAGATTTTAAATCAACATTAGTGGCTGCAATCAACCGAACGTCAATACTGATTGTTTTTGTGCCACCCACGCGTACAAACTCATATTCCTGTAGAACCCGTAAAAGTTTAGCCTGATTCGGTAAACTCATTTCGCTGATCTCATCGAGAAATATAGTACCTCCGTTTGCCAATTCAAAGCGCCCGGCTTTTCGGTCAGTTGCATTGGTAAATGCCCCTTTTTCGTGTCCGAACAATTCACTCTCTAAAAGTGTATCATGCAAATTAGGGCAGCTTACTGCAACGAAAGGCTTCGTTTTTCTCAAGCCCTGAAAGTGTATTGCCCTTGCAATGAGTTCTTTTCCTGTACCACTCTCACCCCGGATAAGCACGGGGGAATTCCCTTTTGCTACCCTGACAACCGTATCGAATATCTGCTTCATTGCTGGACTCTGCCCGATAATATTGCTAAACTCAAAATCCTTATGTATCTCTGAGCGAAGATATGCTACTTCCTGCGAAAGCGCCCTCGACTGGAGTGTCTTATCGATAATGAGCCTAATCTCTTCTACATCAAACGGTTTAATCACATAATCGGAAGCGCCGAGTTTCATAGCCTCAATAGCAGTCTTAACTGCTTTTACAGCGGTAACGACGATAACGTCGATATCAGGTACCACTTTATTCATCTCTTTGAGAACATCCAGCCCGCTCATTCCAGGCATAATAATATCAAGGATTACCAGGTTAATACTTTCACCATGGAGTATTTCCAATGCCTTTGCCCCGTTATTGGCGGTAAGAACCCTGTAATTGTCTTTTAGTATCATTCTGAATGATTCCAGGATGCTTATTTCATCATCAACTACCAGAATAGTTTTCATAATTCTGATACCCCTATTTTCCAAAAGTACTGAGAGATAGTTTGTATTTTCCGTTATCCTAAATATAAAATCTATTGTTATCGAAACAGGAGTTCTGTCTGCTTTTTATATTTATCTTGCAAGAACTCTGTTAGAGGACCCGGGGTATGTTTTCCTATCAATTGTCCGTCAACTTTTGAAACAGGCATGATTTCCATGAGAGAATTCGTAATAAAGATCTCGTCTGCTCCGAGAACCCTTTCCCGTGTAAAAAGTTCCTCTACCGCATCCACAGTATTTTCCTTACATAATTCCAGGACAATCTTTCGTGTAACACCGGGAAGGATATTTGCGTGCAGAGAAGGGGTAATAAGTATGTCTTTCTCAACAATAAAAATATTACTTACCGTACATTCAGTAATATAATTATCGGTATTTAAAATGAGTGTATCGTGAGCACCCTTTTCAATCGCATCCTTTTTCATGAGGTAATTCGTTAGAAAATTCAGTGTTTTATGATGCGAAAGAGGACAGGTGGTACTCCTTTTCTTGCGAGAAGTGACAAGAGACATGCCTGTCCTGTATAGTATGTCTGGGTAAGCAGCAAGGGGTTTTACATGAATAACAAAGGTTGGGCTTTTTATTTCTGCAGGAATGAGTCCGCCGATTCCATATCCTCGGGACAATGTCATTCGGATATAGGCATCTGCCAGGTTATCCCTGTCCAGGAGTTGATTAATGGTACATTGTATTTGCCGGAGGGTATAGTGGAAAGGGATATCAAAATACTGAGCTGAATTTGAAAGGCGTGCAACGTGGTCTTCAAGGCGAAAAAGCTTCTTACCGTAAGTCCTGAAAGTTTCAAAAAGCCCGTCTCCATAAAGAAAACCGCGATCCAGGGTACTGAGAAGTCCTTCTGTTTCTTCTATAATTTTGTCATTGAGAAAGATTGCACAGGACATGATTGTTTTCAATCTGAAAGAATCCGGAGTATGGTGAGCTCTGGGAATATTTTTCTATTCCGATACTTAAGAGATTATAATGAACAAAAAAGAAACAACCTATTGGTAAGGGATAGGCCTACTTTAAGTTTTTTACTATATACAATACCACGGACGAAAGCAAGCTTTTTCATTGAAAGTTTTTACCGGGTTACGTCGTATACTTTAATGAATCAATGAGGGCCTTTGCCTTATACATAGTCTCTTCGTACTCCTCTTCTTCTTTTGAGTCAGCCACAATGCCGCTTCCAACCTGGAAATACACAGTCTTACCTTTTGTAATAAAGGTACGTATAGCAATATTGAGGTCTACGTTTCCATTAAACCCTATGTACCCTATTGCGCCCGTGTAAACACCCCGTTTCGTTGGTTCGAGTTCATCAATAATCTGCATAGCGCGTATCTTCGGTGCTCCGGTGATAGAACCTCCGGGAAATGTAGCCTTGAGGAGATCTATTGTATCGTACTGCTCTTGTAAATCACCTTCTATTGTAGAAACGAGGTGATATACCGTAGGATATGTTTCCAAAACCTTCCTCTCCACAACTTTTACAGAACCGTATTTACATACCCTCCCTAAATCGTTACGTTCAAGGTCAATAATCATCGTAAGCTCCGCATCATCCTTTAAACTGGAAAGTAAGTCCTGTTTCATCCTGTCATCTGTCTCTTGATTCCGCCCTCTTGGTCGCGTTCCTTTAATAGGACGGGTTTGAACACGTCCGTTGTTTACGTAAAGGAACCGTTCCGGGGAGGAACTGACAATAGCGGTATCGTCAAAAGCTACATAACACGAGAATGGAGCCGGATTCACACAACGCAGCCTTTTATAAAGTTCATATGAGGAAATCCCTATTTCTGTTTCTATCCGGTGGGAAAGGTTAACCTGATACACATCACCCGCACTGATATAGTCCTTAATATGTTTAACAGCATTCAAATAATATTCTCTTGTAAAATTAAAACGTAAGGCGGGTTTCCCTACATCCAGACTGGATTCAGTGCTTACCTGTCTGGGAAGAGCATCCGTTTTTCTCTTCAATGTACGAATAATCTGTCCGGCTTTATCTTTTATTGAGTTGTCTATACCAAAATCAACCCCAATTACATAGCATTTTTTCAGGAGATTGTCATACGAAATAATAGTATCATAGAATCCAAAAAACATATCAGGTAAATTGATATCATCAACAGTCCTGCTATCGATTTTTTCAATAAAACGATAGAGATCATAACCAAAATATCCGACGATACCACACTGAAAAGGAATGGACTCGTTTATATTTTTTAGTGAAAATTGTTTCAATAATTCCCGAAGGTGTTCAAAAGGATTTCCCTCTGATGTGAGGCTGCCGTCTTTATCAGTCAGGATAATTGTACGACCCTTTGTTTTAACCGTTAAAAAAGGATTAAAACCAAGAAATGAGTATCTTGCTATTCCTTCTACCGGTAAAGCACTATCAAGAAAAAATACGTTTGTATGAGAGGTAAACCGGCAGAATGCCTCTAAAGGAGAGCAGGCATCCTTGACCTCGTGAATAAAAATTTCACTTTCTGGCACGCGTCTGCATCCGTTTCTGCTAAGGAATCAACAAAAATCAATTTCTAGTGGTAATTCTAGAGAGGGTATAAATTTTTGTCAAGGTAAATCATTGTGTATTATGAGGTAAAACACTATTTTACCCTTGTTATTTCAATTCTGGTATGCTACTATCTGCATCCGAATCCTCTTAAAAATTAAAAGGATAAGGTGATTTTAGCTTGCCCTTCCTAGTGCCTTAAGCCGGGAACCCTAAACCCGGGTAGTTACGATTTATTTGTGTTTTACTGTATCTCGTGGGTCTATAGTATATGCAAAAACACATCAATAAATATCTCTCACATATTGAGCATGATAAAAATTTTTCGCCACAGACTATTCGGGCATATCAGAATGATCTTAATCAGTATCTTTCATTTCTCGTAGGTGAGAGATGCAATGATCTCGGAGGTATTACCCGTTTATTGTTAAGAAAATTTCTCGCCTTTTTAAAAGGACAGGATTATTCAAAGGCTACCATTTCAAGAAAATTGATATCAATCCGGTCCCTTTATAAATTCCTCTGCCGTGAGGGTGTCCTGGAATATAACCCTATAGAGGATATGCGGACGCCAAAACTGGATAAAAAGCTTCCGGAATTTATGAGTGTCAATGATACCGAAGTGCTTTTAAATCAGCCTGACCTGGATTCTCCTTTAAGCGTCCGTGACAGGGCTATCATGGAAACGTTATATAGTACCGGCATACGGGTAAGTGAGCTGGTAGGAATCGATGTTACAGACATAGACTTCCTCAATGGATCTGTTAAAGTAAGGGGAAAAGGAAAGAAGGAACGCTTGATGCCTATCGGAAATCATGCCTTACAGGCTATACAATCATATCTAAAGAAAAGGAAAGATACAGATAACAAGGCCTTGTTTTTAAATAACCGCGGAGGGCGCCTTACAGACCGCAGTGTAGCCAGGATGTTAGATAAATATGTAAAAAAAGCCGGTCTAAGCAAAAGGATCTCCCCCCATACCTTTCGTCATAGTTTTGCAACACATCTCTTAGATAATGGCGCCGATCTGCGATCCGTACAGGAGCTTCTTGGTCATGCAAATCTCTCGACCACTCAAATCTATACCCACGTAACTACAGAACGGCTGAAACAGGTATACGATAAAACGCATCCAAGGGCATAATGCTGAAAAACTTCATGAAATAGCAGAACAGGTAAAATGGAACTTCCGGTTTTGTAATTGATAATTTCCCGTATTCCTGTTACATTACTCGTTATGAGAAACGCAGAAGTACCATTTCAACAAAAACCATATTTGCGGAAATATAGATTTTTCCCGTTTCGTGAATATTTGAAAGAGCAGTTTCCTTATAAGGTGTATAAAATACCGCTCCACGCCGGTTTCACATGCCCGAATCGTGACGGACGTGCCGGGACGGGTGGCTGTACCTACTGTATCAATGAAAGTTTTAGCCCAAATGTTAAGGGGCCATATTTTTCCATAAAAGAGCAAATAGAGAAGGGCAAGGAGTTTCACAGAAAAAGATACGGCGCGGAAAAGTTTATTGCCTATTTCCAGTCTTTTACCAATACGTATGCAGATATCGATACCCTGAGATCATACTACGAAGAAGCGTTATCAGATAAAGATGTGATAGGAATCTCTATCGGAACACGGCCTGATTGTGTAACAGATGATATTTTAAACCTTATCAATACTTACACACACAAATACCACGTATGGATTGAATACGGACTCCAGTCTATACACGATACAACGTTACGGCGTGTAAACAGAGGACATAACTATAAAGTATTTTTAGATGCCATACATCGCACAAAAAAAACTTGCATACACATATGTGTTCATGTTATCTTAGGCTTGCCTGGTGAAACAAGAAACGATATGATGGAAACAGCCGGGGCTATTGCGCGTTTGGGTATCCAGGGGATTAAGCTTCATCACTTATATGTAGCTAAAAATACCGTACTGGCCAAAGAATATTTTGAGGGCAGGATACAAACAATGGACGTGAATACGTATACCAAGCTTACTGTTGATTTTCTGGAACGTATACCATCAGATGTTACAGTACAAAGATTGGTAGGTGATACCCACGGCGATTTCCTTATATCACCGACATGGAAGGCCAGCAAGGCCTCTATTACATCAGGTATTACCCGGGAATTTGAGTACAGAAATACGTACCAGGGCTTCCTCTGTAATAAAAACGGGCCAGGGCTAACACCTGAGGCTTATGAGGATCATGGAACCCTATCCCCTGGTAAAGACAAACCAGGGCAGGATTCGGAGAAGTTAAAATTATCTACGATAGAAATATAATGCGGGCGTAATTCAGTGGCAGAATACCAGCTTCCCAAGCTGGGTATGGGGGTTCGATTCCCCTCGCCCGCTCCATTCCATAATAAATATCACACCGAAAATACCCCCCGCTGAAGGTGGAGTATTTTTGTCACCATGTTTTCAATTAATAAAGTAATATTGGCGTTGTGGTCGAGATATTCAAACGATGTTTTGATTACCGGTACAATACGGAATAATACGTCATCTGACAGGGAATTACTCTTGAGCACCAGGGCATCCTTCCAATCTCTGTAATAGAGTTCGTACCCTCCTGATTTACATACCAATAGGTCACGATAATACAGAAGAAACGAGAGCAAAAGCTCTTTTACCAGTACTCGTTTTTCCTCTAATACTTCTAAGTCCTGAATATGCCATTCATTCAATAATTCTTTAGAAAAGGTTAGGTTATCATCGCATTCTAATCTCAAAAGGCGGTCAATAAGCCAGTTTCTCTTTTCAAGGACATGTGTATCACAGAGTAACGCAGCCCTTTCCATACTGCCATTAGACAGAGAAGCTATCTGCTCTGCCTGATTACAATCCACGTGGAAACGATGTATCAGAATTTCTTTGATACTATCAAATGTTAAAGGTGAGAATCTTACTATTTGACACCGGGACCGAATTGTATCTTTAACAGCATCTAGTGAGGTTACAATAAGTATGATAATTGCATAGAGAGGCGGCTCCTCAAGGGTTTTTAACAGGCAATTAGATGCCTCCTCATTCATCTTGTCTGCCGATTGAATGATTACCATCTTCTGTTTCGATTCCAGAGGCCTTACATTCAAAAATTCCTGGAGATACTTTAGTTGTTCTATCTTGATTATCCTGCTATTTTTTTCAGGAAGTATAAAAAGCAGGTCGGAGAAAGCGTTGTTTTCGATTCTCTGACAGTGATAGCAGGTATCACATGCATCTCTACCGGGATGTTGGCAAAAAATCGCTTTTGCTAATTCTTTAGAAAAGAGTACCTTACCAATCCCCTCTTGACCAGTAAAAATATAAGCGTGTGCTAAACGCTTGTTTGTGATAGCATTCTGAAATAGCTTAACAGTTTGATTCTGGCAAGATACTACTTTAAAAGACATGAAGAACTTTGATTAGGATACATCGTATAATAGCGGTAAAAGGAGTGGCAGTAATACCATATTACCCTTACAATTCATTAAAGAGGTTATGTTATTCCTCGTCATAATCATACTCTTCTTCTTCTTCCTCCTCTTCTTCCTCTTCTTCTTCCTCCTCTTCGGTCTCAAGTATTGCCACGATATCACCTACTTTTACAGCATCACCTTCCTGGGCAAGTATCTCAACCAACCTTCCTGATACAGGGGCAGTAACATTGAATGTTGTTTTTTCTGTAATCATTTCAACGAGGTCTTCACCCTCTTCAACTTCTTCATCTTCTTCTACATACCAAAAAGAAACAGTTGCTTCGTCACCATTATCTTCTACTTCTGGTAATTCCACTTCAACTCTCATGTCCGTTCTCCCTAATTATCAAAGCAATCTTTCTGTAGATGAGCCTAAAACTCAATTAAAATCCCTTTTCAATTAAGAATTAAGGAACTGAATTATACTTAACGATAAATAGGTTGTCAAGCGTCAAGGCAATAAATAAAACAACGAAAAGAAAAAACCGCTCCCACACCAATATTTACTTAAGTACTTTAACAATATACAGATACGAAATAGCTTGACTTAATTAAAAATATAGTTTAAAATTTATGCGTTTTGAATGTTAATATATTTTACCAGGATTCTCAATACCTTCTCAGCAAATCTCTATAAAAATTATATCTGAAAATCACTATTTGTGAACTGAATAGTCTATACATTTAATACAGATGGAAATGTTAGTTTCGGCCTAAGAGAATGTTGTTAGAGGTTAGTTGTTCAGGAAAAAGAGACTGTAGAAATGAATAAGTAACATGGTGGTGAAATTGTGCTTTACCTTCAGACAGGACGTTATTTTGTGTTGTTGAAGTACTATCTTAGTTTATGGTTATCGGTGTGATAGCCATATTGCCATAAGAAGATTTGAAAGAAGAAATTTTTATAACGAAATGAGATGAATTTTGTTTGCGTTTTACACTATACAAAAATCAAATGGATACCAGTGGGGCAACAGTGGGGTATTCCCGCTTATCTTGTTTTCTAGTATAATGATTGTATTTTAAAGATACAATTCCTTTCAGGAAGTTTTGTTAAAGGTCTTATTATTCATTTCTATTCTGCTCAAATCTACATATCACTTAGGTCATGTTTCATCCAAAAGTCTCATCTATTTTCATTTTTCTCAGTCTTCATTTTTAATTATCACCTACACTACTGAGGTTTTTATCGTTTATTTCTGGAGGATGAGTTTGTAATTAGCTCATAAACTAAAAATGCAAATATTTCAATTACTTGGGTACATCCTTCTTCCTGTGGCTATTCTCCTTGGCTATTTCGTTTGTGTTATCATATCCAGGAGGAAACAATCAGCCAGTGAGAAGAGAATACAAAATCTTGTTGAAGAAGCACAGCGGGAGGCGGAAAAGATTAAAAAGGAATCTGAATTAGCAATAAAAGCCGAACTGTACCAGCACAGAGAGGCTTTTGAAAAAGAGACCCAGGAAACGAAGATAGAGTTAAGGCAGCAAGAAAAAAGGTTAAGCAAAAGAGAAGACAATCTGGAACGTAAGATGGAGTTGTTGACAAAGAAAGAAAGATATATTGACACCTTCTCAGCCAACCTCACTTTAAAAGAAAAAAAATTAGACGAAAAGAAAGCAGAACTCGAAAGAATCATAGAAGAAGAGAATAGAGCACTCCTTAAAATTTCCGGATTATCGAAGGAAGAAGCTGAAAGGCTTTTATTAAGCCGACTGGAAAAAGAACTCGATATCAAATGTTCTGAATTAATTTCAAAGAAGGTAACAGAAGCAAAAGAAAGTGCAGAACAGATCGCTATGTCCTTAATCAGCACGGCAATTCAACGGTGTGCTGCAACTCATACAGCTGAAAACATTGTAAGTTCTATCGAACTTCCGAATAATGAGATGAAGGGACGCATCATCGGACGTGAGGGCAGAAATATTCGTGCTTTTGAGAAAGCAACGGGGATTGATGTTATCGTAGATGATACCCCGGGAGTAATTGTTCTTTCCGGATTTGATAGTGTTCGTCGTGAAATAGCAAGGCAGTCAATGGAAAAACTGATTCTTGACGGAAGGATTCACCCTGCCCATATCGAAGAGGTTGTTAAGGAAACAGAAAAGGAAATTGAACAGGTTATTCAGGAAACGGGAAAACAGACCTGTTTTGACCTGGGCATTCATAATGTTCATCCGGAAATAATCAAACTACTGGGGAGATTGAAATATAGAACGAGTTACGGACAAAACCAACTGCAACACTCAATTGAGGTTAGTAATCTCATGGGTATTATTGCAGGTGAGTTAAAGTTAGATGTTCCATTAGCAAAACGATGCGGCCTTTTCCATGATATTGGCAAGGCTATCGGTCCTGAAATGGAGGGTACACATGCCACAGCAGGTGCAGACCTTGCAAAACGCTACGACGAAAAACCCGAGGTTATTAATGCAATTGCCGGCCATCATGAAGAAATACCAATCGAATCTATCTACACAGTACTGGTAAGTGCGGCCGATGCTATTTCCGCCGGAAGACCGGGTGCGAGAAGAGAGACTCTTGAGAAGTACATCAAACGGCTTGAAAAACTCGAAGGAATCGCAACTTCTTTTACCGGTGTCGAAAGTGCATACGCTATTCAGGCAGGAAGAGAAATACGCGTAATGGTGTGCCCCGATAAAGTAAACGATAAGATTGCGGCAAAAATGTGCTATGATATTTCTAAGGAAATTGAAAATCAGTTGGAATATCCGGGAGAGGTCATCGTTACCGTTATCCGGGAAACACGATTTGTTGGACATGCGAGATAAGAGACTATGGACAGAGATTTTGATGTAATCGTAGTAGGTGCCGGGCATGCAGGATGTGAAGCTGCTCTTGCATCTGCACGCATGGGAATGAGAACTGCGCTGCTTACTATGAACCTGGATACGGTTGCACAGATGTCATGTAATCCTGCCATTGGCGGATTGGCGAAAGGTCAATTGGTCCGTGAGATCGATGCCCTTGGTGGTGAGATGGCAAGGGTGATTGATGAAACAGGCATCCAGTTCCGAATGCTTAACACAAAGAAGGGTCCTGCCGTACACTCTCCGCGTGCTCAGGCCGATAAAAAAGCTTATCAATTTCTGATGAAAAAGAGATTAGAAGACCAAAGCAATCTCTCGCTCCGGCAGGAGATTACTGATGGTCTTATTATTGAAGATAAAAAGGTAACGGGGCTCATCGGTCAGAGTGGTATACCATATAAGGCAAAAGCTGTTATCCTTACTACAGGTACATTTCTCAAAGGTCGTATTCATATCGGTGGATTCAGTACCTCCGGCGGCCGGAATGGAGAACTTTCTTCTGAAAAGTTATCAGATTCTTTACGGGCAGCAGGCTTTGAAGTAGGACGTCTTAAAACAGGGACATCCCCGCGTCTGAATGGCCGCACTATTAATTATAAAATACTCACGCCACAGCATGGAGATGATGATCCGAGGCCTTTCTCGTATTCTACCGGAAGGATCCTTCGTCCTCAAGTCCCCTGTTATATTACCTATACGAATTCCACTACCCGTAAAATTATTCTGTCCAATCTGAACCGCGCGCCGCTTTATACGGGACAAATTACGTCTGTCGGACCACGGTATTGTCCCTCATTAGAAGATAAGATTGTGCGCTTTTCAGAGAAGGATCAACATCAGATATTCCTTGAGCCAGAAGGTCTGAATACACACGAGGTTTATTGTAACGGAATTTCTACCAGTATGCCTCATGATGTTCAGGAAGCACTCGTTCATTCTATCGCCGGCCTGGAATCGACGGAGATTATTCGCTATGGATATGCTATTGAATATGATTTTATACCGCCTACACAACTCCTTCCATCTCTGGAAACGAAACGGATAAAAAATCTTTTCCACGCAGGCCAGATTAATGGAACTTCTGGCTATGAAGAGGCTGCCGCCCAGGGAATTATAGCGGGTATCAATGCTGCGTTAACAGTACAGGGAAAAGAGCCCTTTGTCTTGAATCGTTCAGAAGCATACATCGGTGTCCTGATCGACGACCTTGTCACAAAGGGTACTCAAGAACCTTACCGGATGTTTACTTCCCGTGCTGAGTACCGGCTTCTTTTACGTCAGGATAACGCAGACAGAAGATTATCGAAATATGGATATCGGTACGGGCTTATTTCTGAACAGCAATGGAACAAGCTGCGGGAAAAAGAACGTACAATAAGGGAGGTTCTTTCTTATATGGACAAAAAAATGATAGGTCCTGATACCTTAACAAAGGTCTTGAGCCGTCCGGATGTGACGTTCAGTCACCTCCTTGCCATCGACCCGGAAATCAATCGAAGGCAGATCATAAAGGAAACACAAGAGCAAATAGAAATTGAAGTAAAATATAAAGGGTACATAGAACGCCAGGAAATTCAGATCGAGAAGTTTAAAAAGATGGAAGATTTTAAAATACCCTCTTGGCTTGATTACAATACTATTGCTGAGTTACGGAAGGAAGCACGCCAAAAACTATCCCATATTCGTCCCGTTTCTCTCGGGCAGGCCTTTCGTATTTCGGGGGTCTCACCTGCCGACATAACCATCCTTATGATCTACATTGAGGGAAAAAGATCAAAAGATAATCTGACCTCCTCGGGAAAAACACACACGAATTAGACCCGAATACCGCAAGACCTTTACCCTCTCCTTTTCATCATGAAGAAATAGCATACAATGATTAGGTAATGTTCATTGTCATAAGAAACTCAGCATTGGTCTTTGATTTGGCCAACCTATTTTTCAGTAATTCCATAGCCTCTATCGGATTCATTTCATTCAGTACCTTTCTCAGCACCCACATACGCTTAAGCTCTTCCGGGTTTACGATGAGTTCTTCCTTTCGGGTACCGGAACGGGTAATATCAATGGCAGGAAATAACCTGCGGTCTGCTAATTTTCTGTCTAAATGTAATTCCATATTGCCAGTACCTTTAAATTCCTCAAAGATCACCTCATCCATTCTGCTTCCCGTATCAATTAATGCTGTTGCAATAATGGTAAGACTACCGCCCTCCTCAATGTTTCTCGCTGCACCAAAAAATCTTTTCGGTTTTTGGAGTGCACTTGCGTCTACACCACCGGAAAGGATCTTCCCGCTGTGGGGAACTTCGGTATTGTATGCCCGCGCCAATCGTGTGATAGAGTCAAGTAAAACAACAACATCCCTGTCATATTCTACCATCCTCTTCGCCTTCTCAATCACCATCTCGGCTACCTGTATGTGCCGGCTTGCAGGTTCATCAAAGGTAGAGCCAATAACTTCAGCATCAACGGACCGATCCATATCGGTTACCTCTTCCGGCCTCTCATCAATCAGGAGGATGATAAGGTAAACTTCAGGATGGTTTTTTCGAATGCTATTGGCGATCTTTTGCAGCAGCACCGTCTTACCGGTACGCGGGGGCGCCACAATAAGTCCTCTCTGACCCTTTCCGATCGGGGTAACCAAATCCATGATTCTCGTCTCTAATTCTATAGCATCTTTTTCCAGAAAGAGCCTCTCTGTAGGATGTAGAGGGGTCAGATCATCAAAAACGACCTTATCTCCCATAATTTCCGGATTTTCAAAATTAATAGCCTCTACCCGTAACAGGGCAAAGTATCTCTCATTATCCTTTGGCGGCCTGATTTGACCCGATACGATAGCGCCTGTTCTTATACCAAACCGGCGGATTTGTGATGGAGAAATATAGATATCATCCGGGCAGGGAAGATAATTATAATCCGGCGACCGTAAAAACCCAAAACCTTCCGGAAGTACTTCTACTACCCCCTCTCCGTACATAAGACCATTTTGGTTCACCCTTTCTTTAAGGATCTTAAAGATCAGGTCTTGTTTTTTCAATCCCGTGTAGTCCCTGATACCCTCTTTTTTAGCTGCATCTTGTAATTCCTTAATCGTCATCTTCTGCAGTTCAGTAATATGCATTTCTCCCCGTTTGATTTCTTCATATTTCTCATTTGTTTCTTTTTCTTGATCTATGACAGTAGATCCTCTTTTACCATTTATTGGTGCCATGTAATTTCCCTCCTTAAGGTAAAACTAATTTTCTTCTATATAATGTTTCCAAAATTCTCTCACTTGCCGAGATGTGTTCTCTATGGTAAAGTTGTTATCAATAATATAATCAGCCCTTTTTTTCTTCTCCTCGATGGACATTTGAAAATGTTCTCTCTTTTCTAATTCCCCCTTCTCCCATCGCCGCCCGACCTGACTCCTCGCTGTTCGCTGGTCTTTCCCTGTATTTACAAAAACAATAAAATCACATAAGAGGGAGAGATCAGATTCCTCTAACAATGCAGCATCAATAACAACAGCTCTTCGCCTTCCTTGCTTTTCTATGGTATCAATTTTTGATTTTATCTGTTCAATAACAGGAGGATGTAAGATATTACAGAGTTCATCCAGGCGAGTTTTGTCCCGGAAGACGACTTCAGCAAGCCTGGAGCGATCGATCCTATTACGGATATCCTGGACAGTAGTTCCAAACTTTTCTATAATTTTATCTCTATATTCCTTACGGAGGATAAGCTTGTGACACATCTCATCGGCATCGATATATTCTGCACCCAACGATGCAAACAGGCGTCCTACGGTACTTTTTCCGCTCGATATACCACCCGTTATACCGATAATTTTCAGTTGAAAGCTCATTCCGTTTCCATCCAGTTTTTTCCTGTTTTCATGTTTACTTTAATCGGAACATTTAGTATAACTGCACTGCTCATTTTTTCCTGAACCATAGATTTTGTACGTGCTAATGTATGCTTGTTAACTTCGAAGAGGAGCTCGTCGTGTATCTGGAGCAGCATCTTCGCCTCATATGCCCCTGTCTTCAACTCCGCATGTATTCTATTCATCGCAACTTTTATTAAATCAGCCGCAGAACCCTGAATAATGGTATTTACGGCAATGCGTTCTGCGAGGTTTCTCCGTTTTGCGTTTTTTGAATTAATATCAGGTATAAATCGTTTTCTACGAAAGAGTGTTTTTACATATCCGCAGGCCTTTGCCTCCTCTACAGCCCTGTCCTTAAACCTCCTGACACCATGATACAAATGAAAATAGGCATGAATAAACTCCTGGGCCTCTTTTATTGATAACCCTGTATCTCTCGACAATCCGTATTCATTCAGCCCATAAACAATACCAAAATTCACCACCTTTGCATTTCTCCTCATTTCCGGAGTTACCTGTTCTATCGGAACATTGTAAATGGTAGAAGCAACAGAAGCATGGATATCCTTATCCTGTTGAAATGCCGTTATTAAAGCCGCATCTTCCGAAAAATGAGCAAGAACACGCAATTCAATTTGAGAATAATCAGCAGACAGGAACACGGCGTCCTTATCACAGGGAACAAACGCACTCCGGATTTGTCGTCCGATATCTGTCCGGATAGGAATATTCTGAAGGTTCGGCTCGCTGCTGCTGAGTCGCCCTGTTGCAGTTACCGTTTGATTAAACGTTGTATGTACCTGGCCGGTAGCAGGATTTATCATATCCGGCAAGGCATCAACATACGTATTTTTTAATTTAGTAAGCTGCCGGTACTCCAATACCAGTTTTGGTAACGGATGATGCCATGCAAGGGCAGCAAGGACATTTGCATCGGTCGATAAGCCAGTCTTTGTACGCCTCATCTGCGGTAACTCAAGCTTTTCAAAAAGAACCTCTCTCAGTTGCTTGGGTGAATCAATATTAAATTCATAATCTGCTGCAGCATAGATCTCTTTTTCAAATTGCTGCAGTTTTGCCGTTAACTCATGAAACATATCTTTCAGAACACACGTATTTATACATATTCCATTCCATTCCATCTCAGCCAAAACATAGATTAAAGGAATCTCTACCGTCTGGAATAAGTGCCATAATCCTTCTTTTTTCAGGAGAGGTTCCATGAGTCCGGCAAGCCGGAAGGTAATGTCGGCATCCTGACAGGCATACTGACAAACCTTATGAACCTCTACCTGGTCCATAGTGATTTGCTCTTTACCGGAACCAATGAGTTCTGAAATGGGTATTGCTTTGTACGAAAGATATTCAAAGGCTATATCATCCAGGTTATGATTTCTCTTAACCGAGTTAAGAAGGTATGAGGCTATCATAGAATCAAATACAATTCCCTGTAATTGAATAGCGTTCGCTTTCAGTACAAGCAGATCATATTTGATATTCTGTCCGACTTTCTTAACATTCTTATCTTCCAAAACTGTTCGAATTTCTGGCAGTACTGCATGCGCATCCAAATGCTCAGTACCCTCAGGTGCCAGCAGGGGTATGTAATAGGCCTCCTTTGCCTGCCAGGAAAAAGAAATACCAACAATCCGGGCTTTGAGAGGATGAACGCTTGTTGTTTCCAAATCTATAGCAAACACCTTCTGTTTTTTCAATTGTTCAAGGAATTTGCCAAACTCTTCATCGGTACGTATAAGGTAATACTGTGTCTCCTCTGTCTTTGCAGTTGCAACCATGTCTGTCAGGAGCGAGGTAAAACCAAATTCCCGAAATAAGTTTTTTAATTTTACACTTTCATTCATATGAAACCTGCAGGCGTCCATATCTATCTGGATAGGAACATCGGGGTGCAGCCTCAACAATTCCCGGGAGAATTTGGCCTGGTCTGCAAATAGCCCCAGGTTTTCCTGCCTCTTTTTTCCGGAAATATGATCAATATTATTCAAAACAGATTCCAGCGATCCCCATTTTCGGATAAGCTCTTGTGCTGTCTTATTCCCAATTCCCGGGACTCCGGGTACGTTATCTGCATGGTCCCCTGAAAGCGCCAGGACATCTATTACCTGGTCAGGACGTATGCCCTTTTCTTTGAAAAGGATTTCCTGATCAATTACCATGTTTTTCTTTATGTTAAGTATCTTTACGTGCGGACTTAATAATTGTTCCATATCTTTATCCAAAGATATAATAACAGTCTCAACACCTTTACCCGATAATATTTTTACCATTGAACAAATTACATCATCTGCTTCATATCCTTTGGCAGCATAAATAGGAATATGATACGCCCTTGTTATTCTGTAAATGAGCGGAATTTGTATCTGTAATTCATCAGGTGTCGACTTACGGTTTGCCTTGTATTCTTGATAACTTTTATGTCTGTGAGTGGCACATTTTGTATCAAATACCATCGCGATATACTCAGGACGGTACTCCCTGAGCAGCCTTTGTAACATCCTTGTAAATCCGTATACCGCATTTACGGGTTTCCCATCGGGTGTCGTAAGCTTTGCTGTGATAGCATAATATGCTTGATAGCAATGCGAATGTCCATCTATAATAAAGAATCGTTCTGGCATTCCAGGATGGTGATATACACTATAAGGTTATGTCAAAAACCTTTCGCACAATAAGATTTATTTAGAAACATTTTTTAGATAAGACATGTGATTGCCAGGCAAGAACTAATTAAAGAGGTGATATACCCTACAATTTATTATTTATACTCTATTTCTTTACTGTGGAAAATGCAGTACCGAAAAAAATGCTAACGAGGTTCTGTAATGTTACATTTCAAATTTAGACATACTAGAATAATACGCACAGGGGAAGGTTAGCTTAGTTCTTTGCTAACTTTAGGCTGGACAATTTCGTCATCAACCACTATAAAATGTTACTATGTTATGATTTTTATTTACTAAGCCAAATGGTAGCATTTTACAAAATATTTGTCAAGCCTAAATTCATTGAATTTTAGCAAAATAACCTTTTATTTTTCTGTACTATATTATGATCTATTCACCTGTTACAATACTTGTGAAAAGTGCGGGAATATCCTTGAAAATATTTATCAGAATTGTTATCCTTTTGATGTAATTATTATAAATATCTGGTATATCGTTTTAAAAGTGCCACATTTCGAAGATTTATGGCGGTGTAGCTCAGTCGGCAGAGCAGCGGACTCATAAGCCGCGTGTCGGGGGTTCGATTCCCTCCACCGCTACCAAATCTAAAGGACACACCCCCAGACAAAAAACAGATCATGTAACTTATCTTCCAGGAAGAACTTTTTGTTGTATGGTATAACAGATTACCAGATAAGCGTATTCCTGAACGTACATAATAAAAAATACGTATAATTTTTTGAAAAAGGGAGAAGTTTTCCACTATGAGTTTAAACTGCGGTATTGTTGGATTGCCAAACGTAGGAAAATCCACAATCTTTAATGCATTAACGTCAGCGAAAGCTGCCTCAGCAAATTATCCTTTTTGTACCATTGATCCCAATGTAGGCATTGTCACCGTACCAGACGAACGCCTCTATACAATAGCCGGAATTATTCCTACAAAAAAAATTATTCCAACAACCGTTGAATTTGTCGATATTGCCGGCCTGGTGAAAGGTGCCAGCAAAGGTGAAGGGTTAGGAAATCAATTCCTGGGTCATATTAAAAACGTTAATGCTATTTTACATGTGGTGCGTTGCTTTGAAAAAAGCGATGTTACGCATGTTGAGGGAGAAATACATCCGGTACGGGATATTGAAATCATTAATACGGAATTGATCCTTGCCGACATAGAGACAATTGAGAAACGGCTGATAAAGAATGAAAAACTGGTAAAGACAGGCGATAAAAATGCCATCGCTTCAGTTGCTACGCTAAAAAAGGTTCAGGGTGATTTGAATAATAATACACCGGTAAGGTTACAGGAACTGACTGATGAAGAGAAAAGACACATCGATGATTTACATTTAATGACGGTAAAGCCTGTGCTCTATGTTATTAACGCTTATGATTTTGAAAAAGATAAGCAGTACATAAACAGCGTAATAGAATACTCAGCGAAAGAGAATTCAAAGTACGTAATCATTTCAGGAGATATCGAGTCTGAGATCGCCCAAATGGAGCCCTCCGAAAGGAAAGCATATTATGAAGAAATGGGCATGGAAGAGTCCGGATTGGAAAAATTAATACGGGAGACGTACAATTTGTTAGGTTTGATTACGTATTTTACTGCGGGTCCAAAGGAGGTGAAGGCATGGACGATTAAACAAGGGACAAAAGCACCTCAGGCTGCCGGTGTCATTCACTCCGATTTTGAACGTGGTTTTATCTGTGCAGAAACCTACAATTATCATGACCTTATTACCCTTGGTTCTGAACAGAAGATCAAAGAACGAGGGCTCTTGAGACTGGAAGGAAAGGAATACGTTGTAAAAGACGGGGATATTGTGCATTTTAGATTTAATGTATAAGGTATTTCAAGAATATTTTCATTTCTTTTGTAACTATTCAGGTTCAAGGTTCAGAGTTAAAAGCCAAGTAGGGTAGAGCATTACCTGTCAAAAATATCTGTTTGGAGGTTTATGGAGAGCACAGAGCGGTCAATCTTGCTCCTTACCTGATCCTTAAACCGTTAACCTTGAACCCTGAACCTGAGCAGTTGCGGAGAATTTCTAAAATAATTCAAAAAGTTTAAGACGTTTAAAAAACCATGGAACGGTCATCAAAAATATCCCCACAATGAGATTAACCCTATATTCAGGTACTATAAGGAACAGCACAATAAATCCGATCCCCAAAATAGTTACAATTAATTTAAAAAGAGAAAAGGGAATTTTTCTAAGTAGTGCTGAAAGGTATTGAAAATTGGTTATATCAGGAAGAATATCTATCCTTACATTTTCTATGAATTCAAGGGCTTGCTGAGTAGCCCACATAGTAAGCTCATTTTTAGATGGTCCCCAACCTCCTGAAAATTGTTGATTTAATACGTTTTTAGAAACAATTAAAGCGTCTTGAATGTTGCCAATTTGAATAAAGAAATTTCCTACGGCTGGTAATGTAAAATGCCTTAAACGGAGTCTTCTATATTGTTTTCCATATTCATCTAAGGTATCGTATTCGAACTGCATTTCTTCATAAACATATTCCTGCTTCATATATCTGACATTCAAGAGGTTTTTCAAAGAGGAGATAAAATTTAATTGATTTTTTAGAAGGATAGATTAATCTACCCGGTAAAAACCTTCAGAAAAGAAAGGAAAAGGTATGCCGGGGAGTGATTCTT